>NZ_JADNLK010000010.1 GCF_015555905.1 Clostridium sp. D43t1_170807_H7
ACAAAAAATGGCTGAAAGCTAGATTTTATCTAACTTTCAGCCATTGAAATTTTTATACTTTCCTATACATTAAAAAAAAGAGAATTATTTTAAATTCTCTTTTAACATTTTTATTATTCAGTTACTTCATCTTGTGGAAGAGCATCTTTTCTTGAAAGGTTAATTCTTCCTTGAGAGTCTATTTCAGTTACTTTAACTAAAATTTCATCTCCAACAGATACAACATCCTCAACCTTTTCTACTCTCTTCTTATCTAATTTAGAAATATGACAAAGTCCTTCTTTATTAGGTAAGATTTCAATAAATGCACCAAATGCAGCTATTTTAGTTACCTTTCCTAAGTAAACTTCACCTGCTTGAACTTCCTTAGTTAATCCTTCAATAATTCTAATAGCTTCATTTACTCCATCATGATCTGGTGAAGAAACAAATACTGTACCATCTTCTTTAATATCAATCTTAACACCTGTATCAGCTATTATCTTATTAATAACTTTACCACCTGCTCCAATAACATCTCTTATCTTTTCTGGATCGATAGAAATAGTTGATGTTTTTGGTGCAAATTTAGATACTTCTGATTTTGGTGCTGGTATACACTCGTTAATTTTATCTAAAATGTGTAATCTAGCTTTTCTTGCATTTTTAATTGCTTTTTCAATTACATTAAAGCTTAATCCCTTAATCTTAGTATCAACTTGAATTGAAGTTATACCTTCAGTTGTACCAGCTACTTTAAAGTCCATATCTCCAAAGAAATCTTCGATTCCTTGTATATCAGTTAAAACTTCTTCTTCGCTTAAATCTTCTGATGTTATAAGACCCATTGCAATACCTGCTGCTGGTCTCTTAATTGGAACACCTGCATCTAATAATGCTAATGTAGATCCACAAACAGAAGCTTGAGAAGTCGAACCATTTGAGCTTAATACTTCTGAAACTAATCTAATTGTATATGGGAATTCTTCTTCTGAAGGAATAAGTGGTTCTAAAGCTCTTTCTGCTAAAGCTCCATGACCTATTTCTCTTCTACCTGGACCTCTTAATGGTTTAACTTCACCAACAGAGTAAGCAGGGAAGTTATAGTGATGCATATATCTCTTAGATTCTGTTTCACCTATACCATCTATAATTTGAATGTCTCCAACAGCTCCTAAAGTAGCTACAGTCATAACTTGAGTTAATCCTCTTGTAAATAAACCTGTTCCATGAGTTCTTGGAAGTAAATCTACTTCACATGAAATCTTTCTTATTTCGTCAAAAGCTCTTCCATCTGGTCTTCTAGAATGGTTTAAAAGCATATCTCTAACTACTTCTTTTTGCATGTTATAAACTATTTCTTTAGAATCTGCAAATGTATCTGGGTACTTCTCTGCAAATTCTTCAGTTATTTTATCGTTTACTGCATCCATTGCTGCATTTCTTTCATCTTTATCAGTAATCCACATAGCTTCTTTGATCATTTCACCAGCGAACTCTTGAATATCCTTTGTAAGTTCTGCATCTGGTTTATAAAGAACAGGTTCATCCTTTTCTTTTCCGAACTTAGCCATTGCTTCTTCTTGGAATGCAACTATATCCTGACACTTTTCAAAACCATATTCAATTGCTTTAATCATTGTATCTTCTGGTATTTCATTTCCACCAGCTTCAATCATCATAACTCTTTCTTTAGTTGCACAAACAGTTAATTGAAGAATACTTTCTTCTCTTTCTTTTGAAGTAGGGTTTAAAACAAAATTTCCATCGATTAATCCAACTTGCACTGCTGCAACTGGAGTTGTAAAAGGAATACTTGATAGAGATAATGCCATTGATGCTGCATTAATTGCTAGAATTTCTGGTAAGTTATCTTGTTCTACAGATACAACTGTACAAACCACTTGAACATCATTTCTATATCCCTTAGGGAATAATGGTCTTAATGGTCTATCTACAGCTCTTCCGAAAAGAATTGCATTTTCTGAAGGTCTACCTTCTCTTTTTATAAATCCACCTGGTATTTTACCAACTGCGTATAATCTTTCTTCATATTCAACACTTAATGGGAAGAAATCTATTCCTTCTCTTGGTTTTTCTGAAGCATTAACATTTGTTAATATTACTGTATCTCCATAGCTCATAAAAATAGCTGCATTTGATAACATTCCAACTCTACCAAACTCAACCTTCATATTTCTACCAGCTATATTTCTTTCTAGTATATTAGTCATTTAATAACCTCCCTTCAGGTTTTACGGTTCTACTAATTTAATTTTTTTAAAATAATAGAGCGGATAAAACCCGCTCTATAAAGACTATCTTCTTAAGCCTAATTGTGCTATTATAGCTCTGTATCTTTCGATATCTTGTTCAGCTAAGTAATTTAAAAGACCTCTTCTTTGTCCAACCATCATTAAAAGCCCTCTTCTTGAGTGGTGGTCTTTTTTGTGAACTTTTAAGTGTCCAGTTAATGAGTTGATTCTTTCAGTTAAAAGAGCGATTTGAACTTCTGGTGAACCAGTGTCTCCTTCGTGTCTTCCGTATTGTTTGATTAATTCTTGCTTTCTTATTGCGTCCATAATGACACCTCCAATTAATTTATCCCCTATTTCCAGGAAAAGAGAAATCACCCTCAAATCTTAGAAGTAGGTTCTTCATGAAATATTATAGCAAAGTAAGTCTATCTTGTAAACATAATTTATAATTTTAAATTTTTTTAGATTTTATCATCTAATAATAAAAAATTATATATTATTTTGACCTATGACTTCACTACTTTTCTCTGCAAATTTTTTATCTTTTTTTAATTGTTCAATCAATTCATTAAGATTATTAAATTTTATTTCATCTCTTATTCTATCAATAAAATAAATATTAATTTCTTTTCCATATATATCATTACTAAAATCTAATATATAGGTTTCTACAGTTAATTCTTGCCCATCTACAGTAGGATTATTCCCTACAGAAGTAATTCCTTTAAAAATTTTTTCATTAATTTTTACATTAGTATAGTAAACCCCTTTTTTAGGAATAACTTTTTCTTTATCAATCTCTAAATTGGCAGTTGGAAAACCTATAGTTCTTCCTAGCTTTTTACCATCTATTACTTTTCCAGAAAGCATATATGGTCTAGATAACATATTAAATGCTTTTCTTACATTTCCTTCTATTAACTCTTTCCTAATTGTTGTAGAACTTATTATTTCACCTTGAATTTTACAAGGTTCCATTACATATAATTTATACTTATATTCTTCCTCGAACTTTTTTAAAAGCTCAATATCACCTAAATTTTTATAACCAAATTTAAAATTAAATCCTACGACAATTCCTTTTACATTGTAAGTTTTACATAACCATTTAATAAAGTCATCTGGCATCATTTTCATTATTTTTTCATCAAAATCTTTAAATGCCAGTATATCTATACCTTCTTTTTGTAAAACTTCAATCTTTTCTTCGTTAGTCATAATCAATTCTATTTTGTTATTAATATTTATAAATGTTCTAGGATGATTTTTAAAAGTAAAAACAACTGATTTACCACCATTTTTCGCCGCTAAATTTTTAACTTTTCTCACTAATGACAAGTGTCCTAAATGCAATCCATCAAAGCTACCAAGAGCTATATAATTATTTCTACTTTCTTCATCAAAAGCCTTGTTATCATATATTAGCATTATTTTTTCTCCTATGTGATTAGTAACTTCTCTATTTTAAAGCCAGCATTATTTCTTTCACCTAGGCCTATAAAATTATTATTTTCATCATACACTCTATATAATCTATTATTAATAATCTTATCTTTAGTAAATCTATTATCAGCAACTCTTACTCCATTTATAAGAAGTTTTACATACTTTCCATGGACTGTAATTGCTTCATATTTGCTTAATGCTTCTTCCATTGTTACGATATAGTTACCTATATTTCCTTCTGTTAAATCATTAATATTAATTGACTTTTCTTGTGAAAATACAGAAGTTTTTGATCTATTTAGTTCTGTCATAGTTCCAAAAACTCCTAGCTTTTCTCCTATATCATAACATAGACTTCTTATATAAGTACCTTTAGAACATGTAACTTTCATAGAAACATAAGGGTTATTTATTTTAATATCTTCAATATTATAGATTTTTATTAATCTACCTTCTCTTTCTACTTCTATCCCTTTTCTAGCTAACTCATAAAGTCTAACTCCATTTTGCTTTAAAGCAGAATACATAGGTGGAACTTGAGAATATTCTCCTATAAACTCTCTAATTACATCTAATATATCTTCATTCCTTAAATTAGAAGTGTCCTTCTCTTCTAAAATTTCTCCCTCTAAATCATAAGTAGTTGTCCTAATTCCCAACTTAAAAGTAACTTCATATACCTTCTCTGAATCCATGATATAATCTATTATTTTAGTTGCTCTCCCAATGCATACGGGCAATACTCCTGTGGCTTCTGGATCTAATGTTCCAGTATGTCCAACCTTTCCTGTTTTAGCTACTTTTTTTACTACTCTAACAACATCAAAAGATGACATTCCTTTTGGTTTAAAGATATTTAAAATACCATTCATATCTTACAACTCTTTCTGTATTTCATTTAATATTTCGTATTTAGCTTCTTCCATTGACATATTTTTAATTTTTATACCAGAAGCTCTTATATGACCACCGCCACCAAAAACTTCTGCTATTTTTCTTACATCAACATAACTCTTAGCTCTTAAGCTAGCTTTAACACCATCTTCAACTTCTTTTAATAATAATGTTACTTCAACACCTTTAATTTGAAGTCCATAAGAAATTATATCTGATGTATCTCCTATATCAATTCCTAAATCTGCTGTAAAATTTTTATCTATTTCTAATAAAGCAACTTTTCCATTTAAAATAAGTTGCATATTACTCAATGCTTTTCCAATTAGCTTTATTCTGCTAAAATCCTTATTATCAAAAAGACTTTGATAAATAAAAGTATTATCTACACCTATTTTCTTCAATGTTGCAGATATCTTATGTGTTCTTTCTGTTACGTTAGAATGTCTATATGCACCTGTATCCGTTACTATTGAAGTATACATACAAGTTCCTATATCTTTTATAACGCTATTTTCTTTTTCAAAACTTATTCCCATTAAATTTAACAGTTCAAATACTATTTCTGCTGTTGCAGCTGCATTTGAATCTATATAATTAACATCACCGTATTTATCATTTGAAAGATGATGATCTATATTTACTATTGTGCCAGTGAACTCTTTTAAATTTGCACTTACTCTCTCTAAATTTCCACAATCAAGCACTACTACAATATCTGTTTCGTCTACAGGCTCTGTAATTTCTCCTGTAATTTCATCTGATCCTTTTAAAAACTTTAAATTTTCTGATAAAGTATCTTTTGATATTATGTAACAATCCTTGTTTAAACTCTTTAAAGCGTTAAAAAGTGCAAGAACACTACCTACTGCATCACCATCAGGTGATACATGGTAGGTAATGCCTATTTTTTTACTTTCTAATATAAACTTTGCAATTTGACTTAATGTCATATTACTTTTCTTTTACCTTTTGAATTAATTCTTCAATATGCATTCCATAATTGATTGAATCATCAATTTCAAATATTATTTGAGGATTGTATCTTAAATTAATTCTTTGACCTATTTCTTTTCTAATATATCCACTAGCATTTTTTAGAGCAATAAATGTATTGTTCTTTTCTTCATCATCTTTTCCAAATATACTTACAAATACCTTTGCATATCTTAAATCTTTAGTTACTTTTACATCAGTAACTGATACCATGGCAGTAAGTCTTGGATCCTTTATTTCATTTCTTATTATATTACTAATTTCTCTTTTTACTTCTTCGTTTATTCTTCCGCCTCTATAGTTAGCCATTTAAAACACCTCTTAAAGCTCTTTTCTTTTAATAGCTTCCATTGTAAATGATTCTATAATATCGCCTTCTTTAAGATCGTTGAACTTTTCAACACTTAAACCACATTCATATCCTTTAGCTACTTCTTTAGCATCATCTTTGAATCTCTTTAATGAAGCTAATGTTGATTCGAATATTACGATACCATCTCTAATTACTCTAACTTCAGAATTTCTTACAATTTTACCATCTATAACATAACAACCTGCTATAGTTCCTACATTTGAAATCTTATATGTCATTCTTACTTCTGCTTTACCATTTATAACTTCTTTATATTCTGGTTCAAGCATACCAATCATAGCAGATTTAACATCTTCAATTGCATCATATATTATTCTATATGTTTTTATTTCAATGTTTTCTTTTTCTGATTGAACTGTTGCATTTGAATCTGGTCTTACGTTAAATCCAATAACTAAAGCATTTGAAGCTGCAGCAAGTGTAACGTCTGTTTCTGTTATAGCACCAACAGCACCATGTATTACTCTAACCTTAACATCATCAGTAGATAATTTCTCTAAAGATTGTCTTATTGCTTCAACAGAACCTTGAACGTCCGCTTTAACAACTATAGCTAATTCTTTAACCTTTCCTTCTTGGATTTGACTGTATAAATCTTCTAAAGATACTCTATTAGAAGCTTGGTGACTATCAGCTTTAATCTTTTGCTTTCTAACTTCAGCCATATTTCTTGCAGTCTTTTCATCTTTACAAACTATAAATCTATCACCAGCAGCTGGCACTTCAGAAAGCCCTAATATTTCAACTGGAATAGATGGTCCAGCACTCTTTATTTTCTTTCCTCTATCATCAAACATAGCTCTTATTCTACCGTAAGTAGAACCAACTAAGATAGAATCACCTACATTTAAAGTACCATTTTGAATAAGTAGTGATGCAACAGCTCCTCTACCCTTATCTAATTTAGCTTCAATTACAGTACCCTTAGCTTTTCTATTTGGATCTGCTTGTAACTCTTGCATTTCAGCTGTTAATAGAACCATTTCTAATAAACTTTCTAAATTTTCACCAGTCTTAGCTGAAACTGGAACACAAATAGTATCTCCACCCCAGTCTTCTGAAACTAATCCATGCTCAGTTAATTCTTGTTTAACTCTATCAACATTTGCACCTGGTCTATCAATTTTATTTATTGCAACGATCATAGGAACCTCTGCTGCTTTACAGTGGTTAATTGCTTCCTTTGTTTGTGGCATTATACCATCATCTGCAGCAACAACTAATATAACTATATCAGTAACTTGTGCTCCTCTAGCTCTCATTGCAGTGAAAGCTTCATGTCCTGGAGTATCTAAGAATGTAATCTTTTCTCCATTTAAAGAAACTGTATAAGCACCTATATGTTGAGTTATTCCACCAGCTTCACTAGCAGTAACTTTTGCATGTCTTATAGCATCTAAAAGTGATGTCTTACCATGGTCAACATGCCCCATAATTGTTACTATTGGAGGTCTCTTAACTAAGTTTTCTTCAACAACATCAGTTTCTTCTTCAAATGCTTCTAATTCTGTTCCTTCTTCTTTCTTTTCAACTAAAACTTCGTATTTTTCACAAAGTTTTTCAGCAGTAGAGAAGTCTATTTCTTGGTTAACACCAGCCATTACACCTAAGAATATTAAATTCTTAATAACATCATTTGTTGGCTTACCAAGCTTTTCACATAATTCTTTAACTGTTATTGTTTCACCAATTTCAATTACTCCACATGCAGCTTCAGCATTTCTTTCAACTTCTTCTTGCTCTAACTCTTTTTTAGTCTTTTTCTTTTTTCTTACACCTTTATTAAGTGACTCAGCAAGTTCTTCTTCATATTCATCAACTAAACTTTTCTTGCCTTCACTATTACTAGTGTCACCTAATAGTTCTTTTATTAGTGTTGCATCTTCATCTTCTATTACACTCATATGATTTTTAACTTCAACACCAAATTCTTCCATTAATAAATTTATTAAATCTTTTGAGCTAACGTTAAGCTCTTTTGCCAATTCATATACTCTAATCTTTGACAATAAAATCACCCCCGGTTAATTTCTTCCTTCTTCATTTTGGTACAAGGATATTAACTTTTCAGCCATGTTTTTATCCACTACAGCTAAAACTTTTAGTTCCTCTCTTCCAATTGGGTTACCTAGTTGTTCTTTAGAAAAGCCTTCTATAAGAGGAATTCCCTTTTCAGCACAGTGATTTCTGAACTTCTTTTTTGTACTATTAGAAGCATCATCACTTAGTATTACAAGATAAAAACTACGTCTGTTACGTTGTTCATCACATTTGCTATACCCTTCTATTAAATTCCCTGATCTTTTAGCAAGACCTAAAAAATTAAAAAACTTATTCATTAACTATCTCTTCCCTTAATCTGTTGTATATTTCTTCATCTATTGCAACATCAAGGTTTCTACTTAATCTTTTTGCTTTAAATGCTTTTTCTAAGCACTCAATACTTTTGCAAATATAAGCGCCTCTTCCTGCTTTTTTTCCTGTTAAATCAACAGAAACTTCACCCTCTTGGCTTTTTACAACTCTAATAAGCTCCTTCTTAGGCTTCATTTCCATGCAACCTGTGCACATTCTTAAAGGTATTTTCTTTACTTTCATAAAAAAATCCCCCTTATTCCTCTATAGCTTCTGCTTGTGACTTACTCTTTATATCTATCTTCCAATTAGTTAATTTTGCTGCTAATCTTACGTTTTGACCTTCCTTACCAATAGCAAGTGATAATTGATTATCATCAACAATAACTTTAGCAGATTTAGAATCTTCATCAACTGTTACACTTAGAACTTTTGCTGGACTTAAAGAACTTGCTATAAATTCTTCTGGGTTTTTACTCCATTTGATTATATCAATCTTTTCACCTTTAAGTTCATTTACGATATTTTGAACTCTTGCTCCCTTAGGACCAACACAAGCTCCCATAGGATCAACATTTTCATCATGAGATACTACTGCAATTTTACTTCTTGATCCAGCTTCTCTTGAGATGCTCTTTATTTCAACAACACCTTCATATATTTCTGGAACTTCTAGTTCAAATAATCTTTTTACTAATCCAGGATGTGTTCTAGATACTATTATTTGAGCACCTTTAGAAGTATTTTTAACTTCTACAACATATAATTTAATTTTTTCATTAAATTTATACTTTTCTCTTGGAATTTGTTCATTTGGTCCAATTGCTGTTTCAAGCTTTCCAATATTAACAAAAACATTACCTTTATCTTCTCTTAAAACTGTTCCAGTTATAATATCATATTCTTTTTCTTTATACTCATTATATATGATACTTCTTTCAGCTTCTCTTATTCTTTGAGTTACTACTCCCTTTGCAAGCTGTGCTGCAACTCTTCCAAAATTCTTTGGAGTAACTTCAAAATCTACCACATCATCTAAATCATATGTAGGTTTTATTTCTTGAGCTTCTTCTAATCCTATTTCAGTAACATTATCAAAAACTTCTTCAACAACAATCTTTTGAGAATAAACATGTATTTCTCCACTTTCTCTATCAATTGTTACTTTTACATTTTGTGCTGAAGATGTTGGACCAGCATAATTTTTCTTATATGCTGCAACTAACGCATCCTCAATTGTTGTAAATAATAAATCTTCACTAATACCTTTATCTTTTACTATTTCTTTAAGAGCACCTATAAACTCTTGGTTCATCTTAAATACCCTCCTTACTATATTTCCCCTTCAATATTTGCACTTTTAATTTTTTCTTTTGGTATGCTTATTAAAGTGTCTGCTTCAACTATTATATTTTCTTCATTAACTTCTTTTAAAATACCTTTAACACTTTTCTTTCCATCGATAGCTTTTGCAAGCTTAACCATTACTTCTCTACCTACAAATCTCTTATAGTGAGCTTCAGTAAATAATGTTCTATTTAAACCTGGTGATGAAACTTCTAAGAAATAAGCTTCTGGTATAGGATCTTTTTCATCCATAAGATCACTTACTCTTCTTGAAAGAGCTTCACAATCACTTAAAGTGATGCCGCCTTCTTTTTCTATATATATTCTTAAATAATATTCTCCATTTTCCTTAACATATTCAACATGATATATTTCATAGTTAAGTTCATCTGCTATGGGTTTAACCATTTCATAAATTTGAGTCACTAAGGCATCATTCTTCATAATTATCCTCCTTTGCAATATTCAGTTTTTTAGGTAATTTAAAAAATAGATATGTAAAAACGCAACTAAAAAAGTAGTTGCGTTCAAATAGAAAGAGCGGGAACAAGCCCCACTCTTCATTTTCTAGCTATTAGTAAATTACTTCTTAATATATCTTATCATACTTTACTAATAAATACAAGGGGCTATAGCAACATTTAAGTTCCCCATTTTAAACTTGCCCTAATTTGTATTTTTTTATTCAATATAATACTCTTTAGTTATATTATTTATATAACTTTATAAGCTCATCAAAAGCTTTTAGAGATTTTTCAATCTTATCATAAGATATACAATAAGATAATCTAAAATATCCTGGGCATCCAAAAGTTTTTCCTGGTACTGCTAATATATTAAACTTTTTAGCATCTTCACAAAACTTAACATCATCTTCTATTGGTGATTTTGGGAAAAGATAAAATGCTCCATCTGGTTTTAGACATTCAAATCCTATAGAAATTAAGTGATTATATAATAAATCTCTATTTTTCTTATAAATATTAACATCAACTTCTAATTTTAAACTTTCTTTTATTACTCTTTGGAAAAGTGAAGGTGCATTAACGAATCCTAGAATCCTATTTGCTATATTTAAAGCTGCTGTTACATCTTCAAAAGTATTCATCTTAGGATTAATTACAATATAACCTATTCTTTCACCTGGTACTGATAATGACTTACTATATGAATATCCTATAAATGAATTATTATAATAATTCAATATACAAGGTACTTTAATATTATCATATATAATTTCTCTATATGGTTCATCTGAAATTAAATAAATATCTTTATTAAATTCTAATTCCTTTTCCCTTAATATAGCCGACAATTCTCTTATTGTCTCTTCACTATATATAACTCCACTTGGATTATTAGGAGAATTAATAATTATAGCTTTAGTCTTATTTGATATTTTCTTTTTTAACTCTTCTAAGTTTAATTGAAAACTATTTGTGTTTGCTGATACAACAGTTACTATACCATCAAAATTCTTAACATAATTAACATATTCCCCAAAGAAAGGTGCAAAAACAATAACCTCATCCTCTGGATCTAAAATGCTTTTTAAAATTACATTTAACCCTCCAGCAGCACCACAAGTCATAACTATATTTTCACATTTTAATTCAAGATTATATTCTTTTCCTAAATGATTAGCTATAGCTTCTCTAACATCTTCATATCCCGAATTATTCATATATCCATGAATAAAATTAGGCTTTTCCTCATTAAGAATTTTATTTATTATCTCTTTAATCTCTTCTGGTGGTTCTACATTAGGGTTACCTATACTAAAATCAAAAACATTTTCTTCCCCATATATACTTGATAATCTCTTTCCTTCTTCAAACATCGCTCTAATAGTAGAACTATTTGAAACCATAGTTCTCATTTTGCTTGAAATCATTTTCTAGCCCCCTTATCTTAATAATTAATTAAATTTATTTTTTATTACCCCAATAGCTACACCTAATATACTTACTTCCTTTCCTTCTAAATATATCTCACTATATTTAGGGTTTGCTGGAACTAACATAGGCTCTTTACCATTTAATTTTAAAGTTTTTAAAGTTGCTTCTCCATCTAAACTAGCAGCAACAATATCATTATTCAATGCAGTATTTTGTCTCTTAATAACAACTAAATCTCCATCATTTATATTTTTCTCAATCATACTATCACCTTTAACATGTAATATGAAAGTCTCTTTTCCTCTTTCTAACCAACTCTTAGGTAAATTAAATTTTTCTTCTACCTCATCATTAATTTCGATAGGATTACCTGCTGCTATATTACTATATACATCAACTTCAACTAATTCCTCTTCATTAAATATAGTATTATCATCTAAATAAATCTCTTTCACAGTGGAAGAACTATCCATATTAAATTCAACTATATTTTTATATTTCAAGTTCACATATTGGAACTTTTCCATATAGTTTTTTTCTTTATTTTTCTCTTCTTTAAATTCCTTCTTAAAAGAAAAACTTCTTCCTTTAAAATCAGCTCCAAGTGTTTTTAACCTTCTACCTTTTACTAACCAACACATTTTATTATTATAAAATTCGTTATTTAAAATAAAAACAAATGATGAATGTGCATTATTAGAATATATACTTTTTACAAATTCAATTTCACCTTTAGTTAGTGCCTCTACCTCATCTAAAATTATGTGTGTGTATTTTTCTTTATAGTCTTGTCCACATTTTATTGCAAATGATACTTTATCATAAGAATCGTAATATCCATTAGCTCTTAATATAGAAGTATATAATTCCTTAAGGGTATATATAGAATCTCTACTATATGAATTTTTTATTAATCGATATTTTCTACCTTTTCTTTCAACTTCACTATATTCTTCTCTTGTAAAATTACATGCCTTTATCCACATAATTTCATCATACAAGTCTTCAGTTTTAATCTTATTAATAACTTTAGATTTTTTTGCTAAAAATAATAATTCATTATGAAATTCTTTTGTTTTTATAAACTTATATGCTTCTTCAAAAGAAATAGCTTTTAAATTCAGTTTATTTTCTTTCATGTATCTTCCAGAAAAATCTTTTATTAATACATTTATTAAGTTAAACTCAACTCTTGACTTATCTATAGTAAATAGCGAATAAAAATCACTTACTTTACTTTTTTCTTTATATAAACTTTTACTATTTTCTAACTTTTCACTATTTGAAGATAAATATAAAATCTTATCCTCATTATATATACAATAATTGTTTTCTAAATTTATAACCCTATGCAAAGCTGCTACTGTCTTTCCTGTTAATGATTTTCCTTTCATCAATGAAAAACCCATATTTTTATTATTTATGAATCTATTTTGATTTTTTGTTAATTTCATATTTATACCTACCATCATACTTCTCATAAGCGAGATTCTAAATTTTAATTTTAGTTAATTTAAGTTAACTGAAACTCCAAATTTTAATTTGGTTAGTTAAACTTACGCTATGGTGTACTCATTCGACCTTTAGGCGAAGGAGTTTCATTGTATTATAAAGAAAAACCCCAAAGAAAGAACATAACTTTGGAGTTATAAAATAATTTTATTCATTTATTGATAAAAAGTCAATTAATTCTGATTATTTATTACTTAAATATTCATCTATTGCAGTAGCTGCTTTTTTGCCTGCTCCCATTGCTAAAATAACAGTGGCAGCACCTGTAACTGCATCTCCTCCAGCATAAACACCTTCTTTTGTTGTAAGACCTGTTTCTTCATCAGCAACTATGCATTTCCACTTATTAATTTCTAATCCTTTAGTAGTTGAGGAAATTAATGGATTAGGAGATGTTCCAAGAGACATTATAACAGTGTCTACATCCATAATAAACTCAGAATTTTCCTTAACAACTGGTCTTCTTCTTCCAGAAGCATCTGGTTCTCCAAGTTCCATTTTAACGCACTTCATTCCCGTAACCCATCCTTTTTCATCTGTTAAAATTTCTGTAGGATTAGTTAATACATCAAATATTACACCTTCTTCTTTTGCGTGATGAACTTCTTCAAGTCTTGCTGGTAATTCTGATTCACTTCTTCTATATACAATATGAGTCTCCGCACCAAGTCTTAATGCTGTTCTAGCTGCATCCATAGCAACATTTCCTCCACCAACTACAGCTACCTTCTTTCCAACCTTAACCGGTGTATGGTATTCATCTTTAAATGCTTTCATTAAGTTTACCCTTGTTAAAAATTCATTTGCTGAAAATACTCCATTTGAATTTTCACCTGGTATTCCCATAAATTTCGGTAGCCCTGCACCTGATCCTATAAATACAGCATCAAATCCTTCCTCTTCAATCAATGAATCTATTGTAACTGTTCTTCCAACAACTACGTTAGTTTCAATTTTAACACCTAACTTTTTAATATTTTCAATTTCAGATTTTACTACCTCTTCTTTTGGTAATCTAAACTCAGGTATACCATAAACTAAAACTCCACCAGCCTCATGTAAAGCTTCAAATATAGTAACGTCATAACCTTTCTTTGCTAAATCTCCTGCACAAGTAAGCCCTGCTGGTCCAGAGCCTATTACAGCTACTTTTTTACCTTTTGATTCTTCTTTATCAGAAAGATCAACGTTATGATTTCTTGCCCAGTCAGCTGTAAATTTTTCTAGTTTCCCAATAGCAACTGGTTCACCTTTTATTCCTAATACGCACTTTCCTTCACATTGAGATTCTTGCGGACATACTCTTCCACAAACAGCTGGTAATGCACTATACTTTGCAATTTCTTTTGCTGCACCTTCAAAGTCTCCCTCTTTAACATGAGATATAAATCCTGGTATATCTATTGATACGGGACATCCACTTACACACCTTGGATTTTTACATCCTAAACATCTACTCGCTTCATCTAAAGCTCTTTCTTCATCATATCCTAAGCAAACTTCATCAAAGTTTTTTGCTCTTACACTAGCTTCTTGTTCCCTTACAGGTATTCTCTTCATTCTATCTACTACTTTATTCATTACTTATGACCTCCGCATCCGCAACCTTCTCTATGATGTGTGTCGCCTTCCTCTAATTTTAGGATAGCTCTTCCCTCTTCACTTTTATAAAGAGATTGCCTTCTCATACTTTCATCAAAATTTACAAGGTGCCCATCAAACTCTGGACCATCAACACATGCAAATTTAACTTCATCTCCTACCGTAACTCTACAAGCACCACACATACCTGTACCATCAACCATAATAGGATTTAAACTTACAGTGGTTTTTATATTAAGCTCCTTAGTAAGCATTGACATAAACTTCATCATTATCATTGGTCCTATGACAACGGCATGGTCATATTTCTTTCCTTTATTATTTACTAAATCTAATAAACAATCTGTAACTCTACCATTAAATCCATAAGAACCATCATCAGTAGATATATATAAATTTTTAGCTACTTTTCTCATCTCTTCTTCTAATATTACTAACTCTTTATTTCTAGCCCCAATAATAACATCAACATCAATATTATTATCATAGAACCATTTTACTTGTGGATAAACAGGTGCTGCACCTACCCCTCCCGCTACAAATAAAACTTTTTTCTTTCTAAGTTCATCTAAGTCTTCATGTACAAACTCACTTGGCTGACCTAATGGTCCAACAAAGTCTTGTACATAATCACCTACTTCAAATTTAGCAAGCTCTTTTGTGCCATATCCAACTGTTTGAAAAACTATTGTAACAGTTCCCTTTTCCCTATCATAATCTGCAATAGTTAAAGGGATTCTTTCACCCTTATCATCATTTTTTATAATAATGAATTGTCCAGGCTGAGCTGATTTAGCTACTCTTGGCGCCTCAATATCCATTAAATATATGTTTTCAGTTAATAATCTTTTACTTGTTATCTTATACACCTTAATAACCCCCATAATTTTCTTATGTTATATTTTATAACTAAATTTTAAGTTTAGAATCTTTATTATAAGTTTAAGAATGCACTTTTAAATTTGTTTACTTAAAAATGCATTCTTAAATCAATAAACTATTTATTAAAAGTCTACTTTATTTCCATAGAATGTACATGAAAGAAGTTTTTCCATAGTTTCATCATCAATTGTTCTTGGATTTGAGCCTGTACATGCATCTAAAACAGCATTATGAGCTATATGTTTAACATTATCCAAAAACTCTTCCTCAGTTACTCCATATTCCTTCATTGACACTGGAATATTTAAAGCTCTATTAAATTCATTTATTTTTTCTATTAGTGAATCTGTTAACTCTGCATCAGTATTTCCTTGTAACTTTAACATTTTTGCTATATCAGCATATCTATCTTCACATTCTAATCTATTATATTGAATTACATATGGTAAGAAAATTGCATTAGCACATCCATGTGGAATATGGAATACAGCTCCAACTTTATGAGCCATTGAATGTACTATTCCTAGTAAAGCATTACTAAAGGCCATACCAGCTAAACATTGTGCTTCATGCATTAAATTTCTAGCTTCTACATCACCTTCAAAAGACTTAACTAAATATTCATTAACCATATCAATAGCCTTTAAAGCTAATGGATCTGAAAAATTCGATCTTAATGAAGCTGTATATGCTTCTATTGCATGTGTTAATGCATCCATTCCAGTATGTGCAACAAGTTTAGCAGGCATTGTTTGTGCTAATTCTGGATCAACTATTGCAATATCTGGAGTTATATTAAAATCAGCTAAAGGATATTTAATTTTCGCTTTATAGTCAGTAATTACAGAAAAAGCAGTTACTTCTGTTGCAGTTCCTGAAGTTGATGGTATTGCTACAAATTTAGCCTTTTGTCTTAATTCAGGTAAACCAAAAGGTACGACTGCTTGTTCAAAAGTAAAATCAGGATACTCATAAAAAATCCACATTGCTTTTGCCGCATCTATTGGTGATCCTCCACCCATAGCTACTATCCAGTCCGGTTCAAAATCTCTCATTACAGCTGCTCCACTCATAACAGTTTCAACTGATGGATCTGGTTCTACTCCTTCTATTAACTTAACTTCTATTCCAGCTTCTTTTAAATAACTTTCTACTTTATCTAAGAACCCAAATCTTTTCATTGAGCCTCCACCAACAACTACTACAGCTCTTTTTCCCTTTAAAGTTTTTAATACTTCTAAGGAACCTTTCCCATGATAAATATCTCTTGGTAATGTGAATCTTGCCATATTTTTTCTCCTCCTTAAAACCTTTCATAAATACATCTTTATACACTATTTTAAAATTATTACTTAATTTGTAATATAAATTAATTATACCATAAAATTACTAAATTGAAATATATTTTTATCCATAAAAAGATACCTAAAGACAACTTTCATATAAAGTTAACCTTTAGGTATCTTTTTTTACATTTTATTCTTTTCCTATGTTTTCTTCCTTATACTTTTTAGAATTATTATCAAGAGCTTCTATCATTTCATCAACCTTTTGCCAATTTTCAAGAGATGCCCCAGCCGCTAGCATATGGCCTCCACCTCCAAAGCTAGATGCAATATCATTAACTCTAGGCCCATTAGATCTTAACTCACAGAAAATTGAACCATCTTCTTTTTCTACAAAGAAATTCCAATTATTTATTCCTGAAGTATCTTGAAGCGCATTTACCATTCTAGCAGCCTTTATTGGTTCTAATCCATATTTTTTAGCTATCTCATTTTTTACTTTTAAGTATGCCATTCCATTTTCAGTAGTTACATAGTTACTATAAATATATCCTAAGAATTTTAATTCTGCTTCTTCTCTTTTATACATATTTGCGTAAATCTCTTTTGTTTCTAAATCAAAAGTAATTTTAGATAGTTTTTCAAATAAATTAGTTGGATTATCTATATATAAAAATCTTCCTGTATCTCCAATTATACCTGTAAATAAAGCACGTCTTCCTTTTTTATCTATATTCAACTTATCTTTATTAGCTAAATATAAATCTAAAATCATTTCACTACAAGAAGAATAATTAGTATCTACCCATGTTAGATTTTCAAATGGAGCATCAAAAGGCTTATGATGATCAATTTTAATTATATAACCACAATTATTAAATGATTGGTTATCAACTCTTTCCTTATTGGCTACATCTACTATAATAGCTAATGAGTCTTCATTTATCTCTATTTCATCATCCATAGTATTTATATATTCTAGGTTTTTTGAATGCTCTCCTAATAATACTACTTTTTTATTTGGATATGTATTTTCAATAATACTCTTTAATGCAGTTTGAGAACTATAAGAATCTGGATCTGGAAAAACATGACGATATATTGCTATAGTATCATACTTCTCAATTTTATTTATTATATTTTTCATTAATTTTTCTTTCATTTTTAATACCTCCTAAAAATAAAATTTAAATATTCAATAAAAAAATCCCCTACTTAGCAAGGCTAAGCAGGGCATAAATTAATTTATAATTTTTAATATCTTATTCACGGCTTATTGAAATCTCAACTTGAGATTCCATTTCCTTTAACATAGCATCAATATCATCTGAAGGTCCATTTAAATATGCTTGAACCTTTTCATCAGCAACAGTTCTAGCTGATTGAGCATTATTTATTGCTGGACTGAAGTAAGCGTATTGTAAAGAATCTTTTGCTACTTCATAAATCTTACCATATAAAGAATTACTATCTGCTACTAATTCTTGAACTAATGTAGAGTCTTCTGCAGACTTTCTAACTGGTAAATATCCAGTTGCACTTGCAAACTTAGCAGTATTTTCAGTGTTAGTTGCAAATTTGATAAATTCATATGCAGCATATTGTTGTTCCGCTGGAACATCTGTAGTTACAAATAAAGAAGCACCTTGTTGAATAACAGCTTTATCTTTACCTTCAAAATAAGGAACTTCTACTATAGCTATATCAAAAGCACCATTAGTATTTATATGTGCAAATCCAGCTGAAGAACCTTGATACATTAATACTTTTTGATTTGAGAATGGATCTGATAAGAATTTTTCTTCACTAGTTGTTGTTCTAAAGCCACCACTTTGAACTTGTTTTCTGTAGAATTGCATAAATTCTTTTGACCAATCGTTAACAACGTTAATTTTTCCATCTAATTCAACAAAATCTTTTCCATCTTCTTTTAAAGTAGAAATAAATGCATTAGAGCTTGAATCAAATCCAAAACCTGGTATTCCTAATTGTTCTTTTGATTTTTGAGATATTTCAGCTAATTTTTCAAAAGTTAAATCTTTTAAATCATCAACAGTATATCCTATTTTCTCTAATAAAGTTTTATTAACATATACAACTTCTGTAGATTTAGTCATTGGGAATCCATAAATCTTATTTTCTCCCCATTGTGATAATTCTTTTACAAAATCCGGAACAAAATCATTTTTCAAATCTTCTGCCATTCCTACAGTTTCATTATTAACATAAGGTGTTAAGTCTGCAAGCTTATTATTATTAATTAAACCTGTTGCAATATCTGGATAAACATTTATTATAGCTGGTAAAGTATTTGCTTGAGAAGCTACTATAACTTTTTTGTTTAAATCTGGTATATTACCTTGTGCTGAAGCCTTTACTGTTATTCCTAACTCATTTGAACTATTGAAGTCATCAATTATACTTTGTAACACTTCTGCTTGTTTTCCATTCATATAGTGCCACATTTCAATTGTAACTGGATTTTGTAATTCTGTCACTATTTCTTGTTCTTGACTTGAAGAATCACCTTTTGAGCAACCTGTTAATGCTGTAACTGCAAGTGCTCCAGCCATTAAAGATGCTAATAATCTTTTTTTCATTCGTTTCACCTCTAAAACCTAATTTATATATATTTTTTTAAGAAAAGATTATTAAAAGATAAAGTATTTAATTTCATATACACATAATTAAAGCATTTATAATAATAACTTTTATATAAATAATCAAAGCATTAATACTTCATCTTTTAATTAAAACTTCTCCTATAAACTTAATAATTTTGATTATCCTTTTGTTCCCCCAATAGATATACCATTCATAATCCTTTTATGTAAGAATATATAAACAACGATTATTGGCATTGTAATTACTGTTGATGCTGCCATTAATAATTCATAGCTATTTCCTACATCAGATTTGAAAGCTGTTAAACCATTTGCAAGTAATCTCATATTATCACTATTTGTAACAAGCAATGGCCATAAGAATGCATTCCATGAATTTATACCTACTAATATACAAATTGTAATAATTGATGGTTTAGCCATTGGAACTACTATTCTCCATAAGAATTTCCAATCACTTGCTCCATCTACTTTTGCTGCATAATATAATTGCTTTGGAATCTTTAAGAAGAACTCTCTAAGCATATATATGTATAAAACATTTGCCATATATGGAACAAATAATGCTGCATAAGTATCAGTCATTTTTAATTGTGATATAGTTTTAAAATTAGTTACTATCAATACTTCTCCTGGTATCATCATTGATGCTAAGAAAAGCGCAAATATAAAGTCTCTACCTTTAAATTCAAGATGTGAGAACGCAAATGCTGATAATATTGAAATTATAACTGTAGTAATAATACTTAAAGCTGTAACTACAATTGTATTTATAAAATATCTTCCAAAAGGAGCCATTGATAAAGCTTTACTAAAGTTACTCCACATAAACTTATCTGGCACCATTGTAGGTGGCGTTTGAATAACTTCAAAGCCTGACTTTAATGATGAAGCTATCATCCAATAAAATGGAAATAACGTTATTAAAGCAAAGACTACTAATAAGAAGTATTTAATGGCTACCTTAAAATTATTTTTATTTTTCATTTTTACACCTCTTAGTAATGAATCTTATTACGAGTAACTGTTTTTTGTACTAAAGTAACAGTTAATATTATAATTAATAGAACTACTGATGCAGCAAATGCTAATGGGAAATCCTGATCATCGGTGAATCTATCAATTATATACATAACAACAGTAGAAACTGCACCATCTAGTGTATTTTTACCAAACAGAACATAAACTTCTGTGTAAACTTTAAAAGCAGCAATTAAACTAATAACATATGTATAAACTATCATTGGAGAAACTAATTTAACTGTTATTTTTCTAAATATAGTTCCGTTTGTAGCCTGATCAATTTTAGCTGCTTGATAGTATTGTGGATTTATTGAAGCAATACCTGTAGTTAATATTAAAGTGTTAAACGCTAAACTCTTCCATACGGCAAATATAACAACAGCTATCATTGCATACTTAGGATCATTAAGCCAATTAATAGGAGCTATTCCTATCTTCTCTAATAAGAAGTTAATTATTCCATAATCTGAGTTAAATAACCAAGACCATACCATACCTATAGCAACTAATGAAGTTACGTATGGTAAGAAATAAATACTTTGAAATATTCCTCTTACTTTTTCACTTTTAATATTAGCTAATGAATTAGCTAATATTAATGAAATAAATACTGATAATGCCGGAACTACAGCCGCATAAATTACAGTGTTTAATAATGATTTTAGGAATCTTTGATCCTTAAATAAATACTTATATGCTTGAAACCCAAATCGAAAGCCATCACGTTTAGTTTCATCAAAACTAAAAATTATTGTATTAATTATAGGATAAAATACAAAAACAGCAAGTATTATAAGTGCAGGTAGTAAATAAATATATCCTTTAAATTTATTTGTCTTCTTTAGCATTTTGTTAAGAACTCCTCACTTTCAGCGTCAAAAACATAGCTCTTACCTGTTTTTGGCTTAATAATTAGTTCAGCACCTTCGTCAATAAAGAATTCTTTATCAACTAACATTTTATATGTAGCACCTTTATGCTCTAATGTTAATAATCTTTCTCTACCTAATATTTCTACTGTAATAACCTTAGTTCTTAAACCTTCTTCTGCTACCTCAAAATCTTCTGCTCTTACACCTAAAATAACCTTAGACTTATCCTTAGGTAAGTTCTCTATTTTTAATGAATCTATAACACCTTTTCCATCATTACATTCTAAATTAATAAAATTCATTTCTGGACTTCCTATAAAAGATGCAACAAATTTATTTACTGGATTCATATATATATCACTTGGTGATGAAACTTGTTGAATTGCACCATCTTTCATTAATACAATCTCATCTGAAATACACATTGCTTCTTCTTGGTCATGAGTTACAAATATAGCAGTAACCCCTGTTTCTTTTTGAATTCTTCTAATTTCTTGTCTTGTTTCAACTCTTAACTTTGTATCTAAGTTTGATAAAGGTTCATCAAGAAGAAGAATATCTGGCTTCTTTGCTAATGCTCTTGCAATAGCAACTCTTTGTTGTTGTCCCCCTGAAAGTTGAGCTGGCTTTTTATCTAATTGGCTTTCAATTTTTACAATCTTAGCAACTTCTATAGCTCTCTTTTCAGCTTCTTCCTTATCCCACTTTAAATTTCTTAAAGGAAATAATATATTTTCTTTTACAGTCATATGTGGATAAAGCGCATAATTTTGGAATACCAATCCTATTCCTAATTCTTCTGGCTCTAATCCTGTTACATCTCTATCTCCAAAATAAATCTTTCCACTATGTGCTTTATGGATTCCTGAGATAGTAAATAATGTAGTTGATTTCCCTGATCCTGAAGGTCCTAATAATGATACTAATTTTCCTTTCGGAATTTGTAACGTAACCTCATTAAGTGCCTTAAAATCTCCAAATTTTACAACTAGGTTCTCTAGTCTTATTCCCATTGATACTTCACCTCATGTTTTTTTTAATACATATACTATTAAATACAAAAACCGCTAGATTTTCGCGCTATTACAGAATACGACAATAACTTTGTCTTTGTCAACGTTTTTCCCACTTTCCGCTCTTTGTATTTTAAATTTTTTATCAATAATATTAAATTAATCCATATTATTCTAATTTCCATACATTTATATGTAAATTTAACCTATATTTAAAATTTTATCTACAAATACCCTACTAATATTATCGATATAAATTTAGTACTCAAATTTATTGGTAATGAGTAATATTAATATAAGTTTTTATATTTTTAATATAAAAATTTCATATTACTTATACTTTCCTAATTATATTTTTTTATGTTTACCATTTTTTTCTCCAATGTTATTACTTATATTTTTTTCATTAATTGTTATTTAATTAACCTACTAATTATATCTTTAACCTCTCTTTTAATATTCTTATAATAATATTTATAAAAATTTTTAATTTCGTAAACGTTCTCCAATATAGCATCACAAGTAATAAAAGTTATAATAGCAAATTCATCCCATTTATCCATATAAGATTTACCTCTCACTTCTTAATGTTATATTGTATGTTACTCTTTATATTATTGCTATTAAGACTATAAGCTTAGTAACTTTTTATTTATAAATATTTCTTGCATAATTTAATATTCTTAAATATTATATTTATGTAAAGATATATAAGGAGGTATATATGCTACCATTATTAATTGTTTTTTCATATCTTATGGGATCAATTCCTAGTGGATATATTTTAGTAAAAAAGAAACTTAATAAAGATGTAAGAGAATATGGAAGTGGTAACATTGGTGCTACCAATGTTAGAAGAGTTGCAGGTGAAAAACTTTCAAAAATAACAGCAATATGTGATATGATAAAAGCCATTATTCCAGTACTATTAACACGTATTTTAATTTGGAGTGATATACTAAAAACTGATGCAAGTTTAAGTTTATCATTAGTAGCCATTGCCGCAATATTAGGACATAACTATACTATCTTTTTAAAATTTAAAGGTGGTAAAGGTGTAGCTACTTCTGCAGCTGCTTTTATGATAGTTCTTCCTATACCTTTTTTAATTACAGCTGTAATTTTCTTCGGCTTAAAATTGGTAACAAAAATTGTTTCAATTCGTTCTTTAGCTGCTGGTGTTACATTATTTTTATCAACTCTTTTATTAGGCTATAATAAATATTATGTTTATGCTACTCTTTTTACTTGCCTTTTAGTATTTTGGAGACATAAAAGTAACATTGCTAGATTAATTAAAGGTGAAGAAAAATAAATTTTATAAAAACACTGAATTATATTTATATCAGTGTTTTTTCTTTAGGAGGTTTTATGAAATTTATATTTGTTTATATAGTATTTACCAACATACTACTTTTTACTCTTATGGCCATAGATAAACAAAAAGCTAAGTTGAGACAATGGCGAATAAGTGAAAAAACACTTTTTATATTAGCTCTTATAGGTGGTAGTATTGGAGGAATACTTGGAATGTATACTTTTAGACATAAAACAAAACACTTAAAATTTACATTAGGATTTCCAATTATTTTTTTATTTCAGTTAATATCTATATTCTTATTTTTGAACTCTAACTTTTCAATCAAACTTTTTTATTAGAAATTTATTACTGTGGTTACAAAAAATAAAAGACGTTGCATTTTTTATTGCAACGCCCCATAATCACTTCTAGCTACTTAGTAACTAGATGATTACATTAATATTCTATACTATTATTAACTTTTTATTCATTACTTATTAATATAAAATAAATTGTACAACCTTTTAATTTATATTATAATTATTCTAAAAACTAAATATATTAATATTTTTTACTTCGGGGTGATTCTATGAACTTTTTAAAAGGTACCTATGGATTTGATTTATTATCAATAATATTAATTCTATTATCTTGTATACTTAACATTTTTGATTACAGTAGAATTTTAGGTACACTTATTTTAATTTATGCTGTATATAGAGCATTTTCAAAAAAAATATATAAAAGAAAAAATGAATATAATGTTTTCTATACATACACAAATAAATTTTTAAAGAAATTTGGCAAATCTATTCCTTATAATTTGCCTGTATATGATTTAAATAATTTATCTTATATATTTGAAAGCATTAAGTTTAAATATACTCAATATCGTAACTATAAAATTACTAAATGTCCTAACTGCAGACAAAAACTTAGACTTCCAAGAGGTAAAGGTAATATAGTTGTTACTTGTAAAAAATGCTCAACTAAATTTGACTTTAGAACTTAATAATTAATAACTATAAATAATTATTTTATTATGTGGAATATTATTAATATTCATAGTATTGCTATTTTATTGGAGGTAATAAAAATGAAAAAAACTTTATTTATTATTCCATTAATGTTTGTTGCTTTAACTTGTAGTTCTTTAAACTTATATGCAGAAAATATTAAGAATATTAATAAGACTACCGTTATATATCCACAAAAAAGAACACCAATTAAATGGTGGGAAAACTAAAATAAAAAGGGTCTTTATGGCCCTTTTTATTTTCTATGTTAATTAATAGGTTTTTGACCTTTTGCTATTAAGTTCAAAAATATTATTGTGCATTTTTCTCTCTCAGAACTATCACTACAAATCCTCATAATTTTAGCTAATCTTGGATTGCTCCTACTAATCATTTTAATTATCTCTGGTGGCACTTTATTATCTCCAAGAATATTTTTTATTCCAACTAAGTCACTATGAATAGTTACTGCTTCAAAATCTAATTTTTCAAACCCAGTATATTTTAGTATTTTAATAAGTTTACGTCCAATTTCTCTATTCCATCCTGCCTTTTTTTCTATCTGATTAATGAATCCTCTTCCACTTTTAAATAGCATTTCTGGATCACTTACTCCATGCATTCCTCTATCTGAATCAATAATTGCAACTATTCCACCAGGTTTCAATAATCTATATATCTCCTTTGTTGCTTCAATAGGACTTTCTAAATGTTGAAATACAAATCTACAAACTACAAAGTCATAACTATTTTCTTTAAGACCACTATTTTTTATAGAGCCAAACTTAAAATTAAGTCTATTTCCTTCATATTCACTTAAACGCTCTTTAGACATATCAAATAATTTTCTATCAACTTCTAAAGCAGTTACTGAGCTATGTGGTAAATTTTCTAATAATAATTCAGTATATATTCCTGTACCTGAACCAACATCTAATATACGCATTCCATCCTTAAGTCCTAGCCACTTTAATGTTCTAAACTCTTTTTTCCAACCTAATTTAGCTTGAGTTTCAAGTCTATTTACTTCATTATTAAACCCAACAATATTATAAATCGAATTATAGCTCACCTTAATCTCCTTTAATACTTACTTAGATATATCTTATGTTATTCATGTAATAATTGTTCGTATGTTTATTTTATTTATTTTATTAAATTTCTATAATATAAATTTAAGTAAAAGTGGAAAGGTAATTAAAGAAAATAGAGTTGTAATAAAAATAATAACAGCAGAATATTCTTTTTCCTTATCAAACTTTTCTGCTAAAATCGATGTCATTGCAGCTGCTGGCATTGCTGTAATTATAGTCAATGTTTTAACTACTATTGAGTTATCATTTATTATTTTTGAAATAATAATTAAAACAACTGGTAATACTAGTAATTTTAAAATACTACTATAATATATAGTATAATCTCTCAAGTAATTAAGTATATTACTATTTCCTAATATTACACCTATTATTATCATTGATAGAGGCGATGTTACCCCACCCACTAAGTCTAATGTAGAATATACTACTTCTGGAATACTGATATTAAATATTAGTATTATTAATCCAATTATAACTGCTATAATAGATGGATTTAAGAAAACTTTTTTTAAATCTTTTTTCTCTATATTTCCATTAAACAATATAATACCATAGGTCCATAATGCTATTGTAAAAAACATATTAAAAATAGAGGCATATATAACTCCCTCTCCTCCAAATATGCTATAAATTATTGGAAAACCTATAAAACCACAATTTGAAAAAATATTTGCAAACTGCATTATTATTTTTTTATCTGACTTTATTGGAAAAAGTGCAATATAAGATATGAATGTAGTAGTTATTAAAACTATTGGACTATAAATAAAACATTTTATAATATTATTCTTTAGCTGATTATCCATATCAAATATAAATGAAGAAATAACTAAACAAGGTAGCGTGATTTCTAACAATATATTAGTTAATCCTTTATTTATCATTGGAGTTATTATTTTTTTTTTACTTCCATATACACCTATAATCATTATTAAAAATAGAGATATTACTTTATTTATTATTACTGTTAAATCCATTATTTTTCCCCCTAAACTTTATTATCAATTTAATTATACACTATATTAAACAAAAAAAGGCTAATCACTAGTGATTAGTCTTTTTAAGTATTTATTTTAAAATAATGATAATTGATTTGTTTCTGACATACCTTCTAAACAACCATGATTGCTTAAAGTCTCAATTACAGTTTTAGATACCTTTGATCTCAATCTTAAATCTTCCTTTGAAATAAATTCACCATCTTTTCTTGCTTCTGCAATTGATTTGGCTGCATTTACTCCCACACCTTGTAATGAACTTAGAGGTGGTCTTAATGCATTGTCTACAATTAAGAATTTAGTTGCATCTGATTTATATAAATCTACCTTAAGCATTTTAAATCCTCTTTTATACATTTCAAAAGAAAGCTCTAAAACAGTAATCAACCCTTTGTCTTTTACAGTTGCTTGATTACCAAGTGCATATAATTCTTGAAGCTTTGCATGAACTGCAGTTTCTCCTTTACAAATTAAATCTGCATCAAAATCATCTGCACCTCTTACTGTAAAGTAAGTTGCATAATATGCAAGCGGATAATATACCTTATAATAGGCAACTCTAACAGCCATCATAACATAGGCAACAGCATGACCTTTAGGGAACATGTACTTGATTCTCTTACAACTTTCTATATACCAATCTTCAACATTATTTTCTTTCATGGTTTTCTCAAACTCTTCTGTTAATCCCTTACCTTTTCTTACACTTTCCATTATAGTAAATGCAGTTTTTGGTTCAACACCTTTATACATAAGATAAACCATGATATCATCTCTTGTTGCAATACAATCTCTTAAGGTAGTATATCCTTCTTTAATAAAGTATTGTGCATTATTCAGCCAAACGTCTGTACCATGTGATAAACCTGATATTCTCACTAGGTCTGAGAAAGTTTGTGGCTGTGTATCTACAAGCATTTGTCTAACGAATTTTGTTCCGAACTCTGGTAACCCATAAGATCCAACTTCACATTCAAGCTCCTCTTTCGTAATACCTAAGGCTTCTGGTGATGTAAATAAAGACAGTACTTTTTTATCATTTAAAGGTATAGTCTTAGGATCTAAACCTGTTATGTCTTGAAGCATTCTAAGTACTGTCGGATCGTCGTGACCAAGAATATCAAGCTTAAGTAATCTACCGGAAATAGAATGGTAATCAAAGTGTGTAGTTGTTACATCTGATGTTGAATCATCCGCTGGTCTTTGTATTGGTGTAAAATTATATACATCAGTATAATTAGGAACAACCATTATTCCTCCTGGATGCTGACCAGTAGTTCTTTTTATCCCTGTACATCCAATAGTTAATCTTTCAATTTCTGCTTGCGAAACTATTTGATTATGTTGGTCTAAATATTTTTTAACAAATCCATATGCTGTTTTTTCTGCAACTGTACCTATTGTTCCAGCTTTAAATACATATCCCTTACCGAATAAAACCTCTGTATATTTATGAATATCAGCTTGGTTATCACCAGAGAAGTTTAAATCTATATCTGGTTCTTTGTCTCCTTCAAATCCTAAGAAAGTTTCGAAAGGAATATCATGACCATCTTTTATATATGGTACTCCACAATCTGGACAATCCTTATCTTCTAAGTCTGCTCCAGAACTTACAGATCCATCTAAGAAGAAATGTGACTTCTTACACTTAGGACAAACATAATGTGGTGGCAATCCATTAACCTCTGTTATATCTGACATGGTTGCAACAAAAGATGAACCAACTGATCCTCTCGATCCAACTAAATATCCATCTGAATATGACTTTGCAACTAATTTTTGTGCAATTAGATATAGTACCGCATATCCATTATTAATAATAGAATTTAGCTCTTTATCTAATCTTTTTTGAACTACCTCTGGAAGGTTATCTCCATATATAGAATGAACCTTATTCATTGTCATATTTCTAATATCATCATCTGCTCCATCAATTTTAGGAGGATAAGTTTCATCTGGAATAGGTTTTAAGTTTTCTTCTACAGATTCTGCAATTGCCTGTGGATTTTTAACTACTACTTCTTTAGCAATATCACTTCCTAAGTATGAAAATTCCTTTAACATTTCTTCTGTAGTTCTAAAATAAAGCGGAGCTTGATTATCTGCATCTCCAAATCCCTGTCCAGCCATAATTATTCTTCTAAATGCTTCATCATGTGGATCTAAGAAATGAACATCACAAGTTGCTACAGTTGGCTTATTAATTTCTTTTGCTAAATCATAGATTTTTCTATTGATTTCTCTAAGTTCATCTTCATCTTTTACTGAGCCCTTTTCTATCATATAAGCATTATTACCAATAGGTTGAATTTCTACATAATCATAAAAGCTCATTACTTCCTTTATTTCTTCATCACTTTTTCCACCTATTACAGATCTATATATTTCTCCTGCCTCACACGCTCCTCCAATTATAAGACCTTCTCTCATTTCCATAAGTCTAGATCTTTTTGTTCTTGGTCGTCTAAAGAAATTATCAATATGAGCTTCTGAAACAAGCTTATATAAATTTCTAATTCCAGCTTGAGTTTTAGCTAAGATTATTATGTGATAGGTTGGTAGCTTTTTAATATCAACTTTTTCTAAGAATACTTTATTTAATTCTTCTAAAGTTTGTATTTCAAAATCTTCTTTTATTTTCTTAAAACATTCTACTAAAATATCTGCTGTTGCTTTAGCATCATCTACAGCTCTATGATGACTTTCAAGCT
This sequence comes from Clostridium sp. D43t1_170807_H7, assembly GCF_015555905.1. Classification (GTDB taxonomy): domain Bacteria; phylum Bacillota; class Clostridia; order Clostridiales; family Clostridiaceae; genus Clostridium. Next base: position 29,486 of record NZ_JADNLK010000010.1, read on the forward strand.
TAACCCCTAGATGCTTTGCTACAATATTTAATTTCACAGATTTTAATTCAGGATATAGGAATCTGCATAATGGAACAGTATCTACTATAGTTGGATTAAAATCTAAACCTAAATCATTACAATTTTTAGATATAAAGCTACAGTCAAATGCAGCATTGTGGGCAACAACAACTGAATCTCCTATAAATTCTAAAAATCTTGGTAATATATCTTCTATTCCTTCAGCATCTCTAACCATATCATCATTAATTCCTGTTAATTCAATAATTTTATATGGTATAGGTCTTCTTGGATTTACAAATTCACTAAAGTTATCTACAATAACTCCATTTTTAATTTTTACAGCACCTATTTCTATTATCTTATCATTTTTAGATGAAAATCCTGTTGTTTCTAAGTCAAATACAACATATGTATCATCTAAATTTTGACCTTTCTCATTTAAAGCTAGTGGCACTCCATCATCTACTAAATATCCTTCTACTCCATAAATAACTTTTATTTTATTTTTCTTAGCAGCTATTTGTGCATCTGGAAAGGCTTGAACTCCACCATGGTCAGTAATTGCTATAGCAGGATGACCCCATTTTGCAGCTCTTTCAACAATTTTAGAAACTGGAGTAACACCATCCATTGCACTCATTGTAGTGTGACAATGAAGTTCAACTCTCTTTTCTTCAGCTCCATCCATCTTCTCCATCTTTTTCATTTTTAAGATGTCTCTACCCATTATTACAACTTCTCTTTGATATGTATCATATACGGCTTCACCTCTAACCTTACAGTAAAGACCCTTTTTAACATTATCAAGAACCTCATCTTTTTCCTGAGGTTTTAAGAAGCATTTAACTGTTATAGAGCTAGTATAATCAGTAATATAGAATGTTAAAATTATCTTACCTGTTTTAGTTTCCATAGTATCAACTTTAAATACATCTCCTAAAACAGCAACATATCCTGATCTTTCATTTATTTCATTTATTGGAGTAGCTTCAATAGAAATATTTCTACCATATATTGCATTTTCAGCTTTTGGTTCTCTCTTATAACTATTTTCTTTCTTTTCATATGTTTTCTTTTCAGCTGGCTTTTTCTCTACTGGTTTACTTACAGAACTTGAGGCTTTGCTCATTTCTTGAACTCTAGCCTGCATAGCTTTGTTTAACAATTCTTTTTCTTCTTTTTCTCTTGCTGCATAATCTATTACTACTTCCATAGTAGGATCATATTTTATTTCAAACTTGCAAGTTATTCCAAACATTGCTTCAACAGTATTTTCTAAGTCTTTTTCCCCATTCTTACTCTTTAAATGTTGTGTTAACTTATCATATCCATTGAATACAGATACCTTATTATCATTAACTTCTTTTCTACAATTTAATAAAAGAGTTTTACATAATGGAGTCTTTTTCATTGTATCTGAAATACATTCAATCCAATGATTTTGTATAACTTCATCTAATGTGATATCTGAAGCATCTCTATAAAAAACTATTTCTACAGTAATTCTTATCATTAATGTTTTACAAATAATCTTTTTAATTAGTTCTTCTTCTTCATGCGCTAATTTTTCTTTTCCTCTTAAAATAACTTTTAAAATCATACTTTTTCTTAAAAGTTGGAACTTTATAATTTTAAGTTCTTTATCTTCTAAACTTTCATGTTTATTTATTTCAAGGGTTAGCTTTTTTATAATATCGTCACTCAATCTTATACCCCCAAATCTTTTAAAATTTTCAACTACACCATTATAGCACAAATTTATTTTTGTTAAATAACTACTATAAATTTCATTTTAATATAAAAACTGTACCAAACTATATAAACATACTAATAAATTGTTTATATAATTTTAATACAGTTATTTTATAAACTAATTCTATTCTAAAGCTTTATTATAAACAGCATCTATACCATTTATAAACTCTTCATAGGAAGTTTGTACAAATACATCTGGTATTATTCCTCTAAACTCATCATCTGCTCTTTCTATTAAAGAAGAGTTTCCTGTTTCAGAGACAGAATAGAAAAACACACTGTCTGTATTAGGTGATTTATACATTGCAACTTCTGTAAATCCTCCTACAGGTCCACTTGTTTCTTCTCCATATATTGTAATATTAAAATTATTTAATAAGTCTTCAACAGCTTTAAGTGCAGCTGATGCTGTAGCTGGACCAATTAAAACTCTTATATCTTTAGATGATAAATACTCTTTATTTTTCACTATCCAAGAATTTAATAATTGACTATTTCCACCCCCATTTTTTCTTAAATCAATAATAAATTTATCAAATTTATTATCATTATTTTTCATAAACTCTATCATTTCATCTCCAAACTCTGAAAACACCGGCATAGAACTTGTATTAAGGAAATTCTCATTAAATTGCCTATTGGTTATAGTTGAATCTGCACATGTATTATATTGAAAATACGCAGCTTTATTTTCTTCATCAATATTATACCAATAATATTCACTTTGTCCTTCTGGTACATTCCTTAAAGAAGTTGGTGGATAATTTAATAGTTTATCACCTATCTTCACAAATTCATAATTTTCTATATCTCCACTTTTAATTATAATAGTTTCTATTTCTCCATTCTCTAATTCAAAAGTAAAATTTGCAGACTCTCCATCTACAACTTCTAAATACTCTAATGCTGTTTGTTCCAATGGATATTGATTAAATACTTTTTCTTCTATATGCTTTTCTGTTTCACAAGATTCAATTTTCATATATTTATCTCTGACTTCCTCAATAGTATATTCATTAATTTTTAAAAGCTTTGCTCCTATTAATTTCTCATACTCTTTTTCAATAATTCCAACTCTAAAATCATTTTGAATTTTACCAATACCTATTGGAAAATATTTTAAGTTAACTTCAAAACCTGGATTAATATTTGTATGACTATTTCTTACCTTAGCTAATAATTCATTAATTCTATAATATATAGTTTCATTTGACATATATTTAGAATTTAAATCTTCTATTAACTCATTGCAACTATTAGTCCATTCCTCCTCTGTAACAAAATGAAAAAAACCACAAGCCTTTTTATGCATAGTATCTCTCATAAAAATTACATCTTTTTCTACCTCTGAATATAAAGAATTCAATGTTTTTTCTTCTAAATTTGTACTAATACCCTTATTTAACGTACCACAAGATATAAGCATACCCATAAATAAAAATATTACTATCAAATTATATACTTTTTTCATAAAATATCCCCTTTTATTTAGTATTTAATTTAATTTTACCAAATTACATCTTATTAAACTATAATTATTGTAACTTTTGTAAATTATTACAAAATATTATTTTTCATTATATTTTCCTTTAATATTAAAACTAGATATATTAAATAATAATTTGTATAATGTTATTTGTATAATAGATAAATAGAGGTGCAACAACTTTGAATATAAAAGAATTTGACTATTTAGAAATAGCATTAAATGAATTAAAAAATAATAAAGATGATTTACTTAAAGCATCTTTAAATTTAGAGAACTTTTTTCTAGAATTATTAAACGAAAGTTATTGTGAATTTTCTAATATTAGTTCTAGAGTTAAATCTATTGAGAGTCTAAGAGAAAAAATACTTAGAAATCATTACTATAAACGTTATGATGAACCAAAAAAACTTATATATAAATTAAGTGATCTTATAGGAATTAGAATTGAATGTAGATTTGGTGATGATGAAAAAAAGATTTATCGTTTCCTAAAGAAATGTTTTAATAAAAAAGCTGATGAAGACTATTACTATAGCGATAATAGTAGTAATATTTTTCTTAAGCTTTCTGGAAAACAACCTCAAAAACAAAAAAATGGATTCACTATTTACAGAATTGATGGTAAATTTGTCTCTAATGATTTAGTAATCCCCTTTGAACTTCAAGTAAAATCACTTACAAATATGTTTTGGAGTGAAATTGAGCATCAAATAATATATAAAAATTCTAACTATATTATAGAGGATCAATTTTTAAAAGATATAATGAATTCTATAAAAAATAATTTAACTATGATAGATAATCAACTATTAACAGTTTTAAAACATGTAGAATCAAAGAAATCTAAGACTAGTACTTCAAATAAAAGACATCTTCAAGAAATAGTATCAAAATTTATATATGATATGTTCTCCGTAAAAATGAAAGAATCAATCCATATGAATATTAATTTTAAGGATTCTTGCGAAACTATAGTTGAATATGTATTCTTTAAAAATAATATTTCAAATGATTCTGATTATACTAAAGTTTTAATAAATGCTTTAAACAGATTAAATTTAATTTCTGATGAAAAATTAGACTTTAATTCTTATTTAAACTTTGAAAGAAATGTAGTATATGATGATTCTTTCAAAAAAATTATGGGTGAATATTTTGAAAGTGTAATTAATAGTGAGTTTAATTGGAATTTATTTTTTAGAATTCTATTTACATTAGAGCCTTTAGATAATGTAGGAGACTTTGAAAAGTTTTTATCTTACCTTAAAGCTAGTTATACAGAATCTAAATATATAAATAAACAAAAGGATATTTTAATATCTAGATTTAGTAACGATTTCTTAATAATTGATGATTCTATTAAATCTCAAATTGCCAAAACTTTAGTTTCTATTGATAAAATAGATATAGTATACGAATATTCCATGGAAGAGGTTAATGATATTGTTGAATACATTTATAAATATATTTATGATAACATAAACACTATTGAGCAATGGTTCAAAAATTCTGATGCTATATTGCTGCATTTACACAATGAAATATTAGAAGTATTAGATTAGCTTAAAAAATCTTATTATTTAGATCCTTAATAGTAAAAACTGGATGCTACTTTTTTTAGTATAGCACCCAGTTTTAATTATAAAGCTTCTATCAATAAATTAAATTCTTTTTTCTTCTCTTTTAACTCTATTTCTAGACTATCATATCTTCTTTGTAACTCATTCATAACACGTTCTACTTTTATTTTTACTTCTTCAATACTATTTAGTGCATCATTAATTTTATTTTGCACAGAAATATCAGTAAATATATTATCTAAAAACAAATCTAATGTTACTGTAATTGTAGAAAATGATATATTATTTAATTTAATATCTCCAAGTTCTTTATTGAAACTACTAATTAACTCTTTAATCTTATAAAATTTATCATTAGCTTTTTTTATTTTATTATGTTTAACTATAGATGACATCATATCCCCTCCTACAATATCTAAAATCCCCCAATTCTTAGCATTTTTTAATTCATCTTTTGCATAGCTTACTTCTCTAATTAATTTTTTTCCAACTTCATAAACTTCCTTAATTTTTCTACTTTCATTAATGATATTATTAATTCTTTTATCTAAATTTAATATTTTTTCTTTAGCATCATAACTTCCATAATCTTTTATCAACTTAATCTTTTCATTTATTACTTTATTGTATTCTTCTTCACAATTATCTAATGTTTTTAATTTATTTCTTTTAATAACTAAGTCTTTTTTTAGAATATTTATGTTTGCCAACAATTCGTCATATTTTGATTTTACTATTAAATACTCTTGTTCTTCTTTTTCTAATTTATTTTCTTTGTTATTTAACACTGTAGCTATTATATTTGAAACTGAAAACTTATTTAAATTATCAACATCTTTCTTTTCCTTTTTTAAATCTTTTTCTAAATCATATAACTTTTTTTCATCCTTTTCTAATTGATCTTCTAATATATTTACTTCTTCCTTTAGCGATTTTTTCAATTTTATAAACTCTTTTAGCTTTTCTAATTTCTTATTTATCTCGTTATACATTTAATTCCCCCACAATTTATATTAAATTAATTCTAATATTATTTATATTACTAATTTTAATTTTAGTTCTATTATTAGTTAATTCTCTACTTTTATAAATATATTTCCCTGTTATTTAATAAAGAGTCTTAGCTTCTCCTTACTGAGAAAAGCTAAGACTCTTTATTAATCTGTCTTCACCAATTATTATATTCTCAAAAATATTCCTTGCATTATCTTCATATAATTTTGGCTCTAACATAGCTGGAGTAAAATGAGTTAAGAGTAGCTCTTTACAATTACTATCACTAGCAAGCTTTGCTGCTTCAGCAAATGTCATATGCTTATTTTTAATAGCTTTTTCTAAGTCATCATTATTTCCATATGTACCTTCACAAATAAATAAATCACTTTCCTTTATAAAATTAATCATTTGATCTTGCGGCCTACTATCTGTAATTAAACTTAATTTTATTCCCTTTCGCTCATCTCCAAGAACCATTTCTTTTTTATATTCTTTACCTTCATATGTAATAACCTCTTCATTCCCTTTTTGTAGCTTATTCCATAAAACTTTAGGAACATTATTCTCTTCAGCTTTTTCTAATGAAAACTTTCTGTCACGTTTAAAATAAAAGCTGTATCCTAAGCATGGAGATGAATGATCTACTTCTAAAGTGCTTAATCTTATTTGTCCATTTTCATTTACTACTTCTAAATTTTCTTTACCTACATTCAAATTAACTTCTTTAGGATTTTCAATTATATTAACTTCATAGGGTAAATACTGTGCAATAACTCTAAGTCCATTTACTACTTCTGTTATTCCTTCTGGTCCTATTATTGTTAATGGCTCTACTCTACCACTATTACCTATAGTAGATAAAAGCCCTGGAAGTCCAACAATATGATCTCCATGACAATGAGTTATACAAATTACATCAATTGATTTAAAGCCCCATCCTACCATTCTCATAGAAACTTGCGTACCCTCTCCACAATCTATAAGAATTTTTCTTCCTTTAAAATTTAAAAGGCTAGCAGATAAATTTCTAAAGGGCATTGGCATTCCTCCTCCACAACCTAATAAACATAAATCAACCATTACTATCACCACTTTTCTATATCTTATACTAAATATTAATTTTAAAAGTACATTCTGGATAATTTTTGCATCTTTTAATTTTTCCATATTTTCTACTTTTCTTTTTTAGCTTTCCACCACATCTTGGACATTTATTTTTTCTTAAGCTCTTTTCGGCTTCTTTGATATTTCTTTTTACATTTTTTACATGAACTACTCTTTGCTTAAAGGAATCAATATTAAGTTCATTAATTTTTTTATAGATATAATCAACTTCTTCCTTTGTAAACTCTTTTTTTCTACTTCTTTTAATTACTTTATTTACCTTATTGTAATATGTAACTATAGTTTCAGTATTAACTTTCAATTTTGATCTTTTAGTAAATAAAATTATGGAGTTTATTTTCCTATATCTTAATGTTGGTACAACATCTTTCAATGCCTTAATGTGTCCATTATTTTGTTTTATTGGATTTCTTAATACTTCTTTATTATTAAATAGTATTTGATTCCAACTATCATCATATTCATTTCCAGTTATTATTCCCTTATAATTCTTTGTTTCAATAACAAATAATCCATATTGTGATATTACTATATGATCTATTTGTGTAGTTCCTTTTGATGTTTTTAAAAGTAAATTATTTATTACTTTATATTTTCTTTTATTTAATTTACTTAATCTTTTAGATACAAGTTTTTCACCAACATATCCTTTTACTTTTGATTCATATGATTTTATTAATATTAATATAGTTATTAATATTAATACTGCTATTCCCACATTCATTTGTTTTCCTAATCTTTCTATTTATTTTCTAATATTATTTTGCCATTTCAAATAGTTATTGTAAATATTTATATCAATGTTATTTGATAATACGCTTAAATTACAAAAGGAATAGTATTACCTTTTAATACTATCCCTCTTTTTATAAATAATTCTACTTATAACCCTTTCTCTTCGCCCATTCCTCATATAGTATTCCATAAAATAACTCATCATGCCATTCATCTTTAAACCCTGTAAACTTTCTATTTTTTATAATATGCCCCTCTCTTCTCATTCCTAGATTCTCCATAACACGATATGAGCCATAATTTTCTGCATCACAGGTTGCATATACTCTGTGTAATTTTAAATCTTCAAATGCAAATCTAACTAGTTCCTTTCCTGCTTCTGTCATATATCCCTGTTTCCAATAATCCTTATGAAGTATCCACCCTAACATACCTTCATATAATCCATCATTTAAGTAAATACCACATCCTCCTATAACTTTTCCATTTTCTTTTAATGTAATAGCAAAATCATATTGTGTACGTGGATTTTTATCTATATTAGATATACAATCATCTAAAAATTCAATAGTATCTTCTTCACTATTAGGTCCCCATATCATATATTTTATATTTTCTAAGTTACTTGCATATGCATGTACATCTTCAAAATCCGCATGACTAAATTCCCTTAATATTAATCTTTTAGTTTCAAACTTCTTATTATTTTCCATATAACACCTCTCCTTAAAATAATAGTTTTCTCTTTCATTTCCAACAAAAAGAACATGACCTTTTTCTATAATAATTGCTGCTGCACGATATCTAAACCATTTATTTTCCTTAGTAAATCCACAATCATACTTCATTTATACCTACCCCTTTTCTATTCTCATATACCTTTTTAATACAATCTCATACACTAAATATTATAATACAAAAAATGTGTTACTAAAGAATTAAATAAATTCCTTAGTAACACATTTCACTATTTATATTTCTGATTCTAATAAATTTTTAAACACCTTATTATGTTCTATATCTTTACTTAAACTTTGTATAACTCTTATAATTAAATCTTCGTTTATTTCTTTATTATTTAAAGCTATTCCAATTATATAAGCTTTTATTATTCTATAACTATTAATTAATATATTTATACTTAAATTTAAACTTTCTCCCCTATTAAGTGGAATTAAATCTTTAAATATTTGATTTACTAAATAATTTTCTAAAATATAAGAATATTTTTCTATTAACTTTAAGATACTTTTTTCATCATTTATATACTTTACAATATCATTTACTTTTAAAATTCCTTTTTTATATTCTTCAACACATTCCTTTAATCTAATACTTCTTATATTTTTTATTAACTCTTTATCTAAAAGACTTAAATAAAATTCATTACTTTCATTTAAATCTAAAATTTTTAAAGAATCGAAATCAATATTCCCTTCACCATATTCCCCTAAAAGATCTTCTATTCCCTCAAAATCTTTTTCATTATAATACTCTTCAATTTTAGTATAAAAGGACTTCAAAATACCCAATCTTTCTTCAATAGAAAAACTCCTATTTTGAATTATATTTATAGAGTTTATTCTTATATCCCAAAAATATTGAAGTAAACTATCAGTACCTTCAAATGCTTCTGTATCAATAATTCTTCTTATTTCAATAGCACTTTCATCTATTTCCTCTTCAGTTTCAATAAACTCCATTTTTTCCTTATTTAAAAATGCTATATTACAAATTTCTTCACAAGATGACAATCCTGATTTTTCATATACATCATCTATAATATTATAGACTCTAGGAAATCTCTTGCATGTTATACAAAGATTTTCTTCTCCGATTCCTCCATGAATATCACAAAGTAAGTTATCATTTAAAAATGGACATTTATTATGTTCTTTTAAAATCATAAAACCTTTATTTAAATAATCTTCACTATTTTTATTTTCTCTAAACTTACCTTGTACTAGTTCCTTAAGCTTCCCAGTACAGTTAGTATATTTTTTATATGTATCCTCATCTATATTTATATCCCATCCTGCACAACATGTATCTGCACAAGCTGAACCAATACATTTAAAAGTTAACATATATTTTGGCATAAACATATTTACTTTCATCTTTTGCTCCAATCACTATAGTAACTACTATATATTTTTATTTCTTTTCTATAATACATCAAAACATAATTATATCATATTATTTTCTTCAATTATTATATTCTTAATATGCTTTTATTTTCATATTTTATAAGTTTTAAGCAAAATGCAATTGAAAGTCTCATTCCAATTGTATTTTGCTTTATTTAAAAACTTAATTATCTTATTTCTATTTATTTCTTTCTACTATTATTTCTTTTACTCTTCTTTCCTCTATTTTAGAAATAGAAATACTTAAATCTTTATATACAAAAGATTCCCCAACTTTAGGTAAATATCCAAACGCCTTTATAACCCATCCATTAACAGTTTGTACTTCAAAGTCATCTATTTCTTCCTTCATGTTAAATTCCTCAAAAAAATCAGCTAGAGAAACACTACATACAACAGAATATTTACCTTCATCTAACTCTTTAAAATACTCCACAATCTCATCATGCTCATCCCATATTTCCCCTACTAATTCTTCTAATACATCTTCTAATGTTATAATCCCCATAGTTCCACCAAATTCATCTATAACTACAGCCATATGATTTTTAAGATATTGAAACTTCTTTAAAAGTTCTGATATCTTAGTATTTGAAGTTACATATACTATTGGTTTTATAATACTATCAATAGTAGCTTTCTTTTCATCTAATGCATCATAAAAATCTTTTTCATGGATTACTCCAATTATATTATCTATATTATTTTCGTAAACAGGAATTCTTGAAAATTTATTTTCCTTAAATACTTTTCTTGCTTCTTCTATTGTAGCTTCTTTAGATATTGAAATTAAATCAACTCTTGAAGTTAATATTTGATCTGCATCTAAATCATTAAATTCTATGGCTGAACGTATTAACTTACTTTCATGTTCATCAATTCCACCTTTTATTTCAGCTTCTTCTACAATAGTTAATAACTCCTCTTCTACTTCTATTGGGATTTCCTCAACTTTTATCACCTTAGAAATGGTCTTTTTCCATAATCCAAATAAAAAATTAAGTGGAGTAAATACAACCAATAATATTCTTAATATTGGCGTAGAAAACATTGCAAACCTTTCAGGACTCTCCTTTGATAAACTTTTAGGAGATATTTCCCCAAATATTAATACAACTATAGTCATAACGATTGTTGATATTGTTACACCTACATCTCCATAATATCTAGTAAAAACTATAGTCGCTATTGATGCTGATGCTATATTCACTATATTATTACCTATTAATATAGTTGAAAGAATACTGTCAAACTTTTTAGCAAGCTTTAATGTATTTTCTGCCTTCTTACTTCCATTTACAGCTAAGTTCTTTAATTTAATTTTATTTAAGCTAGAAAAAGCTGTTTCAGTAGCTGAAAAATAAGCTGACATAATAATAAGAATAGCAATAACAACAATTAATATCAGGGCATTATCATCCATTTAACTCATCACTCCATTTTATAAATATTTTATTTTACTAACAATATATGTTGTATAAATTAAAATATTATATAAAATAATCTCATTAAATTTAAATAAAAAAATAAAATAGACGAACTATTTTAATTCGTCTATTTTATCTCTACTATCTTTTAAATGTTACTTCTTTTTCTTCATTTGCACTTATAAATGACTTGCTTGGAATAGTTTTAGCTATAACCTTTCCTTCTCTTATTGAATATAAAACTTCAGCTCTTCTTCTAACTGCATCATAACCACTTTCAGCATTTAATAATATTAAATTACCTGGCTTTCCTATTTCTATTCCATATTCATCTTCAATATTTAAAGTTCTCGCACTATTAGTTGATATAAACTTTAATGATTCATTTATATCATCATAGCCCATCATTTGGCATACATGTAATCCAAAATGAACTACTTCAAGCATATTTCCTGTTCCCATTGGATACCATGGGTCAAATATATCATCATGTCCAAATGAAACATTAATTCCAGCTTCATTTAGTTCCTTAACTCTTGTAATACCTCTTCTCTTAGGATATGTATCAAATCTTCCTTGAAGGTGAGTATTAACTAAAGGATTTGAAACAAAGTTTATTCCTGACATTTTTAATAATCTAAATAACTTATATGTATATGCATCATTATATGATCCCATTGCTGTAGTATGGCTAGCTGTTACCTTATTCTTAAGTCCAGTTTCTAATGCTCTTGCAGCTACTACTTCTAAGAATCTTGATTGTTCATCATCTATTTCATCACAATGAACATCTACTAATACATCATACTTTTTAGCTAGTTCAAATATTTTATTAATAGACTCTACTCCATATTCTCTTGTAAACTCAAAGTGAGGTATAGCCCCTATTACATCTGCTCCTAACTTTATAGCTTCTTCTATTAATTCTAATCCGTTAGGATAAGAAAGAATTCCTTCTTGAGGGAAAGCTACTATTTGTAATGTAACATAATCCTTAACTTCTTCTCTTACTTCAACCATAGCTTTTAATGCAACTAAGCTTTCATCTGTAACATCAACATGAGTTCTTATAAATTGAATTCCATTAGCTACTTGCCATTCTATTGCTTTTTTAGCTCTAGTTTTAACATCTTCCTTAGTTAAAAATTCTTTTCTTTGAGACCATCTTTCTATCCCTTCAAAAAGAGTTCCACTTTTATTCCATTCTGGCTCTCCAGCTGTTAAAGTAGTATCTAAATGTATATGTGGTTCTATAAAAGGAGCAGAAGCTAAAGCTCCATTTCCTTCTATAATTTCTTCATCATTTATAACTTCTAAATTAGAATCTATTTCAGTAAATTTCCCATCTACTATTCTTATGTCAAATAATCCTTCTCTATCTAAAAGTCTTATATTTTTAATTAACATATTATCATCACCTTATTTATCAATTACTTTTGTTCCTATTACATAAACTACCATTGTTGTTAATATTGCATTTACAGCTATAACTCCAACTGTTACAACATTTGCAACAATAAATCCTGTTAAGAAAGCTACTATTGCTATCCAATTTACTTTCTTAAATTGCGCATTTTCAATATTATCATATTTTCTTTTCTTTATAAAGAAGTAATCTGCTATTATTATTCCACCAACTGGAGGTAACATTGAGTTTAAGAAAGTTAAGAATGCTGTAAAGTTATTGTTTAACCATATTGCTCCTACTGTTCCTATAAGTCCGCCTATGATTACCATTTTCTTTTTAGGTAACTTAGTTATGTTTGCTAATCCAAGCCCTGATGTATAAATTGCATTATCATTAGTTGTCCAAATATTTAATCCTAAAACTAATATTGCTGGTATTACTAATCCTTGTGAGAACATTACATCTGCTATATCAGAATTTCCTGTAACCATTGCTCCAACTGCTCCAAATAAGAACATTAAAGAATTTCCTATAAAGAAAGCTACTACTGTTGTACCTACTGCTACTTTTTTATCTTTTGAGAATCTAGCAAAGTCTGGAGTTGCTGTTCCTCCACTTATAAATGAACCAACACATAAAGTTACTGCTGTTACTAATGTCATTTTAGTAGTTGGTTCTATATTCATTAAACCTTGTACCCCACCTACAGAGTTAGTTGCCATTATTGCTGATGTACTTCCCAAAATTGCTATTGCTGGTACTGCTATTGCACTTAATATTGTTAAAGACTTCATTCCAAAATAAGCTGTTGCTGTCATTAATAATCCTGTTATTGCTACTAATACATATAAATTTATGTTAAATCTATTTGCTACTGGTATTGCAAACATAGCTATTCCAACACCAAACCATCCTATTTGTGTGATACTAGTTACAAATGATGCAACATATGAACCTTTTTCGCCAAATGAGTATCTAGCAAGTAAGTGCATCGAAAGTCCTGTGTCTGCTCCTATATATGCTAATAATCCTGTATAACACGCTAAAATTAAGTTTCCTAAAAATACTGCTATGAAAAACTCCTTTAATGATAAGCCTGTCCCTAAATTTCCTCCTGTTAACATACTAGCTGAGAAGAATGTAAATCCAAGCATAACAACGAACATCGAAAAGAATCCCTTTTTATCCTTACTATGTACATGAGTTAATGCATAATCATGATCCTCTTTACTAACCTTTGTCTCCATATTTAATTTTGCTTCCATTTTTAAATCTCCTTAAACATAAAATTTAAAAACCAGTGCCCAAGTTATAAAAAAACGACCTTTCTTTAATATAGAAAGGTCGTTACTACTTAAAATTAGATATTATAATAGAATTATATTATTATAATATCTAAAACTTCATCTGTCGTACAATATCCGACCTTTTTAATCTCTCTGGATTAAGTTTAAAGGACTAGTTTTCTTGAAGCTATTATATACTTACTTGTCGAATTAAGTCAACTCTTTTTTTTAATTATAAAAACACCTCCGGCTATTATCCATATAATGGATATTCCCCGGAGGTGATTACATTTTTTACAAGTTTTCTATTTCCTTCATTAACTCTTCAATAAGATCTTCTTCTTTAACTTTTTTAATTATTTCACCCTTTTTGAATATTAATCCTTCACCTTTTCCACCTGCGATACCAATATCTGCTTCTCTTGCTTCTCCAGGACCATTTACAACACAGCCCATTACTGCAACTTTAATATTTTTATCACAGTTCTCAAGTCTCTTTTCAACCTCTTCAGCAATCTTTATAAGGTTAATTTGAGTTCTTCCACAAGTTGGGCAAGATACAAATGTCATTCCTTGCTTTCTTAAACCTAAAGCAATTAACATTTCCTTTGCTACTTTGATCTCTTCTATTGGATCGCTAGTTAATGATACTCTTATAGTATCTCCTATTCCTTCTGCTAATAAAGTTCCTATTCCAAGTGTTGATTTTATAGTTCCTCTAAAGACAGTACCTGATTCAGTAACTCCTAAATGAAGAGGATAATTACATTTACTACTCATTAATCTATAAGCTTCAATCATCATAGGAACATCTGAAGACTTGATTGAAATAACTATATCATAAAAACCTAAGTCTTCTAATATTTTAACATGTCTTAATGCTGATTCAACAAGACCTTTAGCAGTTGGTTTCCCATCTCTCTCTAATATATCTTTTTCTAAAGAACCAGAATTAACACCTATTCTTATTGGAATATTCTTAGCCTTACAAGCTTCTGTAACAGCTTTTACTCTCTCTACATTTCCAATATTACCTGGATTAATTCTAATTGCACTAATTCCATTTTCAACACATCTCAATGCTAATCTATAGTCAAAATGTATATCTGCAACTACAGGCATTGGAGAACCTGCACAAATATCCTTTATTGCTTCGGCTGCTTCCATATCTGGAACAGCACATCTTATTATTTCACAACCTGCTACATGAAGAGCTCTTATTTGATCCAATGTAGCTTCTACATTTCTTGTATCTGTATTAGTCATAGATTGAATTGACACTGGTGAATCCCCACCAACATAAACCGATCCAACCTTAACTTTTCTAGTAAGTTTTCTTTCCATTTTTTCACTCCTATAAACTAATAGGGAATAATATATCCTTTAATGTTACTACTATCATAAATCCTATTAGCACCATAAATCCTACATAATTTACTGCTCCAACTATTTTATCTGGAACTTTTCTTCTAGTTATAAGTTCAATTAATAAAATAACTGTCCATCCTCCATCTAAGGCTGGGAAAGGTAATAAATTAAATACTGCTAAGTTAATGCTAAGGAAACCTAAGAAATATGTTAATGATAATAAACCACTTTTAGCAACTTCTGTTGACATTTTTATTATTGTAACTGGACCACCAACATCAGTCTTAAAGTTTACTTTTCCAGTAACCATCATTACTAAACTCTTATAAGTTTGAGTTACTAATGAAATAGTTTCATTAAATGACTCTTTAATTGACTGAATTATTGTTGGATTTTCAACAGGTGTATAAGAAAATCCTATTTGATATATTTGACTTCCATCTTCCTCAACTAATCTTGGAGTAACAGTAATATTTTCTTTATTGCCATTTCTATTTACTACTAAATCTACTGAATCACCTTTTGCCATTTGAATTCCCATTGAAATATCAGTAGTAGTAAATACCTTTGATCCATCTATACTTAATATTCTATCTCCAACCTCTAATCCAGCTTCTATAGCTGCAGAGTTATCAACTAATTTACTTATTACTGGTTCTGTATACCCCCTATTACTTATTATAATCGCAAATGCAATAATTGCAAATATAACATTCATTGTAACACCAGCTATTATAACACTAATTCTTCTTAATGGTGATTTGCTAGAAAAACTTCTCTCATCGTCAATATCTTCTTCTTCACCAAGCATTTTTACATATCCTCCAATAGGAAATAATCTTAATGAATATTGAGTTTCCTTCCCCTTTTTAGAAAAAATCTCTGGTCCCATCCCAATTGAAAATTCTTCTACTTTTATTCCATTAGCCTTAGCCATAATAAAATGTCCTAACTCGTGAACAATTATTAATAAACTAAAACCTAATATAGCCATTATAATATACACTTACTTCACTCCTAACTCCCATTTCATTCTTATATACTCTCTAACCTTTTTATCTAACTCTATAATATTATCTAGAGTTAATTCATCATAATAATTTTCTTTAAATACGTTCATACATTCTTCTATTATTTCTGCAATTTGTAAGAATTTTATTTTTTCCTTTAATAATAAAGCTACAGCCTCTTCATTAGCACCATTTAATATTGTAGGTGCTAACCCTCCAATTTTACCTGCTTCATATGCAAATCTTAAACATTTAAATGTTTCTAAATCTGGCTTTTCAAAAGTTAATGCACCTAATTCATAAAAATTAACTGGATTTGCTATCATAGCTTTTCTTTCTGGATAGTTTAATGCATATTGAATAGGTAACCTCATATCTGGAGATCCTAGCTGAGCAATAACGCTAGCATCCTTATATTCAACCATAGAATGAATTATACTTTGTGGATGAACAATAACTTCAATATTATCATAGTCACAATCAAATAAGAAATGAGCCTCTATAACTTCTAGTCCTTTATTCATTAATGTAGCTGAATCTATAGATATTTTTTGTCCCATGTTCCACTTTGGATGTTTAAGAGCTTCTTTAACTGTTACATCTTTCAAGTCCTCAATAGTCTTTCCTCTAAATGGACCTCCAGATGCAGTTAGTAATATCTTGTTTATATCTTTATTTTTATATCCACTTAAGCTTTGGAATATAGCACTATGTTCTGAATCTACAGGTAATATTTTTACGTTGTTTTCCTTTGCCTTATTCATGACAAGTTCTCCAGCAACAACTAATGTTTCCTTATTAGCTAAAGCTATATCTTTTTTGGCTTCTATTGCTGCCATTGTAGGTTTTAACCCTATCATACCCACTACTGACGTTACTACAGTATCAATTTCTTCTAAAGTTGCAACTTTAATCAATCCATCTATACCATTAAAAACTTGTATATTAGGATATTCCTTACTACAAAATTCCTCAATAGACTTAGCTGAATTTTCATCCATCATAGCTACATATTTAGGTTCAAATTCTCTTATTATTTCCTTAATCTTATCAACGGAAGAATTTGCAGTAATCCCAATAAGATTAATTTTTTCATCTGAATTTCTTATTACATCTAGAGTCTGAGTTCCTATGGAACCCGTTGCCCCTAAAATTGAAATATTTTTCATTAATACCTCCTATAATGTTCCTTCGTATATTATATCTTTTGCAATTAAACAGTATATAGGTCCTATTAATAATCCTATTATTCCGAATACTTCTGCACCTATATACATTGAAAGCATTACTACTAATGGATGGATATCTAATTTAGAGCTAAGAAACTTAAGTTCTAATATTTCTCTTACTACTTGCAATAATAAATATAATGCTATTAATCCAACTACTAGTAAGTATTCCTTCATTATTATATTGTATATTATAATTGGAATAAATACAATTATAGTTCCTACATATGGTAATATATCTAATATACCACATACAAAACCTAAAAATATAGCACTAGGAACTCTTAAAATTTTAAATCCTATAATAGTAATAATCATACATATGATTACTAACTTTAATTCAATTTTTACTACTTCTCTCAAATTATTCTTTTTTACTCTTATAGTATCTACAATATCATAAGGTAATAAACAATTTAATAATCTTAAAAATAATTTTTTATCAATCAAAATAAAATACACACAGATATTTGCAATTATGTAAGATAGAATACCTTGCCCTGTTACTGCTAAACCACTTTTAAAAGTTAAGGAAGTTAAACTATGTGAATTACTTGTTATTATTTTTTCTATATCAATATTAAATACCTTACTAAGATTTTCTATAAACTCTTTTATTCCATCTAGATGTTCACTATAAAAACTTTGTACTAAATCTATTATAGAGTTTCCAAAATAAAATATAAAACAAAATAAAAATATATTTATTATTAAAATAGTCAAAGCCCCAGTAATCTCTTTTTTATTAATTACCTTTTTTATAATATCGTATACCGGTGTTGATATAACCATTAAAACTAAAATAGTCATAAAAGGCTTAAAATAATTTTTTATTATAAATGTTATAATTACAAATATTAATAATAAAAATAATAAATCAACTAATGTCCTATATTGATAATGTTTTTTATACCCATTATATAACCTCATTTTTCCTCCTAATTTAAATTAATCTCGCAACATATTACATTATTAATTTATTAGCATGTCTTGTAATTTAGACTATATTTCAATTATAAAACACAAAAGGATACAAGAGTTAAACTATTGTATCCTAATCTTATTAAATTCCTACTATAAATGTTAAATAGTAAAAAACAACTACTGCATTAAACAAAATAGAGTCAAATCTATCTAATATACCACCATGTCCTGGAATAAGATTACTATAGTCTTTTAGACCAACAAATCTTTTAATAGATGATGCAACTAAGTCTCCAAATTGGCCCATTATTCCACATAGCGCTCCTATTAAGAAGAAATGAATTATATTTACTTGTGGAACATATGCACTAACTGCTATACCAAATAATCCACATCCAAGAGTAGCACCTAAAAATCCACCAATTGAGCCTTCAATTGTTTTCTTAGGGCTTACCTTTGGACAAAGTTTATGCTTACCAAAGAATCTACCAAAATAGTAGGCTACTGTATCAGAAAGCCATGATCCAATAAATATTAGCCATACTAAAAATTGTCCACCAACTTTTTCATTAACTAATAGAATAAAGCTGAATAATATTACAACATAAATAAATCCTAAAAAAGTTATAGCTACATCTACAAATGAATATTTTAAATCAATTATAGGTATTATTAATGCTATTACCATAGATATAACTAAAATATACATCATCTTTTCAAAATCATTATTCAATGCATAATAAATAACCAGTAATATATAACTAATTATAGGAATACTTTTTATTTCCTTTGTCTTTAATGCATTATAGAACTCATATAATCCACATACAGATAATGCTATAGTAAATAACTTTAGTGGTAATCCACCTAAAAGTACAAAAATCAATAACGGAGCAAGTACAATAGCTCCTAAATATCTACTATTTAACTTCAAACTTCTAACCTCCTTTAACTATACTCCACCATATCTTCTATCCCTATTTTGATAATCATATATCGCCTGTTGTAAATCTCTTTCACTAAAATCTGGCCAATTTACATTTGAATACCAAAATTCTGAATATGCACATTGCCATAATAAGAAATTACTTATTCTTTGCTCACCTGAAGGTCTTATTATTAAATCTGGATCTGGGCAATTATTTGTATATAAATAATCTGAAAATCTTTCCTTTGTAATATCTCCTTTATTTATCTTCCCATTTTCAATATCAGTAACTATATTTTTTACAGCTCTTACTATTTCATCTCTTCCCCCATAATTAAAGGCAACATTTAATACTAATCCTGTATTATTTTTTGTTAACTCTATAGAATCTTCAATTTCTTTTCTACATTCCTCTTGAAGTTGACTTATATCACCTAAAACTCGTAATATAACTCCATTTTTATGTAGCTCTCCAACTTCACTTTTTAAATACTGAACTAATAATTTCATTAAAGCATTAACTTCATCTTTTGGTCTTTTCCAATTTTCAGTTGAAAATGCATATAAGGTGATAAATTTTATGCCTAATCTATCAGCTTCTTTCACTATTCTTCTTATAGTTTCAACTCCTGCTTTATGTCCCATAGTTCTAGGCATGTTTCTTTGCTTTGCCCATCTTCCATTTCCATCCATGATTATTGCTACATGTTGAGGAATATTTTTCTCATCTAACTCTATATTTAATTCTTCATTATTCTTACTAGCTTTAAAAAAATTAAACATTTCCTTTCTTGCCTCCAATTTACTTTATATAAAACCCGTATCCTAAAGTTTTTCTTAATTATTAAAATACTTTTTTAATTTTAAAATATAAATTCTTTTTTATTATTAACTAGCTAACTTTAACACAGTAAGTCATAATTTTATCGCATTAGTTAAAACTTAGAATTTCAATTAAGAAAAAAACCTGCTAAATAGCAGGTTTTAAATTGACATAATCTCTTTTTCCTTAGCTACAACAAGTGAATCTATTTCTTTAACAAATTGATCTGTTTTCTTTTGAACAGCTTCTTCACCTTTTTTAACTTCATCTTCTGAAATATGTCCATCCTTTTTTAATGCCTTAATCTTTTCATTAGCATCTCTTCTTATAGATCTAATTGCTACTTTAGCATCTTCACCTAACTTTTTAACATTCTTAACAAGATTTTTTCTTGTTTCCTCTGTTAATTCAGGAACTAATAATCTAATTATAGATCCATCGTTAGATGGGTTAATTCCTAGGTCAGATTTTAAAATTGCTTTTTCTATATCCTTTAATAATGACTTATCCCAAGGAGTTATAACTAACATTCTTGGCTCTGGAGCAGAAATATTACCAACTTGTTCGATTGGACATAATCCACCATATGCTTCTACTTGTATTCTATCAAGCATCTTTGGATTAGCTCTACCAGCTTTTAATGTTGTTAAATCTGAAGTTAAAACAGAAATAGTCTTTTGCATTTTTGACTCTGCTGTACTTAATAATTCTTTTATCATATAATCCTCCCTATTATTTAGATACTATTGTACCTATTTTTTCTCCTTCCATTACCTTTTTGATATTACCTTCTTCACTAATACCAAAAACTAATATTGGAATATTATTATCCATACATAATGTAGTTGCTGTTGTATCCATTACTTGTAATCCTTGTTCAATTACTTCCATATATGTTAGTTTATCATATTTTTTAGCATCTGCAAACTTATTTGGATCCTTATCATATACACCATCAACATTTTTAGCAAGTAAAATTACATCTGCTTCTATTTCAGCTGCTCTTAATGCTGCAGCTGTATCAGTTGAGAAATATGGATTTCCTGAACCAGCCCCAAAAATCACAACTCTTCCCTTTTCTAAATGTCTAACAGCTCTTCTTCTTATAAAAGGTTCCGCTATTTCTTTCATTTCTATAGCAGTTTGTACTCTTGTTTTAACTCCTATACCTTCTAAAGCATCTTGAAGTGCTAATGCATTTATACAAGTAGCTAACATTCCCATATGGTCTGCTGTAGTTCTGTCCATACCTTCACCAGTTCTACCTCTCCATATGTTTCCGCCACCTACAACTAAACCAACTTCAACATCCATATCTACTAAAGTCTTAACTTCTCTTGCAATTCTTCCTACTATATCAAAGTCAAATCCAAATCCATTTGCGCCTGATAAAGCTTCACCTGATATCTTTAACATTACTCTCTTATATTCAATATTTGCCATTGTAATCCCTCCTGCTATATATGTACTCTTTTCCTTAAAAAAAGAGAACACCAAAGTGTTCTCTTGATATTACATACCCATAGTCTTAGCAACTTCTGCAGCGAAGTCTTCTTCAACTTTTTCGATACCTTCTCCTCTTTCGAATCTAGCGTATCTTGTAACAGTTATTGGAGAACCAACTTCTTTAGATTTTTCTTCTAAGAATTTAGATATTGACTTATCTCCATCTTTAACCCATGCTTGATCTAAAAGACAAACTTCTTTGTAGTACTTTTGAATTCTTCCCATTACCATTTTTTCAACGATATTTTCTGGTTTTCCTTCATTTAATGCTTGAACTCTGTAGATTTCTTTTTCTTTTTCTAAAGCTTCGTTATCTACTTGTTCTCTGCTTAAGAATAGAGGATTTGCAGCAGCAACTTGCATACAAACTTCCTTAGCAACTTCTTCTAAAGCAGCAACGTCTGTAGATTCACTAGCAACTTCAACCATAACACCGATTCTTCCACCACCGTGGATGTAGCTAGCTATAGCTCCGTTTTCTATGTTGAATTTAACAAATCTTCTTACTGTCATGTTTTCGCCTAATTTTGCGATTAAAGCTGTTAAAGCTTCAGTTACAGTAGATTCACCATCAAATTTTTCAGCAACTAATTCTTCAACAGTTGTAGCTGAAGTGTTAGCAGCCATTTCTGCAACTTTTGTTGCAAATGAAACGAATTCTTCGTTAGCAGCAACGAAGTCAGTTTCACAGTTAACTTCTACCATAGCAGCAGTTTTCTTGTCAGCTGAAACGAAAGTCTTAACGATACCTTCAGCAGCAACTCTACCAGCTTTTTTAGCAGCAGCAGCTAATCCCTTTTCTCTTAAAAATTCAACAGCTTTTTCTATGTTTCCTTCTGTTTCAACTAAAGCCTTTTTGCAGTCCATCATTCCTGCACCAGTCATTTCTCTTAATTCTTTAACTGATTTAGCAGTTATCATTATTGAATTCCTCCTTAACATTAAATGTAAACCATATTTTAGGTTAAAAGGTAAATGAAGTTTCCCTCACCTACCTCTTAAAATTATTATTCAGCTAATTGTTCGCCTTGTCTTCCTTCGATGATTCCATCAGCTAATTTAGCAGTTATTAATTTAACAGCTCTGATAGCATCGTCGTTTCCTGGAATTACGTAATCAACTTCTTCTGGGTCACAGTTAGTATCAACTATAGCTACTACTGGGATTCCTAATATTTTAGCTTCTGATATAGCGTTCTTTTCTTTTCTTGGGTCAACTACAAACATAGCTCCGATGTTGTTAACATCTAAGTTAGTGATACCACCAAGGTTAGTTTGTAATTTTTCCATTTCACCTTTTAACTTGATTACTTCTTTCTTAGGTAAAACATCAAATGTTCCATCTTGTTCCATTTGTTGTAATTCTTCTAATCTCTTAATTCTAGTTTTGATAGTTTTGAAGTTAGTTAACATACCACCTAACCATCTGTTGTTTACGAAGTGCATGTTTGATCTTATAGCTTCTTCTTGGATAGCTTCTTGAGCTTGCTTCTTAGTTCCAACGAAAAGAATGTCTTTTCCTTCAGTTGATACTTCTCTGATGAAGTTGTAAGCTTCTTCTACCTTCTTAACTGTCTTTTGAAGATCTATTATATATATTCCGTTTCTTTCTGTGAATATATATGGAGCCATTTTAGGGTTCCATCTTCTTGTTTGGTGTCCAAAGTGAACGCCTGCTTCTAATAATTGTTTCATTGATATTACTGACATTTTGTTACCTCCTGGTTTTTCCTCCACAGCCTTCATTCTTATAAAGCTTCCTAAAATTAGGCACCAACTTTATAAATTAGGATGTGTGCGTATTTATTTACCTAGGTTAGTATATCATAAGCTTTATATCCTAGCAACATATTTTTTGCATATTTTCTCTTTCACGTCATAAAACTATAAATTTATTATATTGTTAGCATAAAAAACTCATTAACTCCTAACACTTTAAAAGATTCACTATATATTATATCCCAATTTAAAAATATAAAACTAAATTTAATTATCTATCCCTTTATTTACTTAATTTTTCTTTTGTTTTTATTACATCTTTATAATAAAAAAATAAGCTATACTTTTGTATAGCTTATTTTTTATCTTATCTTATTTAACTCTTCTACTAATTTTTCATTTAAAATCTTAATATGAGTTCCTTTCATTCCTAAAGATCTTGATTCAATTACACCTGCACTCTCAAATTTTCTTAAAGCATTTACAATAACACTTCTTGTTATTCCAACTTTATCTGCAATCTTAGATGCAACTAATAGACCTTCATTTCCTTCTAACTCATTGAATATATGCTCTACAGCTTCTAACTCTGAATAAGATAAAGTTCCAATAGCTAATTGAACTACAGCTTTCTTTCTAGCCTCTTCTTCTAATTCATCTTGTTTAGCTCTTAACATTTCCATTCCAACTATAGTTGTACTATGTTCTGCTAATACTAAATCTTCATCCGTAAATTCTTTTCCAAATCTTGCTAAAAGCAATGTTCCCATTCTTTCACGATTTCCTACTATCGGCACTATAGTAGATACTTTATTTGAAACTTCACAAGCACCTTCTCCTTTAAATACACAATTACCATTACTCTTAGAATTTGCTAGAGTTTCTGTAATCTTTAATAGACTTTCATTATATCCTAATGGAAATCTACCTTCTTCTAAAACATACTTTTTCATTATTCCGCACTCAAAGTCTGTTGAAAAAGTATGTCCTAAAACTTTTCCTTTTCTACTAATTATATATACGTTACATGCTAATACTTCACTTAAAAGCTTGCATATATCATCGAATACTACTGGATCTGCGCCACCCTTTTGTAGTATTTTATTTAATCTTCTAGTTTTATTTAATAATGATGACAATTAAATACTCCCCCCATCATAACCTTTATCACTCAATTGTTAATTTTCAAAATTATCAAAATTTTGAGATATTATTTCTTAATCTTATACTATCATATAAGATTTTTTTTTACAACAATTTTTACATCCTTTCGACAAGAGTTATGACAAATATTGTTTATTTACTTATCATCTTTCTTTTCAGCATCCTCTTCTAAAGGCATTGTATTTCCACACTCAGTATTTGAACATACAGCATATTTACCCTTAGTCTTTGAATACTTAATAGTCATATAGCTACCACATTTTGAACATGGTTCTTTTATAGGTTCATTCCAACTTACGAAGTCACAATTTGGGTAATTAGAACATCCAAAGAATTTCTTTCCTTTTTTGCTTCTCTTCGCTAATATCTTTCCTCCACATTTTGGACATGGAACATCTAATTCCTCGACTATTGGTTTAGCATTATGACATTCAGGATATCCTGGACATGCTAAGAATGCACCATATCTTCCACGTTTTATAACCATCATTCTTCCACATTTATCACATGGAACATCACTTACTTTATCTTCAATTACAACTTTCGAAATTTCTTTTTCTGCTTTATCTATAGCTATTTTAAGCGGTGCAAAGAATTCTCCTACTACTTCCTTCCATTCTTCGCTACCCTCTTCGATATAGTCAAGTTTTCTTTCCATATCAGCTGTAAAATCTACATCAACTATTTGTTTAAAATAATCTGACATTATATTATTTACTATAAAACCTAATTCAGTTGGTACTAAATTTTTCTTTTCTCTTGAAACATAATCTCTACTTAATAATGTAGATATAGTTGGAACGTAAGTACTTGGTCTTCCTATTCCTTTTTCTTCAAGTAATTTTACAAATGATGCTTCTGTATATCTTGCTGGTGGTTGAGTGAAATGTTGTTTTCCTTCTACAGATGCAGGTAATAATATCTCACCTTCCTCTAATACTGGTAATGATACATCATTGTCGTCATCTTCAGTTGTATAATCATATACCTTCATAAAACCATCAAACTTAATAGTTGAACCAGATGCCTTAAATGAATATGCTCCATTTACTATATCAATACTATTTGTATTTAATGAACATGAAGTCATCTGACTTGCAATAAATCTCTTCCATATTAAACTATATAATTTATATTGTTCTGCTGATAGACTTGCTTTTGCTATCTCTGGAGTTATTTCTATATGAGAAGGTCTTATAGCTTCATGAGCATCTTGGATATTTTTCTTTCCTTTATATACCCTAGGCTTTTCTGGAATATACTCCTCTCCATAGCTTTCTTTTATAAAGTCAATAGCTTTTCCTTGTGCCTCTTCTGAAATTCTTACAGAGTCAGTTCTCATATAAGTTATTAAACCTACTGTACCATATCCTTTTACATCGATCCCTTCATAAAGAGCTTGTGCTATAGACATAGTTCTTTTAGTCATAAAGTTAAGCTTTTTAGAAGCCTCTTGCTGTAAAGTACTAGTTGTAAATGGTGGTAATGGATTTTTTAATCTATTACCTTTTTTAACTTTATCTATTCTGTAATCATTTTCCGCTAATTCTCTTATTATTTTCTGTGCTTCTTCTTCAGTTGTTATTTCTACTTTTTTATTCTCATACTTTGTTAATTTTATTGGGAATTTTTTTCTTTCCTTTTTTAAAACACAATCTACTGTCCAGTATTCCTTTGGTTCAAAGGCCTTTATTTCTTCCTCTTTATCACAAATAAGTTTTAATGCAGCTGATTGAACTCTTCCTGCACTTAGTCCCCATTTAACATTTTTCCAAAGTATAGGACTTATTTCATAACCAACAAGTCTATCTAGCACTCTTCTTGCTTGTTGCGCATCAACTAAATTTAAATTTATTTTTCTTGCTTCTTTTATTGATTCTTTCACAGCACTTTTAGTTATTTCATTAAATACTATTCTACACGTATCATCTTCTGAAATTTTTAATATATTTGCTAAATGCCATGATATAGCTTCTCCCTCTCTATCAGGGTCGGTTGCAAGATAAATTTTATCTGCTTTCTTAGCAGCTTTTTTTAATTTAGCTATTAATTCGCCTTTTCCTCTAATAGTTATATATTTTGGATTAAAATTATCTTCTATATCAACACCTAATTTGCTTTTAGGCAAATCTCTAACATGCCCCATTGAGGCTTCAACCGTATAATTCTTCCCCAAATATTTACTAATTGTCTTTGCTTTTGCAGGTGACTCTACAATAACAAGATTCTGACCCATACCATCAACTCCTATTTATCGCTTAGGAGCTTTTACCCCCCTAAAACTCTAACTAATCTTTACGTAATAATTGCCTGGTAGGCAAATAATTTCATTTTCATTTTGCATTTCAAATAATAACTCAAATAAAGCTATCCTGTCAATATTTAGACTTCCAACTATTTTATCTATATGTATAGGTTCTCTACCTATTACATCCAGCAAACATTTTTTAATACTATTTTTAGCATTATTTTTATTTTCTTTTTTAATTATATTAAGAAATTCATATAAATCATCTTTTCCTAAAAAAGGTCGTGCTCCTTGATGAATTAATAAATTACATCCTTTACTAGTTTCATTAAAAATCGGCCCTGGTACAACCATAACATCTTTAGATTGATTCAATGCATAATCCACTGTTATTAGTGATCCACTTCTATTAGATGCTTCTATAACAATTACACCATTGCTTAAACCACTTATTATTCTATTTCGCTGTGGAAAATTATATGACATTGGTTTCGTTCCTGGTAAAAATTCTGATATTAATAGACCTTTTTCAGAAATTTTATCATATAAATATTTGTTGAATCTTGGATATACAACATCTATACCACAACCTAAGACACCTATTGTTTTTCCACCTCTACTTAAAATTTCTCTATGTGCTATTGAATCTATTCCGGCAGCTACACCACTTACAACACCATATGAAATATTATATAATTCAGATGCTATAAACTTAGTAACCTGTTCTCCATAATTAGTATTTTTTCGAGCTCCAACAATAGCAACCATATTATAATCAAATAAAGATATATCACCTTTATAAAATAGAACATATGGTGGATTAGTTATATTTTTTAGTTTTTGTGGATACAAATTAGATGAATATGTTACATACTTTATGTGATTTTTAAATAAATATTCCTCTAATTTTTCTTGTTCTATATTATTTTTAACACTTAATCGCATTAAAAAATTTTTATGCAATAATTTTTCTTTAATTATATTATCAATATTATTATAAATATTTTCTTCATTATTATACTTTTCTATTAACTTTATCTTAGACGAATCAGATATTTTTAATGATATAAACCATATTTTATACTTATCCATATTTTGAATCCTTTCTATATTATTTCTCCAAAAATATTTTTTCTAAATCCGATAGCTTCAATAATATGATAATCCATTACTTCACTACTACAATCTAAATCTGCTATAGTTCTAGCCACTTTTATTATTTTAGTATATCCTCTAAGGGTTATATCATATCTACGATAATATTCCTCTAAAACCTTTTTAGCATTTTTATTAATGTTACATAAATTTAATACATCTTTACCTACAATCTCAGAATTATATCTATATTTTGTTCCCTTAAACCTTTCTTTTTGAATTTCTCTTGCTAAAATTACATTGTGTCGCATATTGTCAGAATTGATTTTATCCTTTTCCCCAACAATTTCAGTTAATTTTATTCTTGGAACAAAGTTTAATATATCAATTCTATCTAAAAGAGCCCTAGACATTCTATTTATATACCTTTTCTTTTCTAGCTCAGTACATGTGCATGTTGATCCTGTATCATAATCAAGCATCTTTCCACAAGGACATGGATTAAAAGTTCCAACTAATATAAAATTACTTGGTAATGTATAACTTTCCTTTAATCTTGAAACATTTATCACCTTATCTTCTAAAGGTTGCCTCAAAAGCTCTAATACTTCTTTTTTAAATTCTAATATTTCATCTAGAAATAAAACCCCATTATGAGCTAAAGTTATTTCACCAGCCTTTACCTCTCTCCCTCCCCCAATTAATGCTGTTTTAGTTATAGTATTATGAGGTGCTCTAAAAGGTCTTGATATATTATAACCCTCATTCCACAATCCTGATATACTATATATTTTTGCTACCTCTTGCTGTTCTTCTATAGTCATAGGAGGTAATATAGATGGTAAAGCTTTTGCTAGCATTGTTTTACCTGATCCAGGAGAACCAAATAGCATTATATTATGATTGCCAGCAGCTACAATTTCCATAGCTTTTTTTGATGTATATTGTCCCATTATATCCTCAAATTTATTAACAAAAACTTCTTTATTTCTTTTCTTTTTCTCTCCTTTATATGGAAGTAAATCTTCATTTTGTATATATGATATTACTTGATTTAATGTTTTAAAAGGAAAAAAGTTTCCTAAAACAAAACTCCTCATTTCTTTCAAATTTTCAAGTGGAAAAATGAAATTTTGCTTTTTATTATTATCGCCTTCAAAAATAATTGGTACTGCTCCCTTAACCCCCTTTAATTCACCATTTAAAGAAAGCTCTCCAAAAACTATATAATCATCTAATGACTTTTCTTCAATTTGTCCCGATACCATCAATATTCCGAGAGCTATTGGCAAATCTAAAAGACTTCCTATTTTTTTTACATCTGCTGGAGCTAAATTTATAGTAATTCTTCCTAATGGAAATTCATATCCACTATTTACTATTGCTAATCTTACTCTTTCTTTAGATTCTTTAATTGATGTATCTGGCAATCCGACAATGGAGAAACTAGGAATCCCCTTAGTTATATCAACTTCAACACTTATCAATACACCATCTAAACCTCTATGTGTAGCACTAATTATTTTCAAAGCCATCTTTTAAATCAATCCCTTCTTTCCATATTCACTTTCTTCATTATTGACATGGATTTACTTCTTTAACCTAATTTGAATAAAAAAAATATTAAAGTCTATCCTTATGTGTAGAGGTGAAAATATGAAAAAGTATAATAAATCAATTGGAAACTATGGTGAGAGTATAGCTCGTGATTTTCTTATTAATAATGGATATAATATATTAGATATGAATTATAGAAATAAATATGGTGAAATAGATATAATATGTAGAAATAACAACCTTATAATTTTCTGCGAAGTAAAAAGTAGGTATACAAACTCCTTTGGAATTCCAATGGAATCTGTTACCTACTATAAACAAAAACAAATTATAAAATTATCTCAAATTTATTTATTATATAAAAAATATTACAATTATAATGTTCGTTATGATATTATTGAAATTATTTTTAATAACACAAATGCATCTTTTAAATTAAATCATATAAAAGATGCATTTAGATCATATTAATTAAATTTCCTTATTTATAAACCTGATATTATCAACTCAAATTTATTTAGATTATTATAATTACTAGCTATTAGATAGAATATTAGTTAAGAATGACATTCTATGTATTTCTGTAGGACCGTACTCTTTTATTCCTTCTATATGTTTTGTAGTTCCATAACCAACATTTTCTTCAAAACCATAATAAGGATATTTTTCGGCATATTCCTTCATTAAATTATCTCTATAAACTTTAGCTACTATAGATGCAGCTGCAATACAGGCAGATTTTGTATCTCCCTTAATTACAGATTTATTAGGAATTTGTATTCCCTTTACTGTATATCCATCAGATAACACTAAATCTGGTTTTACTTTTAAGCTATTACAAGCTTCTAGAAAAACTTCATTATTACAAACACCTATTCCTCTTTCATCAATTTCCTTAGAATCACGAGATGCTATATAATATGCTAATGCTTTTTCTTTTATTATAGATGCTAATTCTTCTCTTTTTCTTTCATTTAATTTTTTTGAATCGTTAATCCATAAAATTAAATCTTCATCTATAACATTTAAATCTAATACTACAGCACATGATACTATAGGCCCCGCTAAAGGTCCTCTTCCAACCTCATCTACTCCTGCAATAATATTATAATTTTCAAATGATTTATCAAAGTTATACATATTTCTAACTCTTTTAATCTCATTTTCAATCTTTTCTTTAGCTTTTTGAAGCTTATCACCTAAACCATTAATATTTTTTCTTTTATCACTTTTTAATATATTTATAATTTCAATTAACTCTTTAGAATTATAAGCTTCATTTATGTTTATTTCATCTACTTTTTCTTTCACAAATTTAAAACTTAAACTGCTAATATCTGTAGTTAATATATCCATTATCTTTTTTCCTTTTTCTTTTCGTTTCTCTTTTCTTTTCTTATTCTTCTTTTTCTTTCTTTTTCAGTTTCTTCCTTAACTATAACTTCTTCTTCCTCAAAAACATCATCTGGACGTTCTAAAGAAATTTTCCCAAGTTTTCCACCTCTAAATTCATCAATAAGCATAACAGCAATTCTATTATAATTAATTTCATTACGTGCCATTATACATCCTCTTTTTCTAGCAATAGCATCAAGGTTATCTAATGGATTCTCTTGTATTTCTTCAATTCCAAATCTTTCTATTAATCTATCTGGATAATATTCTTGAAGTCTTTCAACAAGCTTATATGCTAATTCTTCTATATCCATTATTTCATCCTTAATAGCACCTGTAAATGCTAGGTTTAAAGCTGTTCTCTCATCTTCAAATTTAGGCCATAATACCCCTGGAGTATCTAACATTTCCATATCAAATGATGTTTTTATCCATTGCTTACTCTTTGTAACACCGGCTCTATCTCCAGTTTTAGCAATATTATTTCTTGCCATCTTATTTATAAATGTAGATTTACCACAGTTTGGAACACCAACTACCATTACTCTCATCATGAACTTAACTAATCCCTTAGCTTTAGCTCTCTCATGTTTTTCTTTTAATAACTCTAAAAGTGCTGGCTTTATTTGTTGTAATCCTTGACCTTTTAAACAATTAACTTCTAAAACTTTAACAGTTTCACTAGATAATTCATTTATCCACTCTTTAGTTACCTTAGATTCTGTTAAATCACTTTTATTTAATAAAATTAATCTTGGCTTACCTGCACAAATTTTATCTATATCTGGATTTGCAGAACTTCTAGGAATTCTAGCATCTCTAATTTCTATTACAGCATCAACAAGTTTTAAATTATCTTGTATTTCCCTCTTCGTTTTTTTCATATGACCTGGGAACCAATTTATTGTAGCCATAATTCATCCTCCTTTTTTAAATATATATTATTTATTCTTAACAATTATTTTTTATATGAAACAACTCTCCATAAATTCCAAGTTGTAAGTTCGGTTAACTAAATTAAAATTTAGAATCTCACTTATGAAACAACTCTCCATAAATTCCAAGTTGTAAGTTCGGTTAACTAAATTAAAATTTAGAATCTCACTTATGAAACAACTCTCCATAAATTCCAAGTTGTAAGTTCGGTTAACTAAATTAAAATTTAGAATCTCACTTATGAAACAACTCTCCATAAATTCCAAGTTGTAAGTTCGGTTAACTAAATTAAAATTTAGAATCTCACTTATATTATTGCAAACAAAAAGGGACTTAATACTAAGTCCCTTCATATCTTTATTAACTTTTAATTATCTAGTTAATAATTCTTTAACTTTAGCAGCCTTACCTACTCTATCTCTTAAGTAGAATAACTTAGCTCTTCTTACTTTACCTCTTCTTGTAACTTCCATCTTTTCGATGATTGGTGAGTTAACTGGGAAAGTTCTTTCAACTCCAACACCGTAAGCAACTCTTCTTACTGTGAAAGTTTCTCTTAAACCACCGTTTTGTCTCTTAATAACAGTACCTTCGAACATTTGGATTCTTTCTCTGTTACCTTCTTTAACTTTAACGTGTAATTTAACGTTATCCCCAACATTGAAGTTTGGTAAATCGTTTCTCATTTGTTCTGCTTCTATAGCTCTTAATATTTCGTTCATTGTGCATTCCCTCCTAAATTGATAATTGACGCTCTTAACAAATTCTTTGACAGCGGAACGCCCGTACTAGCACAAAAGTTATTGTAACATAAGTTTTTTTATATTTCAAGTTATTATTTTTTACTATTTAATAGTTTTTTATCCTCTTTTGTAAGTATTATATCCTTGTATAAATCTGGTCTTCTTTTCTTCGTTATCTCTAGAGATTGTAGCCTTCTCCATTTTCTTATATTCTCATGATGTCCTGATAATAATACTGATGGTACACTTTCCCCCTCAAAAACTTCTGGTCTTGTATATTGAGGATATTCAAGTAATCCTTCAGAAAATGATTCATCTTCATGACTCTCAGATTTATTTAATACTCCTGGTACTAATCTCAAAATAGAATCAATGACAGGAATAGCAGCCATTTCTCCACCAGTTAATACGAAATCTCCCAGAGAAATTTCCATATCAACCTCTTTAAAAGCTCTTTCATCTATACCTTCATAATGTCCGCAAAGGAAAATTAAATTTTCCTCCTTAGATAACTCTTCTGCCATCTCTTGATTAAAAGTTTTACCTTTTGGTCCTAGAAAAATTACTTTCCCATTATTTTTTTCTTTACAAGCTCTTATAGAATCCACAACAGGCTGTGCTGCCATTACCATACCAGCTCCACCACCATAAGGATAATCATCAACCTTTTTATGCTTATTTAACGTATAATCTCTTATGTTTAAAGTCTCGATTGAAATTAACTCCTTTTCTTGAGCCTTCCCTATTATACTATGATTAAAAATATCAAACATCTCTGGGAATAGAGTTAGAATACTAATCTTCATCCATCCATTCTCCTACTGGTCTTATTGTAATCTTTCTTTCATCTATATTAATATCCAGTACTATACTTTTTAATACAGGTATTAATAATTCTTTTGGTTTTCTTATCCAATATACATCATTATTTTTAGTTTGTATAACATCATAGATCTTACCAAGCTCTTTTCCTTCAGTATCAAATACTGTACACTCTCTTAAATCTGCTAAGAAATAGCAATCTTCTTCAAGCTCAACTGCATTTTCTCTTTCTACTTCCATGAATTTTTCTTTAAGTCTTTCTGCATCTTCTATTTTATCTATACCTTCAAGCTTAACTATAACTCTATCCTTTTGATATTTACACTTTTCTATCTTAACTTCTTTACCATTAATTAAAACATGTTCTAAGTCATCAAATCTTCTCATATCATCTGTTAATGGAATAACCTTAACTTCACCTTTTAAACCATGAGTATTTACTATCTTACCTACTTTTAAATTTTTACTCACTAAATTCACCTCTTATGTTAACTTAATTTTTTTCCTATATTATTTATATCAAACTTTTTATATTTTAGCAAAATAATTATTACTTATCTCTGCACCAATTCCAATATATGTATCAACCCCGGAGGTGCACCGTTTTTTGTCGAATAAAAAAAGAGTTAGGAAAATCCTAACTCTTTACATCGATAATTTCAACTACTACTTTTTGATTTTCGTTTAGTGCTGCGGCTTTTACTACGGTTCTAATAGCTTTCGCTACTCTACCTTGCTTACCGATTACCTTACCCATATCTTCAGGAGCAACCCTTAATTCAAGAATTAAGTCCTGCTCTCCTTGAATTTCATTTACATGAACTTCATTTGGATTATCCACTAGGGATTTAGCAATTATTTCAACTAAATCTTTCATAAGAGTCTGCAAATACTATGTACTAATTGTATATGTATTTTGCAGAGTTCACCTCCCAAAAATTACTTGTTAAGTCCTACTGTGTTGAATAGTCTCTTAACTACGTCTGTAGGTTGTGCACCATTGTTTATCCACTTTGTAGCTTTTTCTTCATCGATTTTGATTTCAGCTGGTTCAGTTATTGGATTGTAGTACCCGATTTCTTCGATGAATCTTCCATCTCTTGGGCTTCTAGAATCAGCAACAACAACTCTGTAGAAAGGAGCTTTCTTAGCACCCATTCTTCTTAATCTGATTTTTACTGCCATTAATTTCACCTCCTTTAAAGGGTTATATATATAAACTCTTAAAAAGGTAATTTACCAAATAAACCTTTCTTGGACTTTTTAGTTAATGATTTCATCTGCCTCATTTGCTTTCTCATCATTTCATGTCCTTTTATGAGTTTGTTAACTTCTTGTAATGATGTTCCAGAACCCATAGCTATTCTCTTCTTTCTTGAAGATGATCCAACTATAAGCTTTGGATTTTTTCTTTCCTTAGGAGTCATTGAATAAATTATTGCCTTTACTCTTGCTAATTGTTTTTCACCAGCATCAAAGTCAATTTCCTTCATCTCCTTAGGCACTCCTGGTATCATATCTATGATTTTACTTAATGATCCTAACTTTTTCATTTGCTCCATGGCTGTTAAGTAATCATCATAAGTAAAGTCATTTTCCATCATCTTTTGACCTAACTCTTTAGCTTCTTTTTCATCAATTGCTTCTTGAGCCTTTTCGATTAATGAAAGTACATCACCCATTCCTAGAATTCTACTAGCCATTCTATCTGGATGGAATACTTCAAAATCATTCATCTTTTCCCCAACACCAATAAACTTAATTGGCTTTTGAGTCATATGTCTAATTGATAAAGCAGCTCCACCTCTTGTATCTCCATCAAGCTTTGTTAATATAACTCCTGAGATATCAAGTGCTTCATTAAAGGTTTCTGCAACATTCACAGCATCTTGTCCTGTCATTGAGTCAACAACAAGTAAGATTTCTGAAGGATTAACTTCAGCCTTTACATCTTTAAGTTCAGTCATTAGCTCTTCATCTATATGAAGTCTACCAGCTGTATCTATAATTACAACATTATTTCCGTTTTCCCTACCGTATTTTATACCTTCTTTGGCAATTTGTACAGGGCTAATTTTATCACCCATTTGGAAAACTGGAATGTCAATTTGCTTTCCTACAACCTCTAATTGTTTAATTGCTGCTGGTCTATATATATCGCAGGCAACTAATAAAGGTTTTTTATTTTTATCTTTTCTTAATTGTAGTGCAAGTTTACCAGCCATTGTGGTTTTACCAGCTCCTTGAAGTCCAACTAACATAATAACAGTTGGTCCAACACTAGAGAAGTTGATTTTACTTTCACTACCTCCCATAAGATCTGTAAGTTCATCATTAACAATCTTGATGACTTGCTGAGCAGGTGTTAAGCTTTCTAAAACTTCACTACCAACACATTTTTCACTAACATTCTTAACAAAAGTTTTTACAACTTTAAAGTTAACGTCAGCTTCCAATAACGCAAGCTTTACTTCTCTCATGGCTTCTTTAATATCTTTTTCGCCTAATTTACCTTTGCCTCTAAGTTTCTTAAACGTTTCTTGTAACTTATCAGCTAAACCTTCAAAAGCCATGTTAACCCTCCTATGCCTATAAATTTTCTAGAGTTTCTTTGTAATTTATGTAGTCTTCATCCATCAAAGAATACTTCTCATTAACTTCATCTAAGAATTTTGAAATCTTCTTTTCTTTTTCTAAAGACTTTTCAAGTAAATTTAATTTACTTTCATAGGCTAGAAATTGTTTGTAGCATCTTTTTATTAGGTCATGAATCGCTTGGCGACTCGTATTGTTTAATTCAGCAATCTCAGCTAAGGATAAATCCTCATTGTAATATAGCTCCATGATACTCTTTTGTTTTTCCGTAAGTAATGGACCATAATAATCCATTAATAAGGAAATCTCAACTCTATCTTCCATGCATATCACCTTACCCACATCTGAGATTCTAACAGAATAATAATTAGGTGTCAAGTATTTTTACTTAACAGTTTTAAATTATTTTTTTATTCCCAAATTAAAGTGCTAAACTCTTACTATTCCTATTATTTCTTAACATACCACTTGGGTATCTATAGTTATTTTAATGACTAATACAAATTTTCGCAACAAATTTTTTTAGTTACTGCTTATAAATTTTATAAGTTGTATATAAATAATTATAATTTATTTTTTATTACTTAATAGTTATTAGTTAAGAAATAAATTTAGTGCATACCTAATTTACAAAATATATATTTTTATGAACTACAACAACAATCTTATCCTTAACTAATAACTCAACACTACTAACTACTAACTAAAAAAGTGCTTCTACAAAGCTTTCTGCATCAAACTCTTGTAAATCATCAATACCCTCACCTACACCTATATATTTAACAGGTATTTTAAGAGTATTCTTTATGGAAATTACAACCCCACCTTTAGCTGTTCCATCAAGCTTAGTTAAAACTATACCATCTATAGGGCATACCTCCATAAATTGTTTAGCTTGAATTACTGCATTTTGTCCAGTAGTTCCATCTAATACTAATAATGTTTGCTTATTAGCACCACTAAGTTCTCTATCTATTACTCTATTAATCTTTCCTAATTCATCCATTAAATTTTTCTTATTGTGTAATCTACCTGCTGTATCACAAATAAGTAAATCTACACCTCTTGACTTAGAAGCATTAATTGCATCAAATACAACTGCTGCTGGATCTGATCCCTCTTCATGCTTAACAATATCAACCTTTGCTCTTTCACTCCAAACAACTAATTGATCTATAGCCCCTGCTCTAAAGGTATCTGCAGCTGCTAGTAAAACTTTTTTACCTTTTTCTTTATTCATAGCTGCTAATTTACCTATACTAGTGGTTTTCCCAACTCCATTTACACCTATTACTAAAATAACTTCTTTTCCGCTTTTTTCTTCATAGCTTTCTTCACTGTCATCTTTCATCATTTCAGCAATTACACTCTTTAAAGCTGGTCTAACTAATTCAACATCATTGATTTTTTCTTTTCTAATCTTATCCTTTAATCTTTCAATGATTTCCATTGTAGTATCCATACCTATATCTGCCATAATAAGTATTTCTTCTAACTCTTCATATAAATCTTCATCAATTGTTACTGCTAAATTTAAAGCCTCATTTATTTTATCTGTTAATGCATTTCTTGTTTTTGTTAATCCAGTCTTAAGATTATTAAATAATTTACCAAACATATTACTACCTCCTAATTCTCCGACAAGTCTACTGATACTACTTTAGATATACCTTTTTCTTCCATGGTTATACCATACATTACATCACTAGCTTCCATTGTTCCTTTTCTGTGTGTTATTACTATAAATTGAATATTTTCTGAGAAAGCTTTTAAAAATTCCGCATACCTATAAACATTAGCATCATCTAGGGCAGCCTCTATTTCATCAAGTATACAGAATGGAGTTGGCTTCATTTTTAATATTGCAAATAATAAAGCAATTGCAGATAAAACCTTCTCTCCTCCAGACATTAAGTTTATATTTTGAAGTTTCTTACCTGGTGGTTCAACATTTATTATTATATTAGAATTTAAAATATCATCGCCACCTAAAATAAGCTCTGCATTACCCCCTTTAAATAACTCTCTAAAAGTTTCTCCAAAATTTTCATTTAATATTTTAAAATTCTCTTTAAATAACTCTTGCATTTGAATAGTCATTTCATTTATAACTTCTATAAGCTCTTCTTTTGCTTTTTGCAAATCTAACTCTTGTGATGACATAAATTCATACTTTTCACATACTTCGTCATATTCTACTATAGCAGATAAATTAACTGTTCCTAAAGCTGATATCTTTGATTTTAATATATAAATTTCATCTTTAAGTGTATTTATATTTTCAACACTAATAGCTATCTCCTTTGCTTCAGCAAGAGTTAAATTAAGCTCACTATTTAATCTGTTATAAAGGGACTCTTGTTCACTTTCTATTTTAGCATGTTGTATGGCCCTTTTGTTTAACTCATTTTCTTCTACTCTTATTACTTCTATTATTTCATTAGTTACACTTTCCTTAGCCTTATGACTTTCTTTAAGTTCAACCTTAATAATTTCATCTTCTCTAAAGGAATTTTCTAGTTCTAAAACTCTTTCTTCTATTTCTTTTAATATATTTTCTTTATTTTTAACATTTTCAGATAAAGAATTAATATTATTATGTTTAATAGAAATTTCATTTTGTAAATGTTTTATCTTGTTTTCTTTTTCTCTTATTTCTAAGTTCTTAGAAGATAATTGCATTCTTTGTCCTTGAAGACTTTCTTCTAAAGTTGCACTATTAACCTTTAAATTAACTAACTTTTCTTTTAAAGAATCTCTTTCAATATTATTATTAACAAGTTCTTCTTCAATTAATTTAACCTTCTCTTTTCTTTCTGCACTTTTAACATCCAACTTATTAAGTTCTTCTTTTTTATTTTCTAACTTTTCTAATAATAATTTAATTATATTATTATTTTCTTCTTTTTGTTTCTTAGAGTTTTCAATATTTTTACTTAACTTATCTCCATCATTTACAAGGCTTTTTATTTCACCTTCTAATACTGTTAACTCTATATTTTTACTATGAACTTCTTCTCTTTTATTTAATATATCATCATCTAACTGCTTTATTTTTAGCTTTATTTCATTAAATTTAGAAACTTCATTATTATATTCTTCTTTTAGCTTTAATATATTTTTAGCTAGTTCTTCAATTTCTCTTTTTCTACCTAAAAGATTAGCATTTTTACCTTGGATACTACCTCCAGTTAAAGCACCTCCTGGATTAATTACTTCACCAGTTAAAGTCACTATTTTATAATTATGTCTACCAATTTTAGATATATTAAGTGCACAATCCATATTTTCAGCAATTATAGTTCTACCTAAATTATATTCTATTACACCTTTATATCTTACATCATATTTTAGAATTTCTGAGGCAATTCCTATATAACCCTTAGCACTTTTAATGTCATTAGGTACATCTAGTTTTTTCCCTCTAATAATATTTAAAGGTAAAAATGTAGCTCTACCTAACCCTCTACTTTTTAAATATGAAATTAAGTTTTTAGCATCAGTATCATTAACTGTTATTACATTGGATATTGATCCTCCTAAAGCTATCTCAATAGCAACTTCGTACTTCTTTTCAACTTCAAAAATTTCACCAAGTACTTTTATATCTTTTATTCCTTGAACTCTACCTTTTTCAACATGATCCATTAAGTTCTTTACCGTTCTATTATATCCTTCATAATGCTTTTCTAAATTTTCTAAAGTATTATGAGTAGCTTCTGATTCATTAATTTTTTTTGATAACATTTTAAGCTTATTATCTTGATTATTTAAAAGTGAATGAGTTTTTGATAACTCTTTTCTCACTGATACTACTTCTTCCTCTAATTTAGAAATATTATCTTTTGTATGTATAAGTTTTAACTTAACTTCGTCTATAGTTCCTATATTAATAGCTAAATTTCCTTCTAAAGTAACTATTGATTTATCTAAACTTTCCTGTATATCATTTTTTTGATTTATTTCTTTTTGTAAGGTTTGAATTCTATTATTAATATCAGAATTCCTAGATATAATTTCAAACTCATTATTTTTTAAAATATTAAGTTCTTTTTCTATTTTATCAATTTTTATAGTTATCTCTTCAATTAATCTTTCTACATTTCTAATTTCTGAGCCTTTATCCTTACTTTCTCTACTCTTTTCATTTAACTTTTCTTCTAATTCTTTCTTTTCTAAGGTAACTTTCTCTAAATCATCCCTTAAAATACTTATTTCATTTTCTTCTTTTTCTATTAATGATTTAAAGTTATTAACTCTTTCTTTAAAAAGCTCAATATCTCTTATATGATTTGTAGCCTCTTCTTTTTTTGTATAATACTCTTCTTTTTCTAATTTATTTTTCTTTTCTATATTTTCTATTTTTCTTTGCAAATCATCTAAAACATTCTTATGAGCCTTAAGTTTTTCCCTTTTGGCATCTATTGATTCTTGTCTTTTCTCTATTTCACTAGATAAAGCATCTATATCCTTTGAGACTCTATCAATATGATTAACTAATATAGAAACTTCTTTTACATTTAATTCTTCTGCTAAAGCTTTATATTTTACTGCTTTTTCCTTTTCTATTCTTAGTGGCTCAAGTCTCTCTTCATAAGTTGCTATTATATCTCTAATTCTAACTAAATTACTATCAGTGTTATCCAGTCTCTTTTCAGCTTCTTCTTTTCTAGACTTATATTTCACAATTCCAGCTGCTTCTTCTAATAAAGCTCTTCTTTCTTCTGGCTTACCACTTAATATTGCATCAATCTTACCTTGTCCAATTATCGAATATCCTTCCTTACCTATACCTGTATCCATAAATAATTCAGTAATATCCTTTAATCTACATTTTTGATTATTAATTAAATACTCTGTTTCACCAGATCTAAATATTCTTCTAGTTACTGTTACTTCATTGTAATCTGTTGATAATGTTCCATCTGAGTTATCTAAAGTAAGAGATACTTGTGCAAGGCCTAAAGGTTTTCTAAATTGTGTTCCTGAAAAAATAACATCTTCCATTTTACCTCCTCTAAGATTTTTGACACTTTGTTCTCCAAGCACCCATCTTACTGAGTCAGAAACGTTACTTTTTCCGCTACCATTAGGTCCAACAACTGCAGTTACTCCCTTTTTAAATCTCAATTCAGTCTTATCTGCAAAAGATTTAAATCCACGTATCTCAAGTGACCTTAAAAACATAAATACACTCCTTATCTTTTTATATAAAAGCTGGTACTAAACTTAGTAAAAATACTATAAGCATAAAAATAGTAATTATATACATCATTTTTTCTCTTGTCTTTGCTTTCATAATAACTCTCACTCCATTCTTTCTTTAGTTTATAGCAAAGCTAAGGAAATATCAATAAAACAATGACAAGATTCAAAGATCATAAACAAGAATATTATTTCTCTTGCTATATACCCTTTGCCCCTTGTCACCTTAATTCATATCTTTTATTATTTTAACTACTAAAGTTTAAACTTCAACAATTATATTTTAAATTCCTCTCTCTTCTCAATAATTGTTAGCTTAACTCTTCCCTTTTTCACCTTATTGTTAGTATTAACATATACCTTTCCTTCTCTATTAGCTAAAAACTTTTTAAAATACTGCTTTTTATTAGTATATAATTTACTAACATCTTTTTCATTGATTTCAACTATAATATCCTTTTCTTTTGGACATTTTTTGTCTAAAGTTTCACAAATCAAGTGACCTTCAACCAATTCCCTAAAAGCTGGATGGAAAGGTCCATCTACTATATCTTTTCCTGTAGTAATAGTATCTGTTGGTTGTAAACCAATTCTAATTACTTTTATTTTGGCTTCATTATATAATTTAAGCATTTCACCTGAAATATATACAGCTTCATCTAGAGAGTATGGTACATAATCCCCTCTATTATACATATCCTCCATAGGTGTATCTTTAATAACTAATG
This sequence comes from Clostridium sp. D43t1_170807_H7, assembly GCF_015555905.1. Taxonomy (GTDB): domain Bacteria; phylum Bacillota; class Clostridia; order Clostridiales; family Clostridiaceae; genus Clostridium. Next base: position 71,431 of record NZ_JADNLK010000010.1, read on the forward strand.
ATGGATATATTCTACATATATCTGGCTTCATCTCAATTGATTTTTTAGTAGTTTCTATATCAATTTCAAAACTATCTCCTGGCAATCCAGGCATTATTTGATGACCTAAAGTAAACCCTGCTTCTTTAATAAGCTTAGATGCAACTACTACATCATTAACACTATGTCCTCTACCAGCTTTTCTTAAAACCTCATCATCTAATGATTGAACTCCAAGTTCTATTATATCAACCTTATATTCCTTTAAATATCCTAAGATATAAGGTAATATAGCATCTGGTCTTGTTGATAATCTTATTTTATGTATTAGACCTTTTTGCTTATATTCTCTAGCAACTTCTAATAATTCCTTTTGCTTATTAACATCAATTGCAGTAAATGTACCACCAAAAAATGACACTTCTATAGTAGCACCTTTACTATTTATAGTTTCTAAATATTCATCTATAATTTTTCTAACATCACTAGCAAAAACTTCCTCATACTTTCCTGCTATTCTATCTTGATTACAAAAAACACATTGATGTGGGCATCCTTGATGAGAAATAAAAACAGGAATTATATAATAATTCTTACTCATTCTTATCCTCCAAAACCTTTAATGCTGCTTTTGCTGCATTCTGTTCTGACTCTTTCTTGCTATAACCTTCACCACAAGTCAGTTCATTATTATCAATTATAAGCTTTGTATAAAATTTTCTTCTATGTGGTGGTCCCTCAAACTTAATAAGCTCATAAACTATAGATATTTCTCCATTTTTTTGAAGATATTCCTGCAATCTAGTCTTATAATCTAATATTATATCATTATTTATGGCACGCTTTATTATATCTTCAAATCTAACTATAATATAATCTTTTGTAAACTCTAATCCTTTATCTAAATATATAGCTGCTATTAAAGCTTCTACGGCATCGGCTATTAAAGATATTCTTTCTCTTCCTCCAGTTAATTCTTCACCTTTGCTCATTCTTAATAAGTAACCTAAGTTCAAGGATTTCCCTATTTCATATAAAGAGTTTTCACAAACAATTAAACTACGAATCTTAGTTAATTCCCCTTCACTTTTTTCTTTATAATTTAAAAATAAATACTCAGTAATACATACTTGAAGAATCGCATCTCCTAAAAATTCAAATCTTTCATTATATTCTTCATCTCTATGTTGATTAGCATAAGATGAATGAGTTAAAGCTGTAAGTAATAATTTAGGCTCATTAAACTTAATACCTATTATATCTTCAGCTTCCTTCTGATAGAAATTATTCATTATTTACACTCCTTCAAGTTTATTCTTCAACTTGCTTATATAAACAAATTCAAGAATAAACTATTTCGATTTTTAATAAAAGTACTTTATAAATAAAATCCCGCAAATACTGCGGGATTTTATTTATTCCTCAACATGTGACTTTACAAATTTAACTACATCACCAACAGTTACGAAGCTCTCTGCGTCTTCGTCTGGAATTTCCATATCTAACTCATCTTCTAAAGCCATTATAAGTTCAACTATATCTAAAGAATCTGCATTTAAGTCTTCTAAAAATGCTGAATCCATAGTTATTTCGTCTTCATTAATGCTTAGCTTATCAGCAATGATTTCTCTTATCTTTTCAAACATTCTTTCACCTCCTAAACACACCCATTTAGATAATATTATATATTTTTGTTGTCGTCAATATACATTACTTATATTTGTTATGAAAACGACTAATAAACCAAAAAATTTTCTTTTACTTAATATTTAATAAAATATATTACAACTTATAACTCTTTTAAATTCTAAGCTTTTAGCTCTAATTCTTCCTTAATTTTTTCTAGAACTTTGCTATCATAGAACTGTTTACTTTGTCTTATAGCATTTTTAAAAGCCTTTCCATCAGAACTTCCATGAGCTTTAATACAAATTCCATCAACACCTAAAAAAGGTGCTCCACCATATTCCTTATAATCGAACTTTTTCTTTATACTTTTAAATACAGGCTTCAATAAAAGAGCTCCAACCTTTGCCTTAACACCTGAAGAAAGAATTTCATCTTTTATTATCTTTAAAAGAGTAGATGCTGTTCCTTCATACATTTTTAAAATTGTGTTGCCTGCAAAACCATCACAAACAAGAACATTAGTATCACCTAAAGTAACATCTCTCGGTTCTACATTACCTACGAAATTAAGTCCTTCTTCATTCTTTAGTAGCTGGTATGTATTTTTAGTTAATTCATTACCTTTCTCTTCTTCAGCACCAATATTAACTAATCCAATACTAGGGTTTTCTGCTTTTAATACACCTTTATAATATTCTCTACCCATATGAGCAAATTGCACTAAATACTCAGGTTTACAATCTACATTGGCCCCTGCATCTACAATCATAAATGGTGCATTTTTACCTGGCATGATAGGAGTTAATGCTGGTCTCTTAACACCTTTAATTCTTCCTACAATAAAATTACATCCTGCTAAAAAGGCTCCTGTGCTTCCAGCAGATAAAACAGCATCACACTTTTTTTCCTTAACTAAGTTTAAAGCTTTACATAAACTTGAATCTTTCTTTTTTCGTATAGCCATAACTGGATGCTCATTAGTTGATATAACTTCTTTAGCATCTACTATAGTTATTTTATCACCTGTATAATTTTCTCGTTTTAATTGCTCTTTTATTATATCTTCTGGTCCTGTTATAAAAAACTCTAAATCATTAAATTCATTAAGAGCTTGCACTACACCATTAACAACAGCTTGTGGTGCATTGTCTCCACCCATACCGTCTATAGCAATTCTCATTTCTTTCACCCCTTATTTCTTTATATATAAAGAAAAGAAAGTCATAAGACTTTCTTTTATTCTTCAGTTGAAGCAACTACTTCTTTACCTTTGTAGAATCCACAGTTCTTGCAAACTCTGTGAGCCATCTTCATTTCGTGGCATTGTGGACATTCAACTATTCCTGGTAAGCTTAACTTAAAAGTTTGAGCTCTTCTAGAATCTCTTTTTGCTCTATATGTCTTTCTAGCTGGATTTCCCATTATTACACCTCCTTATTCCCCAAACAACTCTCTAAGCTTTGCAAGCCTAACATCAACATCATAATCTAAACAACTACAATTTTCAACATTTTTATTTTCACCGCATTGAGAACATAGTCCCTTACAGTCTTCCTTGCAAAGTCTTTTGATAGGTAAGGTTGAAATAATACTATTTTCAATAATCTCGGTAATATCTAGTGTATCACCATCTACAAACATAATTTCCTGATCTTCAAGTTCCTTATTGTTTGTAAACCTTTCTTCTATATCAATATCTATTGGATAGATAAAGGTATCTAAGCATCTAGAACAATTTAGCTTTAGCTTTGTTTTTATAGAAGCATTTATTACTATAACATCATTTTCTGATATTGCAACCCCTTCTACAGAAACTTTTTCAATTGCTCTAATTTCTTCTCCTTCGAATTCAAATGGTTCTAACTCGAATGATAAAGATATTTGTTTTTTTCTATTCTTTTTAGATAGCAAATCTGAAAAATTAATTACCATATCTTAAGCTCTGGATATAATCCTCATACCTTCAAGGTACATTATACATTATGTATAGCTTGAGCCAAAGCAATATTTCACTCCTCGCTAAAATTTACTGAATTCAAACACAATTTATTATATAAAGGTCGACATTAAAAGTCAAGCTTTATATACAAATTACTTTTGTATTAATTCTAAAGTATCTCTAGCAATCATTAATTCTTCGTTAGTTGGTATAACAAAAGCTTTAACTTTGCATCCTGGCTTAGATATTTCTCTTATCTTACCTCTAACATTGTTAGCTTCTCTATCTATCTCTACTCCTAAGAATTCTAAACCTTTTAGACACTCTTCTCTAGTTTCTGGTCCATTTTCTCCTACACCTGCAGTAAATACTATAGCATCTACTCCACCCATTATAGCAGCGTATGATCCAATTGTAGCTCTTACTTTGTATTCAAATACTTTAAGTGCTAATATCGCTCTTGGATCTTTATCTTTGAATGCACCATCTTCAATATCTCTGAAATCTGAGCTTATTCCTGATATTCCAAGAACACCTGATTTTTTATTCATTAAATCATTAACTTCATCAGCTGATAATCCTTCTTCTTTCATTAAGAATGTAACTATAGCTGGATCTATGTTACCACATCTTGTTCCCATTGCAACACCTTCAAGTGGAGTGAATCCCATTGAAGTATCAACAGATACACCATTCTTAACAGCACATAAACTTGCACCATTTCCTAAATGACAAGTGATTATTTTTAAATCTTTAATATCTCTTCCCATAACTTCAGCAACTTTTTGTGAAACATACTTATGTGAAGTTCCGTGGAATCCATATTTTCTTACTCCATGCTTCTTGTATAATTCATATGGTAAAGCATAGATATATGCTTCTTCTGGCATAGTTCCATGGAAAGCAGTATCAAATACAGCTACCATTGGTGTATTTGGCATTAATTCTTCGCAAGCATTAATTCCTATTATGTTTGCTGGGTTATGAAGTGGAGCTAATTTAAAGCATTCTTCTATATATGACTTAACCTCTGCATCAATTATAACAGACTTATTGTACTTTTCTCCACCGTGTACAACTCTATGTCCTACTGCTGAAATTTCATCCATTGAAGAAATAACACCGTTTTTCTCATCTACTAAAGCTTCTAAAACTAACTTTATTGCATCTTTATGATCTGCCATAGGTTGTTTTACTATATATTTATCTCTACCTTCAACCTTTTGAGTTAAAACAGAACCTTCAATTCCTATTCTTTCAACTAATCCTTGTGCTAGTGATTCTTCTGTTGTCATATCGATTAATTGATATTTAAGTGAAGAACTTCCACAGTTTATAACTAATACTTTCATCTTTGAACACCTCTTAAATTGTTTAATTTATTTTGCATTTTGAGCTTGTGCTTGCACTGCAGTTAATACTACAACATTAACGATATCTTCTGAGTTACATCCTCTTGATAAATCATTAATTGGCTTAGCAAATCCTTGACACATTGGTCCTATAGCTTCTGCTCCTGCAAATCTTTGAACTAATTTATATCCAATATTACCTGATTGTAAATCTGGGAATATTAATACATTTGCCTTACCAGCAACTTTACTATTTGGTGCTTTTTGAGCTGCAACACTTTCTACTATAGCTGCATCTAATTGTAATTCACCATCGATTAATAAATCTGGTCTTAATTCTTTTGCAAGTTCTGTTGCTTTTCTAACCTTGTCAACCATTTCATGATCAGCACTTCCCATTGTTGAAAATGATAACATCGCAACTCTTGGCTCTACTTTGCAAAGGTTACGTGCTGTATCAGCAGTTGCAATTGCAATAGCTGCTAATTGTTCATAATTTGGATTTGGATTAACAGCACAGTCTGAGAATAATAACATTCCATTTTCTCCATACTTAGATCCTGGTACCATCATGATAAAGAAACTTGATACAACAGATACTCCTGGTGCAGTTTTAATAATTTGTAAACCTGGTCTTAATAAGTCTCCAGTTGTGTGAACAGCACCTGATACCATTCCATCAGCATCATCTAATTTAACCATCATTGTTCCAAAGTATAATGGATCTCTAACGATTTTGTCAGCCTTTTCTAAAGTCATACCTTTATTTTTTCTTGACTCATAAAATGCATTTATATAATCTTGAAGTCTATCTGATTTCTCTGGATTGATTATTTCAACACCAGTTAAATCAACTCCAAGTTCTTTAGCTTTTTCTAATATTTTTTCTTCATTACCAACTAGGATTGGAAAAGCTAATCCTAACTTTTGGATTTTTTCAGTAGCAACAATAGTTCTCTCTTCATCACCTTCAGGTAAAACTATTCTTTGCTTATTTTCCTTAGCCGCATTCCATAATTTATCCATAAGTTCCATGTTTAATTTCCCCTTTCGACTTTGTACGGTCTCATCTTCACTATTACTATACTCCTATGCGTACATATTTTTCAATACCTAAATTGCTCAAAAAATTAATTCTTTATATTATAAATTTTCTGAATTTTACTATATATTTCATCTTATATAATATAAATATTATATAAATTCTTTCACATTTCCTCCTATATGCTATAATATTTTTATATTTCCCAAAAAGGAGTTTAAATATGAATATAACTGGAATAATTACTGAGTATAATCCATTTCACAATGGACACCTTTATCATTTAAGTGAAGCAAAGAAAAATACTAATACTGATGCTATCGTTTGTGTAATGAGTGGTAACTTTGTTCAAAGAGGTGGTCCTGCAATAATTGATAAATGGAAAAGAACTGAAATGGCTTTAAATAACGGAGTAGATTTAATTATCGAACTTCCTACGTACTACGCAGTTTCATCTGCAGAATTTTTCGCAAAAGGTTCTGTATCAATTCTTCATCATCTTGGTGTTGTTAACAACTTATTTTTCGGTTCAGAATGCGGAAATGTAGATAAGTTAACTGCAATTTCTAAGATTTTAGTCAACGAAGATTCAGAATTAAAATCTCTCATAAAAGAGCATTTAGCTAAAGGAGATACATTTGCAAAAGCTCGTGAAAAAAGTTTAATCGAATACTTAAAAGACGAAGAAATAAATAAAATAATAACTTCATCAAACAACATTTTAGGAATTGAATACATAAAGTCTATTCTTAGACTAAATAGCAACATATCTCCTTCTACACTAAAACGAGAAGGATCTAACTATAACGATAAAAAACTCTCTAATTCCTTTTCATCAGCTACAGCAATTAGAGAACTATTAAAAAATAAAAACTCTTTAGAAAACTTAAAAAATTTAATTCCTGAAGAATCTTATAAAATATTTAGTAAATTGCAAGATGAAGACTATCCTCTTGTCTTTGATGAAGATATGTTTAAATTTATAAGATATAAAATCCAAACAAACTGTATAAATTTTAACAATCTTTACGAAATAACAGAAGGATTAGAAAATAAATTAATAAAAGAACTGTATTCATCAAATTCTTATGAGGATTTTATTTTAAAAGTAAAAAGTAAGAGATATACATATAGTAAAATTTCAAGAATTCTAACTCATATATATCTTGGACTTGATTCTAATAATTTTTTAAATATAGATGATCCAAATAATCTTTATGCAAGAGTTCTAGGCTTTAACAAGACAGGTAGAGAAGTTCTTTCATTAATAAAAAGAAACTCTTCTATTCCTCTTATTACTAAAGTGCCACGCTTTACTAATAATCCTTTGCTTAAATTTGATATACAAGCTACAGCTGCTTATTCAATCTTAAATAATAAAATAAATCCAAATAAAGATTATCTTCAAAGTCCAATAATAAAATATTAATAATACTTTATGTATACCGCATATAAATACTATAGATGGGAGGGAATACCATGTATAGTATTATTTTTTTATTGGTAATCATATTTTTTCTACTGTTGCTGCTTTTTAAACTTTTTAACAAAAACCATAATTACTTTATGTGTATTTTAATCACAATGTTTATTTTTGTTTTTGTATATAATCTAGAAAGTTGTATAGATGCCGCATTAATTGGAGTAAGCTTAGTTGTAAAGACCATTGTTCCAACAATTTTTCCATTTTCGGTAATATGCAATCTTTTAATTTCATATGACGGAGTTGGATTATATTCAAAAATATTAGGTCCAATTCTTTGTAAGCCTCTTAAGCTTTCAAAATCGTCTTCATTCCCCATAGTTGCTAGCTTTTTAAGTGGTTATCCTCTCGGTTGTAAATATTGTTGCGATCTTTATTCTTTAGGATACATAGATAGAAATGAATTTGAAAGACTTCTAAATATAGCTAGTAACGCAAGCCCTATGTTCATAATAGGCTCAATTGGAGCCACAATGTTAGGAGATGTAAAATTAGGTTTTATTTTGCTTATAGCTAATTATTTGTCTCCTATCATTGTAGGTATTTTAACAATGAATCGAAGTAAAACAACATCTTCTATGAAGGAACTACCTAAAAATAATACCAATATGAACTTTGGTTCAGCTTTAAAATCAGCTTTAGATAATGGAATTAATACTACATTACAAGTTGGTGCTTTTGTAGTTTTATTCTCTATAATTATAAGCATAATAAAAAACAATGCTTATATAAGCATTGTTTTTTATAATATAGAAGATTTTTTAAATCTTCCTAAATATTCAATTTACGGACTATTCTTAGGTAGTGTTGAATTTACTAATGGTTGTAAACTTATAACCACTTTACCTTTAACACTTCCATTTAAACTAGCTATAATAAGCTTTATTTGTTCTTTTTCTGGTTTATCAGTAATAGCACAAATAAGTTCTTTTGTCTATAAATATGATATTTCTATAGCAAAATATAGCTTTATGAAATTTATCCAAGGAATAATAAGCTTTAGCATAACTTTTATTATAAGTAGCCTCTTTTCACTACAATATACTGCTTATACATTCTCTGCTACTATCGATAATTATAATATTTCAATAATAATTTCATTAGCTTTATCACTTTTACTAATAGGAACTTTAATAATTTCACTTGTGAAAAATTTACATCGTTCTTAATTCAGCTATATTTTCTTTAATTATTGTTCCTGTTTGTGTTAAATTTTCATCTATTTCTTTTGCTACTTTTTCAAAAGACTCTTGCATAGATTTAATTAATTGTTCCTTTTGTTTTTCTATTTCAACATCTAATTGCATTAAAATTTCATTTGAGTATTCTCTAGAACCTATTCTAATAGCTTTAGCATCTCTTTGTGCTAGAGCTATTATTTCACTTGCCCGCATTTTCGCTTCTCTAACAAGATCATGAGTTTCAACATTTTGTTTCATTATTTCGACTGTTTCCTTTTTAACATTATCAAATTCTTTTTGTGCTTCTTGAAGAATTCTATCCTTCTCATTAACAACCCATTGAGCTTTTTTAAACTGATCTGGCAAATAATTAATTATTTGGTCTATCACTTCATTAAACTCTTTCTTATCAATAATTGTTTTTCCTGTTATAGGCATTTTAGGTGAACTTTCCACCATATCTTGCAAATACTCTAATAATTCAATAACATTCAATTCTACCTTTTCCAAAATGTACCTCCCCCAGTTCTATCCCTTAATCTTTCTAATAACATCATCAACTATTTCATCTGGAACTAAACCACTAATACTTCCTCCAAATTTAGCAACTTGCTTAACTGATGAAGAACTTAAAAATGAATTAGCTGCAGACGTAGTCATAAATAAAGTTTCAACATCTGAATCCAATTGCGAATTCATTAATGCCATTTGAAACTCATACTCAAAATCTGATACAGCTCTTAACCCTTTTAATATAACTCTTGCATTATTTTTTTTAGCCAAATCAACTAAAAGCCCATTAAAACTAACAACTTCCACATTATCTAAATGTTTTGTTACTCTTTTTATAAGCTCAACCCTCTCTTCAATAGGAAACAATCCCACCTTATCAACATTGACTAAAACACCAACTATAAGTTTATCAAAAACTTTTGATCCCCTTGTAATAATATCTAAATGACCATTAGTAACAGGATCAAAGCTACCTGGATAAATTGCAACTCTCATAATTTTCTCCCTATGTTATTCTCTAATATATTTATAGTAACAAACAGTTGTGTTACCATATTTTTTACTTCTAAATAATTTAATGTCCCCATACCCTTCATAAATTTCTTCTATTGAATCTATTTTAGTTACTATTATACCATCTTCAGCTAACATATTATTTTCCTTAACAATTTTAATTGCCTCAGGAATCATTTCTCTACAATAAGGTGGATCTATAAAAATAACATCCATTACCTTACCTTTTTTAGCTAAATTTTTAAGAACTTCATATGAATCCATATTTAAAGGAAAACAGAAATCCTCAAACTTTAAATTTTTGATATTTTCTTTTAATAATGGAAATGTTACAGCACTCTTATCAACTAAATATACTTCCTTAGCCCCTCTACTCGCTGCTTCTAACCCCAAACTACCAGTTCCAGCAAATACATCAATTACTACTGCATCTAACAAATAATTTTGTATTGTACTAAACATAGCTTCCTTAACTCTATCTAAAGTAGGTCTAGTTTCCATAGTTGCTGGAGGTATTAATTTGCGTCCTCTTGCTTTTCCTGCTATAATTCTCATTTAATTTCCTCCTTTGTCATTAACATTATAATTCTAACATATAATTAATTTATTAACAATTTTTTTATTATTTTTATAAATGAAACTCACTATTCATTTCATTCATAGGAGTAAGTTCATTTAACCAAATTAAAATTTGGAAATTCACTTAATTGAAACTCACTATTCATTTCATTCATAGGAGTAAGTTCATTTAACCAAATTAAAATTTGGAAATTCACTTAATTGAAACTCACTATTCATTTCATTCATAGGAGTAAGTTCATTTAACCAAATTAAAATTTGGAAATTCACTTAATTGAAACTCACTATTCATTTCATTCATAGGAATAAGTTCATTTAACCAAATTAAAATTTGGAAATTCACTTAATTAAAACAAATATATTTGCTCCAGCGTTCTAAAGAATTTTTTACTTCATTACAAAACTTTACTTTTTCTTCTTCATCTGAATCTAGTAATATTTTTGCTTCACTTTTAGCACATCTTAATATGTTCATATCATCATATATGTTTGCTAAAATAAATTCTTCATCACCACTTTGTCTTCTTCCAAACATTTCACCTGATCCCCTTAATTTTAAATCCTCTTCAGATATATAAAATCCATCAGTTGAACTAGTCATAATCTCCATTCTCTTTTTAGTATTTTCAGTTTTCGCCTTTGCAATTAATATACAGTAAGATTCATAACTTCCTCTTCCAACTCTACCTCTTAATTGATGTAATTGTGCTAAGCCAAATCTTTCTGCATTTTCAATTATCATAACAGATGCATTAGGAACATTAACTCCAACTTCTATTACTGTAGTTGAAATTATAGCCTTTGTTTCATTTTTCTTAAATCTATTTATAATTTCATCTTTTTCCTTTGGTTTCATTTTTCCATGTAAAATTTCTATAGGTATTCCTCTAAATACGCCATCACTTAATTCATTATATAGTTTTTCAACAGAATTTAGCTTCATATCTTCATCTTCTTCAATAAGTGGACATACTATATAAACTTGACGCCCCTTATCAATTTCCTCTAAAGCCAAATCATAAGCAGAAAATCTTTCACTTTCATTAAAGAATCTTGTATCTACAGGCTTTCTTCCTGGAGGTAATTGATCTATAGCTGATATATCTAAGTCTGAATATACATACAATGCTAAAGTTCTTGGTATTGGAGTTGCCGTCATTACCATAACATCAGGACGTCTTCCTTTATTTATAAGTCTACTTCTTTGCTCTACACCAAACCTATGTTGCTCATCAGTTATAACCAATCCCAAATTCTTAAAATCTACATCCTCTTGAATTAAAGCATGAGTTCCTATTACTATCACAGGTTCCTCTGTAGTAATAAGCTCCTTTATGCGTCTCTTTTCCTTTAAAGAAGTGCTCCCTGTTAATAACTCAATATGTATATCAAAAGGTTCTAATAACTTTTTAGCCTCTAAATAATGTTGATTTGCTAATATTTCAGTTGGCACCATTAAAGTTGCTTGATATCCATTTTTAATAACATTAAACATAGCAATTAGTGCAACTACTGTTTTTCCGCTTCCAACATCACCTTGAACTAATCTATTCATTGGCCATGGACTTTTTTGATCTCTTAAAATTTCCCTTACCACCCTTGTTTGTGCATCCGTTAAACTATATGGCAATGCAGCCTTTAAGTCCTTTAATTCTTCTACTAACTTAAATTCAATTCCATTCTTAGCCCTTAAATTCTTCTTAAGCATTAATAACTTCATTGAATATGTAAATAACTCTTGAAACTTTAATCTATTTATAGCTAATTCAAGCTCTCTTTTCCCTGTAGGAAAATGAATATTTTTTATAGCAAAATCTAAATTAGTCATTTTGTATTTCTCTAATAAATATTGTGGCAAATTATCTTTTATAGTTATTTGTTCCAAACAACTGCCTATAAGCTTTATTAATATTTTATCTGTTAAATCACCCTTTAAACTATATTTAGGTACTATTTCATTTTCCTTAGCTAATTTAACCCCCACTATTGGATTAATAACTTCAAGCCTATTGGTAACTCTTTTAAATTTCCCCATTAAATCATAGCTTTGCCCAATTTTAAATGTATTTTTTATAAACCCTTGATTAAACCATTTACCTAGTACTAAATTTCCTAAATAATTAAATTTTATAGTAGTTAATGTTTTTCCTGTTTTAGTTCTAACATCTCTATCTATTCCTACACATACACAAGTTAATACTTGTTTATCCTCTTCATCTATTTCATTAAAAGGAATATTACTTCTTAAAAACTCATAATCCCTAGGAAAATATAAAAGCAAATCTAAAACAGTAAATATTCCACATCTATTTAACTTTTCTAATAATTTAGGTCCAACACCCTTTAGATATTTTACATCTTGTGATATATCCATTTTACTTCTCCTACTCTTTAAATAATAAATATAATTTTATAATATTACATAAAAAAATAAAGCACAAGAAATTAACCTTCCTTGTGCTCTTAAAAACAATTATTCTACAGCCATTATAAAGTAGTATAAAGGTTGATCTCCTTTGTAGAATTGTACATCACACTCTTCATACTTTTCTTCTAATTTTTCTGTAAACTCTTCTATTTTACTTTCATCTACGTCTTTACCATAGAATATAGTTATAAGTTCACTATCTTCATCGATCATAGACTCTAAAACTTCTTCTGCTACTTTGAAGTAATCCTCTCCAACCTTATTGATTTTTCCTTCAATAAGACCAAGCATATTACCTTCTTTAATTTCTATTCCATCCATTTCAGTATCTCTAACTGCATAAGTTACAGAGCCTGTCTTAACAAGTTCTAATGCTTCCATTAAAGCAGCTTCATTTTCATCAACTTCATGTTCTGCATTAAACATAGTTATACAAGTAATACCTTGTGGAATACTCTTAGTTGGTATAACTCTAACATCTTTATCAGATATTTCTGCTGCTTGAGTAGCTGCCATAATTATGTTCTTATTATTAGGTAAAATGAATATGTGATCAGCATTTAATTTAGATATACATTCCATCATATCTTGAGTTGATGGATTCATTGTTTGACCACCTTCAATTACGTAATCAACACCTAAATCCTTAAGAACATGAGTTATTCCTTCTCCCATAGCTACTGAAATAAATGCATATTTCTTCTTTTCCATAGCTACTTCAGTTTCAACCTCTTCAGGATTAGTTTTAGCATACTCTTCTTTTGACATTAGAACTTCTCTATGTTCTTCTCTCATATTATCTATTTTAATTTTAGATAATTCACCTACAGCTACCGCTTTAGATAATACTAATCCCGGATCATTAGTATGAATATGTACTTTTATTACATCATCATACCCAACAACAATCATAGAGTCACCAAGAGATTCGATTTCATCTTGGAATGCTTTAGCTTTAGAAGCATCTCCTAATATTATAAATTCTGTACAGTATCCAAATTTAATATCTATATCTTCTATAGCTTCAGCGCTTGCTCCTGCTGAACCTTTAGCAGATATATCTTTTATCTCTGCTTTTATTCCATCTTTTAATGCATCATACATTCCTTGTAATATGATATATAATCCCATACCACCTGAATCTACAACCTTAGCCTTTTTAAGTGCTGGTAAAAGATCTGGAGTTTTATCTAACATTACCTTTGCTTCAACTACTATTTCACCTAAAAGTTCTACTATATCAGTTTTATTACTTTTTACAGCCCCTTCTGAAGCAGCTCTGATAACTGAAAGTATAGTACCTTCCGTTGGTTTCATTACCGCTTTGTAAGCTGCCTTGCTTCCTTCTACAAAAGCATTGGCAAATTCTAAACTATCAACACTTGTTTTTCCTTCTAATCCTTTAGAAATACCTCTAAGTATTTGAGATAAGATAACACCTGAGTTACCTCTTGCTCCCATTAAAGCACCTTTTGCTAATTTCTTTGAAGTTTCTCCAATTGATTCTGAATTTAAATTTTCTATTTCTTTTACAGCTGCCTTAAAAGTCATAGACATATTAGTTCCCGTGTCACCATCTGGTACAGGAAAAACATTTAACGCGTTAACGAAATCACTTTCCTCCAATAATCTATTGCTAGCATTAACAACCATATTGTAAAAATCATGGCCGTTTATTCTGTCATATCTCATCCTGTTACCTCCTAGACTCTTACCGCTTGAACATTAACTGTAACTGAAGCAACCTTTAGTCCAGTATAATTTTCAACACTATAACGCACCTTTTGAATTATATTATTAGCTATTACAGAAATTTTAGTTCCGTATTCAACCATTATTGATAATTCTATTATTAATTTATCTTCATCATTAAATTTTAATTTAACACCTTTACTTAAATTCTCAATTCTCATTAGCTCCCATAGGCCTTCAGTAGCATTTTTAGAAACCATACCAACAACACCATAGCATTCCATTGTTGATAATCCTACTATCTTTCCTAATACTTCTTCAGAGTAATGTATACTTCCAAGGTCATTTGAATATCCTACCATAGAAAATCCTCCTTTTTATCTTTCCATATAGATTATTGTATATTAGTTGCTATATTAATTCAAGTAAATTTATCCTATTCCTTCGCCATTTAACAACATAATATAAAATTTTTTAATATTTTTTTGAAATAGCCTTGCATTTTTTATATAACCTATGTTAAAATCTATTTTGTCCTATTGAAGAGAAATTATCTTCAAACATAAGGAGGTGTTTTCAAGTGGCAAGAAGATGCGAAGTTTGTAATAAAGGTGTAGTATCTGGAACTCAATACTCACACTCACATCGTCAATCTAAGAGAACTTGGGCTCCTAACATAAAGAGAGTAAAGGCTTTAGTTAACGGAACACCAAAAACTGTTCACGTTTGTACAAGATGCCTTAGATCTGGTAAGGTTGAAAGAGCAATATAAGTTCAAATAGAAAAAGCAATTGATTGATTCAATTGCTTTTTTTATTATTAAAATTTAATAATGTATAAATAAAAGGCATACTATCCTTAATAGCTTCTGCTACTTTTCTCCTATGTACTTATTTTTTTCTAGTAAAAAACTTAATTATAGATGATAAAAACTTTGGTAATTTAATAGCAACAATCTTCAAAATTAATCCCCCCATTCATTTTCTGTTACATAAATAATTTTAAACATGCTGTTTTATTTAAAATAAAAACACCACTCCTTACTATACATATTATGCAAGTAACTGCTAAGTGGTGATTATTTTTAAAAAATTTTTTTATTTTTTTATTTTAATCTTTTGAATATACTACCAAAATACTACCATTAGAAATTTCTAAACTAATTTCATCAGTTATAAATTCATTAGATACAGTTCTAGAATCTCCAATTTTTAAAGTATATTTATCTAAGTTATATTTAGCACCTTTTATGCTAAACTCCTCTACTATACTATCATACGCTAAAAAAGATACATACTTATATTTATTATCTCTTTTTATACTGGTATTTTTATTAATTAAAAACATTTTATTTCTATCATCAACTATTTCTGATAATATTCCTAAATTTAAAGCTTTTAATAATAGACCCAAGTTACCTAAGGTATGATCAAATCTTTGTCCTGTAGCACCTAAAAAAATAATTTTTTTTACTCCTTTAGAGCTTGCTAATTCAAAAGCCTCTTCAGAATCAGTAAAATTTTTCTCACATTGATACTGATATTTAACTACACCTTGTTTAACTATTTCATCTATTATATCTAAATTTGAAGAATCAAAGTCTCCTACAATATAATGAGGCTTTACTTTAGCTTCAAAAAGATAATTACATCCTTTATCTACCCCAATTATTAGCTCACACTGATCTGAATAATACTTAATAATTTCATCTTTAGGTTTAACGCCTCCAGCTACTATTAAACAATTCATCTCTACCCTCTTAAAGCTTTAATATTTTCTTCTATATTTCCATCTCCAAAAACAGCAGATCCTGCTACTATAACATTAGCACCAGCTTCAATAACATCTTTAACATTATTTTTATCTACTCCACCATCAACTTGAATTAAAATATTAGGATTATTAGCCTTTATTGACATTTCCTTAACTTCTTTAATCTTATCTAATGAATATGGTATAAATTTCTGCCCACCAAATCCTGGATTAACAGACATTATTAAAACCATATCTAAATCTGCAATTATATCCTTTAAAACCATTGTTGGTGTAGCTGGATTTAATGCAACTGCGGCCTTAACTCCCTTTGACTTAATATATTGTATAGCTCTATCTAAATGTCTTTCTGACTCATAATGTAAAGTTATTATATCTGCCCCTGCTGCTATAAACTCATCAATATATCTTTGAGGATTATTTATCATTAAGTGTACATCAAAGACTTTATCTGTTTTTCCTCTTATAGCTTTTATTACAGGCATACCAAATGTAATATTAGGTACAAATTCTCCATCCATAACATCTATATGAATAAAATCTGCTCCTGCATTGTGTAGCTTTACTACTTCCTCTCCTAATTTTGAAAAATCTGCTGATAATATAGATGGTGCTATTTTGACCATTAATACTTCCTCCCATTAATTATATCTTCTAATGTTCTTATATAAAATTCATATCTATAATTATTAATTTTACCTTTTTCAACTGCATTTTTCACAGCACAACTAGGTTCTTTATAATGTAAGCAACCTCTAAATTTACATTGATTATTATATTCTTCAAATTCAGGGAAGCAATATTTTAAATCATCTTTTTCTATAAAAGTTACTTCTAATGTTGAAAACCCTGGCGTGTCAACTATGTATCCATCTTCTACATCAATAAGTTCACTATGTCTAGTGGTATGTTTACCTCTTCCTATTTTATCAGAAACTTCACCTGTTTCCATATGATATTTTTCTGTTAGTGTATTAATCAGTGTTGATTTTCCTGCTCCTGATGGTCCACATAAAACTGTTACATTACCATCTAATTTTTCTTTTAATGATTCTACACCTAAACCTTTTTTAGCATTAATAAATAAAACTTCATATCCGATGGCATTTATTTTACTTTTGACAAATTCTTTTTCCTCATCCGATACTAAATCAACCTTATTTAAACAAACTATTGCTTTAATATTATTGTGCTCACATAATACTAAAAATCTATTTAATAGATCATAATTAATATCTGGATTCTTTATAGCAAAAACAACAAATGCTTGTGTTACATTAGCTACTGTAGGCCTAATAAGTTCAGACGTTCTTTCATGAATATCACAAATAACTCCTTTACCATTATCTGTTAATATTTCTACATCATCTCCAACAAGAGGTTTCATATCTTTATGTCTAAATTTCCCCCTTGCTTTACATTCTATTAATCCATCAGTAGTTTTTACATAATAAAATCCACCAATTCCTTTAATTATTTTTCCTTTCATAGTACCTCCAAACTTTTTACTCTTCCTATTTATAATAAACACTATTTCAAAATAAATGCAATATTTTCTTTTAGAAACTTAAAAAAAATAAGATTGCCTAAAATTAAGCAATCTTATTTTTTTAGTTATTTGATCTATCAGTTCCTGAATCTACATCAGCATTTGTATTTGTAGCTTCTCCATCTTCTGGACTTGTAGTTGTTGTATCATCTTCACTTGGCTCCGCTGGTTCTGTTGGTTCTGTTGGTTCAGTAGTTTTAGATTTTTCAACAGTAATTTTAACAGTTTCACCTTTTTTTATTTTATTTGTAAATCCTTTTACAGTATATGGGCTCATATCATCTATAGAAGCTGCACCTGATATAGAATATGATATTCCTGCTGAATTTAAAGAATTAACCGCATCTACTAATGACATACCAACGCTTAAATATTGAGTAACATCTATATTACTAGGTGCTGTATACTTTCCATAAGTTAAAGTAATTTTTGCACCAGCAGAAATTTTAGTACCACTTTCAAGAGATTGACTTAATACAACTCCATTTTCAGATTCTCTATCCGTTTGTTGCTCTTGAAGTATAACTGTCAATCCTAACTCTTCTAACTTGCTCTTTGCTGCATCTACATTTTGTCCTAGATAATTAGATACTGATACAAATTTTTCTTCTGGTCCCTTACTTATAGTAAGCTCAATTGTTGTTCCCTTTGGAACTTGTGTATCCCTTTCTGGATACTGACTTATTAGATATCCTGATTTAATATTTTCACTATATTGGTAAGTAATATTCCACTCTAAACCTTTTTGAGTTAATAAGTCCTGTATATAATTTATTTCATAATCTCTTAAGTCAGGAACCTTTACTTTAGATACACCACTAGAAACTTTTACTTCTATAATGTCACCTTTTTTAGCTTCTGTATTTGATACTGGATTCATTTCTAATATAGTATTTTCTTCTTTATCACTTTCAATAGTTTCTGAAACTTTAATTTTTAATCCTACTTTTTCTAACTCTTTAGTAGCATTATCTAATGTCATACCAACTATATTAGGAACAGTTACAGTCTTACTGCTACTACTTCCTCCAGTTAATAATCCTGAACCAAATGCCATTCCACCTAATAATGCAATTGCAATAACTACAGCTCCAACAATTATCACAGCTTTATTATTACGCTTACTTTTCTTTGAATTGTTCTTTGATTCAAAGAAATCTTCTTCATCTTCTTCATCATAATCATTTTCAAAATCTGATTTTGAATATGAAGGTTTATTAGGTGTCATATTTACATCTTTGTTTACAATATTTTCAGTTCTAATTGGTTCCATCACTATTGTTCTACCATCATCATAATTAACTCTAGTACCAATAGCTGCATTTGGATTTTCTTTTATCTTTTGTAAATCATTTATTAATTCTCTACAATTTTGATATCTATTTATACTTTCTTTGCTTATAGACTTCATTATTAAATTATTTAGACTATCTGGTATAGAAGCATTATGTTTCTTAGGCTCAACTGGTTCTGACTGTATATGCTTTAAAGCAATCGTAACCGGTGATTCACCATCAAAAGGAAGTATCCCTGTTACCATTTCATATAAAACTATGCCTAAAGAATAAATATCTGATCTTAAATCAATAAATGTACCTTTAGCTTGCTCTGGTGATAGATAATGTGCTGATCCCATTATTGTTGTTGTATTAGTTATAGTAGCTGATGTTGAACTTTTAGCTATTCCAAAATCAGTAACCTTTACTAATCCACTTTCAGTCACTAATATATTCTGTGGTTTTACATCCCTATGAATAATATTATTTTTATGTGCACACTCTAAAGCTTTTGCTATTTGAATTGCTATACTAATAGCAACTGTATAATTTAACTTTCCATTTTCAACTATTAATTCTTTCAATGTTTTACCATTAACATATTCCATGACAAAATAGTCTATATTTCCTTCTTCTTCATGTCCAACATCTAATACATTAACTATGTTTGCATCTGAAAAATTGGCTACAGCTGTTGCTTCTTTTTTAAATTTATCTGAAATATCTTTATTATTGGCAAATTCCTTTTTTAAAATTTTCACAGCAACTAGTCTACTTAACTTATTATCTCTAGCTTTGTAGACTATAGCCATTCCACCTTCTCCTATTTTTTCCATCAGTTCATATCTATTACCTAATACTTCACCGATCATATCTACACCTCTCCTCCAAATAGCAAGACCGTAATATTATCTCTTCCCCCTCGATTCTTTGCTAATAAAACTAACTTGTCACAGGCAGTATTGTAGTCATTAATATCATTTATTTCCCTTAACATTTCTTCTTTTAAAACTTCATTAGATAATCCATCTGTACATAACAAATATTTATCATAAGTATTTATATCAATTTTAAATATATCAACTTTAACTACATTATTCGTTCCTAATGCTCTAGTAATAATATTTTTCTTTGGATGATTTCTTCCTTCTTCTTCAGTTATACTTCCCGAATCTATCAATTCTTGAACTAAAGAATGATCTTTTGTAATTTTAATAATATCATTACCAATAATACCAAAGCAACTGCTATCACCAACATTAGCAACAATAACATTGTCTTCATATACCAATGCAGCAACTAAAGTAGTTCCCATACCTTTGTACTCAGAACCGCATCTTGCTTTATCGTATATTTTTTCATTTGCAAAAAGTATGGCATTTTCAAGTACATTGCTACCATCTCTTTTATAATTATCTTTTACATATAATTTAACAGCATTTACAGCCATTTCGCTAGCTACTTCTCCAGCATTATGACCTCCCATACCATCAGCTACAACATATAACTTATAGTCCTCTTCTTCAATATAGGCAGCATAATCTTCATTTAAACTTCTAACTACACCTACATCGCTTCTTATACCCACCATTTTTTCTTCTCCCCTTTATTTTTGAGTGTCTAGATAACTTCTTCTTAATTGCCCACAAGCAGCATTAATATCTGTACCCATCTCTCTTCTGACTGTAACTTCAATTCCTTGTGATTTTAATATCTCTTCAAAAGCTTCTATAGTCTTTTTTGACGGCCTTTTTAATTCATTTTCTTTAATTTCATTAACTGGAATTAAATTAACATGACAACTCATGTTTTTTAATAATTTTGCTAAAGATTTAGCATCTTCTTTTCCATCATTAACTCCAGATACTAAAGAATATTCATATGTAATTCTACGCCCTGTTTTATTCATATAATATCTACAAGCTTCTAATATATCATTAATACTATATTTATTAGCTATAGGCATTATTGTTTTTCTTTTTTCATCACTAAATGCATGTAATGAAATTGCTAATGTAATACTAAAATTTAAATCTGCTAATTCTATTATTTTAGGTACTATTCCACATGTAGATAATGTTATATGTCTTTGCCCTATATTTAATCCATACTCAGCATTGGCTAAATTTAAAAACTTAACTACATTACCATAGTTATCTAAAGGTTCGCCACTTCCCATTAAAACAACATTTGAAATTCTTTCTCCTAAGAATTTTTGTGCTACCATTATTTCAGAAAGTATTTCACCAGCACTTAAATCCCTTATTCTACCTCCGATTGTAGAGGCGCAAAATTTGCACCCCATCCTACAACCTACTTGAGTAGATACACAAATTGAATTTCCGTGTTTATATTTCATAAGAACACATTCGATTAAATTATTATCTTTCATTGATAATAACATCTTCTTAGTATCATCTACATTAGATTCATATACTTCTACAATTTTAGGAATTTCAATAGCAAAGTTTTCTTTTAGTTTTTCTTTTAAACTTCCAGGTATATTCTTCATTTCATCAAAGTTCCATACCTCTTTGTAAATCCAAGAAAAAACTTGTTTTGCTCTAAAAGCACTTTCACCATTCTCCTTCATCCAATTTTGTAATTCTTCTAATGTAAAATCTAAAATATTATACATTTGTTCACCTACTACTTTTTAGAAATCTTAGCAATATAGAATCCATCCATATATTCATTTGGTAATATTGTTAAAGAACCATCATTGTTATAAATGAAGTTATCCATATTTCCTAAGAATATCTTTTCTACTTTTGCATCTTTATGTTTATTTAAGAACCATTCAACATTATCTTGGTTTTCTTCAGTATTTAATGTACAAGTTGAATAAATCATAGTACCACCATTTTTTAAATATGCCCAAGCATTTTCCATTATTTCTCTTTGAGTTGGCACTAAATCCTTAAGTGACTTTCTTGATTTATTCCACTTAATTTCTGGTTTCTTTCTTATTATACCAAGACCTGAGCAAGGTACATCTATTAATACTTTATCAGCATATGCTACATACTTAGGATCTAACTTTGTTGCATCCATAGCTTCTACTTCTACATTATTTAATCCTAATCTTTCTAAGTTTTCATTGATTAAAGATAACTTATTTTCATGTAAGTCAAAAGAATGTACTTTTCCTTCATCTTCTAATAATTCTGCTATGTGAGTTGTTTTTCCTCCTGGTGCAGCACAAAGGTCTAAAGCAATATCTCCAGCTTTTAAGTCTAAAAGAGGTGATACAAGCATTGCACTTTCATCTTGAACAGTGATTAATCCTTCTCTAAATAACTCATTATTTTCGATAGAACTTCCACCTTTAATTATTATAGCTTCTGGACAAGCATATCCTTCTTCTATATCATATCCCATTTCTTCTAATCTTTCATATACTTCATCATAATCAGCTTTACTTGTATTAACTCTAACTGTTACTTTTGGTGTTGCATTTAGTCCTGCTAAAATCTTTCTTCCGTTCTCTTCTCCATATTGTTTATATATCATTCTTATAAACCATGGCTCGTAAGAATATTGATATACTAATCTATCAATTTTATCTTTTACATCCATATCATCTGGATTCTTAGTGTAACTTCTTAATATTCCATTAACTAATTTTGAATCTTGAACTGAAATTTGTTTTGCTAATTCAACTGCCTCATTACAAGCTGCAAACTCTGGAACCTTATCTAAAAAGTGCATTTGATATATAGCCATTCTTAATATATTTAATACTCTTTCATCCATTAAAGATATATCTTTAATGTAATTAGAAATTATCATATCTAATGTCTTCTTTCTTCTTATTGTTCCATAAACAAGTTCTGTTACTAAAGCTCTATCCTTGTCATTTAAATCAGCTTCATTTAATTCATTAGATAAAACTAAGTTAGAATATGCTCCTTCAATTAGTACTCTGTTAATTATGTTTAATGCTACTTCTCTACTATTCATATGTTACCTCTTAATCATTATTTCTATTGCTAATTGCAATTAGTCTTATTAATTGTGAAATTGACATTAATGCAGCTGCTACATATGTCATTGCTGCTGCACTTAATACATTTTTTGCTCCATTAACTTCATTACCATATAATATATTTCTACTTTCTAATATTTTCAACGCTCTTCTCGATGCATTAAATTCAACTGGTAATGTAATTATTTGATAAAATACAGCTACAGTAAAAAATATAATTCCAATGTTTATTAAAACTGGGATACTAAAAAGTAACCCAATCATAAATATAAAAATTGATGCTTGACTGCTAAAATTAACTGCAGTAGCCATAGATGTTCTTAATACTAATGGCTTATATTGCTCTTGATGTTGTATTGCATGCCCTACCTCATGTGCTGCTATTCCTGCTGCTGCAATACTAGATCCATGGAAAATATCAGTTGATAATCTAACAACTCTACTTCTAGGATCGTAATGATCTGTTAACTCTCCTCTAGTTTCAACTACAGGTACATCATAAAGCCCCGCTGAATCAAGTATCATTCTTGCAACATTTTCTCCTGTATATCCATTCATAGTTCTTACAGTTCTATATTTCTTATAAGTGCTACTAACTTTTGACTGAGCCCAAAAAGCAATTATTATTGCTGGTAGTAACAAAAGCATAGTTCTGTCAAAATAAAATCCTGGATAAAACATAAGATATCTCCTTTCATATTATACTAATTTATAATCTATCTCAATATCTTTTCCGTTTATATACTGTTCTATTGTTAATGGCTTGCCATTTGGGAATTGAATCTTTTTAACTAGTAAAACTCCTTCTGAGCAACTAACCTTCATTCCATTTTTATTAACTGACATTATTGTTCCTGGTTCTTTATTACTACTTTCGCTTAAAACTTCAGATTCATATATCTTCATGTTTTGTCCTTTATATGTAGTATGTGCAATTGGCCATGGATTAAGCCCTCTAATTAAATTGTGAATTTCTCTTGCACTTTTATCCCAAACTATTTTACCAGTATCTTTTGAAAGCATCTTTGCATAGCAAGTTTCACCTTCTTGTTTTTCTGGTTTTATTGTACCATTTACTAATCCTTCAATTGTTTCTATTAAAAGATTTCCACCTCTGCTAGTTAGAATATCATGTAATTCTCCTGCAGTCATATTTTCCGTTATTTCTACTTCATCTTTTAAAAGCATATCTCCAGTATCTAAGCCTACATCCATAAGCATAGTAGTATTACCTGATTTCTTTTCTCCGTTAATTATTACCCAGTTAAGTGGAGCTGCTCCCCTATACATTGGAAGTAATGATGCATGTAAGTTTATGCACCCATACTTAGGTATATCTAAAACCTCTTTAGTTAATATTTGCCCAAAAGCAACTACTATTATAAAATCTGGGTTAAGTTCCTTCAAATATTCTACTGCTTCCCTATCCTCTTTTAACTTTTCTGGTTGTAAAACTTTAATATCATGTTTAACAGCTACTTCTTTCACTGGTGAAAAGGCTAATTTCTTTCCTCTTCCCTTAGGTCTATCAGGCTGTGTAAAAACAGCCTCTACACCATATTTTTCAATTAAAGCTTCTAAAGACGGAACAGCAAAATCAGGAGTTCCCATAAATACTATTTTCATTAAAATTCCTCCTATTTTACGTGATCTACGTATAATATACCATCTAAGTGGTCATTTTCATGTAATATAGCTCTTGCTAATAATCCTTCTCCCTCTAAAATAAATTCTTCACCTTTTTCATTTAAAGCCTTAACTTTTACGTAATTTGGTCTTTCAACTTCACTGAACTCTCCTGGTACACTTAAGCAACCTTCTTCACCACATTGAGTTCCACTAGTTTCTAAAATTTCTGGATTAATAAATACCATTGTTCCATTTTCATCATCAATGTCTACAACAAATATTCTCTTAAGTATTCCAACTTGTGGCGCAGCTAATCCAACACCATTTGCTTCAAACATAGTATCTACCATATCATTAATAAGAGTTATTTCTCTTTTAGTTATCTCAGTAACCTCTTTACACTTCTTTCTTAAAACATCGTCTCCCATAGTTCTAATAGTTCTAATTGCCATTTTATTTCCTCCTAGAATAAATTATTTGGATTTATATCCATACTTATTCGTATATCATTATATACGTTCTTGTTCTCATCATAAAGTAATTCTTTAATTTTTTTAGCAAATTCTGATTCAAATTCACCTTTTATCACAATTTGCCATCTATAATTTTCTTTAACCTTAGCCACTAAACACGGGATTGGTCCTAAAATATCAACATCTATTTCTTTTTCTACTAATGGTTTTATCACATTAGATATTTTATGCATAAAGTTCTTTAATAAATCCTCTTTTTTTGATATACCATTTATTAATAATATCTTACCAAAAGGCGGATATTTCATTAATGCCCTAACTGTAAATTCCTTCTCATAAAATCCTTCATAATCATAATTAACAGCATATTCTAAACTATAATGTTCTGGTGTATATGTTTGTATTATTACTTCTCCTTGTTTTTCTCCTCTTCCTGCTCTTCCTGCAACTTGAGTAATTATCTGAAAAGTTCTTTCAGCAGCTCTATAGTCTGGTATATTTATAGACATATCTGCTGCTAATACACCTACAAGAGTAACATTCTTAAAATCAAGACCCTTTGAAATCATTTGAGTACCTATAAGAATATCAGCCTTTCCATCTTTAAATGTATTATAGATATTTTCATAAGCATCTTTACTCCTTGTAGTATCTACATCCATTCTTAAAACTCTAGCATCTTTAAAATATTTTTTTACCTCTTCTTCAACTCTTTGAGTTCCCGCTCCAAAAAACTTAACATATTTACTATCACATTTTGGACACTTTTGAGGAGCCCTTTTTGTTTTCCCACAATAATGACAAACAAGAAGACCACTTCTATGATATGTCATAGAAATATCACATTCCTCACACTTAAATACATATCCACAACTTCTGCATGATACAAAAGTAGAAAAACCTCTTCTATTTAAGAATAATATTATCTGTTCCTTCTTAGAAAGTTTCTCTTGCATCTCTTTAAATAACTCTCTACTAAATAAAGATATATTTCCGCTCCTTAACTCATTCCTCATATCAACAACTTTCATAGGCGGCATATCTTTACCATCAACTCTTGAATTTAGTTCTAATAAATCCAACTCACCTATTAAAGCTCTATAGTAGGTTTCTATAGTTGGGGTAGCTGATCCTAACACTACCTTACACCCCTTTTGCTCACTTAAAAACTCTGCAACTTCTTTAGTTTGATATTTAGGATTTTGATCTGATTTATATGTATTTTCATGTTCCTCATCAATAATAATAAGCCCTAGGTTTTTTACAGGTAAAAAAATAGCACTTCTTGCTCCTACTACAAGTTTAGCTTTTCCAGCCTTTACTCTAAACCATTCATCAAATCTTTCACCATCAGATAACTTACTGTGAAACAAGGCAACATTTCTTCCGAATCTCCCCTTAAATCTCTCAATCATTTGAGGTGTTAATGATATTTCTGGAACTAGAACAATGGCAGATTGATTTTTCTCTAAAGCTTCTTCAACCATTCTCATATATACTTCTGTCTTACCTGAGCCAGTAACACCTTTAAGTAAAAATAAATTATTACTAGAATTATTATATTCATCAAGAACCTGCTTTTGCTCTAATGTTAATTCTTTTTCATAATCTATATTGTAAGTTCTATTATTATACCTAAAAACAGTTTCTTCTTCTACTACTAATAACCCTTTTTCTATTAATTTATTTAATTTATATTGAGATATTGAATTAGCATTAATAAGCTCACTCTTTGTATATTTACCTGAATTTTCTTTTAAAAAGTTAATAATTTCTACATATCCTTCTGGTTTTTGTATACAACTTAAATCATCACTTTTAAATACTATTACCTTTTTGCTCTTACTTTTAGCACCTTTCATAATTCCAACAGGAATAAGCAATCTAAATGCATCAATGTATTTACATAAATATTTTTCTCTTAAGAAATCAATAAGCTTAATATCATCTCCATCAATAACAGGCTCATCAGTTATTATGCTAGAAATTTTCTTAACTCTAAAGCTTATGTCAACCTCATTTTCTTGTTTTATTGCAAGCACAAATCCTTCTGATGTTTTATTTCCCATCCCAAAAGGAACTTTTACTATTTGCCCTACCTGAACCTTTTCTTCAAGCTCTACTGGAATCTTATATGTAAAAGGTCTATCAATTTCTAATGCCTCTGAATTCAATATTATTTCAGCATATAAATTCAATTTATCACCCTCACTCTACCTTAATTGCTATACATAAACTTCACAATTAAATTTAAACTCATAAGAGTTCATTGAATAATTAGATTTACATAAGATTATTGTATATAAAGAAAAGCGCAATTAGCGCTTTTCTAAAATCATGTCAAATATATTACTTGCAACTTCTTTTTTACTCATTTTTTCTAGTTCTAACTTTTCATCATTTTTTGAAAGAATAACTACTTTATTATCTTCACTACCAAAACCAGTATCAGAAGCTGTAATATCATTTGCAACTATAAAATCCAAATTCTTGTTTTTTAGTTTTTTCTCTGCATTCTTTAAAACATCATTGCTTTCTGCTGCAAAGCCAACTAAAACCTGGTGAGTTTTCATATCTCCTAAAGATTTTAATATATCATTATCTCTAGTTAAGCAAAGATTTAAATCACCCTCACCCTTTTTGATCTTTTCTTTGCTATATTCTTTAGGCTTATAATCAGCAACTGCTGCTGATTTAATAACTATATCTGCCCATTCAAAATATTCTAAAATTTCATTTTTCATTTCTTCATTAGTTTTTATGTTTATTATTTTTACGTCTTTTGGTGGATTTAAATTTGTAGGTCCTGAAACTAAAACAACTTCTGCACCTCTATCTCTAGCCTCTTCAGCTATAGCATAGCCCATTTTTCCAGTTGATCTATTAGTTATATATCTTACTGGATCAATTGGAGCAATAGTGGGTCCAGCACTTATTAGAACCTTTTTCCCTTTTAAATCTTGTTCCTTATCATTTAATTCAGCTAATACTCTTTCTACAATAGTATTCACATCTGCAAGTTTTCCAACTCCTACATCTCCACAAGCTAATCTTCCACTAGCAGGTTCAATAAACTCATAACCAAAGTCTTTTAACTTTTTTATATTGTTTTGAACTATTTTATTTTGATACATGTTAGTATTCATAGCTGGTGCAAAGATTACCTTAGCTTTAGATGCTGCCATTATAGTTGTTGATAGCATATCATCTGATATACCATTTGCAACTTTTCCTATTATATTTGCTGTAGCTGGAGCAATTAACATTAAATCAGCTTTTTGAGCTAATGATATATGTTGAATTTCCCAAGCTTTAGGTTCTGCAAACATATCAGTAACAACCATATTCTGACTAATAGATTGGAATGTTAATGGATTTACAAACTTTGATGCACTTTCAGTCATTATAACATGAACTTCTATATCTTTTTTTCTTAAAGCACTAATAACATCAAGTGCTTTATAAACTGCAATTCCTCCAGTAACGCCAATAACAACACATTTACTCATGATTATTTTGATCCTTCATTATTTTTATGATAACTAATTAATCCTTCGTTAACTTCATTAATTGCTATTGTTAATGGTTTCTTTGAAGAATTTGAAGTTAATGGTTCGTTACCATCTATTATTTGTCTTGCTCTTTTTGAAGTCACTATAACTAGTGAATATCTGTCTTCTACCTTTTTTAATAAGTCCACCACTGATGGATTAATCATAGAGTTGTTCATGAATTAAGCCCTCCTTAGAATCTAATATTGTATCTTTTATTCTATCTACTCTACATTTTTCTGCGGCAATTATTCCTTCTATTTTATTAACTGCCGTATCAACTTCATCATTAACTACTGCATAATTATATTTAGAAACATAATTTATTTCTTGATATGCATTTTTAAACCTTGTCATTAATGACTCTTCTGTTTCGCTGCCTCTTTTAATTATTCTTTGTTTTAATTCTTCCATTGATGGAGGTAATATAAATATAAATACCCCTTCGCTGAAGTTTTCTTTAACTTTTAAGGCACCTTGAATGTCTATTTCTAAAATAACATTCTTTCCTTCAGCTAACATTTCTTCTACTTTGAACTTTGGAGTTCCATACATATTTCCGTGTACTTCAGCATACTCTAAGAAATCATTATTTTCTACTCTAGAAATAAAATCTTCTTTCGTTAAGAAGTGATAATTTATACCATCTACTTCTCCAGCTCTTGGACTTCTTGTTGTTGCAGAAACAGAAATAAATAAGTCATCACGCTTTTCTAAAAGCGCCTTGCATATTGTTCCTTTTCCTGCACCTGAAGGACCTGAAATTACAATTAATAGTCCTCTATTATTTTTCATTATTCATCAACCTCATCTACAGTTTCATCTTTAGCTACTAATCTATGTGCAACAGTTTCTGGTTGAACTGCTGATAATATAACATGATCGCTATCAGTAATTATTACAGCTCTTGTTCTTCTTCCATAAGTTGCGTCAATAAGCATACCTCTATCCCTAGCTTCTTGGATTATTCTTTTAATCGGCGCCGATTCTGGACTAACTATTGCAACAAGTCTATTAGCTGAAACTATGTTACCAAAACCAATGTTTATCAATTTTATTCCCATTACTATCCTCCTATTATTCTATATTTTGTACTTGTTCCCTTATCTTCTCAAGTATATTTTTTATATCAATAACTATATTAGTCATTTGGATATCACTAGACTTTGAACCAATAGTATTAGTTTCTCTATTCATTTCTTGAACTATAAAATCAAGTTTTCTACCAACTGGCTCTTTTAAATTTAAAGTTTCTCTAACTTGATTGATATGACTTCTAAGTCTTATTATCTCTTCATCTACTGTTGCCTTGTCTGCTAACATACAAACTTCCATAGCAATTCTACTTTCATCTATATCAACGTTTCCTAATAACTCTTTTACTCTTTCTTCAAGCTTCATTTTAAAAGTTTTTGGGATAGTATCTGCAAATTCTTCAACCTTTAAAACTAATTGTTCTATAACTGAAACTTTAGATAAAATATCTTCTTTTAACTTATCACCTTCAACTTCTCTCATTTCAATCATCATATCTAAAGAATCATTTATAAGTGGTTTAAGTTCTTGCCAAACCGTCTCAATTTTATCTTCTTCTTCAACTACAGTAATTACTTCTGGAAATCTTGCAATTTGCATTACTGAAATATCATTTTTAACACCTAATTTTGCTTCTATCTCCTTAAGGCACTCTAAATATCCTTGAGCTAAATTAATATCAACCTTTGGAATTCCACTGCCATCACTGTAATTCTTTAAATTGATAAATACATCAACTTTTCCTCTATTAAGTGAATTACTTATCATTTTTCTAATTTCTTCTTCTAAAGAAATTAAAGTTTTAGGCATTCTAATATTTACATCTAAATATCTGCTATTTACGCTTTTCATTTCAACAGTAAAAACTCTTTTTTGTCCTTCTTCACTGCTGCTTCTTCCAAAGCTAGTCATGCTCCTTATCATATTATTCTCCTTACCTTCTATGGATTATTAAATCTAATTTATGTTTATATTAAATAAATTTCTTTTACTATATCATAGTTTATAACCTCATTAGATTCTATGTCAATATTTTGTTCACAAATTGTTAACATCTTTTTGTTTTATATATACAAAATATATAAAAAAGGTTGTACAACTGAAACTATGAATACCCTAACCATATTCGTAGTTTCAATTTTGATACAACCTTTTTAGCAAATAAATTTTTATAATAATATTACTTTCAATATAAATACTACTGCCAAAACATACATTACCCAAGAAATTTTTACCTTATCGTCCTTCTTGCTGAACAAATTATATAATAAATTAATTATTACATATGATAATATTCCAAGAGTTAAACCATCACCAATACTATAAGTTAAGGGCATAGCTGCAATAGTTAAAAATGCTGGTACACCTTCTGTTATATTATCAAAATTTATCTCCTTAACTGCTCCAAGCATTAAATAACCAACATAAATTAAGGCCGGAGCTGTTGCACAACTTGGAATAGCTATAAATATTGGTGAAAATAACATAGCTATTAAAAATAAAACTCCAGTAGTTATAGCTGTAAATCCTGTTCTTCCTCCTGCAGCAACTCCTGTTGAACTTTCAACATAAGTAGTAACTGTAGATACTCCTAGTAATGATCCTGATGTAGTTCCTATAGCATCAACTAAAAGTGCTCTTCCTGCATTTGGAACATCCCCCTCATCATCTAGCATTTTAGCCTTAGAACAAACACCTACTAAAGTTCCTACTGTATCAAAGAAATCTACAAATAGGAAAGTAAATACTACAGTAATAAACATTTTAATATTTTCACCACTAAATGCATGTACTAGATCAACTTTTCCTGCAATTTCTCCAATACCTTCAAACTTAAATACTCCAGTAGGTAAATAGATTCCTAAAGATGCAGCTGCATCCTTATCAACTAAAGCAAATCCCCATCCTATAACAGCCGAGATTAATATTCCCCAAAGAATAGATCCTCTTATTCTCTTTTTATCTAAAACAGCTATAATTATAAGGCCTATAACTGTTATTATTACAGTTGGCGTAAATGCCCCTAATGATACCATTGTTGACTCATTTGCAACAACTAGCCCTGAGCTAACCATTCCAATAAATGCTATAAATAGTCCAATACCACCTGTTACTGCTAACTTCATGTTCTTAGGAATGGAATTTACAACAGCTTCTCTAACTTTGAATAGAGATAAAATAATAAATATAATACCTTCAACAAATACAGCAGTTAAAGCAACTTTCCATGAAATCCCCATTTGTCCTACAACCGTATAAGCAAAATATGCATTTAATCCCATTCCCGATGCTAATGCAAATGGCAAATTAGCAAACAGCCCCATAAGTATACATGCAATTGCAGCCGCTAAACAGGTTGCTGTAACTAAGGGTCCAGCTGGCATACCTGTAGCTGATAAAATATTTGGATTAACTGCAATAACATACGCCATGGTCAAAAAGGTAGTTAATCCTGCTAGCATTTCTTTTTTCATATCAACATTTTTGTTAGAAAAGATAGGAATCAACTTTTCTTTTTTACTTAAAGTTTGCATTAAAAAATCCCCCTTCTAATTATATATTTAAGTTTAAGAATAAGATAAAATTAATTAAACTTTATCTATCCTAGATAACTTACAACTAAATAAAAAACTGCAAAGTGTTACCAAGATAACACTTTGCAGTTATTTTAAATATTAAAACTCATAGTCATAATTCTTACGTCGTAATATAAATATATAAATCGACCTATTTATCATTAGAATAGGAGTTATCTTATACATAATTATAAACCATAAATTTCCACAAGTCAATTCTTTCCGTATATTGAACTTATTTTATTATGTAATGTTCGCATTATTAAAATTGCTTTTTAATTTCTTCTTTGCTTATTGTACTATTTATTGCTAATGCTAACTTTATTCTTGCCTTTTGTCCTGGAAGCGTATCTCCAAAAATTACACCTAAATCTTTAAGCATCTTTCCTCCACCTTCATAACCATAAGACTCGTAAACTCTTCCTTCAAAACATCTAGAAACTATAACTACAGGAAGTCCTTTATTTAAGGCTAATTTTATTCCATCTACCATTTTAGGTGGAACATTTCCTCTTCCTAATGCTTCAATAACTATTCCGCCATATCCTTTATCTATTACAAATTCAATAAATGAAGAATCCATATCTGCAACACATTTTATTAATGCAACATCATTTCTTATTTCTTCAACATCGTATTTTTCAGTATTTTTAGTTTCTCTATAAAACATAACTTTATTATTATCAACTATTCCAATAGGTCCAAAATTAGGAGTTCTAAAAGCATTTAGCGCCATTGAATTTGCTTTTATAACTTCTGAAGCAGAATTTAATTCCCCATTAAAACAAACAAGCACTCCTCGTTTCTTTGCATCTTCTGAAATAGCAGTACAAATTGATGCTGCTAAATTTGACGGTCCGTCATATCCTAATTCTGATCCACTTCTCATAGCTCCAGTAATTACAACTGGCTTTTCACTTTTTATAGTTAAATCTAAAAGATATGCAGTTTCTTCTAAAGTATCAGTTCCATGAGTTATTACAACTCCATCAATATCATTTCTATCTAATAACTCTTTAGTAAATTTACTTAACTCTAACATAGTTTTAAAAGTCATATGTGGTGATGGAAGACTTGAAAAGCTATAAGATTCTATCTCTGCAAATTCCTCTATTCCTGTAACCATTGACATTATCTCTTCTCCAGTCAAACTTGGTACAGCAGCCTTTATTCTTTCGTCCACCTTCATTGATATTGTTCCACCATTAAATACTACCGCTATTTTCTTCATTTTCATCCTCCAGTTTTTATATTGTTCATCTACTACCACAATATAACTAAATTGTTCGTTACGTGGAAGCGAAAAAATGAAATATTTCATTTTTTCTTTTTTTCATGTAACTACTTATACATAACACCTTTCAGTTAATGTCTTTTGCTACATGTTATATGACAAGTCGTTAACTAAAAGTATTTTAACCTGGATAAAATAAGATTCTTTAAATTAAAAGATAATTATTCTATCAAAATAATTTATAGCACAGAACATCAACAACTTTATGGGTATTTCTCTTTTAAATTGCAGAGCTAGGCTTTAAAGCTAGTGATAGAGAAAATTTAATGATATAACCGGAAGAAATTATATGACTTAATGGAGGTTATATCATTAATTTTCGGTATCACGGCATTAACGCTTTAGTGAGCAATATTATTCAATAGATTATTGGCAGGTCGACCTTTCCTGCATCTCTGTTTACTGAAATCTTCAGCGCATGAGGAGCCTTTTCTCACCTCAATAATCATTATTATATACAACTACATATTATACATTTTGCCGAAAATTATATCAACCAAATTATTTTCTTCCTTTAATATCAATTAATTTACCACTATAAATTCTGTTTTCTATCTTCTTATCAGTTATTGGGTACATTGTCGTTACATAGATATATTGATGTTCCTCATCTATCTCCACGCCCAAAAGCAAATTAGTATAAACTCTCTTAATAAATTCTACAGCAGTCTGTCCCCCTTCATTTTTATAAATACCAACATAGTCAGGTTCTTCTAATATTTTCTTCATCCACTCAAGAATGCCATCCCTAGTCCTTCTATCTAATTGCCTACCATGCCTCTTTATAATATGCTTTAACACTCCTGGGGATGCATATATTACTCCAGTAAACTCTATACCTAACTCATTGGCTACCTTTTGCCTTAAATATCCTACTCTTTTATAGGTACAAAATCTGCTTTCCATACTATCCCTCTTTACTATAATATATTAAGCATAATACTATCTGCTTAATATATTCTATTCTAATAATAAGAGAGTCTACACTAAAATACAAAAAAAAGTTATATTTTAACTTATTTATAACATAAAAATAATCTACTACTAAAATTTAAAGTTAGCAGTAGATTATATTTATGTTATAGAATTATACAAATTAATCCGCCATTACCTTCATTTATAATCTTTTGAAGAGTCTTTTGTATTTTTACTTGAACATCTTCTGGCATTTTATATAGCTTGTTTTGTAATCCTTCTTTAACTAATACCTCTAAAGATTTACCAAACATATTACTTTGCCATAATGATGCTGGGTCTTTATCAAATTGGTCCATAAGAGCATTAACTAACTCTTCACTTTCCTTTTCAGATCCCATTATTGGACTAATTTCTGTTTTAATATCTGCTTTAATAAAATGTAATGATGGAGCACTAGCCTTAAGTTTAACTCCGAACTTAGTTCCTTGTTTAACTATTTCAGGCTCTTCAAATTTCATTTCACTTAATTGAGGAGCAACAAGACCATATCCAGTTTCCCTAACATCAACTAAAGCATCCTTAATCTTATCATATTCACGTTTTGCAATATTTAAATCTTTTACAAGAGCTATTAAATCACTCTCACTTTCAATTTCAGCATCGCAATTTTCACTAAGTACTTTATAAAAAATAGTTTCACTTGGTTTAAGTAGTATCCTTGCAGTACCTTCACCAAGATTTATTTCACTTAAATCTGATGCGCTTAAATTTTCATTTTCCTTTGCATCGCTAAAGGCTGGTTTTATGTCTCTTATTTTATCTACACTTTGACACATTCCCTTAATAATTTTGAAAAATTCTTTTTTTAACCAATGATTTGGATCTAGGTTTTCAACCCAAAGAGGCATGTCTATATTTATTTCTTTTACAGGGAACTCCTTAAGTACATGCTTAAATAGCTTCTCAATATCCTTTTCTGTCATATTATAAACATCCATAACCTGAACTTCTACATCATACTTTTTCTCTAGTTCATCCTTTAATGCCTCTGTTTCAGGAGAGTTTATGTTTTTGGTATTAAGTACAACTATGAAAGGCTTGTTAATTGCTTTAAGCTCTTCTACTACCCTTTCTTCAGCCTCTAAGTATTCCTCTCTATTTATACCTGTAATACTACCATCAGTAGTTACTAAAAGTCCAACAGTCGAATGATCTGTTATAACTTTTCTTGTCCCAATTTCAGCAGCATCTTCAAATGGTATTTCATATTCATACCATGGAGTATTAACCATCTTAGGCTCTTCATCCTCTAAGTATCCTAAAGCCCCTTTAACTATATACCCCACACAATCTACCATTCTAACCTTTAATTTAATATCTTCATCAATAGTTATTTCTACAGCTTCATTTGGAACAAATTTAGGTTCCGTAGTATGGATAGTTTTCCCTGATCCACTTTGTGGTAATTCATCCTTAGCTCTTTCCTTTTTATAAGCATTATCAATCTTTGGTATAACCATAAGGTCCATAAACTTCTTAATAAATGTAGATTTTCCAGTTCTAACTGGCCCAACAACACCTAAGTATATGTCACCTTGAGTCCTTTCTGCAATATCCTTATATATATTGAAATCGCCCATAAGTACACCCTCCTATTTATTTTTAACACTATATATATATTCCTAAGCCAAAAAAAGTATACTATTTTTTTAAGTTTATTGATTTAAATTAAAATTTTGTTTTTTAGAATCTAGTACTAGAGTTAACTTTCTTCTTAAGTATCTATATAGTTAACAATATGTTGTAGGATAAATATTTATGATGTACTTTTAAATTTTATTTTTACATAACTCAATATTATTTTTATGGCTGCTTTAATCTACTAATAATATTAAGTAAAAATACTATTATAATTAAAAACTGCTAACAAAAAAGGTGAAATTACAAAATTGTAACTTCACCTTTTTACTAATAATTTTCAGCTTTTTTATCTCTTTCTAATAATTCGCTAACCATATTTCTTGCATCTTTACCTTCAAAAAGAACTTTGTAAAGCGCATCTGTTATTGGCATTTCAACACCTAACTTTTCCTTTAAGTTATAAAATGCATGACAAGCCTTTATTCCTTCAACAACCATTCCTACTTCTTCTACAGCTTCTTCCCTAGTTTTTCCGCTTCCTATTAAATATCCAGCTCTTCTATTTCTTGAATGCATGCTAGTACAAGTAACTATTAAGTCCCCCATACCAGTTAGACCTAAAAATGTTTCAATTTTTCCACCAAGCTTAGTACCTATTCTTACTATCTCAGCCATACCTCTTGTCATTAATGCTGCCTTTGTATTATCTCCATAGCCTAAACCATCACATACTCCAGCTGCAAGAGCAATAATATTCTTTACAGCTCCACCAATCTCTACTCCAACTAAATCATCATTAGTATATACTCTAAATGTTTTAGTCATAAATAAATCTTGAATTTCTTCTGCAACTTTCATATTTTTAGATGAAGTCAGTACAGTGGTTGGAATATTAAATGCAACCTCTTCTGCATGACTTGGTCCAGATAATACTACAACAGGATTTCCAATCTCTTCTTCAATAACTTCAACTAAAGTTTTATTGCTACCTTCTTCAATTCCCTTTGCAATGCAAATTACAGGTATAGTTTCATCTATTAATCCTTTAAGACTTCTAGAAGCACTTCTTATTACATGGGATGGAACAGCTAATACTACATAATCACTATCTATAATAGCTTCTTCCAAAGTATTATAAGCCGTAACATTTTTAGGCACATCTAATCCCTTAATAAACTTATCATTTCGTCTATTTACATTAATATCCTCTACAACAGCATCATCTCTATCATATACTGCTACTGTATTTCCTTTGTTTGCTAATAAAATAGCTAAAGAAATCCCGAAACTTCCTCCGCCTAAAAAAGTCACCTTACTCATAATTAACTATCCTTTCTCTCCCTATATTCTATTTGTATACCAGTTCCACTGAAATCAAAATTATCTCTTAATTGATTCTCTAAGTATCTTTCATATGAGAAATGTCTTGCATTTACATCATTAACGAAGAATACAAACTTTGGTGGTTTTGTAGCTACTTGAGTAGCATAGTATATTTTTAATCTCTTTAAAGCTACAACTGGTGGTTCTTTCATTAATATAGCCTTACTAATAACATCATTTAATACACCAGTTCCAACTCTCTTATTATAATTATCATAACACTCTTTAGCAATTTCAAGAACCTTATGAGCTCTTTGACCTGTTAATGCTGATATAAATAAGAACTTAGCATACTTTATAAACTTAAGTTTACTTTGTAAATCTTTCTTATAGTTATCCATTGTCTTATCATCTTTTTCAATAAGATCCCACTTATTAACTATAACCATTATAGCTTTATTTAGTTCATGAGCAAATCCTATAATTTTTTCATCTTGCTCTGTTACACCTTCTGTTGCATCTATCATTAATATACAAACATCAGCTCTTTCAACTGCGGCAAGTGTTCTAATAACTGAATATCTTTCAATTTCTTCTTTAACTTTGCTCTTTCTTCTAAGACCAGCAGTATCAATTAAAGTAAACTTTCCAAATTCGTTTTCAATTTTACTGTCTATAGCATCTCTTGTAGTTCCAGCTATATCAGATACTATTAATCTATCTTCACCTAATAATCTATTTATTAATGATGACTTACCTACATTAGGCTTACCTATCATAGCAATTTTTATATCATCCTCTTCTTCATCTTTGCTTCCTATAGAATCAAAATGAGATACTACCATATCAAGCATATCTCCAAGACCTTTTCCTTGACCTGCTGATACAGCAACTGGGTCACCTATACCTAAGTTATAGAATTCCCAAGCATTTTCTTCGTCCTTTAAGTTATCAATTTTATTAACAACTAATACAACTGGCTTCTTTGATTTTCTAAGCATTGTAGCAACTTCATTATCAGCTGCTGTTAATCCTTCCTTACCATCAACTACAAACATTATAACATCAGCAGTTTCTATAGCAATATTCGCTTGTCT
Organism: Clostridium sp. D43t1_170807_H7; assembly: GCF_015555905.1. Taxonomy (GTDB): domain Bacteria; phylum Bacillota; class Clostridia; order Clostridiales; family Clostridiaceae; genus Clostridium. Next base: position 109,885 of record NZ_JADNLK010000010.1, read on the forward strand.
TCTCATTTGCTTAACTATTATATCTTGGTTTTCTGGCTCTATACCACCTGTATCAATCATAGTGAAAACATGATTTAGCCATTCAGCTTCTGCATATACTCTATCTCTTGTTACACCTGGTGTATCTTGAACTATTGAAATTCTTTTTCCTGCTAATTTATTGAATAATGTAGACTTACCTACATTTGGTCTTCCAACTATAGCTACTATTGGTTTTGCCATTCTTATTCTTCCTCCTGACATGCATCATTTATTATGCTTACTATATCTTCTCCTGTATGATCACATACAAGAACCTTAACACCTAATTCTCTTTCTATATCATCTATCTTTGTATCATCTAACATAATATATTCAGCTGGCCCTAGCTCGTATCCTTTTCTAAACATATTATTAGGCATAATTAAGTACTCGCTATTAATCTTTCCTTTTAATTGTCCTATTATATCTGTCCCTGTAAGAAGTCCTGCAACAGTTATAGTTTCTCCAAAGAAATGATTAATAATTTTATATGTATCTATTTTAATATTAGGGTTAACTTTCATTAACTTCTTCATTCCCTTACTTACTTCATCAAAAGCAAGCTTTCCAGTTGGAATTGAAAAAGTTCCTTTTATATTTCTATTTAAATCCTGAGCAGTATAGTTTATAGCTTCTCTAAAGCATCTAATCATACCAATTCCATCTTCTATTTGCTCATATCCATTATAAAAACTTTCTTCAGGTACATCTATACCTGCAACTAAATAAAATTCATCAGAAAATCTTACAAATGGATCATTTATCTCTTCCATAAATCTCTTTTGGAATTCCATAACCATTTCTAATTCTTTTCTTGCTGATTCTTTAGTAAATGTTTTTACTTGAACTAATCCTTCTCTATATTTAGTAACTCCAATAGGTACTACTGCAATATTTGAAACTGATGGATATAACTCATATAATTCGGTAATAGTTCTTTTTAATTCTTCTCCATTATTAACTTCTGGTATCAGAACTATCTGGCAATGCATTTCTATTCCTGCATCTGCAAGTCTCTTCATTCTTTCATATACTGATCCTGCAAATCTATTACCAAGCATTTTAACTCTTAAATCTGGATTTGTTGTATGTACAGAAATATTTATAGGACTTATTCTATATCTTATAATTCTGTCTATATCCTCATCCTTCATATTTGTTAAAGTAACAAAATTACCTTGAAGGAATGAAAGACGTGAATCATCATCTTTAAAATAAAGGGTTTCTCTCATACCTTTTGGATTTTGGTCTATAAAGCAAAACATACATTTATTACTACATCTTTTTGCTTTATCCATAATACCGCCACCAAACTCAAGACCTAGTTCTTCTCCATAGTCTTTCTCTATTTCATAGTCCCAAATCTCTCCATTTGGTTTTTGTATCTCTAATACTATTTCTTCATCATTAGTTAAAAACCTGTAGTCTATAATATCAACTATCTTTTCTCCATTTACTGATAATAAAATATCATTTTCTTCAATGCCGACTTCTTCAGCAATACTATCAGGCATTACACTTGTTATTACATTCTTCATAATGTCCACTCCTATAATTACCTATCATCTCTATGATATATTAACCTAATAATTTTATTCAGTCAACTAACAGTTAAGTTAATTTCTAAAATTAAATTTTACACTACCTATATGCAATTTTTCAAATTATTAAGTAAAAAAAAGAATATAGGTTACCCCATATCCTTTATTATTACTCATTTAGGTCTACATAATCACCTTTTGTAGAAAAAATTATCCACTCACAAATATTTGTTACGTGATCTCCAACCCTTTCAAGATATTTAGATGCAAATAATATTTGAGCACCCTTATTTATTATATTTTCATCTTTTACCATCTTCTTCAACATATCATTAAATAATCCACGATATAATATATCAACTTCATCATCCATCTTACATATTTCATAAGCTGCATCTACATCACCTGCAACAAATGCTTCAAGAGACTTATTAATCATTTTTCTTAATATATCTACCATCTGCCAAATAGGATCACATTCTTCACCTAAAACATCTAATTCAACCCTTTTGGCAATTTTACATATATCAACTGCATAATCAGCCATTCTCTCTAAATCTGTAACTATTTTAGAAGTTGCAAATATTTTTCTTAAATCTGTAGCAACTGGAGATTCCATAGCCATAAACTTTAAACATTGTTCTTCAATATTTCTATTTAACTCGTCAACCTTATCGTCATTTTCTATAACTTGCTTTACAAGTTCCATATCTTTATTTTTAAAAGCTTCTATACTATTGTATATTTGCTTTTCAACTAAACTTCCCATTTCAGCAAGCTCTGTTCTTAATAACTTCATTCTCTTGTCTAAAAGATTTCTTGTCATACTCTCACTCCCTATTATAAATTAAATTCTATCCGAATCTTCCAGTTATATAATCCTCCGTTCTCTTATCCTTTGGTCTGTAGAAAATATCTTCCGTTTTACCATATTCAACAACTTCTCCAGATAAGAAGAAAGCAGTCTTATCAGCAATTCTTCCAGCTTGTTGCATATTATGAGTAACAATTACAACTGTATATTGTTTCTTTAATTGATCCATAAGCTCTTCCATTTTATTAGTTGAAATTGGGTCTAATGCCGATGTAGGTTCATCCATTAAAATTATTTCTGGAGATACAGCTATAGTTCTAGCTATACATAATCTTTGTTGTTGCCCTCCTGAAAGACCTAATGCCGACTTTTTTAATCTATCTTTTACTTCATCAAAAAGTGCAGCCCCTCTTAAACTTGTTTCAACAATTTCATCTAATTTCTTTTTATCTTTTATTCCATGTATTCTTGGACCATAAGCTATATTATCATAAATTGACATAGGAAATGGATTTGGTTTTTGGAATACCATCCCAACCTTTTTTCTAAGATCTATTTCATCATATTCCTTATATATATCTTTACCATCTATTAAAATTTCACCATTAATTTTAACACCTTCAATTAAATCATTCATTCTATTTAAAGTTCTTAAGAATGTAGATTTACCACATCCCGAAGGTCCTATTAATGCTGTAACTTTTTTTGCTTCTATATCTAAGTTAATATTTTTTAACGCTTTATTATCACCATAAAATAATTCTAAGTTTCTGACTTGAATTTCTGGTTTTTTTATATCTGACATATTTACACCTCAAAATCTATATGATTTTCTTTAACTAAATAGTTACTTCATATATAGTAACTATTTACTCTTATTATACTTAAAAATTAATAATTAGCTTTATTGAATTTATTACTTATAAACTTAGCTAATAAATTTAAAACTAAAATCATTACAATTAAAACTATTCCTGCAGCAGCTGCTGATGCTATATCACCCTTTTCTTTAGTTTCAAGAAATGCATGAACTGTTAAAGTTCTACCACTTGACATTATACTTGTAGGTATCTTATAAACTGTACCTGCTGTTAAGAAAAGTGCCGCTGATTCTCCAATTACACGTCCCATAGAAAGTATAACGCCTGAAAGTATACCTGGTATAGCACTTGGAAGTATTACTTTATACAAAGTTTGGAATCTTGTTGCTCCAAGTCCTAATGACGCTTCTCTATATGAAGGTGGAACTACTTTTAATGACTCTTCTGTTGTACGAATAATTACTGGTAATATAATTATTGCTAAAGTTAATGATCCTGCTATAAGTGAGTATCCAAACTTTAATGCAGCTACAAAAAATGCTGCTCCGAATAAACCATATACAATTGATGGTATTCCTGATAATGCTTCAGTTGAATATCTAATGACTCTAACTAACTTACCTTGTTTTGCATATTCTTGTAAGTAAACAGCTGCAAGAACTCCGATTGGTGTTGCTACAAGTAATGATAATCCTACTGTATATAATGTAGAAATAATGAATGGTTTTATTCCACCACCACCTGATGGTTTATATTCACCAAATAAATAATCAAAACTTATTAATTTATATCCTTTAATAAATATAAATCCAATTATAAACACTAAAATTCCTACAGTTATTAATGCTGATAAATATAATAATATCTTTAAGATATTTTCTTTAAATTTTCTCATTTTTATTTACCTTCCTTACTAGAAAGTTTTGAAATTGCTAAGTTTAATATTAAGATGAACGCAAATAACACAACTCCTGTTGCAAACAATAACTCTTGGTGAGATTGTGTTGCATAGCCCATTTCTAAAGCAATATTACTTGTAAGAGGTCTTACCTTATCAAAAATAGATGTTGGTATTTGAACTGAGTTACCTCCAACTAAAATTATTGCCATTGTTTCACCAATTGCTCTTCCGCATCCTAATACTATAGCTGCAAGTATACCTGACTTAGCTGCAGGTACTACAACCTTAAATGTTGTTTCTATATGTGAAGCTCCAAGTGCTAGCGAACCTTCTTTATAGCTTTTTGGAACAGCTTTTATAGCAGTAGTAGAAACTGAAATTATTGTAGGTAACATCATAACTGCTAACACAATAATTACTGCTAATAAACTTTGTCCTTGTGGTAAATTGAAAGCTCTTTGAATCCATGGAACAATTACTGCCAAACCAAATAATCCGTATAATACAGATGGTATTCCAGCTAAAAGCTCAACTGCTGGAATTATAATTTTAGATACTCCCTTTGGAGCTATTTCCGCAATAAAAATAGCAGTTAGTAATCCTATTGGTACTCCTATTATTAAAGCTCCTAGCGTACCATAAATGGATGCTATTATCATTGGTAATATTCCATACTTTTGATTTTCTGATGTTGGATACCATTCGGTTCCAAAAATAAATTGTGTAAATGATTTTCCTTCTGCAAAAAATGGTCTTAAACCTTTATAGAATACAAATCCTATTATCAATATTAAACTTACTACAGCAATAAGCGCACACACTAGAAATATTGCTCTTGTAACTTTGTCTATAACATATTTACTTTTATTATTTCTATTTTCCTCTACCATTTCAGTCCTCCTAATGGTAATAACACACTTTGATTTATTTATATAGTAAAAATGCCTCAATACCAGAGGCATCTTTACAGTTGTTTTAAAACTACTCTATAGTTATTAATTTATTTTCTTCTACTATTTGTTGTCCTTCAGTACTTAATACGAAATCAATTAGTTTTTGACCATTTTCTGTTAAAGAATCTTCTTTAGTTACTAATATAAATGGTCTTGAAATCTTATAATCACCAGCCTTAACATTCTCAGCTGTTGGTTCTACATCATTAACATTTAAGGCCTTTACAGTATTATCAATATATTCAAAAGAAGCAAATCCTATTGCATTTTTGTTTCCTGCAACTGTAGTTTTAACAGCCCCACTACCATCTGAAATTGTAGCATCCTTTGTTAATTCTTCTGATTCATAACCAACTATTTCTTGGAATGCATCTCTTGTTCCAGATCCCTCTTCTCTTGAAACTACAACTATTGGTGAATCATCCCCACCAAGGTCCTTCCAGTTAGTAATTTCTCCTGTATATATTTTTTTAACATCTTCTAAAGATATGTTCTTTACTGTATTTTCTGGATTTACTAATAAAGCAATACCATCGTATGCTACTGTTGTTCCTTGAACAGAAGTCTTTTCTTCATCTTTTAATTCTCTTGAAGACATCCCTATCTCTGAAATTCCAGAAATAACATCTTTTATTCCAGCACCTGAACCATTTTGTTGTATCTCTAATGTTATATTATTATTCTCTTCTTCATATTTTTCTTGAATTTTTTCCATTAATGGACCTACTGAAGTTGACCCTGAGATTGAAATTGTTACTGAATCTTTGTTAGAAGCTGTATTATTTTCTCCCTCTGAGCTATTTGATCCACATCCTACAAATGTTGCTCCAACCATAGTTACTAATAATGCCCCCACCATTAACTTCAATTTTTTACTTCTCATTTTTATTCCTCCACTTTCATAAATGAATTTTTTATTCATACACCTTACACCAATAATATTATTCCTCTAAAGTTAAAGTAATATTACTTAGATGTTAAGTAACGTTAGATAAATGTTAAGATAATGTTAAATATGTATATTTTTTGTAACAAAAGAAATAATATTAATAAAAAAATAAGATAAAAATATATTAAATATCTTTACCTTATTTTTATTTACCATTTTCTTATATTTTATTATTAAATTTATTATTTATTTTTAATCCTTACAGTAAATGTACTTCCAACCCCTACTTCAGAATCAACCGTTATATCTCCGTTAAATAACTTAACAATATGTTTAACAATTGCAAGACCAAGTCCTGTCCCTTTTGTGGATCTTGACTTATCTACTCTATAAAACCTTTCAAATATCCTTGGAAGATCATTTTTAGTAATTCCTATGCCATTATCTATTACCTTGAAAATGAAATATCCATTATTAGATGTTATAACAACTCTAACATTTCCATTTTCATTAGAATATTTGATAGCATTTTCTATTAAATTTAAAGCTAATTGATGGAATTTATCTTTACTTCCAACAATTTCACCATTAAATTCATTTATAAACTCTATCTTAATTTGCTTTTTCTCTGATTGTTTTCTAACTATATCAATTATATTTTCTATAACTTCCTTTGGGCTAAAGTTTCCATTATCCATCTTATGAAGATTTTCAATGTTAGAAAGTATTAAAATATCATTAATTAAATTAGTTAATCTCTCAGCTTCTTTATCAATAATATTTAAAAATTTATTCTTAGTTTCAAAATCGTCAACATATCTTAAAGTTTCTGAAAAACCTTTAATTGATGTTAATGGTGTTTTAAGTTCATGAGAAACATTAGCAACAAATTCACTTCTCATATTTTCAAGACGTTTAATATCTGTAATATCCTGAAGTGCTATTACTATCCCTATTTGATTTTTTAATCCACTTATAATAGGCGCTTTTTTTACCCTTATTTCTCTTTCTACAGGATGGAATAACCTTATCTCCTTTGATCCTATATCAGGCACTTCTCTTATAAAGTTAATTAAATCGTAATCAATAATACAAGATGATATCCTTTTTCCTATTACATCACCTTTTAAATCAAATAATTTTTTAGAATATGGATTGCTTAATATTATTTTTTCATTATTATCTACTGCTATTACTCCACTTTCCATACTTTCGAGTATAGCCTCAAGCTTATTTTGCTTATCTAGTGAATCATTTATTTTAGTTTCTAATTGATCTGCCATATTATTAAATGTTTGTGCTAACAGACCAATTTCATCATAATTTCCAATAATCGCTCTTTTATTCAAATTACCATTTGCAATTTTAGCAGTTACTTTTTCAAGCTCTTTAATAGGATATACAATTATCTTAACTAATTTTACTGCTAATGCTAATGATAATAAAAATACTACTATTACAATAGCAACATAATACTTTAATGTTCCTGACGTAAATACCTTTATATTACTAACTGGAACTGAGCTCCTAATAACCATATCATTATCTATCTTAGTTGCATAATAGACCATATCTATTGATAATGTTTTACTGAATCTAACACTACTTCCAGTACCATTATTAAATGCATCTATAATTTCCTGTCTATCTTTATGATTTTCTAAATCTGATCTCTCATTATCAAATATTACATCTCCCTCTTTATTTACCACAGTAAACCTAACGGAATTTCCTTTGAATTTATATATAGACAAATCCTCATTTATATAATCTTCCTTTGAAAAGCATAAATTATATATGGCTAATGCTTCCTTTGCATCATTTATAGTATTTATATTCACTAATGTAATAAAAGAGCTTGTCACTATAATCAATACAAATATAACTGTAATTACTACCGATGATATAATACGTTTTTTCATAAAATACTAGTTAGGGTTAAATCTATACCCTACTCCTCTTATAGTTTCAATAAGTTTAGGATTTTTATCATCCGCCTCTATTTTCTTTCTTAAATACCTTATATGAACATCTACAGTTCTTGTTTCGCCTATATATTCATATCCCCATATTTTATCTAATAAAGTATCCCTTGTTAAAATTTTTCCTTTATTTTTCATTAAAATTTCAAGAAGTTCAAACTCCTTAAGTGTTAAATCTAGCTTTTTATCCTTAACAAGAATTTCTCTCTTATCAAAATTAGCCACTAAATCTCCAAAAGTTAAGACATTACTTTCAGGTTCTATAATAGAAAATCTTCTTAATACAGCTTTTACTCTTGCAAGTAATTCCCTTACTGAAAAAGGCTTGGTAATATAATCATCTGCTCCAAGCTCTAAACCTAATATCTTATCAACTTCTTCACTTTTTGCAGTAAGCATTATTATTGGAGTGTTTCTAATTTCACTATTACTCCTAACATCCTTACATACATCATATCCATCTTTTCCCGGTATCATTAAATCTAGTAAAATTAAACTTGGCTTTTCTTCAATTGCAAGCTTCACAGCATCAATCCCATTATTAGCAATGACCACTTTGTAACCATTACTAGTCAAATTGTAACTTATGAGCTCTGCAATATGTTCTTCATCATCTACTACTAATATTTTTTCATTCGCCATTCCTATCACCCCAATAATTTATTTAATATATGAAAATGAAAACAATCTTCCATATGTACCATTACTTCCTCTATAAGAAAACAACTTGTTTTCTTTCTCGCAATGAGTACATAAATTTAAGGAATAAATATTATCATCTTTAATACCTATAGACTTTAAATCTTCTTCAATACATAACTCCATACTTAAATTTCTACCATTAAAAAGCTTTTCGCTAGGTACATTAAATTTATCAATAAATTTCTGTTTTAATTCCTCTGAAACTTCATAACAACACTGTCTAATATGAGGACCTATATATGCCTTTATATTAACTACATCACACTTAAAATCATTAATCATCTTTTCTACAGCATTCTTAGTTATGTCATTAAAAGTTCCCTTCCAACCACTATGTATTGCTGCTATAGTAGATGTACTTTCATCAACAAGTATTACAGGAACACAATCAGCAGTAAAAGCCCCAATAATTACTGACTTTTCTTTAGTAACTATGGCATCACCTTCATTTTCAATAAAATCTTTTTGACTTTTATCATAAACAAAAACTTTATCACTATGTATTTGTTTTATATATTGAACTTCATCAACTCCAAAATCATCTTTAAGTGATAATAAATTATTAACCCCTTCCTCTGTATGTCTGTTAAAACTTCTGTCCATTTTTGCATTAGAAAATACAACATTAATATTTTTACCTTCTAATAACCAAAAATCCTTAAATTCCTTAAAATTATTAACATTTAACCTTTTCATAATCCACCTCTAAATTTTCCTAAATGTATTTTACCATTTAATATATATTTTTACCATTTACTTTGTGTATTTTTTAACATGATTTTAACTTTAGATATATATTTAATCAATAATAATTATATCATAAAAAAAAGACCGCCTTTAGGCAGTCTAATTAATTTTTATTGGTCATTAATCCTTTAATTTCATCTAAGAATGTATTAATATCCTTAAACTCTCTATATACAGATGCAAATCTCACATATGAAACTTCATCTATAGCCTTTAATCTATCCATAACCATTTCACCAATAACACTAGAGTCAATTTCCGTAAGCATATTATTCGAAATACTCTTTTCAATATCTTCAGCCAATTCCTCTATTTGCTTTCTAGAAATAGGTCTCTTTTGACAAGCAATAATAAGTCCATTTACAATCTTTTCTCGATTAAAATTTTCTCTTGTTGAGTCTCTTTTTACTACTAAAATTGGAATATCCTCAATTTTTTCATATGTAGTATATCTTCTTCCACAACTAGTACACTCTCTTCTTCTTCTAATTGTTGTATTATCATCTGTAGATCTTGAATCTACAACCTTACTTTCATCAAAAAAACAAAAAGGACACTTCAAACAAACCACGCCTTTCTTCTATAGTTATATTTGTATTATACAATCTTTTTTTATTTTATTCTATATTTTATTTTCATCTGTGGTTAATTGTATACCTGAAGCATCAACAATTAATACATCAACCCCTATTTTAATTACTTTTTCCCATGGTATTTCTATATCCTCTTCTTTTGCAAACCACACTTTAGAAGTAGATGGTAAAAATAACGAAACTACTTTATTAGTAGATAAATCAACTTTATAATCTCTAACATACCCTAATTTACTTCCTGTTGATATATCTACAACTTCCATACTACTTATAGCATTTACTGAATATAAAATCAAATCATCTTCCATAAATATCTCCACCCCTTAAATATATTTAAAATATAACTTTATCCATTTACCATAATTATATATATGATGCTATATCTTATTTTATTAAATTAATTTTGTAGCCTAATATTTTTTTCAGAAAAAAAGGACCCTTAGGGTCCTATACATACTTTCTCATGTGTTTTAATGCTGTTTTTTCTAATCTTGAAACTTGTGCCTGAGATATACCAATTTCATCTGCAACTTCCATTTGTGTTCTTCCATTAAAAAATCTTAATGTTAAAATTAACTTTTCTCTATCATTTAATTTTTTCATGGCTTCTTTTATAGATATATTCTCTAACCAACTATCATCACTATTTTTAGAATCGCTTATTTGATCCATTACATAAATAGCGTCACCTCCATCATGATATATTGGTTCAAATAAAGAAACCGGATCTTGAATTGCATCTAAAGCAAAAACTACTTCTTCTCTTGGTATATTTAATTCTTTAGCAATTTGAGAAACTGTAGGTTCTTTATTATTGTTCTTAATAAGTTTATCACGTACAAGTAAAGCCTTATATGCAACATCTCTTAAAGATCTACTTACCCTAATAGAGTTATTATCTCTTAAGTACCTTCTTATCTCGCCTATTATCATAGGTACAGCATATGTAGAAAACTTAACATTTTGTGATAAATCAAAATTATCGATAGATTTCATCAATCCAATACAACCTACTTGAAATAAGTCATCTACATTTTCTCCTCTATTATTAAATCTTTGAATAACACTTAAAACTAACCTTAAATTCCCCTTAATAAAGGTCTCTCTTGCTTGTTTGTCTCCACTTCTCATCTTTAATAAAAGCTCTCTTTTTTCCTGTTCCTTTAGTACTGGTAATTTTGAAGTATTTACTCCACAAATCTCAACTTTGTTAATAATCAAAGTTAATCACTCCTTCAGAAGTAATAACATACTGCATTTTAAATTATTTCCGTTAGAGGATTCTTTTATACTAAAGACAACCTAAATCATTTTATTTATTTCTTTTTTTAGTCTACTTATTATTTTCTTTTCTAATCTAGAAATATATGATTGAGATATTCCGAGAATATCTGCAACTTCTTTTTGAGTCTTTTCACTATTACCAGAAAGACCAAATCTTAATCGCACTATTTCTTTTTCTCTTTCATTTAAATTTTTTAAAGCTAAAAATAATAGTTGCTTATCTACTTCATCTTCAATTAAATTATATACAGTATCATTTTCAGTTCCCAAAATATCAGATAATAACAGTTCATTTCCATCCCAATCTATATTTAATGGTTCATAAAAAGATACTTCTGCCTTCACCTTACTATTTCTTCTTAAATACATTAATATTTCGTTTTCAATACATCTTGATGCATAAGTAGCTAATTTAATTTTCTTTTCAGGATTAAAAGTATTTACAGCTTTAATCAATCCTATAGTTCCAACCGAAATTAAATCTTCAACACCTACACCCGTATTCTCAAATTTTCTTGCTATATATACAACAAGTCTTAAATTCCTTTCTATAAGCGTATTTCTAACCCTTTCTCCACCAGTACTTAATTTATCTACTAATTCTTCCTCTTCATCTTTTTTAAGTGGTGGCGGTAAAGCATCATTACCACCTATATAATCTACTCTTTTTCTAAAAATATTAAATCTTGATAAGAGTTTATTAAGAAATAAGATTAACTTGCCCATACCTATTATACCTCCTATACTATACCTCTTGATAACAAGGCTTGAAATTCATCTTCCTTACTCAATTTTCTTTCACACCCACATATTACTGCTTCTACCTTCGTCCAACTATTTGCTTCTTCATTTCTAATCATTATATTCTGTCCCTTAAAGCCTCTTACTTCACCTACTTCATTAATAGTGTCATACTTTATAATAAACTTTTTATCATCAGCTATTTCAAATTGATTAAAATAAGTATTTTCAACTATTATACAAGGCAAATTAGTTACCGGCTCTCTCAATTCATTTCCCGTATCTAAAAATCCCTTAACTAGTACTGTTCTTGTTCCTTCTGTAATATATATATCATATAAAAAGTTTTTTACCATTGCTCTATCTTTAAGTAAATCTACAATTCGAGTTATAAAAATAAAAATAATAGCTACAGATAAAACTATAAATTTAGCTGAATTATTTTTAATAACAAACTCTTGCCCAATTAAATATGTATTTTGCATTTGTATTGTACCAAAACATATACCACTTAGCATGAAGGCTAGCATAAAAAATATTGCAAGTGATTTAAAAATAAATTTTAAATTTCTTTTCTCCATAGAAATATATATCATAATTGCTGGAACCAATATTTTTACTCCTATCGAGCTAAAAATCTTTACATTACAAAAAATAACTAACCCGTATATACCCCCTAATAAAGCTGCTAAATATACATTTCTTTTCTTATAATTAACCCTCAATAACCTAAAAGTAAGTAGCAATAAGAATAAATTGATTATTATATTTTCTAATAAATATATATCAATATAAACTTCCATATACTCGCCCCCTCAATATATAAATTATACCTTCATATGCAATTTTTTTTTGTCACATTGAAGGAGTTTAAAACAAGTTTTAAACCAAGTTTTTTTACATTTTACTCTCATTTTTTTCCTTATAAATTTTAATTTTTTTTTATTTCTTTTTTTATGTCTTTTTATGCAAATAATATAAATATTTTAATAAATAAAAAATAGATAGATTATGTAATATTTATTTGCATAATCTATCTATTTATATTAATTAAATTTAATTATTTTCTTGATCTTAAGAAACTTGGAATATTTACACTTTCTCTATCTAAATCTAATAAAGGATCAGTATGAGATGTTGCAGGCTCTTCCTCTTTCTTCACTGGCTCAACTGGTTTTGGTTCAATTCTAGGCTCACTATCACTTGATACTAAGTTTCCATTATCTTCTTCAAAGCCAGTTGCAATTACAGTTAATCTAATTTCATCATTTAAACTTTCATCAATAACTGCCCCGAATATAATATTAGCGTCCACATCAGCTGCTTCTCTAACAATTTCAGCTGCTTCATAAACTTCTATAGCACCTAAATCTACTCCACCTGTAAAGTTAATTATAACTCCTGTTGCACCGTCAATAGAAGTTTCTAATAATGGAGATGATATTGCTTGTCTAACTGCATCTTGTGCCTTATTATCACCTTTTCCATAACCAACTCCCATATGAGCTAACCCTTTATCTTTCATTACTGTTTCAATATCAGCAAAGTCAGCATTAACTACACCTGGAATTGTAATAAGGTCAGATATCGCTTGTACACCTTGTCTTAAAACACCATCAGCTAATTTGAAAGAATCTAATAATGTAGTTTTCTTATCTGCCATAGCTAAAAGTTTTTCATTTGGAATTATAACTAATGTATCAACATGTTGTTTTAAGTTTTCTAATCCCATTTCAGCATGTCTCATTCTTCTTTTTCCTTCAAATGGGAAAGGCTTAGTAACTACACCTACTGTTAAGATATTCATAGATTTAGCAATTTCAGCAACTACTGGAGCAGCACCTGTACCTGTTCCACCACCCATACCAGCAGTGATAAATACCATATTAGCTCCTTTTATCGCTTCTGCTATTTCTTCTCTACTTTCTTCAGCTGCCTTTTTCCCAATTTCAGGGTTAGCTCCAGCACCAAGTCCCTTAGTAAGCTTTTCACCTATTTGAATCTTAGTATTGGCTTGAGAAAGTAATAACGCTTGCTTATCTGTATTTACAACAATAAACTCAACATTCTTTAACCCTTCAATTATCATTCTGTTAACGGCATTACCACCGCCACCACCACAGCCTATTACCTTTATATTAGTTAATTCTTGCATATCTAATTCAAAATCTAACAAAATAACTCCTCCTTAAAACTCTCTCTATTAGTAATTTAAATACTCTCATAAAATTAACTTCGCTAATTCATTTTTTAACTATACTTTAAAATAAAAAATTATTTCGTATTTTAATTTTACATCATTAAATTTATGTTAACAATAGCAAAATGCTAATTGTTGAAGAATTTTGTAGTGATTTCTTCACTTTTGTAAAAAATAAGTATCTAAATTTGCCAATTTATCCTAGTTAGTTTATGATTAAATCTTTTTATTAAAATATTATCTTATTATTAATATATAATATTATATTTTAATTGTATCATAAATATAATTCAACGTACACCAAAAAATCCCTCTATTTTTTAACATTTTTTTAAAATTTTATAACATAAAAGAGCGTAAAAATTACGCTCATCTAATTTTTTATAAAATCATCATTCTTTTTAAAATTTCTCTATCTACCGCATAGGTCATTGCTGTATCCATAGAAATAACACCTTTTTTATACAATTCAGAAATTGACATATCCATAGTCTTCATACCATATTTATTCCCTGTCTGAATTGCAGATTCAATTTGATATGTTTTTCCTTCTCTAATTAGATTTTGAATTCCTTGAGTTGCAACCATCACTTCAAGAGCCCCTAATCTTCCATCTCCATTTATATTAGGTAATAATTGTTGCGATATAATCGCTTGCAATACCGATGCTAGTTGAATCTTTATTTGTTGTTGTTGATGTGGTGGAAATACGTCTATTATTCTATCGATAGTCTTAGTTGCTCCAATAGTGTGTAATGTTGAAAAAACTAAATGTCCAGTTTCTGCAGCTGTAATAGCTATAGAAATTGTTTCTAAATCTCTCATTTCACCTACTAAAATAACATCTGGATCTTCCCTTAAAATTGCTTTTAATGCACTTTCATAGCTTTTAGTATCTTTTCCAATCTCTCTTTGATTTATTATGCATTTATTATGCTTGTGTAAATATTCAATAGGATCTTCTAAAGTTATTATATGTGCTTGTCTAGTATTATTAATTTCATTTATCATAGCAGCTAAAGTAGTACTCTTTCCACTCCCTGTAGGTCCTGTTACTAATACAAGCCCTCTCTTCTTAGTAACTATTTCTTTAAGTACCGTTGGATGGTTCAATTCATCTAATGTAGGTATTTTAAGTGCAATAACTCTTATTGCTATAGCATCACTATTTCTTTGTTTAAAAATATTAACTCTAAATCTACCTATTCCTTGAACAGAATACGATGTATCAAATTCACCAATATTTAAATATTCATCATATTTTTCCTTTAAGATTTCTTTAGAAAATGCCTCCATATCATTAGGTAATAATTTATCACTACCAAGTTGAATAAGTTTTCCATTGCATCTTATGGTGGGTGGTAGTCCAACTGTCAAATGTAAATCCGATGCATTCATTTCTATAGTTTTACTTAATAGTTCATTTAATAAATACATTTTTTCTCTCCCTCTTATATTTTATCTATAAATATAATTAATTCTATTTTAGTAAAATAAACCATATAATGCAAATTTTTCAAAATTTATTAATTATTGTTTACTTAAATGTTAATTCTTTCTTAAGTTTTTTCAATGCTTTTTTTTCTATTCTAGAAACATAAGATCTTGATATCCCAAGTAAACTTGCAATTTCCCTTTGCGTTTTACATTTACCATCAATTAACCCATATCTCATTTTAATAATTTCTCCTTCTCTCTCATTTAAAGAAGTATTTATTTTAGAGTACAAAGCTTTAATTTGTATGTTAGTTTCAACTTTATCAATAACAGAGTCTTTATCACTACTTAACACGTCTATTAAACTTATTTCATTGCCTTCTTTATCAACTCCAATTGGATCATGAAGAAAAGTCTCACCCTTTTGCTTTTTACTACTTCTAAACAACATTAAAATTTCATTTTCAATGCATCTAGATGCATATGTAGCTAATCTTGTACCCTTTGATGCATCAAATGAATCAATAGCCTTAATTAATCCTACTGTACCAATGGATATAAGTTCATCGATATCTTTATTAGGTATTTGATATTTTTTCACAATATGTGCAACTAATCTAAGGTTTCTTTCTATTAACACACCTTTAGCTTTTTTGTCACCAGCTTTTAATAATTCTAAATATTTCTGCTCTTCTTTTTCATCTAAAGGCTGAGGAAATGTATTGTTACCTGAAATATACCCAGTTAAAAATACATTAGTACACAATAATTCTAATATATTACCAATAACTATCACTAAGCTTCCTCCTAGTAGTGCTTATTATATAATATGATAGTTTTTAAAAATATTGCTTAAAGAATTTAAATTAATTTTCTTGACACACTTGTTCGTTATAGCTTGAATGCCGTGATGACGAAAATTAATGATATTCCCTCCATAAATTGTGTAAATTTCGTTAAGAATTTATATCTTTCTTTCCATAAAAACTGCTAAAGCTTCGAAAGTCACTCCGTTCCCTCAGCTTCTTAACGCAGTTTTTACTCCAAGAAAGATTAAATTCTAAAACTCATTTACAATATTTCTTCCG
>NZ_JADNLK010000011.1:0-23675 GCF_015555905.1 Clostridium sp. D43t1_170807_H7
GGTTGATAGGTCAGAGGTGTAAGTGTGGTAACATATTTAGCTGACTGATACTAATAGGTCGAGGGCTTGACCAATAATAAAAATAATTCATATGCAATTTTCAGAGAATAAATTCTTTGAAAAATAAATAGTATATCTAGTGATGATGGCGTAGAGGAAACACTCCTTCCCATTCCGAACAGGAAAGTTAAGCTCTACAGCGTCGATGGTACTGCACGGGGGACTGTGTGGGAGAGTAGAACATTGCTAGGTAATGTGGCTCGATAGCTCAGTCGGTAGAGCAGAGGACTGAAAATCCTCGTGTCCCTGGTTCGATTCCTGGTCGAGCCACCAGGTATGGCGCCATAGCCAAGTGGTAAGGCAGAGGTCTGCAAAACCTTTATTCCCCAGTTCAAATCTGGGTGGCGCCTCCAAAAAAAACCTACAAGATTACTTGTAGGTTTTTTTATTTTGTAAATTTTTTGATGAACATTTGATAATAAAATTTAATTTATATACAATTTTAAAAAGATATCCACAAATAAAAACAAAATATCCACAGCAAAATTAAATCTGCATGTGGATATTTTAAATTTTTATAAATATTAAAATTTATATTAACTAAACATATCTTTTTTATATAAGATGAAAGCAGTGACTCCAGTTAAAAGTATTGTAAGGAACATAATAATTTCAAATCCATTAGGATTATCTTGCAATGGTAATGTAACATTCATACCGAATATACCACCTATAATAGTTGGTATAGCCATTAATATAGTAACAGATGCTAATACCTTCATTACAATATTAAGATTATTAGATATTACAGAAGCAAAGAAATCCATAGTACTAGATAAAATGTTGCTATAAATATCTGTCATTTCTATAGCCTGTTTATTTTCTATTATTACATCTTCTAAAACATCTTGATCATCCTCATATTTTTGCATAATTTCTAGTTTTAACATCTTTTCAAGAGTTACTTCATTTGCTTTAAGAGATGTAGAGAAATAAACAAGAGATTTTTCTAATGAATGTAGTTGTATAAGTTCTCTATTTTTCATAGATTTATGAAGTCTTTTTTCAATCATTACACTTTTTTTATCAATTTGTCTAAGATAAATTAAATAATATGTAGATATTCTATTTAATATTTGAAGAATAAATCTAGATTTTTTAAAGGAAAAAAATGATTTTACCCTACCATTAATAAAATCTGTTAATATTCTACTATTTTTTAGACATATGGTTATTATTTCCTTGTCAGAATGGATAATTGCCAAAGGATATGTATCATAAGTCAATGAATTATCCTCCATTTCCGTAAAAGGTATATCTACTACTACTAATGTAAAGCCATCTTCAAAATCAATTCTCGAAGTTTCTTCATCATCTAAAGGGGCTCTTAAAAAAGTTAAAGGAACTCCAGTTTTTTTTGAAATTAGAATTAATTCTTCTTCGGAAGGAGCAACTATATTTATCCAACAGCCATTTTCGATACTGTCTAATACTTTTAATGATGAATTTGTTTCACTTATACTTTTGTATATTTGAATCATAAATATTACCTCGCTATTAATAAATCAATTATATATAAAGATTATATCACAATAAGCTAATATTAATGCTTAATAGTTAGAGTTATAAAGATATTTCAATATATTTATTAAATAATGGACAAGATAAACTAATAATACAAAATTCAAGGTTTGTAATTAGCTTTAGAAAGTTAGTATAATCAAAATATTGTTATATGAAATAATATAGATTATTTAGAGGAGTTCTTAATGATGCATAAGGAGATTAAAAGAGGTAAGAAAACTGTTGCAATAATTATATCCTTATTAACAATTACTGTAGCATTATACATACATCAATTTTCTAAAATGACCTTTGGAAAAAATATTACTGAAGAAATGGGACTAGAAGTTATTTTAGTAGTATTAACACTAATAGTGCTTATTAAAGAAACTAAAAAGTGTAAGATGGCGTATAAGTATTGCGTTATATCGGACAAGCTTATAATAAATAAAATAAATAGCAAAGTAGAAGAGAATGTTGAAAGTTTAAAGATAAAAGATATAATTTACATTGGAGAAAAATCTAATGTTCCTAAAGAATATAGTAAATGTAAGTGTAGTAGACACTATATTAGAAAATTTGATAAAAATAAAAAGTTTTTATGTATATATAGAAAGCAAGGAAAGATATATAAATTTATTTTTGAGCCTAGTGACGCTTTAGTGGCTCGTATAAAGCATTCAATATAAAATAAATAAGAAAAAGTGAGATAGCAATACACTATCTCACTTTTTGTTTTAGTAATTAGAAAATATAATATATTAATATTAGTAGAATTAAAAAATTAGAGAAAAATATAATTAGACAAGTATAGAGTGTAAATAATAGGACAGAATTAATTAATAAAGGGAGGAGATTATTATGAATATAAATAACAAAGATATATGGAGAGAACCTAAAAAGTATTGCATAATATGTGAGAAAGAAAGTAAAAATAGTGGAATTGAAATAATGAACAGTTTTATTTGTGAAGAATGTGTACAAAAAATGAATATTATAGATGTTAATAGCAAGGAATACGAGAGTATAAAAGATAAAGTAAAAAAAGCTATAGCATCAAAGGTCTTAAATTTAAAAGATTTAGAATAATAAATCTAGTTAAGAAAGTGAAAGAGTAACTTAAAGCTATAGTCATATGGTATAATTTAAGAAAAAAACAATTCTAACTATTAAGGAGGATGAAAACATGGGCAAAATATTTTGCTTAATGGGAAAGAGTAATTCTGGAAAAGATACTATATTTAAAGAATTAATGAAAGATAAAGGGTTAGAACTAAAAGCAATTGTATCATATACTACAAGACCTATAAGAAGTAATGAATGTAATGGACGAGAATATTACTTTATTGATGAGATAACTTTAGAAAAGTATAGAAAAGAAGGAAAAGTGATAGAAGAAAGAAATTATAATACTGTTCATGGTGTATGGTATTATTGCACTATAGATGATAAACAAGTTGATATAGAAGAAAATAATTATCTATTAATAGTTACATTAGAGGCTTATAAAGATATTGCATTATATTTTGGTGAAGAAAATGTAATTCCATTTTATATCGAATTGGATGATGGGGTTAGATTAGAAAGAGCTTTAAAGAGAGAAAGAGCAGAGAAATATCCTAATTACAATGAGTTATGTAGAAGATTTTTAGCTGATAGTCAAGATTTTAGTGATGAAAAATTAAAAGCATATAACATCAAGAAATCTTATGTAAATGATAATTTATCAGAGTGTATAAATACTATAAAAAAAGATATGTTAGAATTAATGATTAATTAAATCTTATAATAATTCATTATATGTTACAGAGAAATATAATTAGAAGATTATAAAATATTGTAAAAACGATAATTTAATATCTATATAAGATATAAATGATGAGATTTAATAGTATAAAAAATATATAATATTGAATAAGAGTTGTTTGAAATTAAGTTATTTAATAGGAAAAAATAATATTAATTTTAAACAACTTTTTAGTTAAAAAAGAGAATTAGTTTTTAAGAAAGGTTAGATAGAAATAGATATATGGGTTTTTGTATATTATTTATATAAATAGTGAAAAATAAATAATTATTAAATTATATTTATAAATAAAGTTTCATTTTTGTAAAGTAATAATAAGGTAATCTTAAATAGAAAAAATTATTAGAAAGAATAGTAGAATATAACGATAAATTTTTATATAATAAATTATTTAAAGAGAAAATTTAGTAAATTATTATGTATTTATGATAAAATATAATAGAATAAATTATTAATTTATTAGTGGAGGTATGTGGTATGAAGTTGGTATTGGCTATAGTTCAAGACGATGATGCTATAGATTTAATTGAGGAGCTTACCGATAATAATTTTAGAGTAACTAAGTTAGCTACAACTGGGGGATTTTTAAAATCAGGTAATACAACTTTAATGATAGGAGTTGAAAAGGAAGTCGTTAAAGATGTTGTTAAGGTAATTGAAGATGTATGCAAGAGAAGAAAAGAGATGGTGTCAGCACCTAATCCAAGCACTATTGGAAGTGGTTCAGGAATGTATATGCCTTATCCAATTGAAGTTGAGGTTGGTGGAGCTACAGTATTTGTTTTAGATGTTGATCAGTTTTATAAAGTATAAATAAGTTAATAAGGAGGTGATTGTATGAGAAAATTTATAGGATATGAGACTTTAATTAATAACTTTAGAAATAGATGTATGAATAATACTCTTTCTCATGCTCACCTCATAGCAGGAGAAGATGGTATAGGAAAAAGCAAATTGGCAAATATATTAGCTAAATTAATATTAAATGGTGAGCTTGATAGAGAGTATGTTGATATTATAAATTATAGAAGTAATAAAGCTTCTTTTGGAGTAGATGATGTAAGAAATATAATTGAAGAAGTATCTAAAAAACCTTTTGAGGGAGATAAAAAGGTAATTATAATACATGAAGGAAATAAATTAACTACTCAGGCTCAAAATGCACTTTTAAAAACTATAGAAGAACCACCAGTAGGAGTTCACATAATAATATTATGTGAAAGTTTAGAATTAATTTTAGACACTATAAAATCTAGATGTGAAATTTATAAACTGACTCCTTTAACTAAGGAAGAATTATATGAATACATAAGAATTAAAGAGTTTAATTATAATGAAAATGAAATAAAATCTGCTATTGCATTTAGTGAAGGAATTCCAGGACGAATAGATAGATATTTTAATGATGATACTTTAAAAGAACTTAGAAGTAAAATAATAGATTTAATAAAAGACTTAAATAAAAATAATGTTGAAATTATATTACAACATGAAGAAAAGTTAAGTGGATTAAAGGATAATAAGGAAGAAGTATTAAATATTTTAGGTGGATTTATAAGGGATATATTAATACATAAGGAAGTTGAAAATAAGGAATTTATCATAAATGGAGATAAATTTGATGATATAAATGAGCTTACTAAAGAAATGTCATTTAGAAAGCTGAATAATATGATAATGACGATAGAAGAAGCAAGGAAAAACATTAAGAGTAATGTTAGCTGGGCAATGACATTACGTGTAATGTTAATGGGCTTTATGGAGGGTTAATAATGATAAAAGTAGTCGGGGTTAGATTTAAAAAGGCTGGGAAAATATATTATTTTGATCCAGCAGATATGAATATACAAAAAGATACTTATGTAGTAGTTGAAACTGCAAGAGGTATCGAATTTGGAGAATGTGTAATTGGAATAAAGGAGATAAGCGAAAAGGATATAGTTGCACCATTAAAAAGTGTTTTAAGAATAGCTACAGAAGAGGATATTAATAAGCATTTTAAGAATAAGGATAAAGAAAAAGATGCATTTGATATTTGTTTAAAGAAAATTCAGGAACATGAGTTAACTATGAAACTTATAGATGTAGAATATACATTTGATAATAATAAAGTAATATTCTATTTTACTGCTGATGGAAGAGTTGATTTTAGAGAATTAGTTAAGGATTTAGCTACAATATTTAAAACACGTATTGAGCTAAGACAAATTGGTGTAAGGGATGAGGCTAAAATGCTTGGAGGTCTTGGACCATGTGGAAGACCAATGTGTTGTTCAACATTTTTGGGTGATTTTGCTTCTGTTTCTATAAAGATGGCAAAAGAACAAAACTTATCTCTTAATCCAACAAAGATTTCAGGTATTTGTGGAAGACTTATGTGCTGTTTAAATTATGAGCAAAGTACTTATGAGGATATTAGAAAGAGAATGCCTAAAGTAGGTTCAATTGTTAAGACTAGTGAAGGAACTGGAGAAGTATTCTCAAATAATACAGTTAAAGAAAGTGTTAAAGTTAAGCTTAGAAAAGGCGAGGAAGAAATTCTAAAAGAGTTCAAAATAGAAAATGTTGAACTTATAAAAGGACATTATGAGGATTCTATAGATGATGATGATATAAAATTAGAGATAGAGTCAGAAGAGGATAGAAAGCTAATTAAAGATCTTATAAAGGGGAACTAAGGAGGAAAATTAATGAAATCACTAGTTAGAATTTATAATTTAACTACACATGATGATATTATTAATATTAGAAATGTGGTTAGTAATTATGAAGGTATTCTTGCGTGTGAAATTAATTTAAATAAAAAAGAAGTTAGTATAGTATATGATAGTTTAAGTGTGTCTATAGACGAAATAATAACTTCTATTGAGAATACAGGATATATGGTAATTTAGCTTAAAAGAATTTATGGAGAAATAACGTATTAACTTTCCCTTTAAAAAGAAAAACTTGTATGATAAAATAATAGTGGTATTAATTAAATATGGGGGAGGTGTTTTTAATGGCATATTCAATTAATGATTCATGTGTTAACTGTGGTGCTTGCGCAGCAGAATGTCCAGTTAATGCTATAAGCCAAGGGGATACTCAATTCGTTATTGATGCAGATACTTGTATCGATTGTGG
The DNA here is from genome assembly GCF_015555905.1 of Clostridium sp. D43t1_170807_H7. Taxonomy (GTDB): domain Bacteria; phylum Bacillota; class Clostridia; order Clostridiales; family Clostridiaceae; genus Clostridium. The sequence continues at coordinate 6,497 of NZ_JADNLK010000011.1, forward strand.
GAACTGTGCAAATGTTTGTCCAGTAGGAGCTCCAGCTGAAGCTTAATAAAATTTTAGAGTCGTCAATTTTGACGGCTCTTTTTTTTGTAAAAATATTTAACTTGTAATAATTGCACAAGGTTTAAGAAAAATAAATTCGGAGACAATAGGAGGTAGTAATAGCAATTATTATTAGTCTAACATACATTAGTATATTTACCTAAAAATAAAAGAATTATTAACATAGACATCAAAAAAAAAATTATATATAATTAAAGTCAAATAAGGTCAAAGTACGTTTAGGAAGGTGAAATTGTGGCAAGAATTTCAGATGTAATAGCTCAATTTATTAATGACATGATAGAAGATGAAAAAAATAAGGAGGTAATTATTCAAAGGAATGAGTTAGCGGATAAGTTTAATTGTGCACCATCTCAAATTAATTATGTTTTAACAACTAGGTTTACTACTGAAAAGGGATATTTAATTGAAAGTAGAAGAGGTGGTGGAGGATATATAATAATCAGAAGAGTAGAATATAATAGTAAGGAAAAACAATTAGATGCAATAAATAAAGCAATTGGAAATAGTTTAACTTATAATGCAGCGGTATTATTAATAGAACATTTATATGATACAAAATTAATAACTAAGAGAGAACTTGAAATTATTAAGATGTCTATAAATGATAGAACATTAGGAGTTGCTGAAGATAGAAATAAGCTGAGATCAGAAATACTTAAGGGTATTATAATGGTTATTTTATCATAATAATTATAATAGATATAAGAAAAATAATTATGGTAAAAAGGGTTGGGTCATATTTATAGAATATAGTAATAATTTGTATAGCAATCTATATTAAATTATATTTGGAGGTGGCACTATGATTTTTGGGAGGTTTACAGAAAGAGCACAAGTTGTTTTAGTGGAAGCACAACAAGAGTCTCAAAATTTTAAACATGGGTATATTGGTACTGAACATGTTTTGTTAGGAATATTAAAAGAAAATGGGTATGCAGGTCAACTTTTAGCTGGTAAAGGAATTACTATCGAGAAGGTAAGAAAGATGACTGAAGATTATTTAGGATTCGGAGATGATGAAGTTTCTAATGGAGAAATGTTATTAACTCCAAGAGCTAAGAGATTATTCGATGATAGTTTAGATATAGCAAGAAAGTATGGGCATAGTTTTATAAATCCAGAACATATATTAATGGCCCTTGTAAATGAAGGAGAAGGAGTTGCTTATACTATTTTAACAAGTGGCAAAATTGATTTAGCAGCAGTTAAGCAGGAGTTAGATAAATATATATCTGGAAATGAGCTTAGAGAGAATAAAAAATCTATACAAAAAGAGAAAAAGCAAAATAAAACACCAGTATTAGATCAATATAGTAGAGATTTAACGCAAAGTGCAAGAGAAGGAAAATTAGATCCGGTTATAGGAAGAGATGAAGAAACTCAAAGAGTATTAGAGATTCTTTGTAGGAGAATAAAAAATAACCCTTGCTTAATAGGTGAACCAGGTGTTGGTAAGACTGCTATAATAGAAGGATTAGCTCAAAAAATAGTATCAGGAGATGCACCAGAGAGCCTAAGAGATAAAAGACTTTTGATATTAGATATTACATCAATGATTGCTGGAGCTAAATATAGAGGTGAGTTTGAAGAACGTTTAAAAAAAGTAATGAATGAATTAAAAAATGAAGAGGATATAATAATTTTTATAGATGAAATTCATACCATAGTTGGTGCTGGAGGGGCAGAAGGAGCTATTGATGCTTCTAATATACTAAAGCCAGCATTAGCTAGAGGAGAAATAAAATGTATAGGTGCCACAACAATTGATGAATATAGAAAGCATATAGAGAAGGATGCTGCTTTAGAGAGAAGATTCCAAACTGTTAATGTAGAACCACCAACTAAGGATGAAACTCTAAATATTTTATTTGGATTAAGAGACAAATATGAATCTCATCATAAAGTTAAAATTACAGATTCAGCTTTATATATGGCAGTTGATTTAGCAGATAGATATATAAATGATAGATATATGCCAGATAAGGCAATTGACTTAATAGATGAAGCAGCTGCCAAGGTTAGAATTTCAAGGTTAACTCTTCCACCGGAAATTAAGCAAAGAGAATTAGATATAGAAAAAGTCATTAGTGAAAAAGAAGACTCTATAAGAAATCAAGATTTTGAAAAGGCTGCAAGTTTAAGAGATAAAGAAAAACAATTAAAAGAAGAATTTGAAAAAATTAAAAATGAATGGAGAACTCATAGTTGTACAGAAGTCCAAATAGTTGATGAAGATGATATTGCAAAGGTAGTAGCTATTTGGACTAAAGTTCCAGTAGAGAAATTAACAGAAAAAGAATCAGATAAGCTTTTACATTTAGAAGATACATTAAGAAAAAGAGTTGTTGGGCAAGAGGAAGCTATAAAGGCACTAACTAGAGCTGTAAAAAGGGCTAGAGTTGGGTTGAAAAATCCTAATAGACCAATAGGAACATTTATTTTCTGTGGGCCTACTGGCGTTGGAAAAACAGAGCTTTGTAATGTTCTAGCAGAGGTTATGTTTGGAAAGGTAAGTAATTTGATTAGAATTGATATGTCTGAATATATGGAAAAGCATTCTGTATCAAGATTGATAGGAGCTCCTCCTGGATATGTAGGATATGAAGAGGGTGGGCAATTATCAGAGGCTGTTAGAAGAAAACCTTATTCAGTAGTGTTATTAGATGAAATTGAAAAAGCACATCCAGATGTATTTAATATTTTGCTTCAAATAATGGAGGATGGAAGATTAACAGATGGAAAAGGAAAAACTATAGATTTTAAAAATACAATAGTTATTATGACATCTAACGTAGGAGCTCAAAAAATAAAGAGTCAAAGAAGAGTTGGGTTTGATACTGCAGCAAATTCAACATTTGCAGAATATGAAAAAATTAAAGATATAGTATTAGAAGAGTTAAAAACAGCATTTAAACCTGAATTCTTAAATAGGGTAGATGATACTATAGTATTTAATCAACTTAAGGAAGAGGATACACTAGAAATAGTAAATATAATGCTTAAGGATACTATTAATAGGTTAAAAGAAAAAAATATTGATTTAATTTATGATGAAGATTTAAATAAATTCCTTGTTACTAAAAATAAAAATTTAGAATTTGGAGCTAGACCATTAAGAGGAATAATAAATAGAGAAATAGTAGATAAATTAAGTGATGAACTATTAAAAGGTGAAATTAAGATGGGAGATAAGTTAAAGGTTGAATGTAAAGAGGAAGGATTGATTTTTCACACAGATAGAAGTTAATAAATATATCAATTAGTATTTTATATAATTAATAATGAAATGGATTGTTAAATTGAAGAGGTAAGTGTGCAGCCTTAAATAATTAACAATCCATTTCTATTTTTTTAAAGATAAAAATGGTCTTAATAAATATATATTCATAAGGGAAAAATAAATAAAAGTATTTGTAAGCTGAGGTGAAATTATGTTTAGTAATTTAGTAGGAGAAGAAAGAAAATTTCGCAATCTTATTAATGGACAATGGTGTAATAGTAAAAGTGAAAAATTTATTGAAATTAAATCTCCAAGTAATGAAGAGATAGTAGGACGAGTACCTGCAATGACAAAAGAAGAAGTTGATGAAGTTATAAAAGTTGCAGTTAATGCAAAGGATAAATGGAGAGAAACTCCTATTAATGAAAGGGCAAAAATATTATATAGAGCTGCAGATATATTGCAAGAACGTATAGTGGACTTAAGTGATATTTTAATACGTGAAGTTGCGAAGGATAGAAAAAGTGCAGAATCAGAAATAAATAGAACAGCTGATTTTATTAGATTTACTGCAGATATATCAAAAAGTATTTATGGAGAAAGCATACAAAGTGATAGTTTCCCTGGTTTTAATAAAAAAAAATTATCTATTGTTATAAGAGAGCCAATGGGAGTCGTTTTAGCAATATCACCGTTTAATTATCCTATAAATTTATCAGTATCTAAAATTGCGCCAGCATTAGTAGCTGGAAATACTGTAGTCTTAAAGCCAGCAACTAAAGGAAGTTTATGTGGTTTATATCTAGCTAAAATATTTCAAGAGGCTGGAATACCTGATGGAGTGTTAAATACTGTTACTGGAAGGGGAAGTGAAATAGGTGATTATATAGTGACTCATCCTTCTATAGATTTTATAAACTTTACTGGAAGTAGTGAAGTTGGTATGAGAATATCTAAGATAACTAATATGGTCCCACTATTGATGGAACTAGGAGGAAAAGATGCTGCAATAGTATTAGAGGACGCAGATTTAGAACTAGCTGCACGAGATATAGTAGATGGTGCATATTCTTATTCAGGTCAAAGATGTACAGCAGTAAAGAGAGTATTAGTAGAAGAAAATATAGCTGATAAATTAGTGGAAAAAATAAAAGCATTAGTAGAAAATTTAAAGGTTGGGAATCCTGAGGAAGAAAATGTTACAATAGTTCCTCTTATAGATGAAAAGGCTGCTGATTTTGTATGGGAACTTATAGAGGATGCTAGAGATAAAGGAGCACATTTAATATTAGGTGCTAAACGAGAAAAAAATATTATATATCCAACTTTGTTTGACTATGTTACAACAGATATGAGGCTAGCATGGGAAGAACCATTTGGTCCAGTATTACCAATAATAAGGGTAAAAGATAAGGATGAAGCAATAAGAATAGCTAATGAATCTCAATATGGATTACAATCATCTGTATTTACTAATAATTTAGATGATGCTTTTTATGTAGCAGATAAATTAGAAGTTGGAGCAGTTCAAATAAATAATAAGACTGAAAGAGGGCCAGATCATTTTCCTTTTTTAGGTGTTAAATCATCTGGAATAGGGGTACAAGGAATAAAGTATTCAATTGAATCCATGACAAGAAGAAAGGGAATTGTAATGAATTTAAAAAAGTAAGGTACTTTACCTTACTTTTTTAAATTCATTATATAATATAGTATTATTTTATAGAATTTTCATCATTCAAATTAGAGTTTATAACCATATTGTCTATAGAATCAACAGGATAATTATCTAGAGAGTCATTAGATAAATTTTTAGGTGTATAGTCATTAAGAATATTTTTAGAAGGAACATTATATAAATAAGATTTATCTATCAAAATACCATCTCCTTGTAATTTATATAGATAGCATTTCCAAATAATAAATAAATATGCATATTTTTTATAAAAACTTTGAAAATGGTATAGACAACTATATATATATCATATAATGATGTTGGGAGTGATAATATGATACATAAAAATAGTCTAATACCAGTATATTAACTATAGAAAAAAGTATAAAAATAAGCCATAAGACTTACTTAATAATCTTATGGTTTATTTTTATATTTTTTATATTTTTTATATTTTAAGTATGTTATATTATATAGAGTAAATTGGAGTTTAATATATAAAAATAGATAGAGTGGTGAAGAGTATGGCGAAGATAAAATCAGTATTTATATGTCAAGAGTGTGGATATGAATCACCAAAATGGATGGGAAAATGTCCAGATTGTAGCAACTGGAATACTTTTACTGAGGAGCAAGTTGTTCAACAGAATAAGGCTACAAAAGAAGCAATAAAGGTAAGACAATTATCTAAAAAACCAATTAAAAAATTATCTGAAGTTACTTCAAGTAAAAGTGATAGAATTGTAACTGGAATAAGTGAATTTGATAGAGTAATGGGAGGCGGGATTGTTAAGGATTCCATTACTATAATAACAGCAAGACCAGGGGCAGGAAAATCAACCTTACTATTGCAAGTTGCAGATAATATTGCTAGGGGTGGGCATAAAGTTATTTATGCATCTGGAGAAGAAAGTGATAGTCAAATTAAAAATAGAGCGGATAGAATTTTAGATAAAATTAACGATAATATTTGGGTTGTTCAAGAAACCAGTATGGATAATGTTGTAGACGCTGTTAATGAGATAGACCCAGATTTATTGATAATAGATAGTATACAGACTTTTACTATGGAGAATTCATTACCAGCAAGAGCTGGATCTCCTACGCAAACAATGGAGTGTGCTAATGAGCTGTTAAGAATTGCAAAGGATGATAAGAGGCAAAGAGCAGTAATTATAGTTGGTCAGATGACTAAAGCTGATGAATTAGCTGGTCTTAGAGCATTAGAGCATTTAGTTGATACTGTATTAATTATAGAGTGTGATACTGATGAAGAATTAAGAGGATTAGTTAGTTCTAAAAACAGATTTGGAAGTACAGGTGAGACTGGATTTTTTCAAATGTCTGAAAAAGGAATGCTGTCTATTGATAACCCATCAGAATTTTTTATGACTAAAAGAGAAGAAGGCGAAATAGTATCAGGAAGTACATTAACGGTTATAAAGGAAGGATCTAGACCTATAATTACAGAAGTAGAGAGTTTAGTTTCGAAAACATTTACTCCGTATCCCACTAGAATAGGTGAAACATTGGGAAAAGATAAATTAAATACTTTAATATCAATTTTAGAGCAAAGAGGTGGAATCAATCTTTATGATAAAAATGTTATTATAAAGACTACAGGTGGAATGCGAATAAAAGAACAAGGTATTAATTTGGCTGTAATTATGAGTATAGTCTCATCTGTAAAACAAAGGGGAATAGAGGCAAATGTTGCGTTTATAGCAGATGTTGGTTTAACAGGAGAACTAAAGAAGGTTCCATCTATAGAAATAAGAGTTAAAGAGTTAGCAAGAATGGGATTTAAAAAGGTATATGTGGCTAAGGATTCTTTTAATAAAGAAGTAAAAATACCTAATATAAAAATAATGTCAATGAAAACTCTAAATGATGTTATAGCAGATGTATATAAATAAGTGTAAAATATAATTATTATAGAAAGTATGTGAAAATAACAGATTAGGTGATTAGCATGAGAATTAAGGATGATAACGAAATAAAAAATATATTAAAAATAGTTAGTCCTGGAACAAATTTAAGGGAAGGACTAGAAAATATTTTAAGAGCTAAAACTGGTGGATTAATAGTTTTAGGGGATTCTGAAGATGTAATGAATATAGTAGATGGTGGCTTCAATATAAATTCAGAGTACACTCCAGCATATATTTATGAGTTAGCTAAAATGGACGGAGCTATAGTATTAAGTCAGGATTTAAGAAAGATAGTTTGTGCTAATGCACAATTATTACCTGATCCATCTATAACAACCTATGAAACGGGAACAAGACACAGAACTGCACAAAGAATAGCAAAGCAAACGGATACTATAGTTGTTGCTATATCTCAAAGAAGAAATATTATTACAATATATAAAGGTGATATAAAATATGTATTACAAGATACTAGTGTAATATTAGCAAAAGCCAACCAAGCTGTTCAAACTTTGGAGAAATACGTTAATGTTCTAGAAAGAGTTATAAATAATTTGAATATTTTAGAGTTTCAAGATTTAACAACTGTTTTTGATGTAGTAACTGCAATTCAAAGAACTGAAATGGTGATGAGGATAGTTGAAGAAATAAAAAGGTACATTTTAGAATTAGGTAATGAAGGTAGACTTATTTCTATGCAACTTAATGAATTAATAAGATATATAGAGAGAGATGGAATCCTTTTAATTAGAGATTATTGTGGAGAAAATACAGATCACAATAGTATATATAAAGATATTCAAAAGTTAAATTCAGAAGAGTTAGTAGACTTGGAAATTATTGCGAAAGTACTTGGCTTTGGTGGTGTATCGTTAGTAGATATGTTAATTTCGCCAAAGGGATATAGAATATTGTTTAAAATTCCAAGAATTCCAACTAACGTAATTGAAAATTTAATAAAGCATTTTGATAAATTGAAATATGTAATTGCTGCAAGCAAAGAAGAGCTGGATCAAGTTGAAGGTATAGGTGAAGCAAGAGCTACAGCTATAAGAAGTGGATTAAAGAGAATAAAAGAGCAAATTCATTTAAAGAAAGAAATTTAATAAATTTTTGGAATATTAATAAGAATATTGGCAAAAATATATAAGCAGGTGTAAACCTGCTTATATATTTATCTAAAGGTAAATTTACCTAGGGTAGTAATTTTATCGCTTTCTTTTAATAGAACATCGTAAAGATTTATATCAAGAATATTACAAAGAGAAGTAAGATAAAATAAGTTATTACCAATCTCTCTTTCTATAACTTCACGGCAGTTTTCACATAAGCAACCATCCATATGAGTTTTTAAACACTCAGATAAATCTTCCAATGAGTTGTCTTCATTTGGCAGACATTGCTTTTTTGCATTTATCTCAATGCAACCACAGTTTGTAACAGCTTTGGCTACTGCTCTGTTAACTCTAGAACTAGATTCAGTATACTTGGTTAGAATATCTAGAATACTTTTGTGTCTTAATAGAGATTCACTAACATCATTTTGAAAGCTATCAAATATAATGTCTTTCATTTGCCTCAACTCCTTAGAAATATAATCCTTATATAAATTATAAGTATTTTCAGACAATTTTGTCAATACAACCCCTGGTTGCATTGTTTAATATTATAATAAACAACCTATAAATATTTTGATAGGGGGTATTAATGTTAAATTTTATTTTTAAAATTTAAATACTTGTAATAGTAATAGTAATATTATGGTATAATAAAAATGGTTATTTATAACTATTCTGTATAGCTTTTAAATAGGAGGTGAGTTTATGTTTAAAAAATCTCTAAAGATAATTTTTACTCTTTTGGGATTAGTTATTGGATATATTGTTTGTGAAGGAATATTAACTATTAGTAGAGGATTTAAAATTAATATTATTAAAGGTGTAATAGCAACAACTATATTTTATATTTTTTGTATGTTATTATTTGGAATTATTTTTTATCTTATTTCACCAGGATTATATAAATGGATATCAAAGATCATAGATAAAATGGAAAAAAGCATTCAAAGATTAAGTGCTCAAGAATTAATTTTTGGGAGTTTGGGAACCTTAATAGGATTAATTATTGCAGCATTTATAGGCGCACCTTTTTCAGGAATATTTTCAGGGATACATCCTGCTATAGGGCCTATAATATTTGTGTTACTAGAATTAATAGCGGCAATAATTGGAGCAGAAATATTTATAAAAAAGAAGGATGATATTTCTTCAACTTTATCTATTTTTAAAAAGAATAATTTAAGAGAAAAAGATAAGGAAAAGAAAAGTAAGAGTATTGCGAAGAGTAGTGCAAAGGTATTAGATACATCAGCTATAATCGATGGTAGAATTTTTGATTTATGTAAAACAGGATTTATAGAAGGTACCTTAGTTATACCAAGTTTTGTTTTAGATGAACTTCGTCATATATCAGATTCTTCAGATTCATTAAAAAGAAATAGAGGAAGAAGAGGATTAGATATACTAAATAAAATTCAAAAAGAATTAGAGATTGAGACTGAAATTTGGGAAGGTGACTTTAAAGAAATTGCTGAAGTTGATAGTAAATTATTAAAATTAGCTCAAAAATTAGGTGGAAAGGTTATAACTAATGACTTTAACTTGAATAAAGTTGCAGAATTTCAAGGTGTACCTGTTTTAAATATAAATGATTTAGCTAATGCAATAAAACCAGTAGTTCTCCCAGGAGAAGAAATGAAGATTGTAGTTATAAAAGATGGTAAAGAATCAGCTCAAGGAATTGGATATCTAGATGATGGAACTATGATTGTAGTTGAAGGTGGAAGAAAGTTTATTGGAGAAGAAATCTTTGTAATAGTTACATCTGTTCTGCAAACTTCTGCTGGAAGAATGATATTTGCAAAACCAAAGGAAAATTAAAGGAGAAATTTAATGATAAGTGCTATTATTTTAGCTGGAGGAAAAGGAAAACGAATGAATTCCTCTATAAGTAAGCAGTTTATTGAAATAAAGGGAAAACCTATTATTTATTATACAATTAAGAAATTTAATGATAATAAAAAAATAGATAATATAATAGTTGTTTTATCACAAGAAGAAATAGAATATTTTAAAGAAAATATTTTAAAAAAATATGATCTTAAGGTTGATAAAATTGTTGTTGGTGGTGCTGAAAGACAGGATTCAGTATATAATGGGCTTAAAAGTTTAGAAAATAGTGAAACTGATATAGTACTAATTCATGATGGAGCAAGACCATTTATTTCAGATAGAATAATAGATGAGGGAATAAAATACGCAGCTATTTATGGCGCATGCGCACCGGGTGTAATGCCGAAAGATACTATAAAGATAAAAGATGAAAATAATTTTTCGATTAATACCCCAAATAGAGAAACTCTAGTATCAATTCAAACACCTCAGGTTTTTAAGTTTAGTGAGATTTTAGAATGCCATAAAAAAGTGCAAATAGATAAATTAGTAGTTACTGATGATACTATGGTAGCTGAAAAGTATGGTAATAAGGTATATCTTTATGATGGAGAATATACGAATATTAAGGTTACAACACCAGAAGATTTAATTTTAGGGGAAAAGCTTATTTAATTTCAATTCCATTATATTGACATAGTTTTTTGAAGATTATATAATTAATTAATCAAAAAAATATATTACTTAAAGCAGTGACGAAGAATAGTAGAAATCGCCATTTCAGAGAGAAAATCCATTGGCTGTAAGATTTTCAATAGATTTTGAACCAGCTTTCGAGTTGTAGGTAAAAACTATCGGTTTAATACCGTTATCATTATTAAAGCACAAATTTAGGTGGTACCGCGGATATAAGTTCGCCCTAATTCTATATTAGGGGGAACTTTTTTTAGTTTATAGTAAAAAGTTATAAATTGATGAATAAAGCTAGTTTAAGAAGATTTTATAAATAAAAATTTATAAAACTCTATAAGGTGATATTAGAATAGCTTTTAACTATCTAAGGGTATAACCGTTAATAAATATGAAATTATAAACTTTAATAAAGAGTTTGGAGGAATAAATTATGAAAATGTCAAATATGTTAGTATCTACATTAAGAGAAGTACCAGCAGAAGCAGAAATAGATAGTCATAAGCTTATGCTTAGAGCAGGTATGATTAGAAAAATGGCTGCAGGTATTTATAACTATATGCCTATAGGTCTTAAGGTATTAAAGAATATTGAAGAAATAGTAAGAGAAGAAATGAATGCAGCAGGTGCACAAGAATTTTTAGCTTCAGCTGTATTACCAGCTGAATTATGGCAAGAATCAGGTAGATGGGACGTTTATGGAGATGAAATGTTCAGATTAAAGGATAGAAACAATAGAGATTTTTGTCTTGGACCAACACATGAAGAAGTATTTACTGATATAGCTAGAAATGAAATAAAATCATATAAGCAATTACCAGTAAATCTTTATCAAATTCAAACTAAATATAGAGATGAAAGAAGACCAAGATTCGGAATTATGAGATCAAGAGAATTTATAATGAAGGATGCTTATAGTTTTGATAAGGATCAAGCTGGATTAGATTTATCATATGATAAGATGCATGATGCATATGTAAAAATATTCAACAGATGTGGAATAGATGCTAAATGTGTTGCTGCTGATTCAGGTGCAATTGGTGGATCAAATTCAGCTGAATTTATGGTTAAATCAGAAGTTGGTGAAGATGACGTAGTATTCTGTTCAGCATGTGATTATGCTGCAAATATAGAAAAAGCAGAAGCAACACCAGAAAAAGCAGAAGTAGAAGAGTTATTAGAAATGGAAAAAGTGGCTACTCCAGATAGCAGAGGAATAGATGAAGTTTCAGAATTCTTGAGTGTATCTCCAAAGAAAACAGTTAAACTTTTAATGTTCAATATAGATGGAAAAATAGTTGGTGTAGTTGTTAGAGGAGATAGAGAAGTTAATGAAGTAAAAGTTGCTAATGCAGCAAATGCTTCAGGTGACATAGCTATGGCTTCTCATGAAGAGTATAAAAATGCAACTGGATGTGAAGTTGGATTTGGTGGGCCAGTAGGATTAAAAGTAGATTTATTATTAGTTGATGAAGAAGTTAAGTATATGTACAATATGATTCTTGGAGCTAATGAAACTGGATATCACTTAAAGAATGTTAACTATGGTAGAGATTTTGAAGGTACTGTAGGAGATTTCAGAAATATAGAAAGTGGAGAAAAATGTCCTGAATGTGGAGCTGAAGTTACTATAGCAAGAGGAACTGAAGTTGGTCATATATTTAAATTAGGAACTAAATATTCAGAAGCTATGAATGCTACATTTATAGATGAAAACGGAAAAAATACACCATTTGTAATGGGATGTTATGGAATAGGTGTTACAAGAACAATGGCATCTATAATTGAACAACACCATGATGAGAATGGTATAATATGGCCACTTTCAGTAGCACCATATCATGTTTCAGTTATTCCAGTAAATATTAAAGATGAAGCTCAAATGGAAATAGCTAACAAATTATATGAAGAATTAAGAAAAGTTGGTGTAGATGCTATATTAGATGATAGAAATGAAAGACCAGGAGTTAAATTTAAAGATTCAGAACTAATTGGAATTCCAATGAGAGTTACTGTAGGTAAAAAGATAACTGAAGGTGAAGTTGAATTTAAATTAAGAGATGGTGAAATGGAAGTAATAAAAATTGATGATGTTATTTCTATTGTAAAATCTCAATTTGAAAAGAATAATATAAGATTATAAAGTTTAAAAAATATAAAAAGGAGGGATTGTTAAATGAAAATATATAATTCTTTAACTAGAAAAAAAGAAGAATTTGTTCCACTAAAGCCAGGGAAAGTTAGCATGTATGTTTGTGGACCAACAGTTTATAACTATTTTCATATAGGGAATGGTAGAACATTTATCGTTTTTGATACTATAAGAAGATATATGGAATATAGAGGTTATGAAGTTAACTTTGTTCAAAATTTTACTGATATAGATGATAAGATGATAAACAAAGCTAATGAAGAAAATACAACAGTAAAAGAAATTGGTGATAAGTATATTTGTGAATATTACAAGGATGCTGATGGCCTTAATATTAAAAGAGCAACAACTAATCCAAGAGCTACAGAATATATTAGTGAAATAATTGACTTTGTTTCTGGATTAATAGAAAAAGGATATGCATATGAAGTAAATGGAGATGTTTATTTTAGAACTAAAAAGTTTGAAGGATATGGTCAACTTATTGGGCAAAATCTAGATGATTTACAAGCCGGAGCTAGAATAAATGTTGATGAGAGAAAAGAAGATCCAATGGATTTTGCTATTTGGAAGGCACAAAAACCAGGTGAACCTGCGTGGGAATGCCCATGGGGATTAGGAAGACCAGGATGGCATATTGAATGTTCATGCATGGCTAAGAAGTTACTTGGAGATACAATAGATATACATGCTGGAGGTATGGATTTAGCATTCCCTCACCATGAAAATGAAATTGCCCAAAGTGAAGCTTTAACAGGAAAGAAATTTGCAAACTATTGGATGCATGCAGCATTTTTAAATGTTAATAATCAAAAGATGTCTAAGTCTTTAAATAACTTCTTAACGGCAAGAGATGCATTAAAAGAATATGATGCAGATGTAATAAGATTTTTAATGTTATCAGGACATTATAGAATTCAGTTAAACTTTAGTAATGAGTTATTAGAATCAGCTAAGGCATCTGTTGAAAGATTATATAATGCTATAGGTAATTTAGAAAATTTAATATCAGAAGTTAAGAATGAAGAAATGACTGATGAAGAAATTAAATATCTAGAATCATTAGATACGTATAGACAAAGATATATTGAAAAAATGGATGATGATTTTAATACTGCAGATGCTATTTCAGTTCTATTTGATTTGATAAGAGATATTAATAGCAATATAGGAATTAACTCATCTAAAGAATTATGTGAAAAGGCTTTAGAGTTAATAAGAGAATTAGGTTTACCTTTGGGTATTTTACAAAAAACAACTAAGGCAGATTTAGAAGCTGAGGTTGAAGCTTTAATAGCTGAAAGACAACAAGCAAGAAAAGATAGAAACTTTGCTTTAGCTGATAAGATAAGAGATGAACTAAAGGCTAGAGGTATAGAGCTTTTAGACACTCCACAAGGGGTTAGATGGAAAAAAGTTGATTAATATATGTGACAAGTTATAGGTTGCAAATGGAAATTAAATTTTAAAGAAATTTACTGAGAGTTTTAAGATAATAAATAAAGTCAGCTATGCTGACTTTATTTATCTAAACTTACTATTTGCTAATATAGACTTGTCATTAATTTAATATAGGTTAATTTAAATATAATATCCGACTTGAGGCTATTATATTAATGAAGATACTTTTTATGGCTCATAAATATTAAGGAGATAATATATGTTGAAAGATTTAAGAACAAAAGAATTTACGGAGAAAGAGGCAAGACTTTTAAATCCATTACAATTAGCATTAGTAGGTGATGGAGTCTATGAACTTTTTATAAGAAATTCTATATTATCAAATAATCTTGAATTAAGTGCACATAAAATGCATGTTAAGGCTATAGGATACGTAAAAGCTAAAAGCCAATCTATTATAATGCATGAAATTGAAGATAAATTAACTGAAAATGAAAGTTATATATTTAAAAGAGGAAGAAATGCTAAATCGGCAACTGTGCCTAAAAATGCAGATGTAAGAGATTATAGAATGGCAACGGGGTTTGAGGCTCTAGTTGGATATCTATATTTGATTGGTGATACTGAAAGATTAGAATTCATATTTAATACTGCATTATCAATTGATTTACAACAAAAGTAAAGGAGAATATTCATGACAAAAAGAGAGAATCCAAGAAGAAAAGAAAGAGAATTTAATAAATTCCAAGAAAGAAGTAATAGGGGTTTTAGAAAAAAAGATGAAAATCAAGGTTTCAAAAGAGATTCAAGGGTATTAGCACCTGCAAAAGAAACTAATATTGATGCTATAAGAGAAGACCTAGTATTAGGAAGAAATGCTGTTATTGAGGCATTAAAAAGCGATAGAACTATTGAATGTTTATATGTGAGTAAAGGTGATTTAGAAGGCTCAATAAAGGTTGCATTAGGATTAGCAAAGGATAAAGGAATAGTAGTTAAGGAAGCTGATAGAAGAAAACTTGATACTATGTGTGAGGGATTAAGCCATCAAGGAATAGTAGCTAAAGTTACTCCATTTAAATATTGTGAAGTAAATGATATATTAGAAGCTGCAGAAAAGAAAGAGGAAAAACCGTTTATAATAATATTAGATGAAATAGAGGATCCTCATAATTTAGGATCTATAATAAGAACTGCTGAGCTTTGTGGAGTTCATGGAATTATTATACCTAAAAGAAGAAATGTTGGAGTAACATCTACAGTATATAAATGTTCTGCCGGAGCAATAGAACACATGAAAATTGCAAAAGTTACAAATATAAATGCTACTATAGACATGTTAAAGGAAAAAGGAATTTGGATATATGGTGCAGATATAGAAGGTAAGGATTATAGTTATAATACAGATTTTTCAGGACCATGTGCTTTAATAATAGGAAGTGAAGGAAAGGGAATATCAAGTTTAACTCTTAAAAAATGTGATTTATTAGTTAAAATTCCTATGGTAGGTAAAATTAACTCTTTAAATGCTTCAGTAGCAGGTGGTATAATGATGTATGAGGTATTAAAAGGTAGATTAACTAAATAGTTTAATACTAACAGAGGTTAAAAGTGAAATTTATTTTTATAGATGGATATAATGTAATAAATAGCTGGAGTATTCTAAAGAAAGAAAAAGAAATAAGTTTAGATAGTTCGAGACAGAAGCTTATTGATATTTTACATAACTATGGTGCAATTCATCAATGTAAAATTATGCTTGTATTTGATGGATATAGAGTAGCTGGAAATTTAGAAAATAAATATGAATACAACAAGAATCTTACAGTAGTTTTTACTAAAAGTGGAGAAACTGCTGATGCTTATATTGAAAGAGAGATACATAATATAGGAAGACGTTTTGAAGTTTCTGTAGTTACTTCAGATTCTCTAGAACAACAAACTATCTTTCAAAGAGGCGCAACTAGAATTTCAAGTATAGAATTTTATAATATGGTATTTGATACATCTGAAGACATAAAGAAAGCTAGTAGCAAAGTAAGTCAGTTAGAAAAAAGTACTGTACAAGATAATATTGATGACGATGTATTAAAAAAACTAGAGGCCATGAGACGTGGGTAAATATCAAGGTGTTTTAGGAAATGGAGGGGGATTTGTGAATAACAAAGATTATTCAAAGGAAATAGCAAGTGAATTTGAGGGTAAATTAGAAGAAGAAATAGTTATAGAAGCTAAAAATGGAAATGTGAGAGCACAAGAATATGTTATTTCTAAATACGAAGGCTTTGTGAAAGCAAAATCTAAATCATATTTTCTAATAGGCGCTGACAAAGAAGATATTTATCAAGAAGGCATGATAGGTCTATATAAAGCCATTAGAGATTTTAATTATGAGAAATCAACAACATTTAAGGCATTTGCAGAGTTATGTATAACAAGACAAATAATAACAGCAATAAAAACCGCTACAAGACAAAAGCATATACCTTTAAATACATATATTTCTCTTAATAAACCAGTATCAGAAGATGATTCAGAAAGAACACTTTTGGATATACTTTCTAGTATGAAGATTAGTGATCCAGAAGCACTTATTATAGGTAAAGAAGAAAAGGCACAGATAGAAGATGCTATTGCCAGAGTTCTTTCAGATTTAGAGATGGAGGTATTACAATCTTATTTGGATGGTAAGTCATATCAAGAAATTGCTTGTGATTTAGATAGACATGCAAAGTCTATAGATAATGCTCTCCAAAGAGTTAAAAGAAAGCTTGAAAAGTGCCTTTCTGACACAAAACAATAATAGTAAAATAATATTGACAAAAAAAACAAATGATAGTAAACTTTATAATTGGTATATTAAAGTGTAAGTCACTTTAATGCTCATGTAGCTCAGTCGGCAGAGCGTCGCCTTGGTAAGGCGGAGGTCGTCGGTTCAATCCCGATCATGAGCTCCATGAAGAATATAAATTAGTATGCAAACGCTAGGCAAAGTTTATTTAAAATAAGGAGGAATTACAAAATGGCAAAGCAAAAGTTCGAAAGAAGTAAACCACACGTAAATATCGGAACAATCGGTCACGTAGACCACGGTAA
>NZ_JADNLK010000011.1:23773-123641 GCF_015555905.1 Clostridium sp. D43t1_170807_H7
ACAAAATGGCAAAGCAAAAGTTCGAAAGAAGTAAACCACACGTAAATATCGGAACAATCGGTCACGTAGACCACGGTAAGACTACATTAACAGCTGCTATCACAACAGTATTAGCAAACAGAGGATTCGCAGAAGCGTTCAACTATGCTGATATCGATAGAGCTCCAGAAGAAAAAGAAAGAGGAATCACAATCAACACAGCTCACGTTGAATACGAAACAGAAAACAGACACTATGCTCACGTTGACTGTCCAGGACACGCTGACTACGTTAAGAACATGATCACTGGTGCTGCACAAATGGATGGAGCTATCTTAGTTTGTTCAGCTGCAGACGGTCCAATGCCTCAAACAAGAGAGCACATACTACTAGCTTCAAGAGTTGGTGTTGACTACATCGTTGTTTTCTTAAACAAAGCAGATATGGTTGACGATGAAGAATTATTAGAATTAGTTGAAATGGAAGTTAGAGAATTATTATCTGAATACAACTTCCCAGGAGATGACATTCCAGTAATCAAAGGATCAGCTTTAAGAGCATTAGAAAACCCAACAGATCCAGAAGCAACAGCTTGCATCATGGAATTAATGGATGCTGTAGATAACTACATCCCAACTCCAGAAAGAGCAACAGATAAGCCATTCTTAATGCCAATCGAAGACGTATTTACAATCACTGGTAGAGGAACAGTTGCAACAGGAAGAGTTGAAAGAGGAGTTCTTCACGTATCAGACGAAGTAGAAATCGTTGGATTAACAGAAGAAAAGAGAAAAGTTGTTGTTACAGGAATCGAAATGTTCAGAAAGTTATTAGATGAAGCACAAGCTGGAGATAACATCGGAGCATTATTAAGAGGTGTTCAAAGAACTGAAATCGAAAGAGGTCAAGTTTTAGCAAAAGTTGGATCAGTAAATCCACACAGCAAGTTCGTAGGTCAAGTATACGTACTTAAGAAAGATGAAGGTGGAAGACATACTCCATTCTTCGATGGATACAGACCACAATTCTACTTCAGAACAACAGACGTTACAGGATCAATCAAATTACCAGAAGGAATGGAAATGGTTATGCCTGGAGACCACATCGATATGAACGTTGAGTTAATCACTCAAGTAGCTATGGATGAAGGTTTAAGATTCGCTATCAGAGAAGGTGGAAGAACTGTAGGTTCAGGAGTTGTTACTTCTATAATCGAATAGTAGTAGTTTTACTTAATATAGATAAGGACTGGGTTAGTTTACCTAGTCCTTTACAAAGCTAATATTATTGACATAATATCGGTTTTGTGGTAAGGTGTTTAAGTAATTAACGAAATAGATAACACAATATCATATAGACTTATATAATTATTTGGATAAACTGGAGGTGCAGACTGTGAGAGTTAAGGTAACATTAGCATGCACAGAGTGTAAGCAAAGAAATTACAACACAATGAAAAATAAGAAAAACAACCCAGACAGAATGGAAATGAATAAATATTGCAGATTCTGTAAAAAACACACACAACACAAAGAAACTAAATAGTTCGCTTTAGAGTGATGACACATACTCGCAATAGTTAAGGATGTGAAGTAATGGCTATTAAAGAAAATGTAAATGTAAATATTAATACTAAGACTTCTGAAAAAAGAGGGATTTCTAAGTTTTTTAGAGAGCTTAAGGCAGAGGTTAAAAGAATAACTTGGCCTTCTAAAGATGACACAAAAAAAGCGTTAATTGCAGTAGGCGTAGTCGTACTAATATATATTGTATTAGTAGGCGGGTTAGATTATATTTTTACAAACCTCTTTAAATTGATCTTCAAACTATAATGAAGGAGGTTTAGGTGAGATTTCTCATCTATAGTAAATATGAGTGAAAGAGCTAGATGGTATGTAGTACACACATATTCAGGATATGAAAATAAGGTTAAAGCTAACCTTGAAAAAACTATAGAAAACAGAAATCTTGAGCATTTACTTCTTGATATTCAAGTTCCTATGGAGGAAGTTATTGAAGAGAAAGATGGAAAGCAAAAGGTTTCTTTAAAGAAAAAATTCCCAGGATATGTGTTAGTTAAAATGCTAATGACTGATGAGTCATGGTATGTGGTTAGAAACACAAGAGGTGTAACAGGATTTGTTGGACCAGGTTCTAAACCAGTACCTCTTACTGATGAGGAAGTAGAATCAATGGGTGTTGTTGAAATGCCAATTGATATTGACTTAGAAGTAGGAGAAAGTGTAAGAGTTATCTCTGGACCACTAAGAGAATTCGTGGCAATAATCCAAGAGATAAGTGTTGAAAAACACAAAATAAAAGCTTTAATAGATATGTTCGGCAGAGAAACATTAGCTGAACTAGATTTTAACCAAGTTGAGAAATTAGTTTAATATATTATATATAAAACTAATGTTTTTAATTAAGTGGGAGGACAAAAAGTCCGTATTACCACAGTATAGGAGGAATAGTAAATGGCTAAGAAAGTAACAGGAATGATTAAATTACAACTTCCTGCAGGTAAGGCAACACCAGCACCACCAGTAGGTCCAGCATTAGGACAACACGGTGTTAACATTATGGGATTCTGTAAGGAGTTTAACGCAAAGACTGCTAATCAAGCTGGATTAATAATACCAGTTGTTATAACAGTATACCAAGATAGATCTTTTAGTTTTATCTTAAAGACTCCTCCAGCTGCAGTTCTAATTAAGAAAGAATTAGGATTAGAAAGCGGATCAGGAGTTCCAAACAGAACAAAAGTTGGAACATTAACTAAGGATCAAGTTAGAAAGATCGCTGAATTAAAGATGCCAGACTTAAACGCTGCAACAATCGAAACTGCTATGAGCATGATCGAAGGTACTGCAAGAAGTATGGGTGTTACAATAGCAGAGTAATTCTGAGTTTTTTTAAAATGTGGGAGGTAAAAACCGCTAAAACCACGAAGGAGGCATAATAATGGGAAAGAAATATGTTGAAAGTTCAAAATTAGTAGATAAGAACGTTTTATATACACCAGCTGAAGCATTAGATTTAGCTGTAAAAACTGCAAAAGCTAAGTTCGATGAAACAATCGAATTACACGTAAGATTAGGGGTAGACCCAAGACACGCTGACCAACAAGTTAGAGGAGCTGTTGTTCTTCCAAACGGAACTGGTAAGACTGTTAAAGTTTTAGTATTTGCTAAAGGTGCTAAAGCGACAGAAGCTCAAGAAGCAGGAGCAGATTTCGTTGGAGCTGAAGAATTAGTTCAAAAGATCCAAGGTGAAAACTGGTTCGATTACGATGTAGTAGTAGCTACTCCAGATATGATGGGAGTTGTTGGTAGATTAGGTAGAGTTTTAGGGCCTAAGGGATTAATGCCAAACCCAAAATCAGGAACAGTTACATTTGATGTTGCTAAAGCTATAGCTGACATCAAAGCTGGTAAGGTTGAATATAGAGTTGATAAAACTGCTATCGTTCACTGCCCAATCGGAAAAGCTTCATTTGGAGTTGAAAAATTACAACAAAACTTCCATGCTTTAATGGATGCTTTAGTAAAAGCTAAACCAGCTGCTGCTAAGGGACAATACGTTAAATCAGTATCAGTTTCAAGCACAATGGGACCTGGAGCTAAAGTTAACCCAACAAAAGTTTTAGATTAATATTGACATAGTGAAATTTACATAGTATAATAAATTTCGTTGTGAAAAAAGAGAATACTGTTTCCGTAGACAGTAGGTGCCGTAAGGTTTAAAGTGATCGCCTACCTAGGATAACTAGATAAGTGATTGTTTATTTGGTCTTCCTGTGTCTATGGGAAGACCTTTCTTAATATATATTACAGTTAATAACTGTGAGGAGGTGGACACACAGTGATAAAGAAGAACAGACAAATTAAAGAAGCTAAAGTAGCTGAAATTAAGGAAAAGTTAGAAAAAGCTCAAGGTGTTGCATTAGCTAGCTACCAAGGTTTAACAGTTGAAGAAGATACAATGTTAAGAAAGAGCTTAAGAGAAGCTGGTGTTGAATATAAAGTTTACAAAAACACATTAGTAACATTAGCTGCTAACGAATTAGGTTTAGGTGATTTAGTTCAATACTTAGAAGGACCAGTTTCTATAGCATTCGGATATGAAGATGCTACTGCTCCAGCTAGAGTATTAAATAACTTCGCTAAGGACCACAAGAAGTTAGAATTAAAAGCAGGTATTGTTGACGGTATTGTTTATGACAAGGCTGGAGTTGAAAAACTTGCAACAATCCCATCAAAAGAAGTTCTTATTGCAAAACTTCTTGGAAGCTTCAAAGCTCCATTATCAAACCTTGCATACTTATTAAATGCAATTAAAGAAAAAAAAGAATCAGAGTCAGCTGAATAATAAACTGATAAAATTTTTGGAGGTGCAATTAAAATGACAAGAGAAGAAATCATTCAAGCTATAAAAGAAATGACTGTTTTAGAATTAAACGAATTAGTAACTGCTTGCGAAGAGGAGTTTGGTGTTAGCGCTGCTGCTCCAGTTGCTGTTGCTGGTGGAGCTGTTGCAGGTGCTGCAGCTGAAGAAAAGACTGAGTTTGACGTAGTATTATCAAACGCTGGTTCAAACAAGATCAAAGTAATCAAAGTTGTTAGAGAAATAACTGGATTAGGATTAAAGGAAGCTAAAGAAATAGTTGACGGAGCTCCTAAGACATTAAAAGAAGCTGTTTCTAAAGAAGAAGCTGAAGACATGAAAGCTAAATTAGCTGAAGTTGGAGCTGAAGTAGAAGTTAAGTAATTTCTTAATTTAATATAAAAAAGGTGCTTTATAGCACCTTTTTTATTGCCTAAATGAAAAAAGAAAAAACATAATGAAAATTGTTTTTATCAATACTATTATTAATAAAATGTACTTAATATGCAAATTATAAAAGTATTGACAAAGGAAAATTGATATGTTACTATCATAAAATGTACTATTCATTATGGATAATTATATATTCTTGCGAAAATGAGTATAATCGTCAAAAAAATGGTTATACTATAACGTGATGCTCTCCGAAAGCATAGGTCCCTAGGGAAGTTATGCTTTTGGTTATTTTACTTTAAACAAGGGGTGAAAATTCATGGTACATCCTGTCCAAGTCGGAAAAAGAACTAGAATGAGCTTTGCTAAGGTTAAAGATGTAACCGAAATGCCAAACTTAATCGAGGTACAATTAGATTCTTACGAGTGGTTTTTAAGAGAAGGATTATTAGAAGTATTTGATGACGTAAATCCTATTTCAAACTTTACTGGTAATCTTGTACTTGAGTTTGTAGACTATAAACTTGATATGGATAATATTAAGTACTCAGTGGAAGAGTGTAAGGAAAGAGATTGCACTTATGCGGCTCCACTAAAAGTGTCAGTAAGACTGACAAACAATGAAACAGGAGAAATAAAAGAACAAGAAGTATTTATGGGAGATTTCCCATTAATGACTGAACAAGGAACTTTTATTATTAATGGTGCTGAAAGAGTTATAGTAAGCCAATTAGTAAGATCTCCAGGTGTTTACTATAGTAATACTGTTGATAAGAGTGGTAAAAAACTATTTTCATCAACTGTTATTCCTAACAGAGGTGCATGGTTAGAATATGAAACAGATTCTAATGATGTTATTTATGTTAGAATTGATAAGACTAGAAAGTTACCAATAACAATTTTAGCTAGAGCTATGGGTTATGGAAGTGACCAAGAGCTTTTAGACTATTTTGGTGAAGAAGAAAGATTTAAAGCAACAATAGAAAAAGATAACACTAAGACTAAGGAAGAAGCTTTACTTGAGATTTACAAGAGATTAAGACCAGGTGAGCCACCAACAGTTGATAGTGCCGTGTCTTTAATAGACTCTTTATTCTTTGATGCAAAAAGATATGATTTATCAAGAGTTGGTAGATATAAATTTAACAAAAAATTAGCTATTAATCTTAGATTAATAAATCAAATAGCAGCTGCAGATATTATAAACCCTTCAACTGGAGAAATAATGGTTGAGCAAGGTGAAAAAATAAGCAGAGCTATGGCTTCTGACATACAAAATGCAGGTATAAACTCAGTTGATATTTTAGTAGAAGATAAAGTATTAAGAGTAATAGGAAATCATTTTGTTGATTTAGAAAAAGTTTTACCTTTTGATGTTAGTGATTTAAACATAAGAGAGGCTGTTCATTATCCTACTCTAATGGAAATATTAGAAAATTATGATGATGAGCAATCTATAAAAGAAGAAATCAAAAAGAACATAACTAGATTAATACCTAAGCACATTGTAAGAGATGATATATTTGCAACTATAAGCTATGAGTTAGGATTAGCTTACGGAGTTGGATATACTGATGATATAGACCATTTAGGTAATAGAAGATTAAGATCTGTAGGTGAATTACTACAAAACCAATTTAGAATTGGTTTATCAAGAATGGAAAGAGTAGTTAAAGAAAGAATGACTATTCAAGACCAAGAAGCAATTACTCCACAAATGTTAATAAACATTAGACCAGTAGCTGCAGCTATAAAAGAATTCTTTGGTAGTTCACAATTATCACAATTCATGGATCAAACAAATCCACTTTCAGAATTAACACATAAGAGAAGATTATCTGCATTAGGGCCAGGAGGTCTTTCAAGAGAAAGAGCTGGTTTCGAAGTAAGAGACGTTCACCATTCACATTATGGTAGAATGTGTCCTATAGAAACTCCAGAAGGACCTAACATAGGATTAATTAACTCATTAGCAACATATGCTAAAGTTAACGAGTATGGATTTATTGAAACTCCATATAGAATTATTGATAAAGAAACTGGTAAAGTTACAGATGAAATAAGATACTTCACAGCTGATGAAGAAGATTTATACTTAATTGCGCAAGCAAAAGAACCAATTGGTGAAGATGGAAGATTCGTTGACAGTAGAGTTACTGTTAGACATAAGCATGATATATTACAAGTTAATGCTAAAGATGTAGATTTAATAGACGTTTCACCAAGACAAATAGTTTCAGTTGCAACAGCAATGATACCTTTCCTTGAAAATGATGACGCATCTAGAGCACTTATGGGAGCGAACATGCAACGTCAAGCAGTTCCACTATTAAAGCCACAAGCACCTATAGTTGGTACAGGAATAGAGTATAGAGCAGCGGCTGATTCAGGAGTATTACCAAAAGCTAAAAATTCAGGTACAGTTGTATATGTAAGTTCTTCAGAAATCAGAATCAAGAGAGATGTTGATGGTGGAATTGACACATATAAATTACTTAAGTTCAAGAGAAGTAACCCAGGTACTTGTATAAATCAAAGACCTTTAGTGGATAAGGGTGAAATTGTATTTAAGAATCAAGTTTTAGCTGATGGACCAGCAACTGACCTAGGGGAAATCGCATTAGGAAAGAATATCAGAATGGGATTCATTACTTGGGAAGGTTACAACTACGAGGATGCTATGCTTATCTCTGAAGAATTAGTAAGAGACGATGTATTTACTTCTATCCATATTGAAGAATATGAATGTGAAGCTAGAGATACTAAGCTAGGACCAGAAGAAATAACAAGAGATATTCCGAACGTAAGTGAAGATGCTCTTAAAGATATAGATGAAAGAGGAATAATCAGAATCGGTGCTGAGGTTAGATCAGGAGACGTTCTTGTTGGTAAGGTAACTCCTAAGGGAGAAACTGAATTAACTGCCGAAGAAAGATTATTAAGAGCTATATTCGGTGAAAAGGCAAGAGAAGTTAGAGATACTTCATTAAGAGTACCACATGGAGAAGCTGGTATTATCGTTGACGTAAAAGTATTTACAAGAGAAAACGGTGATGACTTAAATCCAGGTGTTAACGAACTTGTAAGATGTTATATAGCTCAAAAGAGAAAAATATCTGTTGGAGATAAGATGGCAGGACGTCATGGTAACAAAGGGGTTATTTCTAGAGTTTTACCAGAAGAAGATATGCCATTCTTACCAGATGGTAGACCACTACAAATTTGTTTAAATCCATTAGGGGTTCCATCTCGTATGAACATCGGTCAGGTATTAGAAGTTCACTTAGGTTGGGCTGCAAGTGCATTAGGATGGCACATTGCAACACCTGTATTTGATGGTGCAACAGAAAAGAATATTGAAGATTGTTTAGAAAAAGCTGGATACAATGCAAATGGAAAGACTGTATTATACGATGGAAGAACTGGAGAACCATTTGATAATGAAGTTACAGTTGGTATAATGTACATCTTAAAGCTTGCTCACTTAGTTGATGATAAGATCCATGCTAGATCAACAGGTCCATACTCACTAGTTACTCAACAACCACTTGGAGGTAAAGCTCAATTTGGTGGTCAAAGATTTGGGGAAATGGAAGTTTGGGCATTAGAAGCTTACGGTGCTGCACATACACTACAAGAAATCTTAACAGTTAAGTCAGATGACGTTGTAGGTAGAGTTAAAACATACGAAGCAATTGTTAAGGGTGAAAATATCCCTGAACCAGGAGTTCCAGAATCATTTAAGGTTCTTATAAAAGAACTTCAAGCTTTATGCTTAGATGTTAAAGTATTAAATGAAGATAACGAAGAAGTTAAGTTAAAAGAATTCTCAGATGATGATTCTGAAGAATTAGAAGTAAATATCGAAGGAACTGAAGAAGTTGTTCCAGAACAATTTACAGGTGACGATAGTTATACAACTAATGATGAGGAAATTGAAGAAGATATAGATTATGAATCATTTACTTTAGAAGGTTTCCATGAAGAAGAATTAGAATTAGATGATTTCGTTAATGACGAACACTAAAATTGAAGGGAGGATATACCCTTGTTTGAATTGAACAATTTTGATGCTATACAAATTGGTTTAGCTTCTCCAAGCCAAATTAGAGAATGGTCTAGAGGTGAAGTTAAGAAACCTGAAACAATTAATTATAGAACTTTAAAACCAGAAAGAGATGGTCTATTCTGTGAAAGAATATTTGGACCTATGAAAGACTGGGAATGTCATTGTGGCAAATATAAGAGAGTTAGATACAAAGGTATTGTTTGTGACAGATGTGGAGTTGAAGTTACAAAGGCTAAAGTAAGAAGAGAGAGAATGGGGCACATTGAACTGGCTGCCCCAGTATCTCACATTTGGTACTTTAAAGGAATTCCATCAAGAATGGGATTACTTTTAGATATGTCACCAAGAGCTTTAGAAAAAGTTCTTTATTTTGCTTCATATGTTGTTATAGACCCTAAGGAAACATCACTATTAAAGAAACAACTTTTAAGTGAGAAAGAATATAGAGAAGCTGTAGATAAGTTCGGTGAAGAAAGCTTTGTAGCTGGAATGGGTGCAGAAGCTGTTCAAGAGATTTTAGGAGAAATTGACTTAGAAGCAACTTCAAGAGACTTAAAAGAAGAGTTAAAAACTAGTAGTGGTCAAAAGAAAGTTAGAATCATAAGAAGATTAGAAGTAGTTGAATCTTTCAGAAAATCAGGAAATGATCCAAGATGGATGGTTATAAACGTAATTCCTGTTATTCCACCAGATTTAAGACCAATGGTTCAATTAGATGGAGGAAGATTTGCAACATCTGACTTAAATGATTTATATAGAAGAGTTATCAATAGAAATAACAGATTAAAGAAGCTTTTAGATTTAGGAGCTCCTGATATAATCGTTAGAAATGAAAAGAGAATGCTTCAAGAAGCAGTTGATGCTCTTATAGATAATGGTAGAAGAGGAAGACCAGTAACTGGTCCTGGAAACAGACCTTTAAAATCATTATCAGATATGTTAAAAGGTAAGCAAGGTAGATTTAGACAAAACTTACTTGGTAAGAGAGTTGACTACTCTGGTAGATCAGTTATCGTTGTTGGGCCAGAGTTAAAAATGTACCAATGTGGATTACCTAAGGAAATGGCTTTAGAGTTATTTAAGCCTTTCGTAATGAAAAAGTTAGTTGAAGATGGCGTTGCACATAACATAAAGAGTGCTAAGAGAATGGTTGAAAGAGTTAATGATCAAGTATGGGATATACTTGAAGAAGTTATTACTGATCATCCAGTTTTACTTAACAGAGCGCCTACTCTACATAGACTAGGTATTCAAGCATTCCAACCAGTATTAGTTGAAGGTAGAGCAATAAAACTTCACCCACTAGTATGTACAGCATATAATGCGGACTTCGATGGAGACCAAATGGCTGTTCACGTACCATTATCAGTTGAAGCTCAAGCAGAAGCAAGATTCTTAATGCTTGCAGCAGGTAATATAATGAAACCATCAGATGGTAAACCAGTTTGTGTTCCTACACAAGATATGGTTCTAGGTTCATATTACTTAACAATGGATAAAGAAGGTGCGAAGGGAGAAGGAATGTACTTTGCATCTGTTGATGAAGCTATAATGGCTTATAACGTTGGTGAAATAGCTGTTCATGCTGCTATTAACGTTAGAATGTTTAAAGAAGTAGATGGAGTAGTAAGACATGGTATAATCAAGACTACAGTAGGTAAGATTATATTTAATGAATCTATTCCTCAAGATTTAGGATATGTAGATAGAACAAATCCAGAAAAAGAATTTGAACTTGAAGTTGATTTCTTAATAACTAAGAAAACTTTAGGTAAATTAATAGATAAGTGTTATATAAAACACGGACCTACTAATACATCAATAATGCTAGATAAGATCAAAGCATTAGGATATCATTATTCATCAATTGGTGCCGTAACAGTTGCTGCATCAGATATGATAGTACCTGAAGCTAAGTATGAATTACTTAGAGAAGCTGAAGAAACAGTTGAAAAGGTAGAAAAGATGTATAAGAGAGGATTCATATCTGAAGATGAAAGATATGAAAAAGTTATTGAAAAATGGAGTAAGACAACAGAAGATGTTGCCAATGCATTAATGGATAGCTTGGATAAATTCAACCCAATATTCATGATGGCAGATTCAGGAGCCAGAGGATCTAAGGCTCAAATTAAGCAATTAGCTGGTATGAGAGGACTTATGGCGGCTCCATCAGGTAAGATTATCGAATTACCAATCAAGGCTTCATTTAGAGAAGGTCTTGACGTATTAGAATACTTCATTTCAACACACGGTGCTAGAAAAGGTAATGCCGATACAGCACTTAAAACAGCCGATTCAGGTTACTTAACAAGAAGACTTGTTGACGTATCACAAGATGTTATCGTAAGAGAAGAAGATTGTGGTACTGATAGAGGCTTAGTTGTTGCTGAAATTAAAGAAGGTAATGAAGTAATCGAAGGATTAGCAGAAAGACTATATGGTAGATATACAGCTGAAGATGTTATACATCCTGAAACTGGAGAAATACTATTAGGTAAAGATGAATATATAGAATCTGATATGGCTGATAGAATTACAGCTGCAGGTGTTAAAAAGGTTAAAATAAGATCTGTATTCACATGTAACTGTAAGGTTGGTGTTTGTGCTAAGTGTTATGGTATGAACATGGCTACAGCTCAAAAGATTAATATAGGTGAAGCTGTTGGTATAATAGCAGCTCAATCAATCGGAGAACCTGGTACTCAGCTTACAATGAGAACCTTCCATACTGGTGGTGTTGCTACTGGTGCGGATATCACTCAAGGTCTTCCTAGAGTTGAAGAATTATTTGAAGCTAGAAAACCAAAGGGTCTTGCTATAGTTTCTGAAATTGCAGGTACTGTAAGAATTGAAGAAACTAAGAAGAAGAAGACTGTATATGTAATGGCAGCTGACGGAGAAGAACGTAGCTATGACATTCCATTCGGTTCAAGATTAAGAGTATCTGATAATGATGTTATTGAAGCTGGAGATGAAATTACAGAAGGTTCAGTTAACCCTCATGATATTATGAATATTAAAGGTGTTGAAGGTGCTAGAAGATACTTACTTTCTGAAGTTCAAAAAGTTTACAGACTTCAAGGGGTTGATATCAATGATAAACACTTAGAAGTAGTTGTTAGACAAATGACTAGAAAAGTAAAAGTTTCTGATTCAGGAGATACTGAATTATTACCAGGTACAATGATAGATATGTTTGACTTTGAAGAAGAAAATGCAAGAGTAAGAGAGTTTGGTGGGGAAGAAGCTAAGGGTGAAATGGCATTACTAGGTATTACTAAAGCGGCTTTAGCAACTGATAGTTTCTTATCAGCAGCTTCATTCCAAGAAACAACAAGAGTTCTTACAGAAGCAGCTATCAAAGGAAAAATAGATCCATTAATAGGATTGAAAGAAAATGTTATTATAGGTAAGTTAATTCCAGCTGGAACAGGTATGATGAGATATAGATCTGTAAAACTTGATGTACCAGGGGAAGAAACAGAAGAAGATAATATTGATACAATAGAATAATACAATGCAATTTTATTGACATGTGTATGCTTAAATGATAAAATACCAATTGTGTGATTTTAAAGCTACACTACAGTATGATTGTCTACATGATTTATGGAGGCATCCTGTATAGCATGCCTCTATGATCTTTGATTAAGGAGGGGGATTCATGTTAGACAGAATTGTAGTAAAAAAAGTAATTGGAATAAAACAGTGTACTAAATTACTTAAAAGTAATGAGGGAAAAGTTTTATATGTAGCTAAAGATGCAAATGCTAAGTTGATTTCTCCAATAATTCAACTAGCACAAGAGAAAAACATTGATATTGTAGAAATACCTACAATGAAAGAGCTTGGGAAGATAAGTGGAATTGATGTTAAATCATCAGCAGTATTGACCCTAGAATAATAAATTAGTGTTTATCTTATTTTATATAGATAAATAAATTTCAGGAGGTGAAGAAATGCCAACTATAAGCCAATTAGTAAGAAAAGGTAGAAAGACTGTTGTTAACAAATCAACAGCACCAGCACTAAACGAGTGTCCACAAAGAAGAGGAGTTTGTACAGTTGTTAAAACTACTACTCCAAAGAAGCCTAACTCAGCGTTAAGAAAAATTGCCAGAGTAAGACTTACAAATGGATTCGAAGTTACTGCTTACATCGGTGGTGTAGGTCACAACTTACAAGAGCACAGCGTTGTTCTTATAAGAGGTGGTAGAGTTAAGGACCTTCCTGGTGTTAGATACCATATCGTAAGAGGAGCACTAGACTGTGCTGGAGTAGCTAACAGAATGCAAGGAAGATCAAAATACGGTGCTAAGAGACCAAAGCAAAAATAGTTTTCTAAACTAAGACAGTGCTTATCTTCGGCATTTACATAGACTAGAAATTTTACATAAGTTTATATAGATGTAAGAAGCGAAGCACTTTACGGTAAGTTTACTTACCGAGTACCTATGAATTAAATTAAAAATTGTTAAGGAGGGAAGAAAAGTGCCAAGAAAAGGATTTATCGCAAAAAGAGATGTATTACCAGATCCAATGTACAACTCAAAGGTTGTTACTAAGTTAATAAACAACGTAATGGAAGATGGTAAAAAAGGAGTAGCACAAAAGATTTGCTACGAAGCGTTTGAAATTATGGCGCAAAAAACAGGCAAAGATGCTTTAGAAGTATTCGAAGAAGCTATGAACAATGTTATGCCTTTATTAGAAGTTAAAGCTAGAAGAATAGGTGGTGCTAACTACCAAGTTCCAATCGAAGTTAGACCTGAGAGAAGACAAACTTTAGGTATCAGATGGATTTTAGCTGCTGCTAGAAAAAGAGGCGAAAAAGTTATGGCTCAAAGATTAGCTGGAGAATTATTAGATGCAGCTAACAATACTGGAGCTGCTGTTAAGAAGAGAGAAGATACTCACAAAATGGCAGAAGCAAACAAAGCATTCGCTCACTACAGATACTAATATTACAAAAACTGTTTTGGCCTATGCCAAAACAGTTTTGTCGAATATAAAATTACTCATTGAGAGGAGGACATACAATGGCTAGAAAATATCCATTAGACAAATTCCGTAATTTCGGAATAATGGCTCACATTGATGCTGGTAAAACAACAACAACTGAGAGAATATTATTCTATACAGGAAAGAGCCACAAAATAGGAGAAGTTCATGAAGGTGCTGCAACAATGGACTGGATGGTTCAAGAACAAGAAAGAGGTATAACAATTACTTCTGCAGCAACAACTTGTTTCTGGGAAGGTCATGAATTAAATATCATAGATACTCCAGGTCACGTAGACTTCACAGTTGAAGTTGAAAGATCATTAAGAGTTCTTGATGGAGCTGTTACAGTTCTAGACGCTAAGAGTGGGGTTGAACCACAAACTGAAACTGTTTGGAGACAGGCAGATAAGTACGGTGTTCCAAGAATGATTTATGTTAATAAGATGGATGCTACAGGTGCTGATTTCTTCAGATGTGTTAACACTGTTAGAGATAGATTAAAAGCTAATGCAGTTCCAATACAAATTCCAATAGGTTCTGAATCAGAATTCAAAGGTATGGTTGATTTAATATCTAATCATGCAATCGTTACTTATGATGATTTAGGTAAAGATGTAAGAATTGAAGAAATTCCTGCAGAATTAGCTGATCAAGCTGAAGAATACAGAATGGCTATGATTGAAGCAATTGCTGAAACTGATGAAGCGTTAATGGAAAAATACCTTGAAGGTGAAGAATTAACTGAAGAAGAGTTACACGCTGCTTTAAGAAAAGCTACTATAGCTAATGAAATAGTTCCATGTATCTGTGGTTCTTCATACAAAAACAAAGGGGTTCAAGAAATGATCAACGGTGTTGTTGCTTACTTACCATCACCATTAGACATTCCTGCAATCCAAGGTCAAACTTTAGAAGGTGAAGAAGATTCAAGAGAAGCTTCAGACGAAGCTCCAATGTCAGCTTTAGCATTCAAAATTGCTACTGACCCATTCGTTGGAAAACTTGCTTTCACAAGAATATACTCTGGTATAATGAACAGTGGTTCATATGTTCTTAACTCAACTAAGGGTAAGAAAGAAAGAATCGGAAGACTTGTTAAAATGCACTCTAACACTAGAGAAGAAGTTGAGTCATTAGAAGCAGGTGAATTAGGAGCAATCATCGGATTAAAGAACACTACTACTGGTGATACTTTATGTGATGAAAATGCACCAATCATACTTGAATCAATGGAATTCCCAGAGCCAGTTATATCTGTAGCTATCGAGCCAAAGACAAAAGCTGGTCAAGAAAAGATGGGATTAGCTTTAGCTAAATTAGCTGAAGAAGATCCAACTTTCAAAACTTGGACTGACCAAGAAACTGGTCAAACAATCATCGCTGGTATGGGTGAGTTACACTTAGATATCATCGTTGATAGATTACAAAGAGAATTCAAGGTTGAATGTAACGTTGGAGCTCCTCAAGTTGCTTACAAAGAAACTATCAGATCAGCTGTTAAAGCTGAAGCTAAGTATGCTAAGCAATCAGGTGGTAAAGGTCAATACGGTCATGCTGTAATTGAAATGGAACCAACTGAAGGAGAATACAGCTTTGAAAATGCTATCGTTGGGGGAGCTATTCCAAGAGAATACATTCCTGCAATTGATGCTGGTATTCAAGAAGCTGCTAAGAACGGTATTATAGCTGGATACGAAGTTATTAACTTCAAAGTTAAGTTAGTACACGGTTCTTACCACGAAGTCGATTCATCAGAAATGGCATTCAAGATTGCTGGTTCTATGGCATTCAAGAACGCTATGCAAAAAGCAAGCCCAGTATTACTTGAACCAATGATGAAGGTTGAAGTAACTGTACCAGAAGAGTACATGGGAGATGTTATCGGTGATATCAACTCAAGAAGAGGTAGAATGGAAGGAATGGAAGCTGTTAACGGAGCTCAAGTTATAAGAGCATACGTACCACTAGCTGAAATGTTCGGATATGCTACAGCTTTAAGATCTAGATCTCAAGGTAGAGGTAACTACTCAATGGTATTCGATCACTATGAAGAAGTACCAAAGAGCATCCAAGAAGAAGTTGCTGGAAAAAGAGCTAAATAGTTTATAATTTTGTAATAATTTTTTGCAATGTTATCCATAATATATTTATGGGTAACATTACAGAAATTAATATATATTAATTTAAAAATAATTTTAATTTATAATAAAAAAACAAATTAAGAATTTTAAAAGTATATTTAAAGTTCACATAATTTTGTTTCCATAAAGGAGGATTTTCAAAATGGCAAAGCAAAAGTTCGAAAGAAGTAAACCACACGTAAATATCGGAACAATCGGTCACGTAGACCACGGTAAGACTACATTAACAGCTGCTATCACAACAGTATTAGCAAACAGAGGATTCGCAGAAGCGTTCAACTATGCTGATATCGATAGAGCTCCAGAAGAAAAAGAAAGAGGAATCACAATCAACACAGCTCACGTTGAATACGAAACAGAAAACAGACACTATGCTCACGTTGACTGTCCAGGACACGCTGACTACGTTAAGAACATGATCACTGGTGCTGCACAAATGGACGGAGCTATCTTAGTTTGTTCAGCTGCAGACGGTCCAATGCCTCAAACAAGAGAGCACATACTACTAGCTTCAAGAGTTGGTGTTGACTACATCGTTGTTTTCTTAAACAAAGCAGATATGGTTGACGATGAAGAATTATTAGAATTAGTTGAAATGGAAGTTAGAGAATTATTATCTGAATACAACTTCCCAGGAGATGACATTCCAGTAATCAAAGGATCAGCTTTAAGAGCATTAGAAAACCCAACAGATCCAGAAGCAACAGCTTGCATCATGGAATTAATGGATGCTGTAGATAACTACATCCCAACTCCAGAAAGAGCAACAGATAAGCCATTCTTAATGCCAATCGAAGACGTATTTACAATCACTGGTAGAGGAACAGTTGCAACAGGAAGAGTTGAAAGAGGAGTTCTTCACGTATCAGACGAAGTAGAAATCGTTGGATTAACAGAAGAAAAGAGAAAAGTTGTTGTTACAGGAATCGAAATGTTCAGAAAGTTATTAGATGAAGCACAAGCTGGAGATAACATCGGAGCATTATTAAGAGGTGTTCAAAGAACTGAAATCGAAAGAGGTCAAGTTTTAGCAAAAGTTGGATCAGTAAATCCACACAGCAAGTTCGTAGGTCAAGTATACGTACTTAAGAAAGATGAAGGTGGAAGACATACTCCATTCTTCGATGGATACAGACCACAATTCTACTTCAGAACAACAGACGTTACAGGATCAATCAAATTACCAGAAGGAATGGAAATGGTTATGCCTGGAGACCACATCGATATGAACGTTGAGTTAATCACTCAAGTAGCTATGGATGAAGGTTTAAGATTCGCTATCAGAGAAGGTGGAAGAACTGTAGGTTCAGGAGTTGTTACTTCTATAATCGAATAGTTTTAAACTTTTCAAATTAAGTTTTAAAATCTTTTTAAATATAAATTTTAAATTAAAGCGCTTAAAAAAATGTGATCACAAAAAGAGAAAGAGTAAGGGGACGCCTTTACTCTTTCTTTTTTTATATCTTTTTTATGGATGGTTATAATATAGATATTTTTAATTTGAACATATAAATAATAATAGTAGCGTGTTTAATGATAATTGTATTTTAAAGTTTTTAATATGTAAAAGAAAATAAATAATTATAAGAGAAGTGTTTTAATAAAGAATTAGTAGATCTTCATTTATTAGGAAATAATTATATTGCTTTATTAGATTTTATATAGAGTTTATTATTATATAAATGAAAATTATACAATTTATTATATGTATGAATAGCAAAAATAAATTATTACGAATTAATTAAAATGAGGATGGATTACTAAAATGATTATTTAATTACGTTGGAAGTGTATTAATAAACTTTCTTATATATAAGATAGAAATCTATAAGCTATTTGAGTAAAAATATAAATAGAAACCCAAAATATATATAAAAAATGTTTATATTAGAATAAATTGGTTAAATATATAAAATATAAGGCAATAGAAACTAAAATTTCATCAAATATACTATTGAAAAAAAGTTAAATTCGATATAAAATTATAACAGTTGAACGACAGGATTACTTCTAAAAACTTAAAAAATTTTTATAAAAAATGGTTAAAAAAAGATGAAAAAAAAGTCTTGATAAAGATTTATAAAGATAGTATAATAAAGAAGTTGTGTAGCATAACGCGATGAATCAAGAGGTTGCCGGACTTCCGGGTTATTCTTGAGGAGCAAGTCAGGATCTAGAATCCGACGGCAGGAATAGTAATTTGTCTTCTTAGGTAGGAAACACCAGGAACAGTTTACATAACTATTGCTGTTGTGCGTTAGAAGTAAAGCGTACATGAAAAGGAGGGAAACCAGAATGTCAAAACAAAAAATAAGAATCAGATTAAAGGCTTTTGATCACACTATATTAGATCAATCTGCTGAAAAAATCGTTGAAACAGCTAAATCAACAGGAGCTAAGGTTGCAGGTCCAGTACCACTACCTACTGAAAGAGATGTTGTTACTATATTAAGAGCTGTTCATAAGTACAAAGATTCAAGAGAACAATTCGAAATCAGAACACACAAGAGATTAATCGACATCGTTAATCCATCACCAAAGACTGTTGATGCGTTAATGAGATTAAACTTACCTGCTGGTGTAGATATCGAAATAAAGCTATAATAGCTTAACTATTAAATAAACAGTTTGAACGGTTATGATTGCTAAAGCAATCCGCTAATACGTTTGGGAGGTGTAAATACATGAAAAAAGCTATAATCGGTAAGAAAATAGGAATGACTCAAATTTTTGATGAAAATGGAAAGGTAGTTCCTGTAACTGTAGTAGAAGCTGGACCATGTGTTGTTGTTCAAAAGAAGACTATCGAAAAGGATGGTTATGAAGCAATACAAGTTGGTTTCGGTGAAATAAGAGAAAAATTAGTTAATAAGCCAAGAAAAGGACACTTTGCTAAGGCTGGAGTATCTTTAAGAAGAACATTAAAAGAGTTCAGATTAGAAGATTGCAGCGCTTACGAAGTAGGTCAAGAAATCAAAGCTGATTTATTTGCAGCTGGAGATAAAATTGACGTTTCAGGAGTTTCTAAAGGTAAGGGATTCCAAGGTGTTATTAAGAGATGGAATGCAAACAGAGGGCCAATGTCACACGGTTCTAAGTTCCACAGAGCAGTAGGTTCAATGGGAGCTTCTTCTGATCCATCAAGAACATTCAAGAACAAGAAGATGCCAGGACACATGGGAGCTGTTAACACTACAGTATTAAACTTAGAAGTTGTTAAAGTAATAGCTGAAAAGAACTTAATATTAGTTAAGGGTGGTATCCCAGGTGCTAACAAGAGCACAGTTGTAATAAGAAACGCTGTTAAAGCTTAATTTCTTTAGAAAGGAGGAGACAGAATGCCTACAGTAGGATTATTTAACAAAGAAGGAAATAAGATTGAAGATATTCAATTAAATGATAAAGTATTCGCTGTTGAAGTGAATGCAGATGCTATGCACCAAGTAGTTGTTGCATTATTAGCTAACAAGAGACAAGGAACTCAATCAGCTAAGACTAGAGCTGAGGTTAGAGGAGGCGGAATCAAGCCTTGGAGACAAAAGGGAACTGGTAGAGCTAGACAAGGATCAATCAGAGCACCACAATGGATCAAAGGTGGAGTTGTATTCGCACCAAAGCCAAGAGATTACAGAATGTCAATACCAAAATCAATGAGAAGAGTAGCTATGTTATCAGCATTAACTAGCAAAGTTCAAAATGATGAAATGGTAGTATTAGATAGCTTAACATTAGAAGCTCCTAAGACTAAGGAAATTGTTAAAATGTTAAATGCTTTCAATGCTAAAAAGACATTAATTGTTACTGCTGAAGCAAACGAAACAGTTTACAAATCAGCTAGAAACATAGAAGGAGTAGCAGTACTTCCAGTTAACAACATCAACGTTTATGATTTATTAAAATACTCAAAAGTAATCATGACTAAGGATGCTGTATCAAAGATTGAGGAGGTGTACGCATAATGAAGTTAACAAGCCACGATATAATCAGAAAACCAGTTATAACTGAAAAGTCAATGGCTGCAATGGCAGAAAAGAAGTACACTTTCATAGTTCATATGAGCGCTAACAAAGTTCAAATAAAGAAAGCGGTTGAAGAAGTTTTCGGCGTTAAAGTTGAAAAAGTTCAAACAATAAGAACTATGGGAAAAACTAAGAGAATGGGCGTACATGTTGGTAAGAGAGCTGACCAAAAGAAAGCTATAATCACATTAGCTCAAGATAGCAAAGGTATTGAATTCTTCGAAGGAATGCAATAATATCAAAGCGAAGTATTGGTAAAAATACCAGATAAGCTTAAAGAAGGAGGGAATTAGCATGGCAGTTAAAAAGTTTAGACCTACTACACCATCAAGAAGAGAAATGACAATGGCTAGTTTTGAAGAAATAACTACAAGCAGCCCAGAGAAATCACTTCTTGTTTCTTTAAAGAAAACTGGTGGTAGAAATGCTCAAGGTAAAATAACTGTAAGACACCACGGTGGTGGAGCTAAGAGAAAATACAGAATAATAGATTTCAAGAGAAATAAGGATGGTATTCCAGCAAAAGTTGCTACAATAGAATACGATCCAAACAGAACAGCATACATTGCTTTAGTAGTATATGCTGACGGTGAAAAGAGATACATTCTTGCACCAGTAGGATTAAAGGTTGGAGATACAATCGTATCTGGACCAGAAGCTGATATCAAAGTTGGTAATGCAAAAGCATTAAAAGATATGCCAGTTGGTACAGTTGTTCACAATATAGAATTACAAGCTGGTAAAGGTGGCCAAATGGTTAGATCAGCAGGTACTTCTGCTCAATTAATGGCTAAAGAAGGTAACTATGCAACATTAAGATTACCTTCAGGTGAAATGAGATATGTAAGAATCGAATGTAGAGCTACAATCGGTACAGTTTCTAACACTACTAACGATATCATCAACATTGGTAAAGCTGGTAGAAAGAGACACATGGGATGGAGACCTACAGTTAGAGGTTCTGTAATGAACCCTTGCGATCACCCTCACGGTGGTGGTGAAGGTAGATCACCAATCGGTAGACCAAGTCCAGTTACTCCATGGGGTAAACCAGCACTTGGATACAAGACTAGAAAGAATAAGAAGTATTCTGATAGATTCATAATAAAGAGAAGAAATAGTAAGTAATTGAAGAGAAGTTAATTCTCTTCAGGCTTACTGGGCCTAGAGATTATGAAGGGAGGCAAATTATAGTGAGTAGATCAATAAAAAAAGGACCTTTCGTACACGAAGGACTTTTAAAGAAGATAGAAGAAATGAATGCTAATGGTGAAAATAAGGTTGTTAAGACTTGGTCAAGATCATCAACAATTTTCCCACAAATGATTGGTCATACAATCGCTGTTCATGATGGTAGAAAACACGTTCCAGTATATGTGAGCGAAGATATGGTAGGACACAAATTAGGAGAATTTGCTCTTACTAGAACATACAGAGGACACGATTACGACGAAAAAGCATCAAGAAAAAGAAAGTAATCTGGGAAAGGAGGAACACCAATGGAAGCTAGAGCTATAGCTAAATATGTTAGAATGTCTCCAATGAAAGTAGGAGTTGTTCTTGATTTAATAAGAGGAAAAAACGTTAACGAGGCTTTCGCTATATTACAATATACTCCAAAAGATGCTGCAGTTGTTATAAACAAAGTTTTAAAATCAGCTGTTGCAAATGCAGAGAACAATCATGACTTAAATGTTGAAAACTTATATGTTGCTGAAACATTCGTAGGTGCTGGTCCAACTTTAAAGAGATTCAGACCAATGGACCACGGAAAAGCGTTCAGAATCAATAAGAGAACAAGTCATATAACAGTAGTAGTTAAAGAAAGAGCTTAGTAAGAAGGAGGGAAAAACAAGTGGGTCAAAAAGTACATCCTCACGGACTTAGAGTTGGAGTTATCAAAGGTTGGGATGCAAAATGGTATGCTGATAAGAGAACATTTGCAGATAACTTAATCGAAGATAACAAAATAAGAGAATTCGTAAAGAAAGAACTTTTCTCAGCTGGTATCGCTAAAGTTGAAATCGAAAGATCAGCTAAAAGAGTTAAGTTAAATATATATACTGCTAAACCAGGTGTTGTTATCGGTAAAGGTGGTGCAGGAATCGAAGCTTTAAAAGCTAAGGTTGCTAAATTAGTAAACGGAAAGAATATTTTAATAAACATAGTTGAAGTTAAGAATGCTGAAGCAAACGCTCAATTAGTTGCTGAAAACATTGCTGCTCAATTAGAAAAAAGAGTTTCTTTCAGAAGAGCTATGAAACAAAGCATCCAAAGAGCTATGAAATTAGGAGCTAAGGGTGTTAAAACAGCTTGTTCAGGAAGATTAGGCGGAGCTGAAATCGCTAGAACTGAACAATATCATGAAGGAACAATTCCACTACAAACATTAAGAGCTGATATCGATTATGGATTTGCTGAAGCAGATACAACATACGGTAAAATCGGAGTTAAAGTTTGGGTTTATAATGGAGAAGTTCTTCCAACTAAAAAAGTTGAAAAGAAGGAAGAAGTTAACGCGTAAGAAAGGAGGAATATAATCATGTTAATGCCTAAAAGAGTTAAGCATCGTAAGGTACAACGTGGTAGAATGAAAGGAAAAGCTACTAGAGGTAATTTCCTTGCATACGGAGATTTTGGTATCCAAGCGCAAACTTGTGGATGGATAACAAGTAACCAAATAGAATCTGCCAGAATAGCAATTAACAGATACATTAGAAGAGGAGGAAAACTTTGGATAAAAGTATTCCCAGATAAGCCAGTTACTGAGAAACCAGCTGAAACAAGAATGGGTTCTGGTAAAGGTTCACCAGAATACTGGGTAGCTGTAGTTAAACCTGGTAGAGTATTATTCGAATTATCAGGAGTTAACGAAGAAGTTGCAAGAGAAGCAATGA
This sequence comes from Clostridium sp. D43t1_170807_H7, assembly GCF_015555905.1. Classification (GTDB taxonomy): domain Bacteria; phylum Bacillota; class Clostridia; order Clostridiales; family Clostridiaceae; genus Clostridium. The sequence goes on from NZ_JADNLK010000011.1 coordinate 46,662, forward strand.
GACTTGCATCACACAAACTTCCTGTAAAGTGTAAATTCGTTACAAGAAGAGATTTTGAGGAAATGGGTGGTGAAGAATAATGAAGGCTAGAGAATTAAAAGATTTAAGAGCAAATAATCCTCAAGATTTAGTTGCTAAGCTAGGAGAATTAAAAGCTGAATTATTCAACTTAAGATTCCAATTAGCTACAGGACAATTAGAAAATCCTATGAGAATAAGAGAAGTAAAGAAATCTATAGCCCAAATCAAAACCATCATTAGAGAAGAAGAGATCAGGGCATTTGAACAGTAAATCTGGAAGGAGGTAGCCCCTAATGGAAAGAGGATTAAGAAAGAAGAAAATCGGTAGAGTTGTTTCTGATAAAATGGATAAAACTATCGTAGTTGCTGTTGAAACTAAGGTAAGACATCCACTATACGGAAAAACTATGAACAGAACTACTAAATTCAAAGCTCATGATGAAAATAATGAAGCTAACATGAATGATAGAGTATTAATAATGGAAACTAGACCATTATCTAAAGATAAGAGATGGAGACTTGTTGAAATAGTTGAAAGAGCTAAATAAGCTTTTAAAGACTGAAAGGAGGGTAAATTTCAATGATACAACAACAAACCTTATTAAAGGTAGCAGATAACTCAGGTGCTAAAGAAATCATGTGTATCAGAGTTTTAGGCGGATCAAAGAGAAAGTTCGGTAACATTGGAGATACAATAGTAGCTAGCGTTAAAAGTGCAACACCAGGCGGAGTTGTTAAAAAAGGTGACGTTGTAAAAGCTGTTATTGTTAGATCAGTAAGAGGATTAAGAAGAGCTGACGGTTCATACATCAAATTTGATGAGAACGCTGCTGTTATAATAAAGGAAGATAAGCAACCAAGAGGAACTCGTATCTTCGGACCAGTTGCTAGGGAGCTAAGAGATAAGGAATTTAACAAAATATTATCATTAGCACCAGAAGTTCTATAATAGAGGAGGTGGCTAATTTGAAGTTACACGTTAAAAAGAACGACACAGTAGTAGTTATTTCTGGTAAAGATGCTGGAAAAACTGGTGAAGTTTTAAAGGTATATCCAAAAACAGGAAAAGTTCTTGTTCAAGGAGTTAACATAGTAAAGAAACATCAAAAGCCAACTAGAGCAAACGCTCAAGGTGGAATAATAGAAAAAGAAGGAGCTATATACAGCTCAAAAGTTATGTTATACTGCACAAAATGCAAAAATGCTACAAGAATTAGCAGTAAAATCTTAGAAGATGGTACTAAGGTTAGAGTTTGTAAGAAGTGTGGAGAAACATTCTAAAATCTGAAAGGAGGTACTAATTATGACACCAAGACTTCAAGAGAAGTACACAAATGAAGTAATTCAAGCTATGACAGAAAAGTTCGGATACAAAAACATCATGGAAGTTCCAAAGCTTGAAAAAATCGTTATAAATATGGGAGTTGGAGAAGCTAAGGATAACCAAAAGGTTTTAGAATCTGCGGTTGCTGACTTACAACTTATCTCAGGACAAAAGCCAATCTTAACTAGAGCAAAGAAATCAGTTGCTAACTTTAAGATAAGAGAGAACATGGCATTAGGATGTAAAGTTACATTAAGAGGAGCAAAGATGTTTGAATTTGCTGATAAGCTAATGTCAATAGCTCTTCCAAGAGTTAGAGACTTCAGAGGAGTTTCTGATAGAGCATTTGACGGAAGAGGAAATTATTCTTTAGGAATTAAAGAACAATTAATATTCCCAGAAATAGAATACGATAAGATCGATAAGGTTAGAGGAATGGATATCATCTTCGTTACAACTGCAAAGACTGACGAAGAAGCAAGAGAATTATTAAGATTCCTTGGAATGCCATTCGCTCAATAATAAGGAGGGAAAACTGTGGCACGTAAAGCTATTATTGAAAAGTGGAGCAAAGCTCCTAAATATAAAACAAGAGCTTATACAAGATGCAGAATATGTGGAAGACCACATGCAGTATTAAGAAAGTTTGGTATTTGCCGTATATGCTTTAGAGAACTTGCTTACAAAGGTGAAATTCCTGGTTGTAAGAAGGCAAGCTGGTAAACCTAACGACTGAAAGGAGGCAAATTAAATGGTTATGACAGATCCTATCGCAGATTTACTAACTCGTATTAGAAATGCGAATGCTGTAAGACACGAAGTAGTAGAAGTTCCTTCTTCAAACGTAAAGAAGGCTGTTGCAAATATATTATTACAAGAGGGATACATCAAGAATATTGAAGAATACAATGATGGTGTTGTTCCAATGATGAGATTATCTCTTAAATACGGTTCTAACAAAGAAAGAGTTATAACTGGAATTAAGAGAATATCAAAGCCAGGTTTAAGAGTATACTGTAAGAAAGATGAAGTTCCAAGAGTTCTTAATGGATTAGGAATCGCTGTAATTTCAACTTCAAAAGGTATAGTTGTAGACAGAGAAGCTAGAAAATTAGGCTTAGGCGGAGAAGTTGTTTGCTACGTTTGGTAGTAATTAATTTTGAAAATTAACTAGATTAACATATAGATCTAACAAGTAATACAGGAGGTGCGGTTATGTCAAGAGTAGGTAGATTACCAATAGCTATCCCTGCTGGTGTTACAGTAACAGTTGCTGAAGGTAACGTTGTTACTGTAAAAGGACCTAAAGGGCAATTAGTTAAGGCTATGGACAAAGACATGAATATAGCAGTTGAAGACAACCAAGTTGTTGTTACAAGACCTAGTGACGTTAAAGAGCACAGAGCTCTTCACGGTTTAACTAGAGCATTAATCAACAACATGATCATAGGAGTTGAAAAGGGATACCAAAAGACTCTAGAATTAATCGGTGTTGGTTATAGAGCTCAATTACAAGGAAAGAAACTTGTAATGAACTTAGGATATTCACACCCAGTTGAAATAGAACCAGCTGAAGGAATTACTTTCGAAACTCCAGCAGCTACAAAGGTAGTTGTATCAGGAATCGATAAGCAATTAGTTGGTGCTGCTGCTGCTGATATCAGAAAGTGGAGAAAACCTGAACCATATAAGGGTAAAGGAATTAAGTTCGAAGGCGAAGTTATCAGACGTAAAGAAGGTAAGACTGGTAAGAAATAATTAGGAAGGAGTGAACCTTATGTTCAAGAAGGCAGACAAAAAGGCAAATAGAGCAAAGCGTCACCTTAGAGTACGTAAGAAAGTTTCTGGTACTCCTGAAAGACCAAGACTTTCAGTTTACAGAAGTGAAAAGAATATATATGCTCAAATCATAGATGATATAAATGCTGTAACTTTAGTATCTGCTTCAACTTTAGATAAAGAAGTTGATGTTAAAGTAGGCGGAAACAAAGAAGCTGCTAAATTAGTTGGTGAACTAGTTGCTAAGAGAGCTTTAGATAAAGGTATTACTGAAGTTGTATTCGACAGAGGTGGATACGTATATCACGGAAGAGTTCAAACATTAGCAGAAAGCGCTAGAGAAGCAGGCTTAAAATTCTAATCAAACAAGGAGGGAAATCAATGAGAATCGATCCTAGCACACTAGACCTTAAGGAAAAGGTTGTTTTTATAAACAGAGTTACTAAGGTTGTTAAGGGTGGTAGAAACTTCAGATTCAGCGCTTTAGTTGTTGTTGGTGATGAGAACGGACACGTAGGCGTAGGAATGGGTAAGTCAATCGAAATCCCAGAAGCAATTAAAAAAGGTATCGAAGACGCTAAGAAAAACATGGTTAGCGTTGCTATAGTTGGAACAACAGTTCCTCATGAAATATATGGTAAGTTTGGAACTGGTAAAGTTTTAATCATGCCAGCTAAAGAAGGTACAGGAGTTATCGCTGGTGGACCAGCAAGAGCTGTACTTGAATTAGCAGGATTAAAGGACGTTAGAGCTAAGTCTTTAGGTTCAAACAATCCAAGAAACATGGTAAATGCTACAATTAACGGTTTAGCAAGCTTAAGAACAGCTGAAGAAATAGCTAAGTTAAGAGGCAAAACTGTAGAAGAAATATTAGGTTAGGAGGTATACGCAATGGCAAAGATAAAGGTTACTTTAGTTAAAAGCTTAATAGGCAGAAAGAAAGACCATATCGCTACTGCAAATGCTCTTGGTCTAAGAAAGATTAACAAAACTGTAGAGCATGAGGATACTCCTCAAATCAGAGGTATGATCAACAAAGTTGACTACTTATTAAAAGTAGAAGAAGTATAATAAAGAGGAGGTGCACTAAGATATGAAACTTCATGAATTAAAGCCAGCAGCTGGTAGCAAGAAAGCTCCTAAGAGAGTTGGTAGAGGTACTGGTTCAGGTTTAGGAAGAAACGCTGGTAAAGGTGAAAAAGGACAAAACGCTAGATCAGGCGGTGGAGTTAGACCAGGATTTGAAGGTGGTCAAATGCCATTATACAGAAGACTTCCTAAGAGAGGATTCACTAATATCTTCGCTAAGAAAATTGTTTCTATAAACGTTGATAGATTAAACATATTCGAAAACGGCACAGTAGTAACTCCAGAATTATTACTTGAAACAAGAGTAATATCTAAAGTTTTAGACGGAGTTAAGATATTAGGAAACGGAACATTAGAAAAGAGCCTAACTGTACAAGGATGCAAGATGTCTAAGTCAGCGGCTGAAAAGATAGAAGCAGCTGGAGGAAAAGTTGAGGTGATATAATATGCTATCAACCCTACGTAATGCCTGGAAGGTTCCGGAACTAAGAAAAAGATTTTTATGGACGATATTTTTAGTAGCAATTTTCAGGATAGGAATACATATTCCGGTTCCTGGAATTGATACTAGTTATTTAAGCTCAATGACTAACTCTGATGGGTTGCTTGGGTTTTACAATTTAATATCTGGAGGAGCTTTAAGTAAATTCAGTATATTTGCATTAAGTGTTTCACCTTATATTAATGCATCAATCATAATGCAATTATTAACAATTGCAATTCCATCTTTAGAACAACTTTCTAAAGAAGGTGAAGAAGGTAGAAAGAAAATTCAATCTATTACAAGATATGCCTCTATAGCAATAGGGTTTGTATTAGCAATAGGAATTTACTCAATGATTGCAGCACAAGGTGCCGCAAGTGGATTAGGAACAGCTCAAAAAGCGGTAGTACTAATTTCATTAGTTGTAGGATCTACTTTCTGTATGTGGCTTGGTGACCAAATAACTCAAAAAGGATTTGGAAATGGGGTTTCAATATTAATATTCGTTAATATAGTATCTCAATTACCTACAACTTTAATGTCATTATTTACATTAAAAGAAGCAGGTGAAATTTCTATAATAGAAATAGCATTATTCTTAATTGGTGCATTAGCACTATTAGCAGTTACAATTTACTTCTCATTAGCAGAGAGAAGAGTGCCAATCCAATATGCTGGTAAGGCTGTAGGTGCTAAGGTTATGAAAGGTCAATCTACTCATATACCATTAAGTTTAATTGGATCAGCGGTTATTGCAATAATATTTGCAATGTCTGTAATGATGTTCCCTGAAACAATAGCTAATTTCTTCCCAACTAAGGGATGGTCTAAATGGATATTAACTAATCCATATAGTATTTTTAATAAAAGTACATGGATGTATCCAGTTTGTTATGCAGTATTAACAGTATTCTTTACTTGGTTCTATACTCAAATAACATTTAAACCAGATGAAATGGCTGAAAATCTTCATAAGTCTGCAGGTTTTGTACCAGGTGTAAGACCAGGTGAAGCTACAGAGAAGTATTTTGAAAGAGTACTTACAAAAGTATCTCTAATCGGGGGAGTATTTGCAGCATTACTAGCTGTTACTCCAATATTAATTAGTAATTATACAGATTTAAGAGGAATTCAATTTGGTGGAACGTCAATGTTAATTTTAATTGGAGTTGGTTTAGATTTTTCTAGACAATTAGATTCACAATTAGTTATGAGACACTATCAAGGATTCTTAAAATAGATTTTATAATGGAGATGATGCCCGTGAAGATAGTATTATTAGGTCCTCCTGGGGCTGGAAAAGGAACACAGGCAAAATCAATTAGTAATAGATACTCTATACCACATATTTCTACTGGGGATATCTTTAGAAAGAATATTTCAGAAGAAACCCCTTTAGGAATAGAAGCTAAGCAATATATTGACAATGGTCAATTAGTGCCAGATGAAGTAACTATTAATATGGTTAAAGATAGACTAACATGGGAAGACTGTAAAAATGGTTATCTATTAGATGGATTCCCAAGAACTGTTGCTCAAGCTGAAGCTCTACAAGAGTTTTTAGATTCAAGAAATGAAAACTTAGATACAGCTTTATGTATCGAAGTACCTAGCAGTTTCATACTTGAAAGAATGACAGGAAGAAGAGTTTGTTTATCATGTGGAGCTAGTTATCATATCAAATTTAATCCACCAGCTGTTGATGGAGTTTGTGATGTTTGTGGTGATAACATTATCCAAAGAAAAGATGATGTTGAAGAAACAGTAAAAGAGAGACTAGATGTCTATGAAAGACAAACACAACCACTGATTGATTTTTATAAAGAGAAAAACTTACTTTCCACAGTAGATGGAACAAAAGCTATTAATGAAGTATTCGAAGGTATCTGTAATATATTAGGGAGTGCAAACTAATGATTATTATCAAAAATGATAAAGAAATCGACCTAATGAGAATTGCAGGAAGAATTGTAGCAGAAACTCTACTACTTGTTGAAAAAAAAGTTAAACCAGGAATAACTACTGCTGAATTAGATAGGATAGCAGAAGAATTTATAACTAAGCATGGGGCAATACCTTCATTTAAAGGGCTCTATGGATTTCCTGCTTCACTATGTATATCTGTTAATGAGCAAGTAGTTCATGGAATACCAGGAGGGTATGTATTAAAAGAGGGAGATATTATTAGTGTAGACTGTGGAGCAAACATTAATGGATTCCACGGTGATGCAGCAAGAACATTTGCTGTAGGTGATATTTCAGAAGAAGCAAATAAACTTATAAAAGTTACTGAAGAATCTTTCTTTAAAGGTTTGGAGTTTGCTAAAGTAGGAAATAGACTAACTGATATTTCACATGAAATACAACGCTATGTTGAGGCTTCAGGTTTCTCAGTTGTAAGAGATTTCGTAGGTCACGGGATAGGAAGAAGTGTCCATGAGGATCCGGAAATTCCTAACTTCGGAAGACCAGGCCGAGGTCCAAAATTAGTTGCTGGTATGACTTTAGCTATAGAACCTATGGTTAATATGGGAACATATAGAGTAGCTACTTTAGGTGATGATTGGACAGTAGTCTCAGCAGATAAGAGCCTTTCGGCTCACTATGAAAACACTGTTGTAATTTTACCAGATGGACCGGAGATATTAACACTAATTAAATAAGTGTTGCTTAGTTATAAATTCGCATGATACCAAAAGGTGGCTTGTAGATTTATGACTAAGGTAATCATCGAGGTGAAAGAAATTTGCAAAACAATGACTTAATTGGGAAAATTGTTCTTTCAAAATGCGGAAGAGATAAAGATCATTATTACGTTATTGTTGATAAAGTTGATGATGATTATTACCTTCTAAGTAATGGAAGTAATAAGACAATTCAGATGCCTAAGAAGAAAAACATAAAACATTTTATTGTTTTAGAAAATGTAGATGATGAGATTAAAGCATCAGTTATATTAAAGGATAAAGGTACTGATTTAAAAATTAAAAGATTTCTAAAACTAAAAGGCATTGTTAAGGAGGGTTGATTACCTTATGTCAAAAGATGATGTAATAGAAATGCAAGGTGTAGTCCTAGAGGCTTTACCAAATGCAATGTTTCAAGTTGAGTTAGAAAGTGGTCATAAAATTTTAGCTCACATATCAGGAAAATTAAGAATGAACTTCATAAGAATTCTACCTGGAGATAAGGTTACTATAGAACTTTCTCCATATGACCTAACAAGAGGAAGAATTACTTGGAGAGCAAAATAAGGTAAAAAAGTTTACCATAAATTACACAAGGAGGGTTAGCGATGAAAGTAAGACCATCAGTTAAGCCTATTTGCGAAAAGTGCAAGATTATAAGAAGAAAAGGAAGAGTAATGGTAATCTGTGAAAATCCTAAGCACAAGCAAAAACAAGGCTAATATAATTTCATATTAGGCAGAATAATTTACAAATATTAATATGTTGACTTTTTTTTGAAAGTTCAATATTATTATATAGGCGTTTAAATCAGCTTATTAATTTTAGGTACGGCTGACGATAGGTTTTTGATCTATCGACCTAAGATTTTAATATAAATTTATCAAAAGCAAAAATAAAAAAATTGCATTTCAATAAACAGGAGGTGTAAGTTCAAATGGCAAGAATAGCAGGAGTTGACCTACCAAAGGAAAAAAGAGTTGAAATAGGTCTAACATATATATACGGAGTTGGTTTATCTACTTCTCAAAAGATATTAGCTACTACTGGAATTAATCCAGATACTAGAATTAAGGATCTTACTGAGGATGAAGTAAATGAAATCAGAAACTATGTAAACAAGAACTTAATGGTTGAAGGTGACTTAAGAAGAGATGTTGCTTTAAATATTAAGAGATTAGTTGAAATAGGTTGTTACAGAGGAATCAGACATAGAAAAGGTCTTCCAGTTAGAGGACAAAAAACTAAGACTAACGCTAGAACTAGAAAAGGTCCTAAGAAGACTATCGCAAATAAGAAGAAGTAGTAAGGAGGGATTTCGATGGCTCAAAAAGTCAAAAAGACTACTAGAAGAAGAAAAGAAAGAAAGAATGTTGAGCATGGTGCTGCACACATCCAATCAACTTTCAATAACTCAATAGTTACTTTAACTGATGCGGCTGGAAATGCTTTATCATGGTCAAGTGCTGGAGCTTTAGGTTTCAGAGGTTCAAGAAAGAGCACACCATTTGCATCTCAAATGGCAGCAGAAACTGCAGCTAAAGCAGCTATGGAACACGGTTTAAAGAGTATAGAAGTATACGTTAAAGGACCAGGTGCTGGTAGAGAAGCAGCTATAAGATCATTACAAGCTGCAGGTTTAGAAGTAACTCTAATTAAAGACGTTACTCCAATTCCACACAACGGATGTAGACCACCGAAGAGAAGAAGAGTCTAATTATATTTAAATTCAACAGGAGGTGTAACGAATGGCAAGATATACTGGAGCTACATGTAGATTATGTAGAAGAGAAGGTCAAAAGCTATTCCTTAAGGGAGATAGATGTTATACAGATAAATGTGCTTTCGTAAGAAGAAGCTATGCACCAGGACAACACGGAGCAGCTAAGAAAAAGTTATCTAACTACGGAGTACAATTAAGAGAAAAGCAAAAAGCTAGAAGAATATACGGTGTTTTAGAAGGTCAATTCAGAACTTACTATGAAAAGGCTGACCACATGAAGGGAATCACTGGTGAAAACTTATTAATGTTACTAGAAATGAGATTAGATAACGTTGTTTATAGATTAGGATACGGTGCTTCAAGAAATGAAGCTAGACAATTAGTTACTCATGGACATTTCTTAGTAAATGGTAAGAAAGTTGATATTCCATCATACAAAGTATCAGTTAATGATGTAGTATCTGTTTGCGAAAAGAGCAGAGGAACTGAAAAGTTCAAGACTTTCGTAGAAAATCCAAAGACATTACCAAAATGGTTAGAAGCTAACGTTGAAAACTATGAAGGTAAAGTAGTTGCTGCGCCAGCTAGAGAAGACATTGACGTACCAGTTAACGAAACTCTAATTGTCGAATTATACAGCAAATAATAAATTAATATTTTTAATATTAAGATATTATATTAGATTATTAAATGGAATCAGTTGCCCTCGTAATAAGGTTGCCATTTTATATACAAGGAGGGTTTGTACATGTTAGAAATAGAAAAGCCAATAATTGAGTGTATAGAATCAAATGAAGATGGTACATATGGTAAATATGTAGTTGAGCCATTAGAAAGAGGATATGGTATTACACTTGGAAATGCGATGAGAAGAATTCTTTTATCATCACTTCCAGGTGTAGCTACTACATCAATTAAAATTGATGGAGTACTTCATGAATTCTCAACTGTACAAGGGGTTAAAGAAGATGTTACTGAATTAATTCTTAACATTAAATCTTTAGCACTTACAATGGAAGGCGAAGGTCCACAAACTATTTATATAGATGCTAAAGGACCTGGAGTTGTTACAGGTGCAGACATTAAGACTGATGGAAATGTTGAAGTTATAAACAAAGATTTACACATTGCAACTCTTGATGAAAATGGAAGACTGTACATGGAATTAACAGTTAATAGAGGAAGAGGATATGTTACTCAAAATAAAAATAAGAGTGATGCATTACCACTTTCAGCAATAGCTATTGATTCTATATACACTCCAGTTAAGAGAGTTAACTTTACTGTTGACAACACAAGAGTTGGTCAAATCACTGATTATGACAAATTAACACTTGAAATTTGGACTAATGGAACTATTAAAATAGATGAAGCTATAAGCTTATCTGCTAAGATTTTAATAGAGCACTTCAAATTATTCATGTCATTAGGCGTTGCGACTAATGATGTTGAAATTATGATTGAAAAAGAAGAAGATAAAAAGGAAAAAGTCCTAGAAATGACTGTTGAAGAACTAGACCTTTCAGTTAGATCTTATAACTGTTTAAAGAGAGCTGGAATCAATACAGTTCAAGAACTTGCTGGTAAATCAATGGATGATATGATGAAGGTAAGAAATCTAGGAAAGAAATCCTTAGAAGAAGTTGAAAGAAAGCTTAAGGAATTAGGTTTAGCCTTAAAACTAAGCGACGAGTAGGGAGGTAAATCCATGGCAGGTTATCGTAAGTTAGGTCTTTCTACAGACCAAAGAAGAGCTATGTTAAGAAGTCTTGTTACTAGCTTCTTAAAGCATGGTAGAATTGAAACTACTGAAACTAGAGCTAAAGAAGCTAGATCTATAGCTGAAAAGATGATTACTCTTGCAAAAAGAGGAGATCTTCACGCTAGAAGACAAGTTTTAGCTTACGTTTTAGAAGAAGAAGTAGTTAAGACATTATTTGATGAAATCGCTCCAAAGTACGCTGAAAGAAACGGCGGATATACTAGAATGATCAAAAAAGGTCCTAGAAGAGGAGACGGAGCTGAAGTTGTTATACTTGAATTAGTATAATTTCACTCTGGGGATTAAGTTTAACTTAATCCCCATTTTTGTATATAAAAATATAAAAATAGTGATTAAATATTTTTTTGTTGCAAAATATAAGAAAATAATAACTTAAGTAAAATACTTGTAATTAATTTATGCTTATATATAATTAAGTTATGGAAATTTATATAAAATTTATAGAACTTAGTTATATAATTAATATGCTACTAAAGGAGGGATATATATGGAGAAAATGATAGAGTGTAAAAATGTAGTATTTAAATATTCTACAGGTGAAGAAGGAATAGAGAAATTAGCTATCGATGGATTAAATCTAGAGGTTAGTAAAGGTGAATTTTTAGTAATATTAGGACACAACGGATCAGGAAAATCAACAGTAGCAAAGCATATGAATGCATTATTAACACCTACAGAGGGAACTGTTATCGTTAATGGACTAGATACAGGGAATGAAAATAACATATGGGATATAAGATCTACTGCTGGAATGGTGTTTCAAAATCCAGATAACCAATTAGTAGCTACAATAGTAGAAGAGGATGTGGCATTTGGACCAGAAAATTTAGGTATTCCGCCACAAGAAATTAGACAAAGAGTTGATGATGCTTTAGATAAAGTTGGAATGAGTGAGTATAAAAGACATGCACCTCATTTATTATCAGGAGGGCAAAAACAAAGAATTGCCATTGCTGGAATATTAGCTATGCAACCTAAGTGCATAATTTTTGATGAACCAACAGCGATGCTTGATCCATCAGGAAGAAAAGAAGTAATTAATAATATTAAGGAATTAAATAAGAAGCATGGAATAACTGTAATACTAATAACTCACTATATGGATGAAGCAGCGGAAGCAGATAGAGTTGTAGTAATGGATAAAGGAAAAGTTATCATTGAAGGTATTCCACGCGATGTTTTTTCACATGTTGAAACTATGAAGAAGATAGGTTTAGATGTTCCACAAGTAACGGAAATATGTTATGAACTTAGAAAAGCTGGTATAGATATAGATACTAAAATTTTAAATGTGAATGAGATGGTGAGTGCATTATGTCAATTAAGATAGAAAATTTAACACATATATATATGCCTAAAACACCCTTTGAAAAAAAAGCATTAGATGATATTAACTTAGTTATTGAGGACGGAGAGTTTTTAGCTTTAATAGGGCATACAGGATCAGGAAAGTCAACTTTAATACAACACTTAAATGGTTTATTAGAACCTAGTTCAGGAAGGATTTTAGTTGATAATATTGATATTACAAATAAAGAAACTAAACTTACAGATATAAGAAAGAAAATAGGTTTAGTATTTCAGTATTCAGAATATCAATTATTTGAAGAAACAATTGAAAAAGATATAGCATTTGGGCCTAACAATCTAGGATTAAGTGAAGAAGAGGTTTCTGATAGAGTTAAAAGAGCTATGGAAATGGTTGGATTAGATTATGAAAGCTATAAAGATGTCTCACCATTTGATTTAAGTGGAGGACAAAAAAGAAGAGTTGCTATAGCTGGTGTTATTGCTATGGAACCAAAAGTATTAATATTAGATGAACCTACAGCAGGATTAGATCCTAAAGGAAGAGATGATATTTTAGAACAAATAAAAACTCTTCATGAAAAATATAAAATGACAATTGTATTAGTTAGTCACAGCATGGAGGATGTTGGAAAGCTAGCTGAAAGAATAGTTGTTATGAATAAAGGAAAAATAGCTTTAATGGGTAAACCAGCAGAAATATTTAAAGAGGTTGAGACATTAGAAAGTATAGGTTTAGCAGTACCACAAGTGACCTATTTAATGAGAGCTCTAAGAGAAAAAGGATTTAATGTTTCTGATGAAGTATTTACTGTAGAGCAAGGTAGCAAAGAACTTTTAAGGGTATTATTAAAAAAATAATTTAACAAATAATAAGGTTGTTTTGAAGATAATATTTTAAAATTTATACAATTTGTTTAGTTAAAAATATATGAAAGAGAGAAGTTTAATATGATTAAAGATATAACTATAGGTCAATATATACCAGGTGAATCTTTTATACATAAACTAGATCCAAGAACAAAGATATTAATTTCATTTTTATTTATAATAAGTTTATTTATTGTTGATAAATTTGTGGGATATATATTTGTTGTAGCATTTTTAGCTTTGGTGGTTTATATTGCAAAGATATCTCCAAGATATCTTTATAAAGGATTAAAGCCTGTATTCTTATTAGTAGCATTAACTGCTATATTAAATATTTTTATGCTTAGAGATGGGAGATTGATTTTTCATCTTGGATTTATAAAAATCTATGAATCAGGAATAAGAACTGCATTTTTTATGGCAATGAGATTAATACTTCTTATAATGGGAACTTCAGTTTTAACATTAACAACATCTCCTATAGAATTAACAGATGGAATAGAAAGGCTATTAAGACCTATCGGAAAAGAAATTGCACATGAGTTAGCTATGATGATGACAATCGCGCTAAGATTTATACCTACGCTTATAGATGAGACTGATAAAATAATGAAAGCACAAAAAGCCAGAGGGGCTGATTTTGAAACTGGTGGATTAGTAAAAAAAGCAAAAAGTTTAATACCTTTACTAGTACCATTATTTATTAGTTCATTTAGAAGAGCTGATGAACTTGCTATGGCTATGGAAGCAAGATGTTATAGAGGGGGAGCTGGTAGAACTAGAATGAAAGTTTTAAAGTTCACTTCTAAGGATTTTATTGCATTTGGAGTTTTCGCATTATTATTTGCAAGTACTCTTATTGTTAGATTTGCAATTTAATAATTTGAATAAAAAAGGTGATAAGTTGAATAATATAAAATTAACTTTAGAGTATGATGGAACTAATTATTATGGTTGGCAAAAGCAAAAAGGAATGAAAACAATACAAGGAGAGATAGAAGAGGCTCTCTTTCTTGTTACTAAGGAACCTTGTGAGGTAACAGGAAGTTCTAGAACAGACGCAGGAGTTCATGCTAAAGGGTTTGTTGCTAACTTTAAAACAAATAGTAAAGTGCCTCCAGAAAGATTTAGAGAGGCACTAAATGTTAAATTACCTAATGATATAGTTGTGATTAAATCAGAAAAGGTGGAAAATGATTTTCATGCTAGGTATTGTGCTAAAGGTAAAACATATGAGTATTACATATTAAATGATCAGGTACCTTCAGCATTGATGAGAAATCAAGTGTATCATTATAAATATGATTTGGATATCGAATTAATGAAGGAGGGGGCAAGACAATTTATTGGGACTCATGATTTTGCTGCATTTAAAACGCAAGGAAGTTCAGTAAAAGGAACTATAAGAACTATTTTTGATGTAAAAGTAGAGAAAACAGAAAAAATTATAAAAATTTCTGTAAGTGGTGATGGTTTTTTATACAATATGGTTAGAATAATAGTTGGGACCTTAATAAATGTTGGAAGAGGAAAGACTCCAGCCAGTTCTATATCAGATATAATAGCCCAAAAAGATAGAACACTAGCAGGTGATTGTGTTCCACCTAATGGCTTGTTACTGAAAGAAGTGTATTATTAAAAAAAATTAATAAAAATTGTTGACACGCCCGTAAGCGTGTATTATAATTTATTTTGTTTGTTAGAATAATTTATGTACGAAAGGCCACGAGCCCCGAGGTCTTGACATAAATGTTATACATATGAGGTATAACGATAAATGTAAGTTCAGGGAGGGAAAAACATGAAATCATACATTGCAAAAGCACAAGAAGTTGAAAGAAAATGGTATGTTGTTGATGCTGCTGGTAAGCCACTAGGAAGAGTTGCTAGCCAAGTTGCTTCAATATTAAGAGGAAAGAATAAGCCAACATTTACACCAAATGTTGACTGCGGAGATTTCGTAATAGTTATCAATGCTGAAAAAGTTGTTTTAACTGGTAAGAAGTTAGATCAAAAAATGATGAGAAAGCACAGCTTATATCCAGGTGGATTAAAAGAGACTCCATATAGAGAAGTATTAGCTAAGAAGCCTGAATTCGCTTTCGAAGAAGCTGTTAGAAGAATGCTTCCAACAGGAGTATTAGGAAGAAAAATGCTTAAGAAGTTAAAAGTATACCAAGGTGCTGAGCACGAACACGCAGCTCAACAACCAGAAGTACTTGAATTAAAGTACTAATACAGGCTCGGGAGGAGGAATAAAAAATGGCAAAAGTTCAATACATGGGTACTGGAAGAAGAAAAAAATCAGTTGCAAGAGTTAGACTTGTACCAGGAAACGGTAAAGTTGTTATCAATAACAGAGAAATCGAAAATTTCTTTGGTTTAGAAACTTTAAGAATGATCGTTAACCAACCATTAGTTTTAACTGGAACTAAGGATAAATTTGACGTATTAGTTAACGTTCACGGTGGTGGATTCACAGGTCAAGCTGGAGCTATCAGACACGGAATAACAAGAGCTTTAATTAAATCAGATGAAAACTTAAAATCTGAATTAAAGAAAGCTGGTTTCGTAACAAGAGACCCAAGAATGAAAGAAAGAAAGAAATACGGTCTTAAGAAAGCAAGAAGAGCTCCACAATTCTCTAAGAGATAGTTTGGATCTTTCAAGCGAAAGACTTATCAAAAGCTTTGGAATGTTTATTCCAAGGCTTTTTTTGCTATTTAATTAAATAAAAAATTAATAACAAATAAATGGTGTAAATTAGCATGAAATATATTTTAGTAAAAATTTATATTAAATCTATGTTAAAAAATGTTGAAATCTATTAACAAATGTTAAATTTTATTGTAAACTTAACGTTATAAAAGTTTTATAAAAATATATAAAATATACAAGAGTGAAGGAGAATAAATCTTGGATACGTTAATGACAATAATCAAGTTGTTAGGTGGATTAGGACTATTTATCTACGGAATGAAGCTAATGGGTGATGGCCTAGAAAATGCTGCGGGAGAAGGATTAAAGAAGATACTAGAAAAAGTAACTAAAAATCCTATAGTAGCAGTAATTGTAGGTGCAGTAGTTACTATGGTTATTCAAAGTAGTAGTGATACAACTGTAATGGTAGTTGGATTTGTTAATGCAGGATTAATGAATTTAGCACAAGCAGCTGGAATTATTATGGGGGCTAATATAGGAACAACTATTACAGCTCAATTAGTTGCATTTAAATTAGATGAAATAGCGCCAGTTTTCGTTTTTGTTGGTGCTATGATGGTAATGTTCGTAAAAGGTAAGAAAAGAAAAGAAATAGGTAACATAATATTAGGTTTCGGTATACTATTTGTTGGTATGGGAACAATGAGTGGCGCAATGAAGCCATTAACAACATTACCTATGTTCCAAGAGATACTTACAACAGTAGGACAACATTGGTACTTAGGAGTAATAGCAGGGGCTTTAATTACAGCAGTATTACAAAGTTCATCAGCTACTACAGGAATATTAGTAGCATTAGCTACTGCAGGTGCATTAAACATTAATCAAGCACTGCCAATAATTATGGGTTGTAATATTGGTACTTGTATAACAGCAATGCTTGCAACAGTGGGTACAAATAAAACAGCACATAGAGCAGCTATGTTACATTTAATATTTAATGTTGTTGGTACATTATTATTCTTACCAATAATAATACCAGGTTTCTTAGGTGATTTTGTTTCATATTTTACAGGTGATGTAAAGAGACAAATAGCTAATGCACATACAATATTTAATGTAGTTAATACATTAGTAATGGTACCTTTAATTCCGATATTATGTAAAATTGTAGAAAAAATAATACCGGGTGAAGATGATGAAAAGGTAGGACCTAAATATATTGATGATAGATTATTAGAAACTCCGGTAATTGCAGCTGGACAAGTTCTAAAAGAAACTATAAGAATGGCTAATAAAGCTAAGTTAAGTTTAGAATTAGCTATGGATTCATTTATTAAGAATGATGAAAGTTTAGCTGAAAAAGTTTATGAAAATGAAGAAGTAATTAATAACCTTGAAGAATGTATAACTACATACTTAGTTAAACTTTCTAAGTGTGAATTATCAGATAAAGAAAAAAATATAGTTGCATCTACATTCCATATAGTAAATGATATAGAGAGAATAGGAGATCATGCTGAAAATCTTGCAGATTTAACTATTCAAAAAATAAATAAAAAGTTACAATATAGTGAAGAGGCTATTAGTGAAATAACTAATATGTATCAAACTACACTGAAGGCATTAGATGTATCAATTGATAGTTATGCTGATAGAGATGTAAACAAAGCTAATGAAATAACTAATATTGAAGCAGAAATAGATAAACAACATAAGAGATATAGAGACCTACATATAAAGAGATTACATGAAGGTACTTGTAATGCTTATGCAGGAGCAATCTTCTTAGACTTACTAAGTAACTTAGAAAGAATAGGAGATCATTCAACAAATATAGCTGAAATAGTTATTGAAAATAATGCATAAAAAAGAAGCCAAAAGGGCTTCTTTTTTTTCAAAATTTATGAATGGTAAGAAATATATCAAGTATAATAAGTTGAAAAGTTAAACATAATAAAGGTGATATTAAAATAATGGAGGATATGTCATGAAGAAAGTAATTGTTGCTATTATTACATGTCTACTTATTGTTACTTATATAATACCAGTTAATGCATTTGCTTTTGATAATTCGAATAAAGTTATTTTGATTGATCCAGGTCATGGAGGAATTGATGGCGGAGCAAAATCTAAAGCAGGAACTATTGAGAAGGATATAAATTTACAAATTTCATTAAAGTTAAGAGATAATCTTGAAGAAAAGGGATATAAGGTATATATGACAAGAGATGAGGATGAAGGGCTTTATCAAAAGGGTAATACTATTAAAGAAAAGAAGAGAGAAGATTTAAATAGAAGAGTTGAAATGAAAAAAGAAACAAATTGTGATATATTTGTTTCAATTCATCAAAATATGTTTCCACAAAGTAAATGTTATGGAGCACAAGTATGGTATGCTTCAAATGAAAATAGTTATAATTTAGCTACAATTGTTCAAGAGTCAATAAAAGAATCTGTTAAGGATAATAATAAAAGGGTAGCAAAGCCAGCTGCTGAAGCATATTTAATTTTAAGAGATAAATATGAAGGTGCTTCAATATTAGTAGAATGTGGCTTTTTATCAAATCCAGATGAAGAGTCTAGATTAAAAAGTGATGAGCATCAAAATTTGATAGTTGAAGGAATATCAAATGGAATTGATAAGTATTTTGATGGTGATATAAATAAGACTGTAGAATCATAGTAATTTCCTAGGAAATAGATAGAATATTTATATAGTAATAGAATAAATTATAAAGCCGACTTATATCGACCTTATAATTTATAGAGCAATCTATAATCTTAATCTTGTAAAAAATGTAATAAAATAATAAACTAAAATTATAAAAATGAAAAGGGGGATCACCAATGAGAGAAATACATATATCAGAAATTATTAGCACGGTAAGAGAGTTATGTATAGAATCAAACTATTATTTATCAAGTGATGTAAAGGAAGCTTTATGCAAAGCTAAAGAAAATGAAACATGGCCATTAGCAGAAAATGTTTTAGATCAATTAATATTAAACTCTAATATTGCCAAAAAGGAAGATATGCCAATATGTCAAGATACAGGTATGGCATGTGTATTTGTGGAAATTGGACAAGAAGTACATATAGTTGGTGGATTATTACAAGATGCTATTAATGAGGGGGTTAGAAGAGGATATGATGAAGGTTTTCTAAGAAAATCAGTAGTTAAGGATCCTATCCATAGAGTTAATACAAAGGATAATACACCTGCTATTATTTATTATGATATAGTACCTGGTGATAAGATTAAGATTACAGTAGCACCTAAAGGATTTGGATCTGAAAATATGAGTAGGATAAAGATGCTTAAACCTTCTGATGGATTACAAGGGGTAAAAGATTTTATAATTGAAACTGTGAAATTAGCTGGACCTAATCCATGTCCTCCAATAGTTGTTGGGGTTGGAATTGGAGGTACATTTGATAAGGCTGCTTATTTAGCTAAGAAGGCATTGATTAGACCTTTAAATAAAAGAAACCAAGACAAATTTTATAGTGATTTAGAAGAGGAATTATTAGAGATTATAAATAAGTTAGGAATAGGACCACAAGGTTTTGGTGGGAAGACAACTGCCTTAGGATTAAATATAGAAACGTATCCAACTCATATTGCAGGATTACCTGTTGCAGTTAATATTAACTGTCATGCCACAAGGCATAAGGAAAGAGAAATATAAGGGGGATATGAAATGATTAAAAGTATAAATACGCCTTTAACTGAAGAGATTACAACTGGATTAATAGCTGGAGATAGTATTCTATTAACTGGAACTATATATACGGCTAGAGATGCAGCTCATGGTAGATTAATTAATTTATTAAATGAGGGAAAAGAACTTCCTATAAATGTGAAAGATGAAATTATATATTATGTTGGGCCTACACCAGAAAAACAAGGACAAGTCATCGGATCAGCAGGACCAACAACTAGCTATAGAATGGATAGTTATGCTCCTAGACTTTTAGACTTAGGATTAAAAGGAATGATAGGTAAAGGAGCTAGGAATGAAGAAGTAATAGATGCAATTAAAAGAAATAAAGCAATTTATTTTGGGGCAATAGGAGGAGCTGGAGCTTTAATAAGTAAATGTATAACTTCATGTGAAGTAATTGCATATGATGATTTAGGTGCTGAAGCTATAAGAAAATTAGAAGTAAAAGATATGCCTTTAGTTGTTATTATTGATTCTAAAGGAAATAATTTATATGAAATAGGAAAAAATGAATATTTAAATAGTATTAATAAATAAAAAAGCGGTTTAATCCGCTTTTTTTAAAATTTATAGAGTATTAATAAGATAACTTAAATACTTTGGAATCCCTTACCTTTAACTTCAGAGACATCAATTATAGTAATAAATGCTTTAGGATCGATTCTAAGAATTTTATTCTTTAAACTTATCATTTGTGATGTAGTTACTGCAACATATAAAAGCTTCTTTTGGTTATGAGTATAGCCACCTTCAGCCATAAGAGATGTAATACCACGATTCATATCTTTAATGACATAAGTTATTATATCTTCTTCTTTTTCAGTTAAAATAAGAAGAAGTTTTTTACTAGTAAATCCACTTAAAACTTTATCTAATATAGTGCTTGTAATAAACAGAGATATAAGAGTATATAAAGCTTTAGGTAAACCAAAAATACAGGCTGCTACAGTTACTATAATTAAGTTAAATCCAAATCCAACTTTACCTATATCAAGATTAGAATATTTCTTTCTTATAACCATGGTGATTATGTCAGTTCCTCCAATAGAACCATTTCTAAAGAATATTAACCCATAACCGATTCCACTAAAAACACCACCATATATGCAATATAATAATGTATCATCAACTTGAACTAATGAAGATAAAGGCTTGGTTATCATTAATGCTGTTGAAAAAGAAATCATTCCTATTGCAGTATAGATAGTAAATCTTTTACTAAGAAATTTATAGCTTACAAGAAATAAGGGAATATTAAGTATAAATACAGTAATACCTGATGGAATATTCCATAGGTATTGAAGGATTAGTCCTATACCTGTTACTCCGCCGCTTAGTAATCCAGCGTTAGATAA
Organism: Clostridium sp. D43t1_170807_H7; assembly: GCF_015555905.1. Taxonomy (GTDB): domain Bacteria; phylum Bacillota; class Clostridia; order Clostridiales; family Clostridiaceae; genus Clostridium. The sequence goes on from NZ_JADNLK010000011.1 coordinate 67,475, forward strand.
GAATAAATTTACTCCTAGAGAGGAGATAAAACATCCTATTATAATTACTACAACATCAACATAAAAACTTTTACTTTTAAATAAATCTTTCATAATATTACCTCTGTATAGATATATCTATAGTCATCATAAAGATTATATATTAAAAAGTAAACTATGTTAAGTGATTTATTAACTTACTTTTTAATAAAATAAAAGGATTTATTTTAGGAATAATAAGGAATAATAATTCTCTATAAATAATTATTATAGATAAATAAAGAAAAAGATAGTAATTAAATGAAATAGTATTTTTTTTTCTATATTTTGATTTCTATTTTGTTTTACAAGAATAAATAGCAATATTATAATTGACAATATATTGTGTGAGAGATATAAGCATGTACAACATATAGTGGAGGAATAAAAGTGATTAATTTAGATAATATATGCCAAAAAGCAATTGGTGGAATGGATGATTTACAAGGAATTTATATAAAAGAAAAACTTATTGAAAGTTGTAAAAATATAATTAGAGAATCTATGGATAGTGAAGGAATTAGAGACTCTGTAATTCAAGCAGCACTGGAGTTAACTACTGAACAAGAGCCTAAATGGCAATATGTTGCATCTAAGTTATATATATATAGATTATATGATGAGGTTAGAAGAAATAGAGGAATAAATTTAGAAGTTAAACCTTATAGTAAATTTTATGAGTTCATTAATGAGATGACAGATAAAAATTTATATGGGAAATATATTCTAGAAAACTATACTCAAGCTGAAATTGAGGAATTAGAAAAAGAAATAAAGCCTGAAAGAGATTTTATCTTCACTTATAGTGGAATAGATTTATTAACAAAAAGATATTTAATTCAAGATTATAATAGAAAACCTCTTGAGCTTCCACAACAAATGTTTATGGGAATAGCAATGCACTTAGCTATTCCAGAAAAGCAAGAAAATAGAGTTATGTGGGCAAAGAGGTTTTATGATGTTTTAAGTTCTCTTAAAGCAACTATGGCTACTCCTACAATGTCAAATGCAAGAAAGCCATTTTATCAATTAAGCTCATGTTTTATTGATACAGTGGAAGATAGTTTAAAAGGAATATATAAATCATTAGATAACTTTGCTGAAGTTTCAAAGTTTGGCGGTGGAATGGGAATTTACATAGGAAAAATAAGAGCAATTGGTTCAGCAATAAGAGGATTTAAAGGTGCTTCAGGAGGAGTTATTCCTTGGATAAAGCTATTTAATGATACAGCAGTTGCTGTTGATCAGCTAGGTGTTAGAAGTGGATCAGTTGCTATATGGTTAGATGCATGGCATAAAGAAGTTCCAGAGTTTTTACAATTAAGAACTAATAATGGTGATGATAGAAAAAAAGCTCATGATATATTCCCAGGTCTTTGTTATCCAGATTTATTCTGGAGATTAGCAGAAGAGGATATCGATGCAAATTGGTATATGATGTGTCCTCATGAAATAAAGTCTGTTAAGGGATATTCTTTAGAAGATTTCTGTGGAAAAGAATGGGAAAGAAGATATTATGATTGTGTTAATGATGAAAGAATAGATAAAAGAGTTATGTCTGTTAAAGATATAGTTAGATTAATAATAAAGAGTGCAGCTGAAACAGGTACTCCATTTGCTTTTTATAGAGATACGGTAAATAAAATGAATCCTAATAAACATAAAGGAATGATTTATTCTTCAAATCTTTGTACTGAAATAATGCAAAATATGAGTCCAATGGATATTCAACAAACAACTATGTATGATGAAAATGGAGATACTATTATCGTAGAAAAGACTAAAGCAGGAGATTTTGTAGTTTGTAATTTATCATCTGTTGTTTTAGGAAATGTAGATGTAAATAGTGATGAAGAGATAGAGTATGTAGTTGAAACTCAAATAAGAGCTATGGATAATGTTATAGATTTAAATTATTATTCAGTACCTTTTGCTGAAGTTACTAATAAAAAATATAGAGCGATTGGTCTTGGAACTAGTGGATATCATCATATGCTTGCAAATAATAAAATTCACTGGAATGATGAAAAACATTTAGAATTTACAGATAAGGTATATGAAAAAATTAATTATTATGCAATTAAGGCAAGTATGAATATTGCAAGAGAAAAAGGAGAATATTCATGCTTTAGAGGCTCAGATTGGGATAATGGTGATTACTTTAAGTTAAGAGATTATAATTCAGAAGAGTGGATTAAGTTACAAAAAGATATTAAAGAATATGGATTAAGAAATGGGTATCTTTTTGCAGTTGCTCCTAATGGTTCAACAGCAACAATAGCAGGGACATCAGAAGGTGTAGATCCAGTTATGGCAAGATTCTGGTTAGAAGAAAAGAAGGGAAGCATAGTTCCTAAAACAGCTCCTAATTTAAGTTGGGAAAATTTCTGGTTCTATAATTCAGCATATAATACAGATCAAACTCTTTCTTTAAAAATAAATGGAATAAGACAAAGACATATAGATCAAGGACAATCATTTAATCTATATATAACAACAGATTTTACTATGAGACAGATAATGAACTTATATATAACTGCATGTAAATGTGGTGTTAAATCAATTTATTATGTTAGATCAAAATCTTTAGAAGTGGAAGAGTGTGAAAGTTGCTCTGCATAAATTAAAGTGCCTCAGGGGAAGGGTATAAAATAATTAAAAATAGTTTAAGTATTTTAATGAACCCCTTAGGTATAGTCAAATTTGAATAGTGGGAGAATAATAATGAATATAAATAAAAAGCCTTTATTTAATGAAAATGGTGATATAGAAGTTAGTAAGAAGAGAATGATAAATGGTAATACTACTAACCTAAATGATTTTAATAATATGAAATATGGTTGGGTTGCTGATTGGTATAGGCAGGCGATGAACAACTTCTGGATTCCAGAAGAAATAAATTTATCACAAGATTTAAAAGATTATAATAAGCTTAATGAGTATGAGAGAACTGCATATGATAAGATTTTATCTTTTTTGATATTTTTAGATTCAATACAAACAGCTAATTTAAGTAATATAAATAACTATATAACAGCAAGTGAAGTTAATTTATGTTTAACTATTCAAGCTTTCCAAGAAGCCGTGCATTCACAAAGTTATAGTTACATGCTTGATACTATATGTTCACCAGAAAAAAGAAATGAAATCTTATATCAATGGAAAGATGATAAAATTCTTTTAGAAAGAAATAAGTTTATTGGTGAACAATATAATAAATTTTTAGAAAATCCAAGCAAAGAAAATCTTATAAAGACAATCATGGCAAACTTTATATTAGAAGGAATTTATTTTTACTCAGGTTTTATGTTTTTCTATAATCTTGAGAGAAATGGAAAAATGCCAGGATCAGCTCAAGAAATACGTTATATAAATAGAGATGAAAATACGCATCTTTGGTTATTTAGAAACTTAATTAGAGAACTTCAAAAGGAAGAGGCAGATGTATTTACTGATGAATTAGTTAATGAATTAAGACTTATGATGAAAACAGGAGTTGAACATGAAATTAACTGGGGAAATTATGTTATAGGAGAGAATATCCAAGGAATTAATAAGAATTTAATTGAATCATATATTAAATTCTTAGGAAATAAAAGACTAAAGGAAATTGGATTAGAACCATTATTTGAAGGATATGATAAAAATCCAGCAGCATGGGTAGATTCTTTAGCTAACGCAAATTCTGTTAAAACAGATTTCTTTGAAGCTAAATCAACAGCATATGCAAAAGCTAGTGTTTTAGTTGATGATTTGTAAGTGAAAGCCCAAATTTTATATTTGGTTGCTTGAACTTACTCAGCGACTGAAAGGAGTCGAGTTTCATTTAAAAAGCCCAAATTTTATATTTGGTTGCTTGAACTTACTCAGCGACTGAAAGGAGTCGAGTTTCCTTTAAAAAGCCCAAATTTTATATTTGGGCAGTTAAAGTTATATATTCTATACTTACTTTAACTATTTAAGTCTATATTTTTAGGATAAAGTTTCCACGGAAATATAAATTTTAAAAATTTTAATGATAACGTTCTTAAAAATATGTTATAATAATTTTTGTTCGTATAAAATTTCTATAATATAGATTAAAATTATAAAAAATCTATTTATAAATTTAATTAAATGTTTATATTTTATCACGAAATTTACATAATATTGTAGTAGAGTGATGTAAGGTATAAAGAATATTAATAACAGTACTAAGTTTATGCTTAAGTGTAGGAGGAGAATTGAAATGAAAAAAGGTATCGCTGCATCAAAAGGTTATGCAATAGGTAAAGTATTCATTCAAGAACATGAAGAAATAGTTATAACTGACGCAAAAGTTAGTGACGTAGCTGCAGAAAAAGAAAAATTAAAAGTTGCTTTAGAAGCATCAAAAGAACAGTTAACAGCAATTAAGGAAAAGACACTTGCTGAAATAGGTGAACATGAAGCTGCTGTTTTTGAAGCTCACTTAACTTTATTAGATGACCCAGAGTTCACTGGACAAATGGAAATGACTGTTGAAAGCGAAAGCTTAAATGCTATGAAAGCTGTTCAAAATGTAACAGATACATTCGTTATGATTTTTGAATCAATGGATGATGCTTACATGAGAGAAAGAGCTGCTGATATTAAAGACGTTTCTAAGAGAATCATTTCTAACTTAGCAGGAAAAGGTGGAAGTGGATTTGCTATAACTGAAGCAAATACAGTTGTTGTTGCTTATGATTTAACTCCATCAGATACAGCTCAATTAGATAGAACTAAAGTTGTTGGTTTCTTAACTGATATCGGAGGAAGAACTTCTCACTCAGCTATTATGGCTAGAACATTAGAAATTCCAGCTGTTGTTGGTTTAGGAGATATAACTAAAACAGTTAAAAATGGTGATTCAATAATCGTTGATGGTATTGAAGGATTTGCAATAATTAACCCATCAGAAGAAGTTATTGCTGAATATCAAGCTAAGAAAGAAAAGTTTGCAGCAGAACAAGAAGAATTAAAGAAACTTATCGAAGTTAAAACTGTAACTAAATCAGGTAAGAGAATTGAAGTTTGCGGTAACATCGGTAAGCCAGAAGATATAGATCAAGTTTTAGCTAACGGTGGAGATGGTGTAGGATTATTCAGAACTGAATTCTTATACATGGACAGAGACCAAGCTCCAACTGAAGAAGAGCAATTCACAGCTTACAAAACTGTTTTAGAAAAAGCTAACGGTAAGCAAGTTGTTATCAGAACATTAGATATCGGTGGAGATAAGGTATTACCTTACTTACCATTACCAGAAGAAATGAATCCATTCTTAGGCTACAGAGCTATAAGATTATGTTTAGATAGAAAAGATATATTCAAGGTTCAAATCAGAGCTTTATTAAGAGCTTCTGTATACGGAAACCTATGCGTTATGTTCCCAATGATTTCTGGCTTAGAAGAATTCCAAGCTGCTAAAGAATTCGTTGAAGAATGTAGAGCAGAATTACATGCTGAAGGAGTTAAAACTTCTGAAACTACTCAATGGGGTATTATGGTTGAAATTCCAGCTGCAGCAGTTATGGCTGATGAATTAGCTAAGTATGTTGACTTCTTCTCAATTGGAACTAACGATTTAATCCAATACACATTAGCTGCTGATAGAATGAGCGAAAAAGTATCATACCTTTATAATCCAATGCACCCAGCTGTATTAAGATTAATAAAGATGACTATAGACGGAGCTCACAAACACGGTAAGTGGGTTGGAATGTGTGGAGAAATGGCAGGAGATGAAGCTGCTATCCCTACATTAGTTGAATATGGATTAGATGAGTTCTCAATGAGTGCTACATCAATCTTATCTGCTAAGAAGATAATATTAGAACAAGAATAATATATAGAGAGAGAATCGCATTAGTGATTCTCTCTTTTTCTGTGTTGACATAGTTCTTTAAATTAAAATAATTAGAAATTTTATTGGTATTGCCCATAAATCTCATCAAATAATTCTAAGGATTTTTTAGTCATTAAAGCAATTTGATCTTTTAGTTCATCATAAGTTACCTTATCTCGTTTAGATAATTTGCCTTTAATTATATTTCCTTCTGAATCAAGGGTATAATTATTTGACAACTCTAAATAAGCTTTACCATCACCTGTCACTAGAATAGAAACATCTTCATCAGGTATTTCAGATGAGATGGTTTGATTATAAAAATGAAAACTATATTCAGAAATTTTTTGATTAGGAGTATAATAAAGAGCTTCATTAGATTCAAGTTTATAGTATCCAAGGTTATCATCAAATTTGAATCCTGCATCTGTTATAGAAGTTTGAAATTTTTCTTCACAAATCTTTTTATTATTATACCAAATAGCAGTATAGGCACCATAAGCTATAACAAGTATAGCAAGTATAATAGATGATATTTTCAGTATATTTTTTATAAGTTTATTTTGTAATAATTCTTTATCAAATTTTTTAACCATAGTCTTGTCCCCTTTCATTAAAGTATCTAATGAAATTTCAAACATATCACTTATTTTTATCAATGTTTGTAGGTCGGGATAACTTTTTTCATTTTCCCAATTAGATACTGTTTGTCTTGTAACATTAAATAATTTAGCAAACTCTTCTTGAGTTAATTTTTTATCTTTTCTAATTTTAAGTATTGACATTGCAATGTTCATAAATTCTCCTCCTCAGTACCAATTATTTATTTAAATTAAATATAAGTCTAGCAATTGGTATTTTACAGTGATATTTTAAGTACGCAAATTTCCTTTGCATCGTGATTTTTAAAGGGATTATCAAGATTTATTATATAAAAAATTAATTTAAATTTAGTAAGAATATAGTAACATTAATTAATAGTAATTTACCATTAATTATATAATTTTACATATTAATAGTTAAAATTTGAGTAATTTATTGTACTTATATATACATTTGTTGATTTAATCAAAGAAGCATAGATAAATTTGAAAAGTATAATAATAAATATAGTAAGATTAGACTATTTAAAGGAGGTTAAAAATGATTACTGTTATTAAGAATATAAATGTATATGCACCAGAAAAGTTAGGTAAGAAAGATGTTGTTATTGTAAATGATAAGATTGAAGGAATATATGATAATGTGAATATTCCTAATGATTTTATAGAGATAAAAGTAATAGATGGAAAGGATAAAATATTATTTCCGGGATTTTTAGATTGCCATGTCCATATTATTGGTGGAGGGGGAGAAGGGGGATTTAGGACAAGAACTCCAGAAATATCAGTGATTTCTTTAGTAGAAGCTGGAATTACCACAGTTGTAGGATGCATAGGAACTGATGGGGTATGTAGAAATATGAGATCACTTATTGCAAAAGCAAAAGGACTAGAAGAAGAAGGAATAACATCCTATTGCTATACAGGTTCCTATGAGATACCAGTAAAAACAATTACAGAAAGTATAAAAGGTGATTTTATGATGGTGGATAAGGTTATTGGTGTTGGAGAAGTAGCATTATCAGATCATAGAAGTTCACAATCATCATATCAAGAGTTTGTAAACACTGTAGCTCAAGCCAGAGTAGGAGGATTATTATCAGGAAAAGCCGGAATTGTTAATGTACATTTAGGAGATGGTGCTAGAAGGTTAGAATATTTATTTAAACTTATAGAAGAAACAGAAATTCCACCAACTCAACTCTTACCTACACATATTAATAGAAGTGATAAATTATTTGAAGTAGGAATTGAATATGCTAAAAAGGGAGGATTTATTGATTTAACAACAAGCTCAGATCCAAGATTCTTAGAACCAGGAGAGCTAAGAGCAGGAGAGGGATTAGCACTCTTATTAAAGAAGGGTGTAGATATTAAACATATAACATTTTCATCAGATGGAAATGGAAGCATGCCGGTATTTGATAGAGATGGAAAACTAGTTGGCCTTGGAATATGCTCTGTTAAAACTCTTTACAGAGAAGTAAAAGATACCATAAAAGAACATAATGTGCCTATAGAACAAGCAATAAAGGTAATTACTTCAAATGTTGCAGAATTCCTTAAGTTAGATAATAAAGGAAAGATAGAAGAAGGAAGAGATGCAGATTTTGTTATTGTAAATAAAGACAGTTTAGATATTGATATGGTAATTGCTAAAGGAAAAATTGTTGTTGAGGATGGAAAAGCATCTATAAAACCAACATTCCAATAAAAATATGATTAAAAATTTAAGGGCTACCTAAAAGAGTAGCCCTAATTTTTATTATAATGTAAAGAATAAATGTTGTCCTATAGAAACTATATTATGTTTTTCAACACCCTGCATCCAAGTGCAAGTAGCTATATGGGGGTTGTAGAAAAATACAGCATCTCCTGTAGGATCATTACCGCTTAATGCATCATATACAGCATCAAAGCATTCTTGAGTTGGTTGAACATCAATACTACCGTCGACTATACAAGAAAAAGCTTTTGGTTGAAATATAACATCTTGTATAGTATTAGGAAACCCATTATTAAGAGCCCTGTTTAATATAACTGATGCAACAGCAACTTTTCCCTCGTAGGGTTCACCCTTACTTTCAGCATATACAACTTGAGACATTAAATAAATATCTGATTGTGTTAAATAAAGCATTTGATTATTATCCTTAAAAACTTCAACATATTCTTCATCAGATAAATTTATATAGTTATTTCCGTTATTTTCTAAATTTGATAAATTATCTTCTATTCTTGTACTTGCGCTTACCTTAGTAGTAGATAAATTTGATAAGCTTAAGTCAAGTGCTGAAAGAGATAGGGTTAGAATAATACAAAATAAGAATTTTCCAAGTTTCATAAAAAACCTCCTTTTGGAATAACCCAATCGAGATATATTTTACCCAGAAAATTTAAAATAATACAAAACATTATCAGAAAGAGTTTAATAACGATTCAAAGGAAGTTTTTACATCATCATATTTAGAATAAGCATTATCGTAGTTCTTATCTATAGTATCTTTATTTTCCTCATAACTAGGTGAAGATTTCTCATAGATAACAGCAATTTTTAAAGAATTTAAGTAGGTTGAATATAAAGTAAAGGTATTATTTAAGCTATTATAATAAGACATACAACCTTCTGGTATTGAAGAGTAGTTAAAATCTTTCTTTATAGTTTCAAGAGTGCTTTCTTTTTCTTTAATATCATCAAGAATTACATCTAAAGACCTATTTTCTTTTCTTATTAAGTTTATAGCTGGTTCTAAATCATCTAATATTTCATAAAATTCATTAGTGCATTTAGTTAATTTTTCAATATATGCGTTGTATTGAGTTGTTTTAATTGATTCTTCTTTGTTTAATTTTTCTAAAGTATTTAAGTAGCCAATTAAATTGTCTAAAAAGGTTTCACTTTCTTCTGGTAAGGTTAAAGAAAACCCATAAGGAGATAAATCTTCATAACTTTTTTTACAGCTTTCTTTTAAAATTAGTATTTCAGAAGTAATTTCAGAGGTAGATAAATTACTAGTATAAGATAAAACATCAATACAATAGCTATATAAATTCTCTGTATTTTCGATACATGAAATTAATGTTGGAATTATGTTAGGAGTATTATTATTTGCTATTACTACAGCAGATACTTTCCCCTTTAGTTCTTCTAATTGCTTTAAATCATCATTTAATATGCTAGAGGCTGATTTACTATTTATAGTTACACCATTAATACATTTTTTTAAAGAAAGATTTATTTCAGATAGTTCGGTAATATAAGGCTCAAAATCTTTTAAAGCTGTATCTTCAGTAGAAATATCATTATTATTAGCAGATGAAGAAATAGAATTATTACGGTTATGTAATAATAACATCATAGAGGAGGTTAAAAATACACAAATTAATAGCGTTATAACAAAGGTTTTATTTTCAAAAAATGATTTTTTTATGCTTTCCATATATATCACATCCTTTAAATTAACTTACAATATTAAATATTATGAAAAAACTTTTTCTATAATTTATATTATTATGAAAAATAAAATATACTTAAATAAATTTATTGATGAAAATAAAAGAAGTTATGAAAGCTAAAAATGAGAAATATGGGAGAATTTAGACTAATAAAAATAGAATTATAATATTTTAACAATTATGAGAATAGTGTATAATTTAATTAGAAAATTTATGGTGGTGGATTAGATGCAAAACTTTATTTCAATGATAATGAATTCACTAAAGAGCATGTCACTTACTGCTATTATTGATATTTTAGTAGTAGCATTTATATTTTATAAAGGATATATGCTTATTAAGGAAACAAGAGCAGAACAGCTATTAAAGGGAATAGCATTTATAATAATATTAATTCCAATTAGTTCTATACTAAATTTGAGTATGCTATATTTTATATTAAGCAAAACTTTAACTATTGGAATAATATCTGTGGTTATAATATTTCAACCAGAGATAAGAAGAGCATTAGAGCATTTAGGAAGAAGTGCTTTTGAAGATAAACATGGCTTTGAAGATAGGGAACAGAGGAATATTTATGTTAGTGAAATTGTCAATGCAGTATCTAACTTAGCAGAAACAAAGACAGGGGCACTAATTGCAATTGAACAAGGAACAGGACTTGGAGAAATAATAGCTTCAGGAACTATAATAGAAGCAAAAATAACTTCAAATCTACTAGAAAATATATTTGTTGTAAACACGCCACTTCATGATGGAGCAACAATAATAGGAAGGGATAAAATATTAGCAGCAGGATGTGTTTTACCCTTAACTAATAATAAAGAAATTAATAAAAAGTTAGGAACTAGACATAGAGCAGCAATAGGATTATCTGAAATATCTGATGCACTTGTTATTATAGTATCTGAAGAAACAGGAATTATTTCTTTAGCCATAAACGGACGTTTAACTAGAAATTATGATAAAGATAGATTGAGAACTATCTTACTTAAGATAATGGAGCATAGAGAAGAAAAGAATGTTAAAACTGCTGGCAAGAAGGTGAAAACATGGATAACTGGAAAAATAAACAGAAAATAATTGTTCAATTAGTATGTCTTTTGCTATCAATAGGATTGTGGATTTATGTAACTAACATAGAGAATCCTATAAAATCTTATGAGTTAAGTAGAGTGCCAGTAGAAATTAAAAATGCTGATAGTTTAAAAGATGCAGGGTTAGCGTTATCTCCTAATCAAGAGTTTTATGTAAATCTAAAAATAGAAGGTAGCAGTCAGGATCTATTTAGCATAGATAAAAGTGATTTTACTATAAGTGTGGATTTAAATGAATTTGTACTTAAAAATGGAGAGAATAAAATTGCAGTAAATATAGAAAATGTTCCTAGTACAGTTAAAATAAAAAATAGTAACGGATTGACCATAACAATAAATACTGAAGCATATTCTACAAAGGAAGTTCCAGTAAAATCTAAGATTAATGTTATTTCAAAATCAAGTTATTATGTAGCAACACCTATATTTACTCCAGAAACTATAATAGTATCTGGTCCAGAATCTTTAGTAAATAAAGTAACAAAAGTTGTTGCAGAGGGTGAAGAAAGTAATGCTGTAAAGACAATTGTTAAAGATTATATAGTTACACCGGTAGATGAAAATGATAAAGAGATTACAGGTGTTGAACTATCTCAAAAGTGGGCAGAGGCCACTATTGAAATAAACGAAGGTAAGACAGTTCCAATTAAAATTAATACCACAGGAACATTGCCAAGCGGTTTAAGATTAAAATCCATAAGTTCAACTACAACAGAGATAGGAATAACAGGTCCTGAATCTACATTAAGTTCAATTAATGAAATTAACACAGAAACTATAAATCTTTCTGAAATAAAAGATAGTACAAATATTGATGTTGCATTAGGAATACCAGATGGAATATTAATTCATAATGGTGAAAATTCCATAACAGTAAGTATAGTTGTAGAAAAAGTACAAACAAAGGAATTTACTATTGATTATTCAATGATAGGACAACAAGAAGGTATAACTGTTGTTCCTGATAATAATAAAGTTACTATAACAGTTTCAGGTTTTGAAGATATTTTAAATAGTCTTACTGAAGCAAATTTTACTGCAGAATTAGATGTATCTGAATATACTGAAGAAGGTGAATTCTCTAAAGTACCAACTGTAAATTTAGTTGGAGTAGATAATGTTAATATAGATACTGTAAGTGAAATAAAGCTGACGGTAACAAAAGATATACCTACAAGTGGAGATGACGTGCAAGAAGAAGTGCCGCAACAATAGTTAAAAAATAAAGTTGGTTTATGCTAACTTTATTTTTTTTCTTTGTATAGTTATTTTAAGACATAGAGAACCTTAACTATTAACTATGTTAATCTTGTGATACAATATTAAAAACTAGAAATAATATTATTAAGGGTGATTATATGACTATAAGAATTAACAACCTAAGTCTTGGGTTAGATGATGATATAAAATTATTAAAAAAGAAAGCAAGTAAAAAATTAAGAATTTCAGTAGATGAAATTAAAGACTTTAAAATAGTTAGAGAAAGTATAGATGCAAGAAATAAAGATAATATTAAGATTATATATGCAATTGAAATTGAACATAAAGATGAAGAAAAGTTAGTAAATAGAGTTCATGATAATGATGTGAGAATAGATAACTCAAAATATGAACCAGATGTTGAGCCGGGTAATGAGGTATTAAATCATAGACCAGTAGTTGTAGGTTTAGGACCAGCAGGATTATTTTCTGCGCTAATGTTAGCACAAAAAGGTTACAAACCATTAGTTATAGAACGTGGAGAAGATGTTGATAAAAGAACGGAGACTGTGGATAAATTTTGGAAAACAGGAGAGTTGAATTTAGAATCTAATGTTCAATTTGGAGAAGGAGGAGCGGGATCATTTTCAGATGGTAAGCTAACTACTAGAATTAAAGATAAAAAGTGTGACTATGTTTTAGCTGAGTTAGTTAAAGCAGGAGCTCCAGAAGAGATTAGATATGAGGCAAAGCCACATGTAGGAACAGATATATTAAAGGATGTAGTTAAAAATATAAGAAAGCAAATTATTGCTTTAGGAGGAGAGGTTCGTTTTTCTTCTAAGCTTGAATACATAAAAAGTAATAATAGAAAAGTAAAGAGTATAATAGTAAATGGTGATGAAATACCATGTGATGCACTTGTTTTAGCTCTAGGACATAGCTCAAGAGATACATATGAAATGTTAAATAGTATTGGAATATTCATGGAACCAAAAGCTTTTGCAATTGGAGTTAGAATTGAACATCCTCAAGAAATGATAAATGTAGGTCAATATGGTAAAATGGCTAGCCATCCAAGATTACAAGCAGCTAGTTATAACTTAACATATCAAAGCAGAGCTTTAGGAAGAGGAGTATATTCCTTCTGTATGTGTCCAGGTGGAGTTGTTGTTGCTGCAGCGTCTGAAGATAAAAGATTAGTTTCTAATGGTATGAGTTATCATGCAAGAAATGAGGAAAATTCCAATTCAGCTTTAGTTGTAACTGTTGGACCAGAAGATTTTGAGGGAACTTCAGTTTTAAGAGGAATGGAATTCCAAAGGCATTATGAATCTTTAGCATATAAAGTTGGTGGAGGAGATTATAAAGCACCAGTTCAATTATTAGGTGACTTTGTTAATGATAGAAAATCAACTAAGCTTGGAGCAGTTACACCAAGTTATAAACCAGGATTTGAATTTGCTGATATGAGAGATTGTTTACCTTCATATGTAATAGAGGGAATAAAAGATGGAGTTAATAATTTTGATAGAAAAATTAAAGGTTATGGAAGAAAAGATGCTGTTTTAACAGGAATAGAAACAAGAACTTCAGCCCCAGTTAAGATAACGAGAAATGAGAGATTAGAAAGTATATCATTAAGTGGACTATATCCTTGTGGGGAGGGAGCAGGTTTTGCAGGTGGAATTGTATCAGCTGCAGTCGATGGAATTAAAGTTGCTGAAAGAATTATAGAAAAATATAAACAAATATAATTAATTAATGAATAAGTAAATAATAAATATATTTAAAGAAAATCAGTAGTTATTAAAAATTATTGATTTTCTTTATTTTTATTTCCTAAAATAGTTAAAAATTAACATGAATTTTCTGAAAATTTAGGTTTTTATTAAAAACTTTGATAAAATAGTAAATAGGTAAATATTTCAATATATAAAAATATTTTCAAAAATTCAAATTGATATGGTTTTAAAATGAAGGGTTATAATAAGAGAGGTGTATTATGAGTAAGAATTTTGATGATTTACTTTCAAAGTTAAAAGTAGCAGAAACAAAAAAATTATCTGTAGCAGTAGCTCAAGATGAGCCAGTTCTAGAGGCTGTTAAGGCAGCAAAAGACAGAGGAATAGCAGAGGCTATTTTAGTTGGAGATAAAGCGAAAATTGAAGAAGTAGCAGTAAAAATAGATATGGATTTAACTGATTTTGAAATAATTCATGAAGAAGATGTTAAAAAAGCAACATTAAAAGCAATACAATTAGTTTCTAGTGGTGCAGCAGATATGGTTATGAAAGGATTAGTAGATACAGCTACATTTTTAAGAAGTGTATTAAATAAAGAAGTTGGGCTTAGAACAGGAAAACTAATGTCTCATGTATCTGTATTTGAAATTGAAGGAATAGATAGATTAATATTATTAACAGATGCTGCTTTTAATACTTATCCAGATTTAAAGCAGAAAGTTCAAATAATAAATAATTCTGTAATGGTTGCAAAAGCTTGTGGAATAGAAAATCCAAAAGTTGCACCGGTTTGTGCTGTTGAGGTAGTAAATCCAGATATGCCAGCAACAGTAGATGCAGCATTATTATCTAAGATGAGTGATAGAGGTCAAATTAAAGGATGCATAGTTGATGGGCCTTTAGCTTTAGATAATGCATTATCAGAAGAAGCAGCACATCATAAAGGAGTTACTGGGCCAGTAGCAGGTAAGGCTGATATATTATTACTTCCTAATATAGATGTTGCAAATGTTATGTATAAATCATTAACTTATACAGCACAAACAAAGAATGGTGGTATATTGGTTGGAACATCAGCTCCAGTTATTTTAACATCAAGGGCAGATAGTTTTGAAACAAAGGTATATTCTATTGCATTAGCAGCGTTAGTTTCAGAGGGAAGAAAATAGTATTAGGGGGTATTGAGATTTATGGCATATAAATTATTAATAATTAATCCAGGATCAACATCTACTAAAATAGGCGTTTATGAGGATGAAAAAGAGGTTTTTGTTGAAACTTTAAGACATTCATCAGAAGAAATAGCTAAATACGATAGTATTTTTGAACAAAAGGGATTTAGAAAAGATGTAATTATGAATGTATTAAAAGAAAATAATTTTGATGTTAATACATTAGACGCAGTTGTTGGTAGAGGTGGAATGCTTAAGCCAATGGCTGGAGGAACTTATGAGGTAAATGACTCATTACTTAATGATTTAAAGGTTGGGGTTCAAGGTCAACATGCTTCTAACTTAGGAGGAATTTTAGCTAACGAGATTGCAAAAGAAGTTGGTGGAAGAGCTTTTATAGTTGATCCAGTTGTTGTTGATGAATTAGAGCCTGTAGCTAGAATATCTGGGGTTCCAGAGTTACCAAGAAAAAGTAAGTTCCATGCATTAAATCAAAAAGCCGTTGCTAAGAGATTTGGAAAAGAAAGCAAGAGAGGATACGAAAATTTAAATCTTATAGTAGTTCATATGGGTGGAGGAGTTTCTGTTGGAGCTCATAAAAATGGCAAAGTTATTGATGTTAATAACGCATTAGATGGAGATGGTCCATTTTCACCAGAAAGAGCTGGAGCAGTTCCTGTTGGAGATTTAATAAAAATGTGCTTTAGTGGAGAATATACTCAGGAAGAGGTATATAGAAAAATCGTTGGTAAAGGTGGATATGTTGCATATCTTAATACTAATGATGCAAGAGATGTATTAAGAGAAAAAGAAGAAGGAAATGAATTTGCTGAATTAATATATAATGCATTTATATATCAAGTATCTAAAGCAATAGGAGAAATGGCAACTGTTTTAAAGGGAAAAGTGGATTCTATTATTCTAACAGGTGGAATAGCATATTCACCTATAGTTGTTAGTGATATTAAAGAAAGAGTAGAATGGATTAGTAATGTGGCTGTATATCCGGGAGAGGATGAATTGTTAGCATTAGCTCAAGGGACTATTAGAGTACTTAGTGGAGAAGAAGAAGCTAAAGTATATTAGAAATAAAATTAAAAATTTTTAAGTGCGCTTTGCGCACTTTTTTTCTTTAGAAAATATAATTTCCTAAAGAATTGTGGATAGCTTTTAAAAGTAGCAGAAACACATAGTTTGTGAAGCAGATTTTTTTATTGAAGAAAATATAAGATTATAGTTTTAACTTACGGTAATATGGATAGAATTTATGATATGAAATATTAATTGTATGGAGGTACTATGAGAAGTAATATTGAAACGAAAAATAAATTGACTTTAGTATCTGAATTAGTTAATGAATCTAAATTTCAAATTTTAAAATATAATGAACTTAGTGGAATAAATAGAGTAGATAGTGTATCGGCTATTAAGTCCATAGAAAATAGTGGACAAAGGCTTAAGCAGGTAAGAATATTATTAAATGAAAGTGCTGTTAAAATACAAAATAATGAATTAAGTTATATGAAGGGATATATTGAAAGAAATGATTTGATTCATGAATATAAAGGAATTAAAAAATTAATATTTGACTCTAAACAAGTAATTGCTAGTAAAGATAAAACAATATTTAAAGGAACAGGAGAAATTTTATTAAAATCTAGTTTTAGTGATTTTACGTTGATAGAATTAGTTGATGAAGAAATAATAATTAGTGATTCGATGTTTTATGCATGTGATGAAGAAATAGATATTAAAAGCGTAAAAGATAATTATAAGGAAATAAAGCTTAGGGGAAGTGGAATTATAGTATTAAAGCTACCAGTTTCAGAAAAAGAAATAATAAGGTGTAAGCTATTTAATGATAGACTAACAGTTAATGAAGATTTAGTTATATTAAAAAGTAGTAGTATCAATGTTGGATTTGAAAAGTATGAAAATGTAATAGATGATAATATTGAACAGTATATTAATACTTTTTATTATGGGGTAGGAGAAGTATGGTTAGTACCAACTAGAAGTATATATGATAAATATGTTAAAATAAATTGTTGTTTAGAAGAGTGTGATGAATAAACTAAAGAAAAATATAAATTATATCTTAAATTTAGTGTGCTAAAGTGTTAAAATTAAGATGTAAGTTAAATAGGAGTGATAATATGGGCCTAAAAGATTTAGAATTTAAAAATGATTTAGATATGTTGTTTAAAGCGGTTTTAGAATTAGAAAGTATAGATGAATGCTATAAGTTTTTTGAAGATATTGCAACTATTACAGAATTAAAAGCTATATCTCAAAGAATTCAGGTAGCAAAAATGCTTAAGGAAAAAAGAGTTTATATAGAAATAGCAGAAGTAACAGGTGCTAGCACAGCAACTATAAGTAGAGTTAATAAGTGTCTTAATTATGGTCAAGGAGGTTATGATTTAGTATTAGATAGGATTAATTCTGCCGATAAATAAGCTATAAAGCATGATAAATACAAGGTTATATACTATTGTAAAAAAACGGAATAAAGGATATACTATAAGAGTTAAATTGAAATAAATAAGTGAGGTATTATATATGAGTAGAATGTTCGGAACAGATGGTGTTAGAGGAATAGCTAATACAGAATTAACAGCGGAATTAGCTTATAGTTTAGGAAGAGCAGGTGCATTTGTTTTAACAGAGGGGACACATAAACCTAAGATATTAGTTGCTAAGGATACTAGAATATCAGGAGATATGTTAGAAGCTGCTTTAGTTGCAGGGATTCTTTCAGTTGGAGCAGAGGCAGTAATTTTAGGTGTAGTTCCAACACCAGCAGTAGCTCATTTAACAAGAGAGTATAACGCAGATGCAGGAGTTATGATTTCAGCGTCTCATAATCCGGTTGAGTACAATGGAATTAAATTCTTTGATGGAAGAGGATATAAGTTATCTGATGAATTAGAAGATCAAATACAAGCTATAATAGAGGGGAATTTTGAAGGTGTTCCAAGTCCAGTTGGTGGAGATGTTGGAAGATCATATACTGAAGAAACAGCATTAAGAGAATATATAGATTATGCTATGAGTACAATTAAAACAGATTTAAAGGGCCTTAGAGTTGCTTTAGATTGTGCAAATGGGGCTGCTTATAAGGCAGCAGTTAAAGCATTTAGAGCTTTAGGTGCTAGAGTTTATGTAATTAATGATAATCCAGATGGAAATAACATAAATGAAAATTGTGGTTCAACTCATATGGAAGAGTTAATGGATTATGTTGTAAGAAAGAATTGTGATATTGGATTTGCTTTTGACGGAGATGCTGATAGATGTTTAGCTGTCGATGAAAAAGGAAATATGATAAATGGTGATTTCTTATTAACAATTTGTGCAAAAGCTTTAAAAGAAGCTGGAAAGTTAAAAGATGATACTTTAGTAGTAACAGTAATGAGTAATCTAGGGTTAGACATTGCGGCTAAGAGAGAGGGAATTAACTTAGTTAAGACTAAAGTTGGAGATAGATATGTACTTGAAGAAATGCTTAAAGAAAATTATATATTAGGTGGGGAACAATCAGGTCACATAATATTTTTAGATCATAATACTACTGGAGATGGATTAGTTACTGCACTTCAAATTGCAGCAATTCTTAAAGAAAGTGGTAAGACTTTTAGTGAATTAGCTGGAGTAATGAAAGAATTACCACAAGTATTAGTTAATGCTAAAGTTCCAAATGAAAAGAAGAATATTTACTTAGAAGATGCAGAAATAATTGATGCTATAAATTCTGTTGAAGCTAAACTTAATGGTGTAGGTAGAGTTCTTATAAGACCATCAGGAACTGAACCATTAGTAAGAGTTATGCTTGAAGGTGAAAATCAAGAAGAAATAAATGAAATGGCAAATAGCTTAGTAGATTTAATATTAAGTAAAATTTAAAATATTAAAAAATTAATGTCCCTATGGGCGTTAATTTTTTTTGTGAAAATTTACAAATTTATTATATTACTATAAAGATATATATGGAATTTTATAAGAATTATTAATTATTTAATATTATTTTAATTAATAGATGAAATTATATATATTATTGATTTGGTATTATTTTCTAAAACGAAGTATTGATATAGCAATAAAAATAGTAAAATATTAACTAAATATCAAAAATAATTAATAAAAGATAAAAAATACAATTAATTTACTAAAAATAGAAAGAGTGTATTGACAGAGTGTCAAAAGAAAGAGTAATATATTAACAATAGAATATTTTGGAAGTTCTTTTGAAAAATAAAAGCTGTGATAGAGATATTTATTTAGATAAAAAAAGTTTCAGAGAGTCCATGTATGCTGTGAATGGATACTTTAACTAAATAATGATCACTCTTGAGCTGTATCCTGAACACTAGCTATTGGTAAGTAGGGGGGTACCGGTAAGCACCGTTAAATGCAAGGGTTTGTTTGAGCCTAGTGATATTAATGATGAGGAATTTTATCCCACCGTTATGATTTTATCATTAAGGGTGGGATTTTTTTAACCTAATTTAGAACCATTTTGTTCAATAATTACAAATTATTTGATTGGGGGTATTAAAATGGAAAGACATGTGTTATCTGTCTTAGTTAGGAATTCTTCAGGAGTACTAACAAGAGTTTCAGGGCTATTTGCAAGAAGAGGGTTTAATATTGATAGTTTAACTGTTGGAAGGACCGAGAATCCAGAGATTTCAAGAATGACTATTACTTTAAATGGAAATGAAGATGTTTTAGAACAATTCACTAAACAGTTAAATAAGTTAGAAGATGTCTTAAGAGTATTAAATTTAAAATTTGACAATTCGGTATATAGAGAGTTAGTACTTATTAAAGTTAAAGCTGATGCTGAGCAAAGGGCAGCAATAAATGAAGTAGTAAAGATATTTAGAAGTAAAATCATAGATGTTTCTCCAGAAACATTGACTATTGAATTAACAGGAGACGAGAGTAAAATAAATGCTCTTATAAAGCTTTTAGAAGAGTATGAAATAAAAGAATTAGTAAGAACAGGAGTATGTGCATTAGAAAGGGGAGCTAATGATATAACAGACTACTGCGAAATCTTTAACTAATTAAGGTTAATTAATGATTTGGAATTGATATTAAATAAAAAACCAATTCTCAATTAACTAAAGGGGGCTTTTTAAATTTGAATAGGAATATAGAAATTTTTGATTCTACATTGAGGGATGGTGCTCAGGGACAGGGCATATCATTTTCAGTGGAGGATAAACTGAAAATAGTTAAAGCTTTAGATGATGTAGGAATTGATTATATCGAAGCTGGCAATCCAGGGTCAAATCCTAAAGATATGGAGTTTTTCAAAGTAGTGAAAGATATAAAATTAAAGAATTCCAGATTAGTAGCCTTTGGTTCGACAAGAAAACCAGATATAAAAGTTGAAGATGATGTAAATATAAAAAGCTTAATAGAAGCAGCAACAGATGTGGTATCAATATTTGGAAAATCATCAGCTTTTCAAGTTACTGATATATTAAAAACGTCTTTATCAGAGAATTTAAAGATGATAGAAGAAACTATAAAATACTTAAAAGAAAGTAACAAAGAAGTGATATTTGATGCAGAACATTTCTTTGATGGATATAAAGAAAATAGTGAATATGCAATGTCTACTTTAAAAGTTGCAAAAGAAGCTGGAGCAAGAACATTAGTCTTATGTGATACTAACGGTGGAACATTACCTAGTGAAATAAAAAAAATAACATCTGAAGTTCAGAAGAAATTTGGTAGTATGATAGGAATACATTGTCACAATGATATGGGAATGGCAGTAGCAAATTCAATACTATCAATAGAAGCAGGTGTATCACATATTCAAGGAACTTTTGTTGGTGTAGGTGAGCGTTGTGGAAATACTAATTTAAGTACTGTAATTCCAACCATAGCACTTAAAATGAATTTTAACATAAAGGCAAAGGATTATTTGCAGGACTTAACAGCAAAGGCTAGATATATTTCTGAGATATCAAATATTCAATTAGAAGATTCAGCTCCTTACATTGGGAAAGCAGCATTTGCACATAAGGGAGGAATGCATATAGATGCTATTTGCAAAACACCTCAATCATATGAGCATATAAAACCAGAAATGGTGGGGAATAAAAGAAGATTTTTATTATCAGAGGTAAGTGGTAAAAGTACAGTTTTACAAGAAATACACAAAATTTTTCCTAATGTTAAGAAAGATGGAGAAGAAGTTAAAAAAGTTACTAAAAGATTAAAAGAGTTAGAGTATGAAGGATATCAGTTTGAAGGTGCAGAAGGTACCGTTGAGTTATTGATAAGAAAAACAATAGGTAAGTACAAGCCATTTTTTAAACTAAATCATTTTAAAACAATAGGAGAAAATCCATGGAATAATGGAGAGTTTAGCTCAACTGCTTTAATTAATGTAACTGTTGATGGAAAAACTGAAATGACAGCGGCTGAAGGTGATGGACCTGTAAATGCTTTAGATAAAGCACTTAGAAAAGCATTAGAGGTATTTTATCCGGAACTAAAGGAAGTTAAATTAGTTGATTATAAAGTTAGAGTTTTAGACTCTGAAAGCACTACAGGTGCAAAAGTTAGAGTATTAATAGAAAGTACTGATGGCAATGAAAGTTGGAGTACAGTTGGGGTATCTAAGGATGTAATTCAAGCAAGTTGGATTGCATTAGTTGATTCAATAGAATATAAGCTTATAAAAGATATTGAAAGAAAAGCAAAAGCATATTTATAAAGGGGGAAACCGTCATGGCAATGACAATGACACAAAAAATATTAGCTGCACATGCAGGATTAGAAAGTGTAAAAGCAGGACAATTAATAGAGGCAAACTTAGATTTAGTATTAGGAAATGATATTACTTCTCCAGTTGCAGTAAAAGAATTTCAAAAGTTTGGGGTAAAAAAAGTATTTGATAAGGATAAGATAGCAATTGTTCCAGATCACTTTACTCCTAACAAAGATATAAAAGCTGCAGAGCAGTGTAAATTTATTAGAGAGTTCTCAAGAGAAAAAGGAATAACAAATTTCTTTGAAATAGGTGAAATGGGAATAGAACATTGTTTATTACCAGAGAAAGGATTAGTAGTTGCAGGAGATGTAGTTATTGGTGCAGACTCTCATACTTGTACTTATGGTGCATTAGGAGCATTTTCAACAGGTATAGGATCTACTGATATGGCTGCTGGAATGGCCACAGGGAAATGTTGGTTTAAGGTTCCTTCAGCATTAAAGTTTGTTTTAAAAGGAAAACCATCAAAATGGGTAAGTGGTAAAGATGTAATACTTCATATCATCGGAATGATAGGAGTAGATGGTGCTTTATATAAATCAATGGAATTCTTCGGAGATGGACTTAATTATTTATCAATGGATGATAGATTTACAATGGCAAATATGGCTATTGAAGCTGGTGGAAAGAATGGAATATTCCCTGTTGATGAAAAAACAATTGAATATTTAAAAGAGCATGGAAAGAAAGAATGGAAAGTATATGAGGCTGATGAAGATGCCGAATATGATGAAGTTTATGAAATAGATTTATCTACTTTAAGACCAACAGTTTCTTTCCCACATTTACCAGACAACACAAGAACTATTGATGAAGTTGGGGATATAGATATAGATCAAGCTGTAATAGGATCTTGTACAAATGGAAGAATTTCAGATTTAAGAGTTGCAAGAGATATATTAAAAGGTAAAAAAGTAAATAAGAGAGTTAGATGTATAGTGTTCCCTGGAACTCAAAAAATTTATTTACAAGCATTAGAAGAAGGAATAATAAAGGATTTAGTAGAGGCAGGAGCAGTTGTTTCAACTCCAACTTGTGGTCCATGTTTAGGTGGACATATGGGTATATTAGCTAAAGGTGAAAGAGCAATTTCAACTACTAATAGAAACTTTGTAGGAAGAATGGGACATGTTGAATCAGAAGTTTATTTAGCAAGTCCAGCAGTTGCGGCAGCTTCAGCAATAACAGGAAAAATAACAAATCCGGAAACACTTTAAGGGGGTAAATAAATATGAAAGCAACAGGAAGAGTTTTTAAATATGGAGATAACGTAGATACAGATGTAATTATACCAGCAAGATATTTAAATACATCAGATCCGAAAGAATTAGCAGCACATTGTATGGAAGATATAGATTTAGATTTTGCAAAAGAAGTTCAAGAAGGAGATATTATAGTTGCAAATAAAAACTTTGGATGTGGGTCATCTAGAGAGCATGCACCTATAGCAATTAAAGAAAGTGGAATTAGTTGTGTTATAGCCTCAACTTTTGCAAGAATTTTCTATAGAAATGCTATTAATATTGGTTTACCAATTCTTGAATGTGACCAAGCAGTTAAAAGTATTGAAGCAGGGGATAAGTTAGAAGTAAATTTTGATACTGGAGTTATTAAAAATTTAACTAAAAATGAAGAGTATCAAGGAGAGGCATTCCCAGAATTTATGCAAAAAATAATAAATAGTAATGGTCTTATAGGATATATAAAAAATTCTCAAGAAAAATAAGAGTTTATTAAATTAAAAATTATGAAGCAATAAGTGCAAAAGTAGATTAAGTACATGGTACAGATTGAAAAATATGGGACTGTACTTAGTTTATAAATGGAATTAAGGGGGATAAATTATGAATTTTAATATAGCAGTTATACCAGGAGATGGAATAGGTCCAGAGGTTGTAGATGAATCAATAAAAGTATTAAGTAAAATTGGGGAGAAATATAATCATAACTTTGAATTTGAATTTCTACAAGCAGGTGGATGTGCAATAGATAGTTTAGGAACACCATTACCAGAAAAGACTTTGGAAATTTGTAAAAAAAGTGATGCAGTACTTTTAGGAGCTGTTGGTGGACCAAAATGGGATGATCCTAATGCAAAGGTTAGACCAGAACAAGCCTTATTAGGATTAAGAGGTGGATTAAATCTATATTGTAATTTAAGACCAGCGCTTTTATATAAAGCATTAAAAGAAGCATCACCATTAAAAGATACAATTATTGGGGATGGAATTGATATTTGTGTTGTAAGAGAACTTACTGGAGGAATTTACTTTGGTGAGAGAGGTAGAGAAGTTGTTGATGGAATTCTTTCAGCATATGATACTGAAAGATATAATATTGAAGAAATCGAAAGAATAGTAAGAATAGGCTTTGATACAGCAATGAAAAGAAATAAGAAGTTAACAAGTGTTGATAAGGCTAATATATTAGAAAGCTCTAGATTATGGAGAAGCGTAGTAGAAAAAATGTCTAAGGACTATCCAGAAGTAGAGGTTAATCATTTATATATTGATAATGCTTCTATGCAATTAGTTAAAGATCCTAGACAATTTGATGTTATTGTTACTTCAAATATGTTTGGAGATATATTATCAGATGAAGCATCTATGATTACAGGATCAATAGGAATGTTACCTTCAGCATCTTTAGGGGAAGGTACTTTAGGAATGTATGAACCAATACACGGATCTGCACCTGATATTGCAGGAAAAGGAATAGCAAATCCATTAGCAACAATTCTTTCTACAGCTATGATGTTAAGATATAGCTTTAATTTAGAAAATGAAGCAAAAGATATAGAAAATGCAGTAGTTAAAGTTTTAGAAGAAGGTTATAGAACTGGAGATATTAAGAGCGAAGGTACTACTCTTGTTGGTACTAAGGAAATGGGAACGCTTGTTGTAGAGAGAATTTAGTAAGTGGCAAGAGTTGGTGAGTGACAAGTTGCAAGTGATAAGTGACAAGTTAAGGAGGAAACTCCTGGGGAGTTTCAAAAATATATAATTTTGTATTAACTAAATTTACTCTGAAAACTTGCTACTTGAAACTTGTCACTTAAAACTAATTACGGAGGGATTTAAATGAGAAGTGATGTAGTAAAGAAAGGAGTCACAAAGGCTCCGCATAGATCGTTATTTAAGGCATCAGGGTTAACTGATGAAGAAATAAATAAGCCTTTAATAGGTGTTGTTACATCTCAAAATGATATAATTCCAGGACATATAAACTTAGATAAAATTGTTGAGGGTGTAAAAAAGGGTATATTGATGTCTGGAGGAACGCCATTAGTATTTCCAACTATAGGGGTATGCGATGGTATTGCAATGGGACATGAAGGAATGAAATATTCTTTAGCTACAAGGGAACTTATAGCAGATTCTATTGAATGTATGGCAAAGGCTCATGCCTTTGATGCATTAGTATTTATACCAAACTGCGATAAGATAGTTCCTGGAATGGTTATGGCAGCTTTAAGATTAAATATACCATCAGTAGTTGTAAGTGGTGGTCCAATGTTAGCTGGTAAATTTAAAGATAAAGAGGTTTCCTTATCTACAATGTTTGAAGCTGTTGGGTCAGTAGAAAGTGGTTTAATGCTAGAATCAGATTTAGCTGATTTAGAAGAAAAAGCTTGTCCTACATGTGGATCATGTTCAGGAATGTTTACAGCAAACTCTATGAATTGTTTATGTGAGGTATTAGGAATTGCTTTACCTGGAAATGGAACAATACCAGCAGTTTATTCAGAAAGAATTAGACTTGCTAAGTATGCTGGTATGGCAGTAATGAATCTTCTAGAAAAAGATATAAAGCCAAGAGATATAATTACTGAAGAATCTATAAAAAATGCTTTAACAGTAGATATGGCTCTTGGATGTTCAACAAATAGTGTTTTACATTTAACTGCTATTTCAAATGAGGCAAAATCTCCTATAAATTTAGATATTATAAATGAAATGTCAGCTAAAGTACCTAATCTTTGTAAATTAGCGCCTGCTTCTGATACTCATATTGAGGATTTATATGCAGCTGGTGGAATAAAAGCTGTAATGAGTGAGCTAAATAAAAAGAATTTATTAAATTTAAATTGTATTACAGCAACAGGAAAAACTGTTGGAGAGAATATAGAAAATGCTAAGGTTTTAGATTATTCAGTAATAAAACATATTGAAGAACCATATAGTGAAACTGGTGGAATTGCAGTTTTAAAGGGAAATTTAGCTCTAGATGGTGCTGTAGTTAAAAGATCTGCAGTACTTAAGGAGATGTTAACACATAAAGGACCAGCTAAAGTTTTTAACTCTGAAGAGGAAGCTATAGCAGCCATCTTAGGTAAGAAAATAGTTGAAGGTGATGTTGTAGTAATTAGATATGAAGGTCCAAAAGGCGGACCAGGAATGAGAGAAATGTTATCACCAACTTCAGCAATTTGTGGAATGGGATTAGATAAGTCAGTAGCTCTTATAACTGATGGAAGATTTAGTGGGGCAACAAAAGGAGCAGCAATAGGACATGTATCACCGGAAGCAGCTGAAGGTGGAAATATTGCTTTAGTGCAAGATGGGGATATTATTTCTATAGATATATTAAATGGAAACTTGGATTTACTTGTAAGTGATGAAGAGCTAGCTAAACGTAGAGAAGATTTAAAACCAGTTGAACCAAAGGTTAAAGAAGGCTATTTATCAAGATATGCTAAGTTAGTAAGTTCAGCAAGTACAGGAGCAGTGTATAAGTAGTGACAAGTTTCAAGTGACAAGTGGAAAGTTAGTTAAGTAGTATTGTTGAAGTGAATATACTTATAAAATGTGGTAATAGTTTAAATATTATTATATTTTGGAGGTGTATTTTGACAAATAGTATTATTGCAAATAAATCTTTCGATTTTGCCATTGATATAGTTAATCTATATAAAAGATTATCAACTAGTAATAAAAATTGTGTTTTATTAAATCAACTATTAAGATCAGCAACTAGTATAGGAGCAAATGTTAAAGACGGATTAAGAGGACAAAGTAAAAGAGATTTTTTATCTAAAATGTATATAGCATTAAAGGAAGCTGATGAAACAGAATATTGGATTCTATTGTTAGTGGAAACAGAATTTATAGAGAAAGATTTAGGAAACGAAATGCTAAATAAATGTAGAGAGATATCTAAAATATTAAATTCAATTGTAAAAACGACAAAAAAGCAAATATAAAGTTCAAGATAGACAAGGGCAATATTAATGATAAAGAAAATTATAAGAAATAGAAAATCCTATAAACTTATCACTTATAACTTGCCACTTGTCACTGAATAAAGGGGGGGTTTTAGTGTTATTAACAGGGGCTGAAATTCTTGTTAAATGTTTATTAAGCGAGGGTGTTGATACTATTTTTGGATACCCTGGAGGAGCAGTATTAAATATTTATGATTATTTATACAAATATAAAGATAAAATAAAACATTATTTATCCTGCCATGAGCAAAGTGCAGCTCATGCGGCAGATGGATATGCAAGGTCTACTGGTAAGGTTGGTGTTTGTATAGCAACATCAGGACCAGGTGCAACTAATCTTGTTACAGGAATAGCGACAGCTTATATGGATTCAGTTCCTTTGGTTGCTATAACAGGAAATGTTTCAAAAGACTTACTTGGTAAAGATAGCTTTCAAGAGGTTGATATAACCGGCATAACAATGCCTATAACAAAGCATAATTTTATAGTTAAAGATGTTAATAATTTACAAGAAACGGTTAGAAAAGCATTTTATATCGCTAGGGAAGGAAGACCAGGACCAGTTCTAATAGATATACCAAAAGACATAACAGCTGCTAAGACAGAGTATAAAGATTTACAACCATTAGAGGTTGAACCTAAAAGTAAGCATATAACGGAATCAGTTTTAGCTGAGGTTGCAAAATATATAAATGAATCTTCGAGACCTCTTATTTATGCCGGTGGTGGAGTTATTAATGCTAATGCTACAGAGGAGTTAATTAATTTTGCTGAAAAATTAAACGCACCAGTAGCAACTACTTTAATGTGTAGAGGAGCAATACCTTCTGACCATAGATTAAATACAGGTATGATAGGAATGCATGGAAGTAATGCATCTAATATTTTAGCAACAAAATGTGATTTGATAATTGCATTAGGGGCAAGGTTTAGCGATAGAGTAATAAGTGATAGAGAATTTATTAATAATGCCAAAGTTATACAAATAGATGTTGATCCAGCTGAAGTAAATAAAAATGTAAAAGTTGATTCATTCATTATAGGTGATATAAAAGTTGCATTACAAAGATTAATGCCTTTATTAAACAATAAAGAAAATAAAGAGTGGTTAAATACTGTAGATGAGTTGAAACTTTTATCTATAACTAAGAATAATAAAGATAATGGAGAAGAGTTAACACCAAGATTTTTATTTGAAAAGCTTAGTGATATGGATAATGGAGACTTTATTATAGCAACAGAAGTTGGACAACATCAAATGTGGACAGCTCAATATTTTAACTTTAAAACTCCTAGAACATTAATATCTTCAGGTGGTCTTGGAACAATGGGATTTGGATTAGGGGCTGCTATAGGAGCTAAGGTTGCTAATCCAGATAAGACTGTATTTAATATTGCCGGAGATGGAAGCTTTGGTATGAATTGCAATGAGTTTGCTACTGCAGTTAAATATAATATTCCAATTAAAGTTATTGTAATGAACAATAATGCTTTAGGAATGGTTAGACAATGGCAAAGTCTTTTCTATGAAGCAAGATATTCTCAAACCACTCTAGATAGAGCAACTGATTTTGTTAAGCTTGCAGAAGCTTTTGGTGGTGTTGGATTTAGAGTTGAAAAAAGAGAAGAGCTAGAAAATGTATTAAAAGAAGCATTAGCTATAAATAAGCCTGTAATTATTGATTATAGGATAGATAGTGATAAAAAAGTATTTCCTATGGTTGCACCAGGTGCACCAATTCATCAAATAATAAATGAGGAAGACATAGAATGTTAATCTAAATTTCTATCATAGGAATAATGGTAGCAAATTTTAATAAATAAAAAATAATAAATAAAGCGGGGGTATTAAAAATGGCAAAAATGTTTTATGAAAAGGACACAAATTTAGATTTATTAAAAGGTAAAAAAGTTGCAGTAATTGGGTACGGTAGCCAAGGACATGCACATGCATTAAATCTTCATGAAAGTGGAGTAGATGTAGTAGTAGGATTATATGAAGGAAGTAAATCTTGGGATAGAGTTAAAGCAGCAGGGTTAGAAGTAGCAACAGTGGCTAATGCTGTAAAGAGCGCTGATGTTGTAATGATGCTTGTACCAGATGAAAAACAAGCTAAATTATACAAAGAAGAGGTTGCACAATACTTAGAAGCTGGAAATGCTTTAGTATTTGCTCATGGATTTAACATTCATTATGGACAAATAGTACCACCAGCAGATGTTGATG
Organism: Clostridium sp. D43t1_170807_H7; assembly: GCF_015555905.1. Classification (GTDB taxonomy): domain Bacteria; phylum Bacillota; class Clostridia; order Clostridiales; family Clostridiaceae; genus Clostridium. The sequence goes on from NZ_JADNLK010000011.1 coordinate 96,863, forward strand.
TATTTATGGTTGCTCCAAAGGGACCAGGACATATGGTAAGAAGAACTTATACTGAAGGTTCAGGAGTTCCTTGCTTAATAGCTGTTTATCAAGATGCAACAGGACAAGCAAAAGAATTAGCATTAGCTTATGCAAATGGTATTGGTGGAGCAAGAGCTGGAGTTTTAGAAACTACATTTAAAGATGAAACTGAAACAGATTTATTTGGAGAACAAGCAGTTCTTTGTGGAGGATGTACAGCATTAATAAAAGCTGGATTTGAAACTTTAGTTGAAGCAGGATATGCTCCAGAAAATGCTTACTTTGAATGCTTACATGAAATGAAACTTATTGTTGATTTAATGTATCAAGGTGGAATGGCTGCTATGAGATATTCTATTTCTGATACTGCTGAATATGGAGATTATATGATTGGTAATAGAATTGTTACTGATGAAACTAAAAAAGAAATGAAGAAGGTATTAACTGAAATTCAAGATGGTACTTTCGCTAGAAATTGGCTAATGGAAAACCAAGTTGGTAGACCACAATTTAATGCAATGAGAAGAATGGAAGCTGAACATCCAATTGAAAAGGTTGGTAAAGAATTAAGAGAAATGATGTCTTGGATTGATACTAAGAAATTAGACTAATAAATTAATCTTATAGATGTTAAGAATCACATTTTTAATATTAAGAATGTGGTTCTTTTTTTTTGTATGATTTTACAAAATTTTAGGGGTTAGTTTCAAAATATGAAAGTTAATGATAAAATTTTAAGTGTATAATTTTAAAAATAAATTAGAGGAGAGAGGTATATGGAATTAAAGGTAAAAGTAGATAATAAAAAGGTATTTAATAGAATTGGACTTGCTATTTTTGTTTCAATGATATTAGTAAATATTATTCAAGTTATATTTTTTGGAATTATTGGAGTAGTTAATCAAGAGTTATTATCAGCTCCATGGATAAATTACGCAGGAATTGCAATTAGTTTTTATTTAATAGGATTTCCTATATTTTATCTTATGATTAGAAATTTACCAGAAGAAGAAAAAAGAGAAAGTAGAACACTTGGAGTTTTTGAAGTTATAAAAATATGTGTTATGTCTTATAGTGTAGTATATATAGTTAATTTTTTGACTAACCTTATTATGATGTTGATAGCGGCAATTAAAGGTAGTGAAGTTACAAATCCATTAGTAAATATGCTTGAAGGAAGTAATTGGATATGGACATTGATTTTTGCAGGAATATTATCGCCTATAATTGAAGAAATGATGTTTAGAGGTGTAATGCTAAATAAATTAAGAAGATATGGTGATAAAGTTACAATAATAACAACTGCAATTTTATTTGGATTATTTCATGCAAACTTCTCACAATTTTTCTATGCAGTAGCATTAGGTATGATTTTTGCTTATGTTACATTAAAAACAGGAACTATAAAATATTCAATAGTACTACATATAGTTGTAAATATGATGGGAAGTGTTATTTTACCGGCAGCAATTGGAGATGGCAGTAATCTAGTAGCTGTTGGATGTGTAGGGCTTGTATTATTAGCAATAGTAATAATAGGTTTAGTATTATTAATAAAAAATAGAAAAAATATATCCTTATTAGATGGTGAAATTGAATTAGAAAAAGGAACTATATTTAAAATTGTTTGGATTAATATAGGAATGATATTATATGTAGTAATTTGTTTGATTTCTATGATATCTATATTGTTTATGTAAGTGAGAGAAATTAAATAGAATTAAAAATTACTTTTATTAAGGAAATTTGTTACAAAACTATTGTAAAACGTAAGATGATAAAGTATAATTTATTATAAGTTAATAAATAACTCTTTAGAAAATATAAAAGTTTATGTTAAGAGTTAAATAAAATGAGTTGTATAAAGGGGAAATAATTATGTTAGTTTTAACTATTGAAAATGTACCAGGAAAAGAAGTTAAGGAAATTAAGGGATTAGTAAAAGGAAGTACTGTTAGATGTAAAAATATAGGTAGGGATATTACAGCAAGTTTCAAGAATTTAGTTGGTGGAGAAATGACAGGATATAATGAAATGTTAACAGAAGCTAGACAAATTGCAATTGGAAGAATGGTTGAGGAAGCAGAAGCCATGGGAGCTAATGCTATTATAGGAATGAAACTTATGTCATCAGCAGTTGCGGCAGGTGCAGCTGAAATGGTGGCTTACGGAACTGCTGTAGTTATAGAGTAGGTGACAAATATATGGGAGTCATGATAGTACCAATACTTATACTAATATTTTATGCAGTAATAATTATAGGATCTATAGGATTAGTAATATGGGCTATAACATCTAGAATAAAGGAAAAGAAGATTGAAAAAGATAAATTAGATGAATATAAGAAGTATTAACTATTTTAATAAATAAACTCTAACAATATGGTTAAAAGGCATATCTTAAATATAAGGTATGCCTTTTATTTTATATATAAATAAAGGTTTAATATTTATTATTATATAATATAATTCAATATTAAAAAGAAAAACACGAACGTTCATATAAAAAAACAGCGATATTTATGAAAAATAACTAAAAAATCTGGACAAACATTCGTATTTGTATTAATATTATTCATATAATTAAAAAGTAATCGTGTTTATCGTATAAAATTGGAAATAGGGTCCAACAGTTTCTACCAAATCACCATAAATGATTTGACTACGATATGTTTTGTATAAGAAAATACTACTCTAATCTAAGTATTATATAAACATATAAATATAAAACAATCACTAATTTACATATCAAATTTATACTCTACATGCGATAAATATTACGGTTACAATAAAAAGCATGGGGGTAAACAAATGACAAGATTCATATCTGAATACTTTAATTTTCAAGAAAAAAATACAAATTTTAAAACTGAAACAATAGCAGGAATAACAACATTTTTAACAATGGCATATGCATTATTTTTAATTCCTAGTGTCTTAGCGGATGCAGGAATGCCAGAAAAAAGCGTCTTTGTTGCAACAGCATTAGCTGCAGCAGTTGGAACATTAATAATGGGGATATTTGCAAAATTTCCAATGGGATTAGCTCCTGGAGTTGGATTAAATGCTTTCTTTACATATAGTGTATGCATAGGAATGGATATTCCTTGGCAAACAGCATTATCAGGAGTACTTGCATCAGGGGTTATATTCTTAATAATATCAGCAACAGGATTAAGAGAGTTAGTTATTAAATCAATACCAACAAATTTAAAATTTGCAGTAAGTGCAGGAATCGGATTATTTATAGCTTTTATTGGTTTAAAAAATGCAGGAATAGTTGTAGCAAATGAAGCAACATTTGTAGGGCTTGGAGATTTAACAAATCCAACAGTATTACTTTCAATATTTGGACTTATTGTAATGGCGATATTAATGGTTAGAGGATCTAATATAGCAATATTTATAGGAATGGTAGCAACAGTAGTTGTTGGAATGATATTTGGATTAATAGATGTTCCAAATTCAATAATATCAATGCCACCATCAATAGCACCTACATTTGGAGTTGCACTTCAAAACATAGGAAATATATTTAATCCACAAATGATATTAGTTATTTTTACTTTCTTATTTATGGACTTCTTTGATACAGCAGGTACAATGGTTGCAGTTGGTTCAAAGATTGGATTACTTAAAAAAGATGGTTCAGTTGAAAATGGATCTAAGGCATTACTTGCAGATTCAGTTGCTACTTGTATAGGATCAATATTTGGAACAACTAATACTACTTCTTATGTTGAATCATTGTCTGGAGTAGCAGTAGGTGCAAAAACAGGATTTTCAAGTGTTGTAGTAGGAATATTATTTTTAATTTCATTATTCTTCTCACCATTACTTACAGTGATTACTTCAGCAGTAACTGCACCAGCTCTTATTATAGTGGGTTCGTTAATGTGTAGTAATCTTAAGGAAATTGAGTGGGACAAGCCGGAAGTTTCAATATCAGCATTTTTAACTGTAATATTAATGCCTTTAACTTATAGTATAGGTGAAGGTATAGCATGCGGATTTTTATCATATGTAGTACTTATGATATTTAAAGGAAAAGCTAAAAAAGTACATCCAGTTATGTATGTATTAGCAGTATTATTTGTAATATATTTTGCAATAAGATAGAAGGTATTATATAAAAGCTTTTAAGCAAATTGAAGTTAAATTATTTTAAAAATAATTTAGCATCAATTTGCTTTTTTGTGTTTTAATTAACTTTAACTAGAAAATAGCAACACTTAAATATATAAGGATAAGTTTATTTTGTAGAAACTTACCAAAAAACAAATTTCATGTTTTTGTAAGCTTTTATAAAAAGTTACATGCAGTATTTACAAAAAAATACATAAATGAAATAATTGATATATAATCACGATTAAATAATTATTTAATAGGGGAGAAAAAATATATGAACAAAAACTATTTCAACAAGTGGACCAAGCAGTCATACAGTAGTGAAGTCTAAAACTAAAAATGGATATGCTTGTGATGCTTATGCACAATCAACACACAATGTTTATGAAAGCGAAAGATATAATGCAACTAGAACAAGATGGTGGTAAAATAAGGTAAAAGGAGAGGTGAAAGCAAAGTATTTTGCTTTCACTATATAGTAGTATGAGAAAGGTAATAGTTTTATTAGTATTAATATTAGGTTTAATGATTGGATGTAGTGATAATAAAAATTTAGGTAATGAGTATATAGAAGGAAAAGATGCTCAATATATGTTTATGGGAAGTCAAGATCAAAATTATATTGCAATGGCTGAAAATGGATACTACTTTTTAAATGGTATATATATTTATTATTGTGATTTTAACACAATGGAATCTGTGGTTTTATGTAATAAACCTAATTGTCTTCATGATAAAGAGTTAGATGAAACTAAAAAATATAATTGTAATGGTTTTGTATTAACTGGAGTTCCATGTACTTTTTTAACTGTATATGATGGATACTTATACTGTTATATATCAGAGGATTTTGTAAAAGCGACTGATCCTAGTAAATCTATACCTGAATTAATTAAAATTTCATTAGATGGTTCTGAAAGAAGTACTATATGTACTTTAGAAAAAAGTATTAGATCTATGACATTACATAGAGGAAAATTATATTACGTTGTAGAGAATATTATAGATGAAGATGAGGGAATTGTTAATGTAACATTAAAAGAACTTAATATTTTTAATAAAAATACTGAACCAAAAGAAATCGTATCATTAGAAGGTATTTCAGCTAATATAAACAATGTAATACCTAAAGGAAATAACATAATTTATACTAAGGCATATCTTGATAAGGATTATAATACCATTTATAGTTCAGAGGTTTATAATTTAGAAAATAAAAGCATTAATTATATTGGTAAAGATGTTACAGAAGATGATTTAGGAATAACTAGTATTAGTGATAATAATATTATATTTATCCCAAGGAAAATTGAGAATGGAGAAGTAGTATTAGATGATAATATTTATAGTTATAATTTAGATACTAATAAATCAGAGATATTATTTAAACGTGAGTTTGAGGATATTATTTTTTATTCAGATGATAAATATATATATTCAGATAATATTTTACAAAAATTTAAAAGTGAATCATCTACAGAGGCTTTTAAAAGAATATTAAATATATATGATAAAGAAGGGGATAAAGTAGATAGTATAGATGTTAGCGAACTTAGTGATGATTTTGCTTATTTTTTAAGTGGTGATGATAAATATATGGTGATAAAAGCAGAAAATGAAGAAGGAGCATATATAAAATATATTGATAAAAGTAAAATAGGAACAGGTAATGCAAAATTAGAAACATTATTTGAATTAGAAAGTAAGTATTTGGATACTGGTGTTCGTATGATAGTAGAGTAGTAATAGAGCGATATATCTAAATGAAATAATTAAGATATAAGTGAGAAGTTAATTTTTTAACTTCTCACTTAATAGGAGAAAAAATGAGAAAATTTTTAAGTTTTATAATAATTATTATATCAATTACAAGTATTATTTCTTGTGCAGGTAATTATGAATCAAATAATAATTATATAAAAGGTAAAGATGCACAGTATATGTACATGGGTATGAATTCTCAGCAATATATAACAGCAAGTAATGAAGGATATTACTTTATTAACGGATTATACTTATATTATTGTGATTTTAATGGTATGGAGCCAATAGTATTATGTAATAAGCTTAATTGTTTGCATGATAAAGAAATTGATTCTTCTAAAAAGTATAATTGTAATGGGTTCTTAATAACTGGAGTTACTCCTAAATTATTAACTATTTATGATGGTTATATTTATTGTGATATAGAAGCAGATTTCTTAAAAGATAGCTTTAATCCAGAGTTAATTAGAATTTCATTAGATGGAGATAAAAGAGAAACAGTATGTAAATTAGAATCAGATATTTATTCTATGGCTTTACATAGAGGGAAATTATATTATTCAGTATCCAAGCTTTCACTTGAAAGCGATGATGCAGAAAAGGGAATATACCAATATACATTAAAGGAATACGATATATTAAATAGTGGATCAGAAATAAAGGAGTTATTTACAGGTAAATTAGTTGATGGAAGTATTTCGAATATTATACCAATTGGAGAAAATTTAATATTTTCTGAAAGTGGATTTGATCAAGAGAGTGGAAAAATTATAGTATATGATAGTTTGTATAATATTAAAAATAATAAAAGATATAAAATTGCAGAAGATATAAGTGCTGATACAATTGGCTCATTTGGAATTTCCAATAAAAATCTAGTTATATTACCAAGGAAGTTAGATGGGAATAATTATATTACTGATAATAAGCTATATGAATATAATTTAGAAACAAAAGAAAGTAAGGTACTATTTAATAAAGAATTTGAAGGAACTTTTTATTATTCTGATGATAATTATATATATGTAGACAATATTCTATCAATTGAGGATGGGAATCAGAATCGAATTATAACAATTTATGATAAAAAGGGAAATAAAGTAGATTCTATAGATACTCCATATAGTGGTATTTATAATTCTTTTATCAGTGGGGATGAAAAGTATATGTTTTTAAGAGGTAGAAGTGAAGAAAAAGCATATATAAGATATGCTGATAAAAGTAAAATAGGAACAGGTAATTTGCAATGGCAAACATTATTTGAATTGGAATCAAAATATTTAGATACTACAGTTAGTAAATAAAGATGATATAGGAGTAAAAGGATATTTAGTATAATTTTATTTAATTATTGTTTGAATGATTGGATGTAATAAGAGTAAAAATTTATAGTAGATGAGCTTTTATAGAGGTGAGGAAAATATTAGGGTATGAATTTAAAAAATTATTTTCTAATAAAGCAGTAATATCTAGTATTATTATATTAATTATTATCAGTATTCTAGGGTTCTATAATAATCAAATTAAATATAATGATATTCTTATAGATAATTTAGATAGATATTATGAACTAGAGGAACAATATAAAAATAATCTAGAAGGATTAAAAGAACTAGAAGAAGAGTTAATTAATTATACTAGTATTTATTATATGTATATAGAAAATGATAATAATTATATGGTCTTAAATGATGAAGAGAAAGAAATAATAGAAAAGTTCAATAAAAGTATATATTCAAGGGACTTTAATAAACTTAATTTAGATTTATATTTAATAGAAATTTTAAGTGATCAGATTAATCATGTTAGCACATATAAAGATTATTTAAAAAGTGTGGAAGAGGATAAAGATAAACTACTTAAAGTATCTATATTTCATAAAAAGGGAAGTTTTTCATATAACAATATAATAAAAACAGCTGAAGATTTCCAAAAGTTAAATTCAGTAGAAACGAGTGTGGGAATTGAAAAAGGGGTTACAGCTATATCTAACTACTGGATATCAGATTTAAGTATACTATTAATAATTATAATTTTATCAATAAATATATTTTTACAAGAAAGAGAAAATGAAATTTTAAATCTTCTTAAAGCTAATAAAAAAGGAAGACAACCATTAATTACTACAAAATTAATTACAATGATTCTTTCTGTAATAACAATAACGGCATTTGTTTATTTTTCATTAATGATAATTTCAGATAAATTATATGGATTTGGAGACATAAATAGAAGTATTCAATCTATTTCAAACTTTAGAGAATGTAATTTATTAATAAGTGTAAAAGAATATTTAGTACTTTTTATTATATTTAAAATATTTACATCAATAATGATTTCAGTAATAGTTACTATGATAATTCAATTAAATAAAAATGTGACAAAATCATATATAGCAGTAGTTACTTTTATTTTCTTAAGCTATATGTTCTATAAATTTATTCCATTTAATTCTGCATTAAATGCTTTAAAATATATAAACATATTTTCATTTTTAGCTGTAGGAAAGTTACTAGGAGAATATATAAATATAAATTTTTTTACAAAGGCTATAAACTTATTTTCTATATATAAAATTATGTTAGTAACAGTTTTACCAATACTTATATGTATTAATATTTTAATTTTTATAAAGGAAAAAGATATTAAAGGTAAGGAATTTAACTTAAATATTTTCTTAAAATTAAAAAGTAAGATAAGTAGAATGACCATACCATCAACATTATTTTTTAATGAGATTTATAAAATAATTATTGAAAATAAAGCTTATGTAGTAATACTAATAGCTGTATTTATAAGTATTTCTAATATAAATATTAATGAAGAAAGATCTTATGATAATGATACTATTATATATAAAAATTATATAAATAAACTTTCAGGAGTATTAACCCAAGGAAAGGAAAGGTACTTAGAAAGAGAACAACAAAAGCTTTATAGTATCGGAGAACAAAAATTAAAAAATGAATATTTGCTTCAAAAAAATAAGATAACTAGAGATGAATATGAAAAAAAATCACTTAAGTTAGAAATTCTTAATAAGAAGGTAGAGGCATTTGATGAAGTATATAATCAATATCAGTATTTAAAATATATAAAAGATACTAAAAATATAAATGTTCATTTTATAGATAAAAATATAAAAGAAGAGTTGTTTAATTTAAAGTCAGAATTAAATAATGGAATATATTTATCTATATTACTTATTATTATTCTTTCTAATATTTTTGCAAAAGAATATAAAAGTGGAGCTATAATATTAATTCAAGGTAGTAAGGAAAGAAAAAAATTATTTTTATATAAATTTATTATAAGTTATATAATTACAGCAATATTATTAATATTGGTATATATGCCTACTTATATTAATGTTATAGATGAATTTGGAATTGAATTTTTAAAGGCACCAATTCAAAGTATAGAACAATATATGAATATATCAGCAAATCTAACAATTATTCAGTTTATAATTTTAGAAAGTATATTAAAGTGTATTGGAGTAATGTGCATAACAACATGTATAGTTTGTTTATCACTTTTAAGTAAAAATCATATTACTACTATAATAATTTCTACAATTTTATTAATACCAAGTATATTAATGAGGGTAATAGGGGTAAATCTTAATGGAAATATATCAATTTCAAATATTTTTAGTCTTAATGAATCATTATCTTATAAGAGTGGAATAAGTTTTAATATAATTTATTTTATTAGTATCATAATATTAGTAGTTGGAATTGTATTTGTTACACAAAAGAAGTTTAAAAATGAGAAGTTATTAAGAAGAGGGGTACAAGCATGAAGCTGGAAATAAAGAATTTAAGCAAGACGTATGTTAAAGGAAAGCCAAAGTCTTTAGATAACTTAAGTACTGAATTTACTAGTGGTGTTTATGGTATATTAGGTCCAAATGGAGCTGGAAAATCTACATTAATGAATATAATTGCTGATAATATTAAAGCAGATAGTGGTGAAGTATTATATAATGGAGAAAATATAATAGAATTAGGCAAAGATTTTAGAAATATATTAGGATATATGCCACAGCAGCAAGGAATTTATAAAAGTTTTACTGGGCGAAGATTTTTATGGTACATGGCATCTTTAAAAGGAATTCCTAAAAAAGAGGCAAAAGAAAGAATTGAAAATGTATTAAATTTAGTTAATTTGAAGGATCATGCTGATAAGAAGTTAGGAGCATATTCAGGAGGAATGAAACAAAGAATACTTATTGCTCAAGCATTACTTAATGATCCAGAAGTCTTGTTATTAGACGAGCCTACAGCTGGATTAGATCCTATGGAAAGAATAAGAATAAGAAATTTTATAAGTGAAATTGCTATAAATAAGATAGTTATTATCACGACACATATAGTTTCAGATATACAGTATATATCTAAAGAAATTTTGCTTATGAACAAAGGTAAATTATTATTAAAGGACAATCCTGATACTATAGTAGAGAGTATGCAAGGAAAAGTATTTGAAGCTAGAATACAAGAAAATCAACTTAATAAAGTAAAAGAAAAATATAATATTAGTAATATTATAAAAACTAATGATGGATTATTAGCAAGAATAGTATCAGAAGATAAACCAAAGGAATTAAATATCAATGATGTAAAGAGTACCTTAGAGGATACTTATTTATATTATTTTAATTAGATAAAGGTATATAGACGTTTTTATATAAGCTATAGATAAGAGAAATACTTTACAATAATAATTTGAATCTGTATAATTAATGTGTAATTTGTTAAAAATAACTATAGTAATTGCGTTGAAGAGGAGCAGTAAATAGATATTTAATTTAAAGCGATTTAGGAATGGTGAGAGCCTAAAATTTAAAACTATTGAAGGAAACCTTGGAGCAATAAAAATTAATAAGTATTTGAGTGGGTTAATAATTTATATTAACCAATTTAGGTGGTAACGCGGAATATAAGTTTTCGTCCTAATAATATTTAGGATGGAAACTTTTTTATTTGGATATAAATGGGTGTACCTCCGGGGAACAGCCATTTTTTTACATTATATATAAAGGAGAATTAAATATGGCATTTGAAAAGTTAGCTGAAATAATATTCCCTAATGTTGAACATGATAGAGAATATTACATAGCAAAATATCCAAAAAGAAACTTAAAAGAGGGTGCTAGAGTAACTAGATATGCACCATCACCAACAGGATTCCAACATATAGGTGGAGTTTTTGCTGCATTAATCAATGAAAGATTAGCAAGCCAAAGTGAAGGTGTTTTCTATTTAAGAATAGAAGATACAGACCAAAAAAGAGAAGTTGAAGGAGCTATTGAAGATACAATTGCAACTATGCATAACTTTGGAATGGACTTCAGCGAAGGAATGACTGGTCAAGAAACTTCAAAAGGAGAATACGGTCCATATAGACAAAGTGAAAGAGCTGAAATATACAGAACTTTTGCTAAGGATTTATTATTAAAAGGTTTAGCATACCCAGATTTCTGTACTCCAGAAGAATTAGCAGCATTAAGAGAAGAACAAATTGCTAATAAAATAACTCCAGGATACTATGGAGAATATGCTAAATACAGAAATATTACTGAAGAGGAAGCTATTGAAAGAATAAATAATGGTGAAACTTATATTTTAAGATTAAAATCACCAGGAAACATTGAAAATAGAGTAGAATTCCACGATTTAATAAAGGGAGACATATCTTTCCCAGAAAATAATCAAGACGTAGTTTTAATAAAAGGTGATGGACTTCCAACATATCACTTTGCACATGCTATAGATGACTATCTAATGAGAACTACAGATGTAATAAGAGGAGAAGAATGGTTATCATCACTTCCAATACACGTTCAATTATTTGAAGTATTAGGATTTGAAAGACCAAACTATGCTCATATTCCAACAATAATGAAACAAGAAGGTGGATCTAAGAGAAAGCTTTCTAAGAGAAAAGATGCTGAAGCAGCTGTTTCTTACTATAATGAAGTTGGATATCCAGTAGTATGTGTTATTGAATACTTATTAAACATAGTAAACTCAAGTTATGAAGAATGGAGAGCAGAAAATCCAACTGCTGATTATCATGAATTCCATGTTGCTTTAGAAAAAATGAGTAAGAGTGGAGCATTATTTGATTTAGTAAAATTAAATGACGTTTCTAAAGATGTTATAGCTAGAATGCCAGCAGATAAAGTATATGAACAATATACTGCATGGGCTAAGCAATATGACGAAGAAATGTATAACCTAGTAACTTCAAATGAAGCTATGGCTAGAGAAATATTTAATATAGATAAAGAAGGTCCAAAGCCAAGAAAAGACTTTGCTAAGTGGGATGAAGTTAAAGATAAAATATTCTACTTCTTTGATGAATTATTCTATAATGAAACTGCTGAACAAGTAGAATTACCAAAGACTTTATCTTTAGAAAATGCTAAAGCTATAATTGAAGAATATGCAAAGAAGTTTACTTTCAATATAGGAAGCCAAGAAAATTGGTTTGAAGAATTAAAAGTGATTGGAGCAGAGCTTGGATACTGTGCAAATAGAAAAGAGTTCAAGGCTAATCCAGATGCATATAAGGGTATGATTTCTGATGTTGCAGGAGCTGTAAGAAGTGCACTATCACATAGAACAAATACTCCAGATCTTTATACTTTAATGCAAATCATGGGTGAAGAAAGAGTTAGAGAAAGATTTAATAAATTTTTAAGTTTATAATAAAGGGAGCTGTATTTAGATTGAAATTATTAATTTAATCTAAATACAGCATTTTTATACTAATTTATATTTATTATATTACATAATTAAGCTTAATCTGAATATATTGGTATGTATTATATTATTTAAAATTCATAAAATAATACCGAAAAATATAATTGGAGGTAATATTATGAACAATATGAATAATAAAAATCAAAGTAATTCAGCTATGACTAACAATGCACAACAAGGTATGAATAGTAGTGCTCAAATTGATGCAAATATTGAAGCATATAAAAAAGCACAACAAAATTCAAATCAAAATTCTATGCAATAAAATATTTCAAATAAAAACTTTCTATTTTTATAGAAAGTTTTTATTTTGTAGAAATATTATTAAAGGTGCTAAATTTAATTTGTATTGGGTAAAAAGATAAATTAGATTATATTATAGAAAAAATGAGAAGCTCTCGCTAATAGCAACAATTAATACAAGGTATCAAAGTAATTATAATGTATAAACTATTATTGTAGTGGTGGTAGAACTAAGTATTAGACTTGGTTGTATCAGGACTAAATTTAACAGAATATTGGAGGTAAATGTTATGAGTAAACATTCAAATTGTGGATGTCATACAGAAGGAAAAAGTGATTGTGAATCAACTTGTGGATGTGGATGCAATAGTGGTGCACCAAAATCTGCAGTAAATAATCAATGGGCATCACCTGCAAGTGTAAAATCAAATATTACTGATAAATGTAAATGTGAGAAAAAAGAAAAAACTGAAACAAATAACCAATGGTGCTAAATTAAGAAAATATAAATTTTTTAAATTATAACAATAAGTACTAGTATTAAATTAATAATATAGTGCAAACTAATATCGATAAGAGTGTTAGGAGGGTAGACCAATGGGATGAATGATAATAAAAAGAAAATTTATACTTATAAAAGTGAAGACAATCATTTAAGTTCTCAATATTGGGATATAGACTGTGATTGTAATTTGTTAAACGATTTAACTGGTGATTATGGGTTCCATGAAGATAGAGGAACTCTAAAAAAATGATTATATAAGTGGCGACTTGTGTGTACCTGATTATAAAATTATAAAAATTACTGTGTATGAAACCTCAAAGACACTCACTATACCTAATTAAAATAAGAGAAAGGCAAATGCCTTTCTCTTATTTTAATTTAAATGAAGATTTTAAAGAAACTATTCTATTAAATACTAATTTTTCAGGTGTAGTATATTTAGAGTCTACATTAAAGAACCCATTTCTAACCATTTGGAATTTATCTTGAGGTTTAGCATTTTCTACAGCTGTTGGCTCTATAAATCCTTGTAAAACCTCCATAGAATTTGGATTTATTTGTTCTAAGAAGTGTTTACCTTCATTTTCAGGAGCATCATCTAAAATTAAAGGTTCATATAATCTAAATTCAGCAGGTACACAATTATTTGCATCTACCCAGTGAATAGTTCCTTTAACTTTTCTTCCTGTAAATCCAGAACCACTCTTAGTTTCAGGATCATAAGTACAATGAATTTCAGTTACATTACCATTTTCATCTTTAATTACTTCATTACATTTAACAAAGTAAGCACCCATTAATCTAACTTCATTTCCAGGGAATAATCTGAAATATTTCTTTATTGGAACTTCCATAAAGTCTTCTTGTTCAACATATAATTCTCTTGAGAATGGAACTAATCTCTTACCAAAAGACTCATCCTTAGCATTATTACTAACTTCAAGCATTTCAGTTTGCCCTTCTGGATAGTTAGTAATAACTAATTTTAAAGGTCTTAAAACTGCCATTGCATTAGGTGCCTTCATTTGTAAATCTTCTCTTACAAAATAATCAAGCATTTGAGAGTCTACTGTAGAGTTAGCTTTAGCAACACCAATTGCAGCACAGAAGTTCTTTAAGGCCTCTGGAGTACATCCTCTTCTTCTTAAACCAGATATAGTAGGCATTCTTGGATCATCCCATCCATCAACAATACCTTCATCAACTAATTGTTTAAGTTTTCTTTTACTCATAACTGTGTTAGTCATGTTTAATCTAGCAAATTCAATTTGTCTAGGTTGAGCTTCCATTTCACACTCTCTAACAACCCAATCATATAAAGGTCTATGATCTTCAAATTCTAAAGTACAAATAGAGTGAGTTACCTTTTCTATAGCATCTTCTAATGGATGAGCGAAGTCATACATAGGATAGATGCACCATTTGTCTCCTGTATTATGGTGAGTTGCATGAGCAATTCTATAGATAATAGGATCTCTCATATTCATATTAGGAGAAGACATATCAATCTTAGCTCTTAAAACTTTTTCTCCATCTTTAAATTCACCGTTCTTCATTCTTTCAAATAAATCTAGGTTCTCTTCTACAGATCTATTTCTATATGGGCTTTCTTTACCAGGTTGAGTTAAAGTACCTCTGTATTCTTTAGCTTCTTCTGGAGTTAAATCACAAACATAAGCTAATCCTTTCTTTATTAAAAGAACTGCTCTGTTGTACATTTCATCAAAATAATCTGATGCAAAGTAAAGTTCATCCCAGTTTCCACCAAGCCATTTTACATCTTCCTTTATTGATTCAACATATTCAGTATCTTCTTTTACTGGGTTAGTATCATCAAATCTAAGATGAGTTTTACCTTTGAATTCTTCAGCTAAACCAAAGTTTAAAAGTATAGATTTTGCATGACCTATATGAAGATATCCATTTGGTTCTGGTGGGAAACGAGTTATTATTTCTTTGTGTTTTCCGCTTTCTAAATCATCTACTATTATATTTCTTATAAAATTAGAAGAATTAATTTCAGTTGACATAGTTTACCTCTCCTATTAACGATTAATTTTAAGTTAAAAATATTTATATAAGAATAAAAATTATTCTATAAAAAATAATTATTTCCTAATTATATAACATTTATAACATATATTTTGGCTATTACTAATAATTTTAATCGAATATAAGTAAAAAATAAAGTGGCTTATAGAAAAAGTTAGCTAATTACTAGAGAGGAAGTAAGAGTAATATCATTTATACATTATTTAAAATTAGAACAAAGTATAAAAAGGTAATATTAATAAGATAATATTATCTGAAATAGTATTTTATCGGAGGATTAAAAATGAATAACTTAGTATGTAGTGTTAATACATGTACTCATAATCAAAATAATTTATGTTGTAGAGAAGTTATAAAAGTTGCAGGCAAAAATACAATTACTGCAAAATTTACAAGTTGTGAAAATTTTAGAAGAAGTCAAGGAGAACTTACTAATAATATACAATCACCTAAAAATTTATTAAATGTATTATGTGAAGCAGAAAATTGTAAATATAATAATAATCAGAAATGTGAAGCTGGCAATATAAGTATAGAAGGCTCTTATGCCTTATCAGAAATACAGACTGAATGTGCAACTTTTTCATCAAAAATAGATAAGTAAAAATAAAAGGCTAGTTTAACTAGCTTTTTTATTTTTACAATAATGTTTACATTAACTGGAGAATAAAATAAAATAAATATATTAATATAAAAGGAAAAGGATTGTATGAGTATAAACTATTTTAAAGATTTGAATAAAGAAAAAATAGAAATAAAGCCAATAAATTTTTGGCAAGCATTGGGACTATCATTTTTATTTGATATAGTGCTTATGTTTTTGAATACTCCGACAGATGTATTTTATAGTGTTTTAAGTGAGGTAGGAGTTGATACATATACTGATTTTTGGTATATTATATCAACATTATTATCATGTATTTATCAATTTGGAACTCTTTTAATTATTATTGTATTTATAAATAGAAACTTTCATATATCAAATGATATTAGTAATAGTTTTGAAATAAGAAAAAGAGATTATTTAGTTGTATCATTATTAATTATTTCATATATATTTATTACTTATGGATGGTTTGATTATATATTATTCTTAATCCCCACAGGAGATATGTTTGAATCTGCAGTTGAATACTTTAATTCATTGCCAATAGTAATATTGTTAATAGAAACTTGTGTAATTGCACCTATTTTTGAAGAAACTTTATATAGGGGAATATTATTAAAGGGATTAATAAATAAGTATAATAGCAAAAAGGCTATAGTTTATTCAGCATTAATTTTTGGGATAGCACATTTAAATGTACCACAAGGTATTAATGCCTTTTTATTAGGATTAATATTAGGAACTGTATTTTATTATACTAGGTCAATTTATTTATGTATGACCATGCATTTTACAAATAATTTTTTAGTTAATTTTGTTTATTATCCTACAAGTGAAATATGGACAACTATATTATTTATTGCTGTGCCTATAATAGGTTTGGTATTAATGGTTTTATGTTTTAAGATATTAAATTTAAAAGAACGAGCTAAAAAAGAAATAAATATTTATGAATAGCATAGAAGGCGTTTATCTGTTAAAGGTAAATGCCTTTAATATAAAGTTTGGGGTGTAATATGAAGATAGGATTAATAGGTTTTGGTGGAGTAGGACAAGCATTAATAAAGTTATTAGTAGAAAAGAAAAACTATATTTTTGAAAAATATAACGTAGATATAAAAGTAAAATATATAATAAAAAGTGATGGTGGAATCTATAAAGCAAATAGTATTGATTTAGAAGAATTACTTGAATTTATTAATAAAGGCAAAAGTATTAAAGAACATATATCATGGAAAGATAATTTAAGTATTGATGAAGTAATAAAAAATAATGATATTGATACTTTGGTAGAATTAACATCTACTAATATAGAAACTGGTGAGCCTGGATTAACACATATAAAAAGAGCATTAGAGAGCAGAATAAATGTTGTTACAGGTAACAAGGGCCCTATTATATTAAAATATAAAAAATTAAAAGAAATTGCTGATAAAAATTCAGTAAAACTTAAGGTAGGTTGTACAACTGGAGGAGCATTGCCTTCAATTAATGGAGGCTTATATGATGTTGCGGGTAGTGAGATACAATCTATTGCAGGTATATTAAATGGAACGACAAATTATATATTAAGTAAAATGTCAATGGAGGAAGTGAGTTATGAAGAGGCTTTAACTCAAGCACAAAAAGATGGAATAGCAGAAGCTAATCCAAGTCTTGATGTTTTAGGATATGATACTGCATGTAAGATAGTAATATTAGCTAATGTTCTTATGGATGCAAATATGAAATTAGAAGATATAGAAGTAAAGGGTATAACAGAAGTTAAACTAGAAACAATAAAAGAGGCTCAAAAAGAAAATAAAAAGTTAAAATTAATAGGGAAAGTTCAGAGAGAAGATAATATAGTAAAAGCTTATGTAAGACTAATAGAAATAAAGGAAGATCATCCACTTTATTTTGTTGATTATAAAAATAAGGGAGTTTGTTTTAAAACTGATACATTAGGAGATATAAGTATAATTGGAGGAGCTTCTGGTACAATGAATGCAGCAGCGTCAATATTAAGGGATATTGTTTTAATTAAAGAGAGAGTTTTAGAATAATTTATTTAATAATATAAAATAAGTAATATAGTAAAGGTTATATGGGGGATAATATTAATGGATAAGAAAAGTATAAGAAAAAATATAATAAACAAAAGAAATGATTTATCTTTAGATATTAAAATTGAATATGATATTTGTATATTTAGTGAATTAATAAATTGTGAGTTTTATAAAAATTCTAAGAAAATATTCACTTATGTAAGTTTCGGCTCTGAGGTTGATACTATTGAATTTATAAAATATGCTTTAAATGATAATAAAGAAATCTATGTTCCTAAGACTGATAAGGTTAATAAAGAAATGGTAGCAATGAGAATTAACAGTTTGGATAACATGATTGTGGATAAGTGGGGAATACTTGAGCCAAAACATGTGGATAAAGATAAAATATGTGAAAATTTTGATTTAATAATAATGCCAGGTGTGGCTTTTGATAGAAGAGGAAATAGAATAGGTTATGGTGGAGGATATTATGATAAATATTTTTCACACATTAAAGATGAAAGTAATAAGATAGTATTAGCTTATGATTTTCAGATAGTAAATAGTATCGAGAATGAAGCTCATGATATTAAAGTGAATTGTATAATAACTAATAATGAATTTATAAAAATTGATGAAATTTAAAAAAATAAAACAAATTACTTGAAAAAATATTCCATATGTGTATAATAAAGATAACAAATTAAATAAAAAATCTTTTATTAAGAATGGTGGAGGGACTGGCCCTGAGAAACCTAGCAACCTGTCGCAAGTGACAAGTAACAAGTGGCAAGTGAATAGTTAATAATAAAGTTCCATAAGGAGTTTTAAATAATTTGAAACTTATCACTTGAAACTTGTCACTCATTGACGCTGGTGCTAAATCCTGCAGGTTTAACCTGAGAAATGAGAGTATATATTAGTAAATAAGCTTATTTAGCTATTTCTCATTATCTATAAAGGATAATAAGAAATAGCTTTTTTTGTACAAAAAATTAGGGGCATTTTAGATAATAAACAATATTTGAAAATTATCTATTAATAAAAAGCAATAAGTATTAAAAATTAAATGAAGATAGGAGCATAGTTTTAAAATATCTAATAATTAAAACTACTAAATTCTAACTAATAAAAAGGGGGATTTTTTATGGCAATTAATTTAGGAAAAGGAACAGTAGGAATTCATGGAGGATATTCACCAAAGTCAGGTGAACCAAGGGTTTTACCAATTTACCAAAGTGCAACTTATAAGTATGATGACCCAGATACATTAGAGGCATTATTTGCTTTAAAGGCTGATGGTCATTTATACAGTAGAATTTCTAATCCAACAGTTGGGGCGTTGGAAGAAAAGTATGCAAAATTAGAAGGCGGAGTTGGTGCAGTTGCAACTGCTTCAGGTCAATCAGCAATTCTTTACGCAGTTTTAAATGTTTGTAAAGCTGGAGATCATTTAATTTCAGTAACATCTTTATATGGCGGAACAGTTAATTTATTTACAGTACACTTAAAGAATTTAGGAATAGAAGTTACTTTTGTAGAGCCAGACGCATCTGAAGAAGAAATTTTATCTAAGGCTAAGCCAAATACAAAGGCTATATATGGAGAAACAATAGGAAATCCAGGATTAAATGTTTTAGATTTCAATAAATTCTCAAATGTAGCTAAAAAGATTAAGGTACCATTTATAGTTGATAATACAGTAGCAACACCTTATCTTTGCAATCCATTTGAACATGGGGCAAATATAGTTGTTCATTCAACAACAAAGTATTCTGAAGGACATGCCCAAACTATTGGGGGAATAGTAGTAGATGGAGGAAATTTTGATTGGACAAATGGTAATTTCAATGATTTTACAGAACCAGATCCAAGTTATCATGGAATTAAATATGTTGAAAGCTTCGGAAGTGCAGCATATATAGTTAAGCTTAGAGTAACTTTATTAAGAGATTTAGGAGCATGTATGAGTCCATTTAATGCTTATTTAACTAATTTAGGTTTAGAAACTTTACATTTAAGAATGGAAAGACATTCCAAAAATGCATTAGAAATAGCACAGTGGTTAACAACTCAAGAAAAAGTATCATGGGTTAATTATCCTTTACTTGAAGGAAGTAAATCTTATGATTTAGCAAAGAAATATCTTAAAGGTGGAGCAAGTGGTCTTTTAACTTTTGGAATTAAAGGTGGAATAGAAAATGCTAAAGAATTTAGTAGAGGATTAAATTTAATAGCATTGGCAGTGACTTTAGGAGATGCGAGAAGTTGTCTTTTACATCCAGCAACTACAAGTCATAGTCAATTAAATGAAGAAGAGTTATTAGCAAGTGGTGTTACACCAGATTTATTAAGACTTTCTGTTGGGATAGAAGATACTAAAGATTTAATTAATGATATTAGTGAAGCATTAAAAGCTATATAAGAATTGAGTGGAGGAATAATTATGACTAAAGTAGCTATTATGGGATATGGAGTAGTAGGTAGTGGACTTATTGAATTAATAGATAAAAATAGAGAAAATAATGAAAAAAATGAAGTAGTAATAACAAGTATATTAGTTAGAAACAAGGAAAAGCATATTGCTTCAAGCCATAATGAAGTTATTACTGATAATGTAGAAGAATTATTTTCTGTAGAGAGTGATGTTGTAATAGAAGTAATGGGTGGTCTTCATCCAGCTTATGATTATGTTAAAAATGCATTATCATTAAAGAAGCATGTAGTTACAGCAAATAAGGATTTAATAGCTACATTTGGACATGAATTATTTCAATTAGCTAAGGAAAATAATGTTTCTTTAAAATTTGAAGCAGCAGTGGCAGGTGGTATTCCTATAATAAAGCCATTAACTGAAAGCCTCTATGGAAATGAGATAAATAGTATAAAAGCAATATTAAACGGAACAACTAATTTTATATTAACTAAGATGGATAGTGAAGGTTTGTCTTATGAAGAGGCACTTAAAGAGGCGCAAGAGCTTGGGTTTGCAGAAACTAATCCAGAATCTGATGTTATGGGGTATGATGCAGCTAGAAAACTTTCAATACTATCAAGTCTAGCTTTTGATAAGAAGTTTAAGTGGAATGATATATCAATAGAAGGAATCACTAATATAGATGAAAATGACTTTAAATATGCTAATAAATTAAATTGTAAGATTAAGCTTGTAGCAGAAGCATTTAAATGTAAAAGTGGAATATATACATCTGTTAAGCCTGTATTAGTAGATGAACAAAGTATATTAGCTAAGATTAATAATGAAGTTAATGCAGTTATTTTAAATGGGGATGAAATAGGTGAATTATTATTTGTAGGTAAAGGGGCTGGAAAATTACCTACAGGAAGTGCTGTTTATAGTGATTTAAATGATATTATAAATAATAGATTTACTGATGTTGATAGTTTTAATAAAGAAGAAGCAAATGTAATAAAATTTGCAAGCAAGACATGTAATTGTATATTAAGAATAAAGACATTAAATATAGATGAAGCAATAAATAAATGTAGGGAAAATTTTAATAATATAAAGATTATAGATAAAAGTATAAGTGGGGAAGTTGCAATTTTTATTGAATGTACTTCAGAAGCATATGTAGAGAAGTTTATTGAGAATATGAAAAATGAAGATTATTACGAAGAAGCAAAGAAATTAATAGTTGCTTAATAAAAAGAAAAGCTAAAGGGAGTGCATTTAAATTTAATGCACTTTCTTTTTTTGATTTGGTTAAAAATTATATAAAAGAATTAACAGGTCATGCTTTAATTAACTTATTAGAATGCAGATTAGATAATTTAGTTTATAGATTAGGATTTGCAAACTCAATAAGACAAGCAAGACAAATGGTTGTTCATGGTCATATTTTAGTTAATGGTAAAAAAGTTGATATTCCATCATTCAACGTTTCAGTTGGGGATGAGATTAAATTAAGAGAAAAATCTCAAAAGAATGTTATGTTCAAAGAAAACTTTGAATCAAATATACTTAATGTTTTACCATACTTAAGTAAAAATGAAGCTAATTTCTCTGGAGTTTTAGAAAGACTTCCTGAAAGATCTGAAGTTCCAATAGAAATTAATGAAGTTTTAGTTGTAGAGTATTATTCTAAAAACTAGTTAAAATCATCTTTTCTTTAAGGAAGAAATTTTCTCTAAAAATTATATCTTGTATTATTTATAAGCCAATGTTGAATTTAAATAAGTTGTGTGAAAAGGAAAAGAGCTAATGTAATGTGCAGATTACATTAGCTTTTTTCTTATTTATAACTCATTAAGGTTAAAATTTGTAATTTGCTAATAAAGTTCTCCGCTTCCTTTTTCCATAATTAATGCTCTAATTCTTTTTGGTAATATTGGATGAGAACTTACTAAATTATTACACCATACAAAAAATCCTTTTATATCCTTACTATTTTCAATATAATCATAAACATCAATTTTCTTATAAAGATGCTTACCGGCAAATAAAGAAAATATGGCTTCAACACCACTATTACCAGTAACTTTTTGAGCAAGCCTATCACAGCTATATTCTCTGGCTCTAGATGCGGTAGTTCCTATTATAGGAATTAAAGTTGAAAATAAAATAAATAAATTATAAGAAAATGTAGCATGCTTATATCTTATATGAGCCAATTCATGAGCTATTATAAAATTAATAGATTCTAAATCATTATATTCTCTATAAGCAATTTCAAATAAATCGCTATCTATTTCTATATATTGCTTATGAATTATAAATGCAGAAAAAGCATTCATAACACCATTTTGTTGAATTAAAAAAGCTTCAGGTATTTTTTTTAGACCTAGCTTATTAGAGTATTCAGAAATATTATAGTATATTTCTGGAAAGTTATTTTCAGTTATCTTTATTGCTCTAGATCTATATTTTGCATAATAGATATTTACTCCAAAAGGAAAAGCAATTATTACTATTAATCCTGTTATTAGTAGTTGAAGTTCTGTTGGAAAATTACTTAAAGCAGAACTAGGAGAGATTACAACATTTGCATAGGCAGAAGGATCGGAAAAAGATTCTTTTAAAGTATTAGGTAAGGTATTATAATTATGAATATTTATAATACAAAAAATTATTACTGAAATTATTATAATTAAGTTAATAAATACTAGAATTCCATACCACTTTTTTTCGGATTTATGTCTACAATTTTCAATTTCTTCTTTAGTTAATTTTAAATTATTATTTTCATTAAATCTCAAAATTAATCAATCCTTTTATACTAAATACTTCATATATATAATGATATACAAATTAATAAATTTTATGTTAATTGCATATAAAACAATATATTAAAATTATAAAATTAAATAAAAAAACATGATAAACAAATTTGCTTATCATGTTTAATAAAATTATCTTTCTTTATTAGCTATTTCAGAAGTGATTCTAGAAACAAATGCATCTAAAGCCATTGCTCCTTCATCATCATTCTTTCTACTTCTTACAGAAACTTCATTGTTAGCAGCTTCCTTTTCACCTACAACTAAGATATAAGGAACTCTTTCAAGTCTAGCTTCTCTAATTTTGTAACCAATTTTTTCAACTCTGTGGTCAGCTTCAACTCTAACACCATTGCTTCTTAAAGTTTTAACTACTTCATTAGCATAGTCAGCATATTTATCTGATAGTGGAAGAACCTTAGCTTGAACTGGAGACATCCAAGTTGGGAAAGCACCAGCATATTTTTCAATTAAAGTTGCGATAGTTCTTTCATAACATCCAATTGATGATCTATGAATAACAAATGGTATTTTCTTTTCACCATCTTTATCGATGTAAGTCATACCAAGTCTTTCACCTAAAGCAAAGTCAATTTGAACAGTAATTATTGTATCTTCTTTTCCGTGAACATTCTTAGATTGAATATCAAGTTTTGGCCCATAGAATGCTGCTTCACCTTCAGCTTCAACATAATCAATTCCTAAGTGATCTAATATAGTTCTCATTTGGTTTTGAGTAGCTTCCCAAGCTTCTGGATTGTTTATATACTTTTCAGTATTTGTTGGATCCCATTTAGAGAATCTGTAAGATATATCTTCAGAAATTCCTAAAGTCTCCATAACGTAGTTTATTAAATCAACAACTTCTTTGAATTCATCTTCTAATTGGTCTGGAGTACAGATTATATGACCTTCTGATAAAGTGAATTGTCTAACTCTAGTAAGACCGTGCATTTCACCTGAAGCTTCTTTTCTAAATAGAGTAGAAGTTTCAGCATATCTTATTGGAAGATCTCTATAGCTGTGTTGTTCTGCATTATAAACAGTGAATTGGAATGGGCAAGTCATTGGTCTTAAAGCCATAACTTCAGCATCTTTTTCTTCATCACCTAATACAAACATACCATCTTTATAGTGGCTCCAGTGTCCAGAAGCTACAAATAAGTCATTCTTAGACATGAATGGAGTCTTAGTTAAAACATAACCTCTTTTTTCTTCTTCATCTTCAATCCATCTTTGAAGAGTTTGGAATAATTTAGCTCCCTTAGGCATGAATAATGGAAGTCCTTGACCTACTTTTTCATCAGTAGTAAATAATCCAAGTTCTCTACCTAATTTATTATGATCTCTCTTTTTAGCTTCTTCTAAAGCTTCTAAATGAACATCTAAGTCAGCTTTCTTTAAGAATGCAGTTCCGTATATTCTAGAAAGCATCTTGTTCTTTTCGTCACCTTTCCAGTAAGCACCAGCACTTCTTATAAGTTTAATAGCTTTGATATTCTTTAATGATAATACGTGAGGTCCAGCACATAAATCAGTAAAATCACCCATTTTATAGAATGATATAACTTCATCTTCTGGAAGATCATTTATTAATTCAACTTTGTAAGGTTCATCCTTCATAAGCTCTAAAGCTTCATTTCTAGGAAGTTCAAATCTTTCAATTTGAGGATTTTCCTTTATTATTTTTTTCATTTCCGCTTCGATTTTTTCTAAATTTTCAGCAGAGAAAGGTTTTTCTACATCAAAATCATAGTAGAAGCCGTTAGCAATTGCAGGTCCAATAGCAATTTTTGCTTCAGGGAATAATCTTTTAACTGCAGCAGCAAGTACATGAGAAATACTATGTCTTACGGCATCTTTTCCTTCTTGAGAATCAAAAGTACAAATTTCTAATTCACAATCTTCATTTAAAGTTGTTCTTAAATCAACAACCTTACCATTAACTATTCCACATTGAGCAACTCTTGCTAAACCTTCGCTTATAGCTTTAGCAACGTCTAAAACTGATGATCCATTTTCAACTTCTTTAATTGATCCATCTTTTAAAGTGATTTTTATCATTTTTATATCTCCCTTCATTTAAGTAAAATTCAAAATCTTTGATTTTGTTAATTGAATTTGCTCATCGAATTGAATATGATGATGAGTTTCCTTTTATAGTATTTAAGAGCTAAGTAGTAATAAAAAAGAGTTAAAGTGTTTGTGTAGCTGTTTTTAAATTAACTCTAAATAAATTATGCTTTATCTTAAATAATATAGTAGTAATTTACTGTATAAAAAAAGCTCTTCGTCGCTTTTCTTATACAAAATAGTATAGAAAAGGGACGAGAGCATTATAATTCCCGCGGTTCCACCCTTAATTGTCTAAAATAGACCACTTAAGTAAACATCGTAACGTGATGCAACGGACTTGATTAGAGTCTCTCAGAGGTAGTCTTCAATTAATTTCATTTAAAAATGCTTACAGCTAATGCATTTTCTCTCTGTAAATGAAGGTTTAATTTACTCGTCTCTTCATCGAATTAAAATAATTTACAATTTTACTTAACAATAATTATAAGTATCTAACTTTGTAATGTCAATAAATTGTAAGGTAAAATATTTTGTTTAACAAGTCATATTATTAAGTAAAGTAACATATTATTTTATAAATTAAAGTTTGGGGAGTGAGTCTTATGTATGATTATAATTCTATGGAATTTTCTTCTTATGATTGGCTTCAATACTTTTCAGGTAGGTCTAATCATTGGGTATTAAGATATTGGAGAAATAATGGAGAAGAGTTTTTTAATAGATTTACAATAATAAGTGATAGAAGATTATTTATAATAGGGGATAAGGAGAAGGGAAATACTTACGAATTCAGAAAACCATTAGGAGAAGCTTTTGTTCAACTTAATATGGGAATATAAAAAAAGTAAAATACATTGAATTTTCTTACAAAATATGGTAATATATAAATAGTAGATGCAGATGTGGCGGAATTGGCAGACGCACTAGACTTAGGATCTAGCGCCAGTGGCGTAAGGGTTCGACTCCCTTCACCTGCACCATTTGCGAAAGTGGCTCAATGGCAGAGCATCACCTTCCCAAGGTGGACGTTGCGGGTTCGAGTCCCGTCTTTCGCTTCATAATAAAAATATTTATATAAATTTTAAAAAATATGTTGACAACCTATAATGATTATAATATAATTTAAATTGTTCAAGGGAACTTAATAAAATGAATATGCGGGTATCGTATATCGGTAATACTCCAGCCTTCCAAGCTGGAAAGGTGGGTTCGATTCCCACTACCCGCTCCATGTTAAAGCTGTGTTTTTCACAGCTTTTTTTGTTGTATAAATGAATACTACCTGCTGTGCAGGTATGTTCAGATTAGCTTAAGCGTTGAGTATATAAAAAAACTCCTTT
>NZ_JADNLK010000012.1 GCF_015555905.1 Clostridium sp. D43t1_170807_H7
ATCAATGTGAATTATTAGCTAGAAGTGCAGCATAAAAAAGTTTGACTTTTTGTGTCCAAAATATTGACATAAGACCAATGACTGTTTAATAGAAGAAGGATATAGATGTATTGGAATAGATCAAAGAGGATTTGGAAGTTCTGATAGGCCAGTATGCGGATACGATTATGATACATTAAGTGATGATGTAAAAGCAGTAGTAGATACATTAGGTTTAAATAAATTTGGAGATATGTTTTTTTATAAAAAGGTTAGCAAACCTTTTATGGAATGGTTTTTTCAGCTAGGCTTACAAGCGGCTGGTTGGTCAACGGCTAAAATTGCTCAGACCTGGTTAGGTGAAGAATCTTTATTTGATGATATGAAAAAAATAAAGGTTGAAACTTTAATTATACATGGTATTCACGATAGAGTTTGTTTATTTCCTTTAGCAGAGGAGCAAAAAAAATTAATTAAGAATAGTAATTTAGTGAAGTTTATCAATAGTGGACATGCTACCTTTTATGATGAAAGAGATAAATTTAATGAAGAGATAACAAAGTTTATTGAGGAATAGATTATTAAAAATTTAAATAATAAAAAATAATGGCAATAATATTTTAAAATATTTATATAGGGATTTATTATAAAAAGTGTTTTATCAAAATATGATAAAACACTTTTTATAATATTTATTTAAATTTTAAATCCTAAATATATTTCACATACTGCTGAAATTATAAAGAAAGTACCTATAATATAAGGAGTTGCTAGTACTGTAACTGAAGGATTAATTAATATTAATAATCCTAAAATAAATAAAAGAATAATATAAACAGTATGAAAATTAAAACCTAAATTTCTATATTTAATTGCCATTATGAATAAGTAAACTCCTCTAATAATAGCCCATACACCAAAGAATAGAGCAAGTGTATCAATTGTTTCAATAGGCGAGAAACAGAGAAGTAGACCAAATAAAATTGAAATTGTACCATTTGCTATTAAAAAAACATTATTGATAGACCCAAATGCTCTAATAATGCTAAATATACCAACAAGAATTATTAATACTCCACAAATATTAATAAAATTTGCTAAAGTACTGAAAGGATTTATAAAGAATAAGACACCTATTACTCCAAATAATATTCCTTCGATAATAAATAGATATTCTAAAAATCTTTTCAAAAATATCACCACCTAAATATATTTAATAAGGAAATATACTTTTAGTTTGTGATAAATTTATAATATTATAAATTTATTAAAGAACTTTTTTAAAATATATGATAACATATTAATTATACTATAAAGTTAAATAACTCTATAATATTAAAATAAATTAAAGGGAGGTTAAATGTGATAAAAAGAAATTGTAAGCAATGTGGAAAGGAATTTGTGTTAACAGATTCAGAGATTAAATTCTTTAATGATAAGAATTTAGAACTACCTAAGAGATGTAGTGAGTGTAGAAAGGAAAATAAAAACAATAATAAAAGTTATAATATAAATAGTAGTAAAAACGAAAACATAAATAATAATTATAAAAATGATAGTTCTGAGAATAATAATTATAAAAGCGATAACAAGAAAAAAACATTAAGAAATATTATAGCTGCTGGATTAGTGCTTGTAGTTTTATTTTTAGGTAAATTATTTAATATAGATATTAACTGGCAAGCAATTGGGACAAACTTTGGAACTCAAGAAAGTAATCTTTCTCTTCAATTCCGTAATGAAACAATGTGGGAAGATCACTTTGAAAAGCATGGAAGTGAATTTGGTTATAAAACTAAAGAGGAGTATCTAAAAGGAGCTAATGAAGTTATTAATTCATCTACTTCAAAACATAAAACAGAAGCAGAAGATGGTGATGAGATATACTATGATGAAGATAAAAATGAAATAGTATTTGTATCGGCAGATGGATATATTAGAACATATTTTAAGCCTAGTGATGGAATAAACTATTATAATAGGCAGTAGTAAAACTGTAATCATATAATAAGAAGAATATCTCCTATAATAAATAAGTTATAGGAGATATTTTTATTATATTATTTTAATATTTGTAAAATATATAATGATAAAAAAATATCAATATTAAATGGAAAAATAGGGGGATTTCATTTATAAGAAAAAACAAAATTTATTTAAATAATTTTTAAAATTACAATAATATAGATAAAATTAATATAAAAAGGAATTAAAATGAAAAAATATGTGTAAAATTTACTAAAAATAATAAGAATTCGTGATTTTAATCACTGTATATCTTTTATAAAGAATATATAATAACCTCATAAATTGTTATTTAAATAACAATAAAATGGAGGGAATAATATGTTTAATGAAGAGTTTAATAAAGTTGCAGGAGCAGCTAAAGCAAAAAGTGATTTATTAAAAAATAATAAGTTAGGATATTTTGTTTCGGCAATGTTAGCAGGAATTTTTGTAGGTATGGCTATAATGCTTATATTTACAATTGGAGGCTTGTTAACAGCAGCAGAATCGCCAGCAACTAAGATTGTTATGGGAATTTCATTTGGTGGAGCTTTAAGTTTAGTTGTTTTTGCAGGTTCAGAGTTATTTACTGGAAATAATTTTGTAATGGCAGTAGGTTCATTAAATAAAAGCTTATCATGGGTAGATACTATAAAAGTATGGATAGTTAGTTTTATTGGTAACTTAGTTGGATCAATATTAGCAGGATATATGTTTTACTTAACAGGGCTTGCAAAGGGGCCAGTTGGAGAATTTATAGCAAATACTGCAGCTACAAAGATGAGTTTACCAGCTCAAGAATTATTCTTTAGAGGATTATTCTGTAATATACTAGTTTGTTTAGCAGTATGGTGTACTTTTAGATGTAAAGATGATGTTTCAAAATTAATAATGATATTTTGGTGTTTATTTATATTTATTACAGCTGGATTTGAACATAGCGTTGCTAATATGACATTACTTACAATTGGACTTTTATCTCCAGGTACAGCGGCTGTAAGCATTACAGGTTATATATATAATATAGGAGTTGTTACTTTAGGAAATATGATTGGTGGAATATTCTTTGTTGCAATACCTTATTATTTAATATCAAGAAAAAATAAATAACACTATTATTATGAGAGTTAGTATAGATGCTAGCTCTTTTTTTATTAATATATTTGAAAAAGTAGTTATATTTATGAATATAAAAATAATAAATAAAATATTAGTAAAATAAGGGGTGAGAAGATTATATGAAATATGATAAGTGGCCATTACAATATAAGTATAAAGATTTAGAGCCTTATATTGATACAGAAACAGTATGTATACACTATACAAAGCATTTACAAGGATATGTAGACAAACTAAATAAAGCACTTGAGGGATATGAAAAATTTACTGAAGGAAAAACATTGGAAGAAATACTTTATAATGTTGAAAAAATACCCAAGGAAATAAGAAAGGATGTAATTAATCAAGGTGGAGGTGTAGCAAATCATAATTTATATTTTTCTATTTTATCAAAGAAGCCTAAGAAATGTCCCAATGGTAAGTTATTAATGGAGATTAATAAGAAGTATGGTGATATAGAAAAATTAAAAGATGAAATATCAAAGAGAGCTATAAATCAATTTGGATCAGGGTATTCATGGCTTGTAGTTAATGAAAAAGGAGAACTTGATGTAATTTCAACATCTAACCAAGATTCTCCATTAATTTTCAAGATGAAACCCATATTAACAATTGATGTATGGGAACATGCATATTATTTAAAATATAAAAATTTAAGGGCTAATTATATAAAAAATATTTGGAATATATTAGATTGGTCAAAGGTTGAAGATAACTATCTACGAGAATGCTCCAAGCAAAGCTTAAAGAATATCAATATTGAAATAATAAATTGATGATGATATAGTTTAAGCTATATTAACTTTACATTAAGTTAAATAATAACTAAAGAAAGATTAAATAGATATGGGGGATATTAATGAAAATTAAATCAACAGCACTTCCACCAATAGGAATGCGTATTATTAAATCATCAATTGGAGTACTGTTAGGATTTATTATTTATTTGCTTAGAGGAAAGCAAGGAGCTCCTTTTTATACTGCATTATCAGTTTTATGGTGTATGCAACCGTATCCTAGTAATGCAAAAGCAAATGCAAGACAAAGAACTATAGGAACAATGATAGGAGCATTTTATGGATTAATAATGATATTACTAGAATATTATTTTTTACCATTTGATAATGAGTTTATTAGGTATTTAATAATATCTGTACTAATAATACCAGTTATATATACAACAGTAGTAATAAATAAGAAAAACGCATCATACTTCTCGTGTGTAGTTTTCTTAAGTATAGTTGTTAATCATCTTAATGATAAAAATCCATATTTCTTTGTTTTTAATAGAGTTTTAGATACAATGATAGGAATAGTTTTAGCTTTAATAATAAATACTGCTAGAATTCCTAGAAAAAAAAGAGACAATTTATTGTTTGTTTCAGAGCTAGATAAAGCTTTATTAAATATGCATAATACATTAACTCCATATAGTAAGATTGAGTTAAACAAGATGTTAGATGATGGACTTAAATTTACTATTGCAACAATGAGAACTCCAGCAGCGTTATTAGAGGCATTAAAGGATATTAGAATAAAACTTCCTGTTATTGCTATGGACGGAGCTATATTATTTGATGTAAAAGATAATAGATATTTAAAAGTATATGAAATGACACATTCAGAAACAAAAGAATTTCTAGAATTATTTAAAGAAAATAATTTACATTGTTTTGTTAATGTAGTAGTTGAAGACTCAGTAATTATTTATTATGATGATTTTAAGAACGAGGTAGAAAAAAAGATTTATGATACTCTTAGATCATCTCCTTATAGGAATTATATTAAAGAAGAACTACCAGAACGATATGGTGCAGTTTATTTAATGCTTATAGATGAAAATAAAAAAATTGAAAATTTATATTTACAAATGAAAAAACTTGGATATACAAAAAAGTTTAAAATTTTAAAATATAGTTCCGATGATTTTCCAGGATATTCTTATATAAAGGTATATAATAAAAAAGCAATTAAAGAGAATATGATCCAATATATTAAAGAATTAACTAAAGCTGATGATATAATAATTTTGGAAAGTACTGAAGAAGGAAAGAACTTAAGAGTAAATAAAAATGAATCAAATGAAATAGTTAGAAATTTAAAAAGAATATATGAGCCTTATTTTTGGAAGTAAATAATAGTGGCTTACTTTTCGGAAGAAAAGTAAGCTACTATTACTATTTAGAAAACTTTAGTGTTTATAGCCACTTCCAGCGCCAGTTTTAGCCTTGATTTCATGTAAGTTCAAGTTGCCATCATGTTCATTAATAACATTTTCAATTTTTTGGCTTTTATGACTTTTATATTTTTTCATTTTAACCTCCTATAAAATAATAGTAGAAAATATATTTTCTATTATTGTTTTATGTTAATTAAAAATAAAGATACGTTGTTTTTATTACCATTTTAGTATTAAAATAAAAAAATATTGTTAGTATTATTTAAAAAATAAGTGAATATACATTAGTATGTAAATGTATACAAAGAGGTTTGGGAGGGATATTTAATGAGAATAAAAGTTACATTACTTTCAGTTGTTAAGGAGACAAGTATAGCTAAAAAATTAGGAAATAATAAGGTCTTTAGAGTAAAGTATATAAGAGTAAATACTGATTCTGAAAGTTTAGAAAATTACGGAGAAAAATCAGATATATTAAGGTGTTTAAAGAGTTGTATAAAGGATAATGGAAAGACAATAGATTATAATGAAATAAGCGAATTAGTTGATTCTAGTAACATAATAGGAAATAATTTCTGGAATGAGAATGAATTTGAAAAAGTTTTTAGATTTGAATATAGAGATTATTTTGATTTTTCAGAGTGTAAGTTCAATTACGTGTAAAATAAAAAGATTAAATAAAAGTCGAGCAATAGATATGATACATCTATATAAAATAAATTAAACTATTATTATAAAAGTATCATATTGAAGGTTCGACTTTTTTTAGAGTTAAGATATAAATTAATACCATTATTTAAACATATATGATAATTATTTTTTTATAGGATATATAATATAGTTTAACCAACAATATACTATTATAAAATTTATATTGTTATGTTAGCATGAAGTGGACAAGTTGTTAAAGACGTAAAAGTACATAACGACTAAAAATGAATTATTAATAATAGTTCAAATTATAGGAGGAATGGAAATGAAATCGAAAATAATTTCATTAGTATTATTAGGAAGTATATTTGTTGGGGGAGTACAAGCTCATGCAGCTACTATTAGTAATAGTGATAGTTCTAGAAAAGTAACAGTTTCTAGACCTAATAGACCAAGTAGGCCATCAAATGGAAGTGCTTCAACAATAACACCACCATCAAGTGGAGAAAGTACAGAGAATAATAGTACAACAGACAATAATACAACTGTTAGTGATAAATTTATGGCAGAAGTTGAACAAGCTATCTATAATAAAGTAAATGAAGAGAGAGCTAAGGCTGGAGTACCAGCATTAAGCTATAATACTACTATGGAGAAGTATGCGAGAATTAAATCTCAAGATATGGGAGATAAAAATTATTTTAGCCATACAGATCCAAATGGTAATTATATAACTACACAGATGAAGGCTGATGGAGTTACATATAATGCTTGGGGAGAAAATATTGCATGCATAGGTGGAATTACTGATCCAACAGCATTAGCCTTACATAAGAATAGAGGGGTTGTAGTTGGACAACCCCTCTATTCTTATAAAAATAAAGCATCTTTATATCGTCTATTAGTTATATAATAATCTTTTAATAAAGTAGTAAAAACTTTTTTTAGCTCTACTAACCTTTTAATATTATCAATTATTTTAATTAATAATTCTTCCCAAAGTGGATTTTTCATATAATTATCGTCATTAATGAATATGTCAAATAGTTCATAAATTAAACTTGATAAATCTGAGCTAACATGTTGCAATGTATATTCGCTATTTAAGTAATTAATAACAGCTTTTAGGGAAGTTTTATCACTTAATGAAAAGTAAACTAAGGATTTAATAATAGTATCAGGAATTATTATGCGATGATCTATTAATTCTGTGTTATAATTCAAGTATTCTAATGATCTTTCATAATCACTTAGTCTATAATAAGCCCAGGCTAAAATAGAATTAATATGTTCAATAAAATAAATATTATTGAACTTTTTAGCCATATTTAGAGAAATTTCTAAGTAATGAATGGCATCACTATAATTATCTAACATGAAATATACCTCTGCAAATTTCTCATAAGTATTCATTATACTTATTATGTTTCCTTCAGTAACATATAAATTTAATGCTTTTTGAATTGAATCATAAGCTTTGATAGGATTATTTTCTATTCTGTAAGAGTATGATAACCAAAAATAACAATGGCCACTTTCTTTATAGCTTAAAGCTTCTTGAAGTAGTTTTTTTCCAAGATTCTTATTGTTAGATAATATTAATATATCAATTGCAACATAAAAATTATATATAAATTTTTGTTTATTTGATAGCAAATCAAATGATGATAAAATCATATCTTTAGAATTCTCAAATTTATCTCTACAAGGAG
Source organism: Clostridium sp. D43t1_170807_H7 (assembly GCF_015555905.1). Taxonomy (GTDB): domain Bacteria; phylum Bacillota; class Clostridia; order Clostridiales; family Clostridiaceae; genus Clostridium. The sequence continues at coordinate 7,648 of NZ_JADNLK010000012.1, forward strand.
TAGAAGAATATCTTGCAAGCTTTGCTAAAAGGTAGTCAATAATTAAAGGAGAGGCTAGATATTTATCTTCATCCTTTTCTAATATATCAAATAACTTATTTGTATAATCAAATTCGTTAAGATTAAGATTATTAAAAAAGTCTTTTAAATGACTTGTACCTCCATTTATAAAGTTTGGAGAATCATTAAATTCGAGACCAAGTCTATTAAAAATTATAGATAAAACATCTTCACTAGGTAATAATTCACCATTTTCAATACGACTTAAATATGATGGTACACATATACCTTGTGATAATTGTTTTTGACTAATATTATTATTTATTCTATTAAATTTTATTATTGATCCAATTATTTTTTTATTATTGCTGTATGTATCAATCATTTATTAACCCTTTCATATTATCCCATAAATTAAATATCATTAATAATAACAAAAAACATAAATTATATCAAATAACAATATGAAATGTTAAAAAGAAAGAGTTAAAGGATTACAATGAGAAATTCTAAAAATAATATAGAATTATATTTTTGAGGATTAAACTATTAAAAAAGTAAAATTATTTTAAAAAAAATAATAATAAAAAAATAAAAGTGTGAAAGTGTGAATAAAAAAACCATATTTAAACATTAATATGTATATAAAATTGAACACAATAAAAGTTATGAATTTTATTGACTAGTTTTTGTAAATTTATTATAATGTAAATGTAAACAAAGAAAAAAACACAAAAAATTAAAAAAATTACCAAATATAAATTTTTTAATTTTATGAATGTGTTTTTGATACTACATATATGTTTGAAACATATCAGAAACGATACCTAAAAGGGAAAAAATTCAAAAAAATATGTAGACAAGCATCCGTTTTAGAAATATAATGGATTATGTTAACAAGTTATGAAATCAATTACAAATAGATTTTCATATTAACATGATTTGGAGATGTTAGAGTAAAAGAAATAGTAGAATCAGAAATGATTTCTGTAAAAATAATTGGAATCGGTTTCTGAACCTTAGAGGGTATTTAAGTTATATTTGATTAACTTAAAATAAATAGATTTTTAAAAGTGGAGGAGAATATTATGAAAAAACTATTAGTTACATTACTTGTTGCAGCAACTTCAATTAACTTTGTAGCTTGTGGATCAAGTGATAAAGGAGACAAAAAAGGAGAGGAAAATAATAGTACTGCTACATCTACTGATGCAAAGGTAACATTAACAGTTCAAGCAGAAAAAGATTGGATGCCTTACTATGAAAAGGTTAAAGAAACAATTGTTGAAAAATATCCAAATGCAACAATTGAATTAATGGAAACAGGTTCATTTGATCATTTAGATACTATAGATAAAACTGACGCAACTAATTCAGATGTTGCAGACGTATTTGCTTTACCTGCTGATAGATTATATGGATTAGCTAAGAACCAAGTTTTAGCTGCTATGCCTGCTGATGAAATGGCAAAAGAAGTTGGTGGATTTGCTAATTTTGATAAAGGATTAGGAGGAAACTTCGAAATAGATGGTGAATACTTAGCATTCCCTTACAATATAGAAACATTAGTCGGGTATGTTAATGTTGAAAATGCTAAGGCTGCAAACATAGATACAACTCAAAATATAGAATTTACAGATTTAGAGTACAATCAAATCTTAACAACTGTTCATGATGCTTGGTATGGAGTTGCATTTACAAACTCAGTTGGTTTTGAATTATTAAACTTCAATGATTCAAAAGAATTATATTCTACAGCTACTAAAGAATGGGCTGATTTAACAGATGAACAAAAATCATTATTTGAAGGTTTATTCAACTACTGGAAAGCTCACAAAGATAATAACACATCCTTATGGGATAAAGATGCTGCAGCTGGATATATTGATGAGCAATTCAAAACTGGTGGAAGCGATGTTATAAAAATCGACGGACCATGGGCAACATCTACAGTTAGTGAATTAGTAGGAAGTGCTGATAATATGGAAATCATTCCATTAAGCCAAATCACATTTAATGGACAACCTTTAAAACACTGGAAAGGTGGATGGGGTCTTGGAATTAATGCAAGATGTGAAGAAAAACCAGAAAAAATGGAAGTTGCACAAGCTTTCATTAAAGAAATTGTAAATCCAGATAATGCAAAAGAATTATTCGAAGCAACTGGTAAGGTATTAGAAAATGCTACAATTGAAAGCTATGAAGGAATTGATGAATTACAATTAAAAGTTATAGAAGCTACTTATGCAAGTTATGAAGTAGCAGAAAGCAGACCTTTATTCAGTGAATATGGACAAGTATGGGCAACTTGGCAAAATTCTTTATTATCATGGTCAGCTAATAACCCTGCAAATGCAGAAGAAGCTTATAAAGAAGTTAAAGCTGCATTTGACGCTATGATGAGTAACTTTCAATAATTAAGATTATTTAGATTGTTTATATAAAAGGGGACTAAGTCCCCTTTTATATAAGTTAAACTGATTTTAAGGAGGATTCCACATGAGAGATAGTATAGAGATGCCTAAAGGTATATTTTATACAATTGAAGCAATATGCGCAGTAGTTATGATGATGATATCCATAGAGATGTTAATTAAAGCAAAAGATTTAGATTTATTTAATATGTGGTTATCCAATGGAAATTTAGATAAAGATTTATTAAACCAAACAATAGATCAACAATATTCAACGTATCTAAATATGTGTATATCAATATTTTTTGTTAGAGTAATAACTCCAATTGCTGTAGCTATTCATAGTTATTTTGTATTTACAAAACTTAGAGTAAATAAGATGTTTATAATAATTTGGAGTGTTATATTAGTAGGAGCATTTGCACTAACGTTTTTAGGAGAACAATATTTTTCAATATTCTTTATCGGAAGTGGAATTGGTTATCTGGCATTAGTTTTAACAATGTTTTACTTAGGGAAGTGTTTAAAAAATGTTAAGAGTTTATAGTTATAAAGTTATTCAGAGGGTATAAAAGGAGGTAGTAGTGTTGAAAAAAATCAATAAGTATTTATATGATAATATTAATCGAGAGTATGAAAGAAAAAATTTATACCTTTATGAAGTTTCGGCTTTACAAGAAGAAATTGAAGCTGCAACTGGTAAGGAAAAGGATGACTTAAAAGATAAGTTAAAGAAATTAATTAATAACAAAAAAGAACATTCTTATAATAAAAAATTAGAAGAATATAAGAATAAAGAAAGAGTATTTTTAGGAGAGTTAAAAGTTAAAGTATCAAACTATAAGTCAAAAGTTGATACTTCACTGCCTAAGAATGTTCAAAACTTACAAGTAAGACTTTTTAAAGCAAAAGAATCAGTTAATTTTTATAAAAATTATATAAAATTAACTTATGATGCAGAATTAATATATGAACAAAGTAAATTAGAAATAGCTCAAATACCACCAGTAATTGAGTTTGCTAAAGAGACTGTAAAAGAATTAAAAAGTGCTCAAGATAAGCTTTCAAAGTTAAAAAATGTAAATAATGAAAAATTTAATGCAGAATTTAAAGCTTTTAAAGAAGCAGAAAATAAAAAGTTACAAGAAAGAATAAAAGAAGTTAAGTCTAAATGTAAAGAAGGCTTAATCTCAGGACAAGCAAAAGATAATACAATAAAAGAATTAAAAAGAAAATATAAAGAAGTTGTATTAGTAAAATCATTTGAATGTGAAAAAATATACAACAAAGAAATAGTAAAAAATAAGAAATATGAACTTTCAAAAACGGTTAAACAAAAAATTAATACTGTAAACATTAATGTTGCAGATTTAAGAAGAGTTTATCCGATTGAAACAGAAAAAACTATGCCATGGGTATCTTGGGTTACATTCTTAATTCCAGGTTTAGCTCAAGTAATTAACAAACAATATGTAAAAGCGATAATTATGTTCTTTGCAACAATATATATATATTTTATGGCTATTCCATATGCTTTAGGTTACGGAAACTATAGGGGAGATGGTGTAGCAGGTCTTCTAACACTAGCAGCAGAGGGTGGTAGACTAGATAGATCAATCATATTCATGATTGAAGGTGTATTAGCAATATTCTTAGTTATAATAGGAATATTCTTAATGTTTATATGTTTTAAAGACGCAAATAATGTAGAAAAAGACACTATTAAAGGTAGTAGATATAAGACTTGGGTGGAAACTAAACAAACAGTATTTGAAGATGGATTCCCATACTTAGTTTTATCACCAGCAGCTATAATAACAATCTTTATAGTATGTATACCAGTTGTTACAACTATACTTTTAGCATTTACAGGAATGGGACCTGATACTCAAGCTAAGTTTGGATGGGAAGCATTAAAGAATTACAAGATGATCTTCTTAGGACAAGGTATGGTAGGAACAGTCTTCTGGAGAATATTAGGATGGACAATAGTTTGGACTATTGGAGCTACAACTTTAGCAATAGCTTTAGGATTTATCTTAGCAATTGTTCTTAATAACGATAGAATTAAAGGTAAAGTATTATTTAGATCAATATATCTTTTACCATGGGCAGTACCAGCATTTATCACTATACTATTCTTTAGTATATTAGCAGCAGATGGAGGTACAATAGTTAACTCATTAAGAGAAGTGTTTGGACCAGACTTTTCAATAAAGAATGATCCTTTTGTAATAAGAGTAACATTAATTTGTATGCAAGCATGGCTTGGTAGTGCATATGTATTCTTATTATCTACAGGAGTACTTCAATCTATAAATGCAGAGTTATATGAAGCTGCTGATATAGATGGAGCAACAAGCTTTAAGAAATTAACGAAGATAACAGTACCATTAGTATTATTCCAAACAGCACCACTTTTGGTTGGACAATACACATTTAACTTTAATAACTATAGTATTATAGCATTATTTAATGATGGAGGTCCTTTTAACCCAAGTAAATATGGTCAGTTAGCAGGTTCATCAGATCTTTTAATATCTTATATATTTAAATTAACAATGGAGAACAATTATCAAGCTATAGGAGCTACAATTACAGTTGTTATCTCTGTAGCACTTATGATAATTGCATATATAGGATATAGAAATACAGATGCATTTAAGAGGGGGTAGGAATGATGAGTATATTTAAAAAGAAAAAAAGTGATTTATATCTTTCTGATAAGCAACCTCTTACTGTAGGAGGAAAAATTGCACTTGCAATATCTTATGTATTTTTAATAGCATGGGCAATTATAGTAATATGGCCAATATCACAAGTAGTAATATCATCATTTAATGGAGCACAAGCAAATAGACTTATAATAGGTGGAGAGTTTAGTTTCTCATTTAAACACTTTGAAACATTATTTAAAGACACTCTTTATTTAAAATGGATGGGTAATACTTTATATATAAGTATTATAACAGCAATCTTAGTAATAATAATAGTTTCATTTACTGGATATGCTTATTCAAGATATAGGTTTAAAGGTAAAAAAGCATCCCTTATGACAGTTATGCTTATACAAACAATACCAGCTTTCGTTGGAATTACAGCACACTTTACAATGTATTCTATAGCATCAGATATAATTCCAGTATTTAGTAGACAAATGATGTTAATATTAATATACGCCGGTGGAGGTATAGCAGGTAATACTATTATATTAAAAGGATACTTAGATTCAATATCTACAGAGCTTGATGATGCAGCTAAAATAGATGGATGTTCTAGTATGAAAATATATAGCTTAATCATTATGCCAATAGCAAGACCAATGCTTGCAATAATAGGACTATGGTCATTTATAACACCATTTGGTGATTTTTTATTACCAAGAGTATTATTAAATTCAGCATCTGATTATACATTAGCAGCAGGTCTGCAAACTCTTATATCAGATGAAAGAACAATAAATCAACCAGCCTTTACAGCAGGAGCACTTTTAACGGCAGTACCAATAGTAATACTATTTATTGTATTACAAAAACAATTAGTATCAGGTCTTTCAAATGGGGCTACAAAGGGATAGGATAGGAGATAGTAGATATGAAGGTAACATTAAATAATATAGGTAAAAAATATGAAAATAGAGAAGATTTTACTTTAAGAAATATAAACTTAGAAATTGAAGATAAAGATTTCTGTGTAATATTAGGTCCATCAGGATGTGGTAAAACTACATTATTACGTATGATTGCAGGACTTAACTCAATTACTGAGGGTGATTTAATATTTGGTGAAAAAAGAGTTAATAAATTAGCTTCTAAGGATAGAGATATAGCAATGGTTTTCCAAAGCTATGCTTTATATCCACATATGACAGTTTATGATAATATGGCATTTTCATTATCAATGAGAAAAGAAAGAAAAAATATAATTAATGAACGTGTTAATGAGGCTGCAAAATTACTTCAAATAGAAAAGTATTTATATTCTAAGCCATCAGATATATCTGGAGGTCAAAGACAAAGAGTTGCTTTAGGAAGAGCTATAGTTAGAAAACCAAGCGTATTCTTAATGGACGAGCCTCTTTCAAACTTAGATGCTAAGTTAAGAGAGCACATGAGAGTTGAGTTAGTTAGAATTCATAAAGCGTTAGGTACAACTTCTATTTACGTAACACATGACCAAGTAGAAGCTATGACAATGGCAACTAAGATTGTTCTTATGAATGATGGTAAGATTCAACAAGTTGGTAAACCATATGAATTCTATGAAAAACCACAAAATATGTTTGTTGCTAAATTCATTGGATCACCTACGATTAATATGATAAAAGGTAAGATGGATGGAAAGAAATTTGTATCTGAAGATGGATTAATATCATTAACTCCATCAGATGAGGACTTAAAAGCATTAGCTAGTTATAATGGTAAAGATGTATACTTAGGAATTCGTTCAGAAAGATTTGTTGGAGATTCTGAAAAAGATGCATTTGAATGTACAGTTGATGTAATAGAAGTTTTAGGTAAAGAAAAAACTTTATATGTTAAATTAAAGAGCGGAAAAGATCTTGTTATTACAGTTCCTGGATATCATCCATATGAAGCTGGAGAAAAGCATAAGTTTGGATTTGACTTAGGTGCTTTACATTTCTTTGATGCAGAAACTGAATTAAGAATAAATTAATTTAAGTACAAAGGTTAGAGCTATTTTGTATATAGCTTTAACCTTTTTTCTTTTTAAATCATAGAGCTATAAAAATTATATTTAATAAATGTACTTATTTAATATAATATGGAATATAGTTTTAAAGGGATAAATGAAAGTTCATATATTATTTTTAGGATATCTAATAAAATTTATTATAAATAAAATAAGGGGAATTAGAGAGTATATGAATAGTTTCGAAATATTTACAGGTATATTTGGTGGATTAGGATTATTCTTGTATGGAATGAAACTAATGAGTGATGGACTTGAAAATATTGCAGGAGAAAAATTAAAAAGTATATTAGAAAAAATAACTAAAAATAAAATAATGGGAGTATTAGTTGGAACAGTTGTAACAGCAATTATACAGAGTTCAAGTGCTACCACTGTAATGGTTGTTAGTTTTGTAAATGCGGGATTAATGACATTAACTCAAGCTACAGGAGTCATATTAGGTTCAAACATAGGTACAACAATTACAGCTCAAATGGTAAGCTTTAAATTAGAAGTTATAGCACCAATATTTATTGGAATAGGTGCTATAGTTATGATGATTGCAAAGAAGAAAAAGACTAAAGACTTAGCTTATATAGCATTAGGTTTTGGAATCTTATTTATGGGAATGGGGTTAATGTCATCTTCCTTGAAGCCAGTATCTGAACTAGCTATATTTAATAATTTTATTTTATTGGTGGGAAAGACTCCAATATTGGGAGTGATAATTGGAATGTTAATGACAGCAATATTACAAAGTTCATCTGCAACTACAGGTATTTTAGTAGCATTAGGGGCATCAGGGAATATAGATATGAATATAGCTTTCCCAATTGTATTAGGGTGTAATATAGGAACTTGTATTACAGCAATATTAGCAGGATTAACAGCTAATAGAACAGCTAAGAAAGCTGCATTACTTCATTTGTTCTTTAATATATTTGGAACTATTATATTTTTACCATTTTCAGATCAGGTAGTTATGCTTGTACAATATTTAACACCAGATAATGTTGCAAGACAAGTAGCAAATGCACATACAATATTTAATGTAGTAATAACAATTTTTATATTACCAATATCAAAATATTTTGTTAACCTTGTAAATAAAATATTACCGAATGATGGAAATATGCTAGTATGTGGTGCAATATATTTAGATAAAAAACTTTTAGAAACACCTATTGTTGCAAGTACTCAGGTTGTTAAAGAAACTATAAGAATGGCCCAAATTGCAAGAGATAATTTTCAATTAGCAATGCAATCATTTTTTTATGGAAAAGATGAGGATATAAAAAATGTATATGAAAATGAAAATATTATTAATACGTTAGAGAAAGAGATTACAGAGTATTTAATAGCAATTTCTCAGCATAATTTACCAGGGGAGAATGCAGAGTTAGTTAGTGAAGTGTATCATACAATTAATGATATAGAGAGAATAGGAGATCATGCAGAAAATATTGTAGAGTTAGCTATAAATAAGCTTGATAATAATATTGAATTATCTAATGAGGCACTAAAAGAGATTGAAGAAATTTTTAAAGCAACTTTAGAGTCTGTTGATATAGCTATAAGATGTTTTAAGCAGAGAGAGTGCAATGATGAGATTATTGCTAATGAAATTGAAGAGCGTATAGATATGTTAGAAAAAAGCTTTAGAAATAATAATATAATAAGATTAAATTCTAAGCAATGTTATGCAAATGCAGGGCTAATGTTTTTTGATCTTTTATCAAATCTTGAAAGGATAGGTGATCATGCAAATAATATTGCTACTGTTAAGGAGAAGCATACACATAAAACATATGCATAATAAATGAATTAATATATTTACTAGTTATATAAATTTAAGTTTACACATATAAATTTTAGTGTAAATTGATTCTTGGGATGGGGGAGGAAGGATAGGTATGAAAAGATTAAATTATTGTCTAGATTGTCAACGAGTATTTACTTCTGAAAATATCTGTGAGTATTGTAATTCAAATAATATTAAAGAATTAAAACGTGGAAAATCTGTAAATATAATTGGAAGTAAAGAGAAAGCAAGCTATTTAAAATATAAAGAAGGAAAGGTTAGTGTAATAGTTTACGCAGAGGATAAGCAAAAGTTTATTAAAGAATATGATATTTCTAAAATAAGAAAAATACTATAGAATTATCAATTAAAAAAGTAGTTTGTAATTAAATTATAAGGATAGTTTTTTATAAGGGTATAGTTTGAATTGTATAAATTCAAGTTATACCTTTATTTTATAATTTCATTTTTATAGAATATAGATAATATATTTTATCAAAGTTAAAGTATTTTTAGTTAATGATTTTTCAGATTGAATATAGCAGAAGTCGTTATCTTATAAGGGGGCGTGCAGGAAATTGTATCTTTTAGCTTAAGGGCCAGTGATAGAGAAAAAATTGATTATATAATCAATTTTTAGTCATCACGGCATTCAAGTTTTAGATAAAGAGTGATTTAATTTCGGTTAAGTGTTTTGTTGCTAGGTCATAACCATGATCATAGCTAGATTTTAGTTTGTTAACATCTTTTTCAAAGCTCTCTAATTTATATTCAGGTCTTAATATTATTGCTTTACCTTGCTTTTCAAGTTCTTCGCAGAATTTTACAGTTTCATTGTAAGATTCATGTCTAGTTAAAAAAGCATTTTTTAAATTAGGATATTTATGATTTAATAATTTAGATACAATAACATTCTTTTTACTTAGATCCTTTTTATATCCTTTGGGTTGAGTAAGGACTATTAAATGCTTTTCATTTCCATCAGCAATTGCTTTTCTTATTGGAATAGGATCACAAAGTCCACCATCATAATATTCATTATCATTTATTTTTATAACAGGGAAAAATATTGGAAGAGCACAAGTTGCTCTAAGGGATGTAGCTTTATTATCAAGGTCTTTTCCATCTAAATATTCTGTCTTACCAGTTTTAGCATTAGTAACTCCAATTAAAACTTTACCTGTATATTTTTTATAAGTATCCATATCAAATGGTACTAACTTATTAGGTATTTCATCAAAAACAAAATCTAATCCAAATAGACTTTTACATTTAAGAAAATTTCTATATCCTAAATATCTTTTATCATTTCTATATTTAGTTAGAACCTCAAGATTACGTCCCTTTTGTTTAGAAATATATGAGATTCCATTAGTTATTCCAGCAGAAACACCTATGCAATAAGGGAAGATAATATCATTATCAAGTAATGCATCCATTACTCCTGCACTAAAAATTGGTCTAAAAGTTCCACCTTCTAAAATTAAACTTGGCATAAAGTGACTCCTTTCTAAAAGTTCTTATTTAGTAATTATAAAACAAAATAAATTTTATTACAAATATTGTAGTTAAATAGGTGAATTAATATTTTCTATTTAATATAAAATAAAAATAGATTATAATATAAGTAAAATATTATAGTTTATATATTATATAGTAGATAATTTAAGAGGGTGTAGTTATTGTTTTTTATAGGTATATTTGGAATAGATAATAAAATAAAAGAAATTAAAATTTTAACTAGCTTCTCTTGTAAAAATTGTAACATTTCAAATGGAGCAAAGTTAATTAAATCTTATAATTTCTTTCATTTTTTCTTTATACCATTATTTAAATGGAATGAGGAATATTATGTAATTTGTAATGGATGTAAATCTTCTTTTAGTATTTCTAAGGAAAAGGGAAAAGAAATTGAAAGAGGGGGAGATGTAGAAGTTACATATTGGGATTTGAAAGAAATAAATAATAATTATGAAAGTTATTATATAGTAAAAAGATGTTCTAGATGTAATAGAGAAGTTGAAGATAATTTTGAATATTGTCCTTATTGTGGTGAGAAAATTAGATAGTCCATATTGATATAATTTTATTTAGACAAGGATGTCTTTATCATATAGATAGAGACATCTTTTTTAATTTTTTTTATTATAAATTTATATAAAATGTATTATAATAGACAAGTAAATTTGGATAAAAGTACTAAAATTGGGTGGAGGTAATAATGAAGAAAAAGATAATAAGAAATATTATATTGGTAGTTTTTGTGAGTGCTGTTATGTATTCATTAATAGTAAGTAGGCCTAAAAACATAACAATAGAAGTTGATGGAGTTACTATAGAGCATAAAAGTACATGCGGTAATATAAAAGAAGTAATTGATGAATTAAATATAAACTTGAATAAGGAAGATAAAATAAATTATAGTCTTGAGTCTAAAGTTAAAAATAATCAAAATATAGTAATTAATAGAATTAATAAAAAAGAAGAAGAAGTAATTGAAAAAATTGATTTTAATGAGGTAGTAGTAAAAGATTATAAGAGTGCTATGGGTGAAATCAAAGTTATTTCAGAGGGAGTTCAAGGAGAAAATAAAAAGATTTACACAGTAACTTATGAAGATGGCAAAGAAGTTGAGAGGGTTTTAAAAAGTGAAGAAATCATACAGGAACCTTTAGATAAGATAGTATCAGAAGGAATTTTTGATGAAAATAGTTTAACTGTTTGTGTAAATAAAAATAGAACTTTATCTTCAGATTATAAGCCAGAGGATTTGGTTTTACCTAATGTTAGGACTATGAATAGTAAAAATAGTTTATATATGAGAGAAGAAGCTGCTAGAGCATTAGAAGATTTATTTAATGCAGCAGAAGAGGAAGGATTATATTTATATGCTGTATCTGGGTACAGATCATATAGAACACAGAAGAGTATATATAATCCATATAGTGGATATTCAGCTCCGCCAGGAGCTAGTGAGCATCAATTAGGATTAGCAATGGATATAACCTTAGCTGAATATGGAGGAAAACTTTATGTTAAGTTTGGTCAAAGTGAAGAAGGCGTGTGGGTAAAGGAAAATGCACATAAATATGGCTTTATTATAAGATATTTAGAAGGGAAAGAGGATATAACAGGATATAATTATGAGCCGTGGCATCTTAGATATTTAGGAATAAATCTTGCAACAGAGTTATATGAAAGAGGGATTACATTAGAAGAATATTATGGTGAATATTAATTTGAAATTAAGATAATTTTTAGGTTATTAAGTAGACCTATTAATCCTATAAAATGAAAGTTAATCATATAATTTTAATAACCATAACTTAGAGAGGAGGGGATGTTATGTATTGTAGGGATTGTGGCCAGCTTATAAGCAACGATAGTTTAAAGTGTACAAATTGTGGAACTAGAAAGGGTCTAGGAGATAATTATTGTTATAGATGTGGATCACGAATAAAGAGCCATAGTATAGAAGTTTGTGAATTTTGTGGTGCAAAGTTAAATAATAATATAGATGAATTAAATATAAAGATAAAAAATAAATTACTGGCAGGATTATTGGCACTTTTCTTAGGTGGTATGGGCATACATAGATTTTATCTAGGATATATTAAGATTGGGATAGTGCAATTAAGTTTGTGGGTTTTAGGATATTTTACTGGTGATATAACATGGGTTATTGTTCAAATATGGGCTCTAATAGAATCTATATTAATATTTTTAGGAAAGATAAAAGATTCAGAAGGAAATGATTTAGAATAAATAATATAATAGTTAAGAAAAAGAATACGGTTATTAAAACCGTATTCTTAATCTTTAACTACTATTTCTTTCTTTTTTATTACAAAGAAAGCAATTATGAGACCTAGTAATGTTAATGCAGCAGTACAAGCAAATGAAATATTCATTCCATATACTTGGGCTTTAGCTGGATCTGTATATCCAGATGAAATTGTGGATTTACTCATCAAGGTTACTATTAAAGAAGTACCAATAGAGCCGGCTACTTGTCTTAAAGTATTATTAGCAGCATTACCATGAGAATATAAATTTTTATGTAATGAATTTAATGCAGATGTTGATAATGGCATAAGAAGCATAGATATTCCTAACATTCTTATAGCATAAATAGAAATTATATAAATTAAAGGAGTAGATACTGATAAAAATGAAAGGCCAAAAGTACCTAAAGTTAAAATTGTTAACCCTGTTAGTGCAAGATATCTAGCTCCAAATTTATCAAAAAGCTTACCTGTAATAGGATTCATAATTCCCATGACAATTGCACCAGGCATTAAAGTTAATCCAGTATCAAAGGCTGAAGAGCCTCTAACATCTTCAAGATACATAGGAAGTATCAGTTCTGATGATATTAATCCTGCATAAGCTATCATTGAAATTATGGTAGAAAATGTGAAAACGGTGCTTTTAAATACAGCTAAATTAAGCATAGGTTCATCCATATTTAGTTGTCGCCATACAAAAATTATAAGAAAAACTATACCTATGATTAATGGTAAATATACCCTCATATCGGTCCAACTATAATTTCCAGCATTACTAAATCCAAAAAGTAATCCACCAAATCCAATAGTAGATCCAATAAATGAAATAATATCAAAGTGTACAGAGTTATTTTCAGTTACATTCTTTAATAAAAAGTATCCTAATATTAAATCTAAGATAGCAAATGGAAGAGTTACATAAAATAAATATCTCCAAGGATAAATATTTATTATCCAGCCAGATAATGTAGGTCCTATAGCTGGAGCAAAAGCAAGGACTATACCAACTATTCCCATAGCAAATCCTCTTTTTTCTATTGGAAAAATAATCATAAATACTGTCTGCATTAAAGGGATGATTATTCCACTAGCTAAGCCTTGAATAAGTCTAGCTGTTAAAAGCATTGTAAAGTTATTTGCAAATGCACCAATAATTGTTCCAATAGTAAATAATCCAATAGATACAAAAAAAAGGGTTCTATTTTTAAATTTATCTATAAGAAAGGCAGTAAATGGAATAATTATACCAGTGGCAAGCATATAACCTGTACTTAACCATTGTGCAGTTGAGACACTTATATTTAAATCTTTCATTATATCTGACAATGCTACATTCATAAATGTACTGTTTAAATAGCAAATAAAAGCTCCTAAAAGAAATACTCCTGCAATTATAATTACATTGTAGTCTTTATCTTTGGTTGATGCTTGAGTCATATAATCACCTCAAAATTTATATTATATAATTATATTTCCAAAAGTGAGAATAGATTATACTAGATAAATTTGAAAAAGAATTGCGTCAAATGATAAACATAATTTTTGTTGTATTTTTTTGGAAAAATAATATATGTGAAATTATTAGAGTTTTTTTGCAAGTTAACTGTAATAAAAAATGAATAATTTCACAATACAGAAAATGTTTACAATGAATCGGAGTTTTACTTATAATGAAATATGTAAAATAACTTATTAAATGTTACTTAATAAGATGCAATGGGAGGAAAATTTATGAGAAAATTTAAGAGAGCTTTGGCTGCTATATTAAGTTTAATGATGTGTATAGCCTTCATTCAACTACCAATTTCAGTCCAAGCTGTTGAAAATCCAGAAGTAAGTGTTAAAGCTTCTGAAGAGGTCTATGTAAAAATTAGATATAATAGACCAGATGGCAATTATGATGGTTGGAACCTATGGGTTTGGGAAGCAGGAAAAGATGGTCAACGTGTTGATTTTATAGGTGAAGATCAAGAGGGTAAATTTGCTGTTGTAAAAACATCAAAAGATGCAGGGCAATTAGGGTATATTCTTCGTAGAAGCGAACAGGGTAATGAATGGGCTGAAAATTATTTTGGAGCTGATAAGTTTGTAGATTTAGATAATGGGGATACAGAAGTTATTATAAATCATAAAGATGAAGATAAAGATGTAGAATTAAAGGAAATAAATAGAGATTTTGAAAAAGTAACTTTAAATGTACATTACTATAGATTCAACAATGATTATGATGAGTGGGATGTATGGGCTTGGTTAGATCCAAATCACGGAGGAGATGGACATGCATTTACTGGTGAAGATGATTTTGGAAAAACTACTTCAATAGTATATGAAAATGTAGTTGATGCAAGAGAAGAGGGAATAGGTATCATTATTAGAAAGCCAGATTGGTCAGCTAAGGATATTGAATTTGATAGATTTATTAATTTAGCTTATGCAAATAATAATGGTGAAATAAATGCATATTTAGTTCAAAGTAATTCTGAAATAGTTTTTACTGCTGAAGATGCAGTTAAGGATTTAGCGATAACAAGTGCTAAAATAGATTCATTAAATGAAATTAGTTTTATTACTAACGTAAAGATGAGTAAAGATTTAAATGTAGAAAATGTAACATTAAAGGAAAATGGAGAAGTAATAAAGGTTAAGAGCTTAGAAATTAATGAAAATTTAACTTCAGGTAAAATAGTAACAGAAAAAGATTTAAGCTTAACTAATGAGTATAATTTAGAGATAGATGGATATCTTAGCAAAGATGTAACATTAGGTAAGATATTTAATTCAGATGAATTTGCAGACTTATATCATTACAATGGAGAATTAGGAGCTTTATATTCAAAAGAAAAGACAAGCTTTGTTTTATGGTCTCCAACTGCAACAAGTGTTAAGTTAGCATTATTTGATGCAGGAAATGGTGTAGATGCTAAAGAAGTTAAAGAAATGGCTAAAGGTGAAAATGGAATTTGGACTGTAGACGTTGATACAGACTTAAATGGAACTTATTACACTTACTTAGTAACTAATAATGGAGTAGAAAAAGAAGTTACAGATCCATATGCAAAAGCTGTTGGAGTAAATGGTAATAGAGCAATGGTTATTGATTTAAGTTCAACTAATCCAGAAGGTTGGGAAAATGATGTTAAGCCAGAGTTTATAGATGCTACAGATGCTATAATTTATGAGCTACACATAAGAGATTTCACAATCGATAATTCATCTGGTGCTTCTATGGAAGTTCAAGGAAAGTACAATGGTATGTGGGAATCAGGTACAACTTTATTTGGCAATGGCGATATAAAAACGGGAATAGATCATTTAGTAGAATTAGGAATAACTCATGTACACTTATTACCTACTTTTGATCATAGATCAATAGATGAAACAAAATTAGATCAAGCACAATATAACTGGGGTTATGATCCTCAAAACTATAATGTACCAGAAGGTTCTTATTCTTCAGATCCTTATAGTGCAGAAGTTAGAGTTGAAGAATTTAAGAAAATGGTAATGGAACTTCATAAGGTTGGAATTAGAGTAGTAATGGATGTTGTTTATAATCATACAGGTGCTACAGCTGATTCTCACTTAAATTTAGCAGTTCCAGATTACTATTATAGACAAAATAGTGATGGTGGTTTTTCTAATGGATCTGGATGTGGAAATGAATTAGCATCTGAACGTTCAATGGTTAGAAAAATGATGGTAGATTCAGTTAAATATTGGGCTGAAGAATATCATATTGATGGATTTAGATTTGATTTAATGGCACTTCATGACATAACAACAATGAAAGAAATAAGAACTACTTTAAATGAAGTAGATGAAAGTATATTAGTATATGGAGAAGGTTGGACTGGTGGAGATTCACCATTATCAAGTGAAGAACAAGCATTAAAAGTTAATACTGTTAAATATGGAGACTTACAAATAGCTGCATTTAGTGATGATATGAGAGATGCTATAAAAGGACACGTGTTTGAAGATGCTACTCCTGGATTTGTAAATGGATTTGATGGACTTGAAGATGTTATAAAATTTGGTATAGTTGCATCAACACAAAATGACCAAGTTGAATATACAGGAGGACCAAATCAATATTCAGGTTATGGAACTACTGCATGGGCAAATCAACCATATCAAACTGTAAATTATGCATCAGCACATGATAATTTAACTTTATGGGATAAGTTACAAACTACTAATCCAGATGCAACAGAAGAAGAACTTTTAGCTATGAATAAAATGTCTGCAGCTCTTGTATTAACTTCACAGGGTATTCCTTTCTTCCAAGCTGGGGAAGAAATAGCTAGAACAAAGGTTAATGAAGATGGAAGCTTTAATCATAACAGCTATAATGCACCAGATAGTGTAAATAAAATTGAGTGGACAAGAAAAGAAGAATATAATGATTTATTTGAGTACTATAAGGGGTTAATAACTTTAAGAAAATCTCATAAGTCATTTAGAATGAATACAACTAGTGATATACAATCAGCACTTAACTTCTTAGATGTTACTGACTCAAATGTTGTTGCGTATACTTTAAATGGTGAACAAACAAATGATTCATGGGATAATATTGCTGTAATATTTAACTCTAATGAAAATCTAGTTGAAGTAGAGTTACCTTCAAGTGATTGGACAATAGTAGTAAATGGTGAGAAAGCTGGAGTTGAATCATTAGGAACTGTTGATGGAAATAAAGTAGTTGTTCCTGCAAAAGCATCTTATGTTTTAGTAGATACTAATAGTTATAATGAATCTCTTAACGATGATGAAGAAGAAAAAGAACCATCAGTAGATGTAGATCCAGAAACAAATGAGAAACCAGTTATTAATGCTGAGGATTTAGAATTAAAAGTTGGAGATAAATTTGATGCATTAAATGGAGTTACTGCATCTGATAAGGAAGATGGAGATTTAACTTCTAGTATTAAAGTTGTTGAAAACACTGTAAATACTAAAAAGGCAGGAAAATATAAAGTAACATACAAAGTTACAGATAGTGATAATAATGAAACAACTTTAACTATAAATGTAACTGTAAAAGCTAAAGAAATTCCACAAACAGGAGGAAGAAATTCTTTAGTAATAGTTGCTATAGCATTAGGATTAGTTGCTTCAGGAGTATTTGTTATAAAAACTAAGAAAAGAGAAGCATAATGTTTTATATTAAATAAAGTAAAAGTGGTAGAGAATAAAAATTCATCTACCACTTTTTTTAAAGTTTATGTACATTTATAGCCATAGGCCCTTTTTGTCCATCAGCTATGGAAAATGATACATTTTCACCTTCATGTAAAGTGTTATCAGGACCATTCTCTTTTAATTGAGAATGATGAACAAATATATCATTTCCATCATTAGCAGAAATAAAACCATAGCCTTTCTCTACATTAAACCATTTTACTGTACCAGTGTAACTTGACATAAAAAAATCTCCTTAATACTTAACTAATCTATATTAGTTTCTGCAAAAAGGTAAAGTTTATACCTTGGAATTTATTTTATCTATTTCGTCTTTATCCCAAATAAAAAGCTGATCTTTATTATTTAAAGCTGAGAATAGTTTATCTTTTAAATTAGGGAAAGTTCCATTAAGATTTTTAATTAACATCTTAACATCTTGTCTTTTAGTATGGCCATCAGCAGGACAAGGGTTTTTTATTATAGGATAATTATAATCTTTAACAGCCTTTTTTATCATATATTCATCGATATAAACCATAGGTCTTATTATAGTTAAATCATATTTTTCCATATAAGATTTTGGAGAGAAACAGTTAACTCTACCTTCATAAAACATAGCCATAACAAATGTTTCAACAGCATCATCTTTGTGATGACCTAAAGCAACTTTTGTACAACCTAATTTTTGAGCAGCATCATTTAATGCACCACGTCTTAGTTTTGCACAAAGAGAGCAAGGATTTTTTTCATTTCTTATATCAAATACTATTTTTGCAATATCAGTTTGGATTTCATAAAATGGAACATCTATTTCTTTACATAATTTGTGAAGAGGTCCATTATCAACATCACCAGGATTTAAAGTTATTGCTATAAGTTCAAATTTTGCTGGAGAGAATTTTTGGAAATTCTTTAATATGTGAAGAAGAGTGACACTATCTTTTCCACCTGATAATCCAACTGCAATTTTATCATTTTCTTGTATCATATCAAAATCATTTATAGCTTGACGAGTTTTGCTAAGTAATTTTTGCATCATATATTTTGACCTCCGAAATTTAATACTTAGATATTTTAACAAAGCACTAGTTTTTATACAAATAAAAATACAAATGAAAATCTTAATTAATCTCTATAAATATCTTGAGCAAGCAATGTTAATTTTTCTAAATTTAAAATTTTGATTATATTTTTATTTTTTTCTATAATTTTTAAATCGGAAAGATTTTTAATAACTCTATTTAAGTGACGATAGCTAGAGCCTAAAAGTTCGGCTAAATTATTAATGCCATCAATATCAACCAATATTTCTCCAGAAGTATTTGTTGGTAATGATGAAACTAAATAGCTTGCAAAGCGGTTTTCAATTGGTGAAAGTATATTAATGCTCATATAACTTGAGTTTCGTCTAAGTTTTTTTTGAAGAGATGATATTATAAATCTTAAGAATACTGGATCATTATATCCATATTCTTTTATCTTATTTAATGGTAATGCTAAGCACATGCAAGGTTCTAAGGCTTGAACATTACAATCGGCATATGGATTTTCTATAAACTCAATATCACCCATTACTGATAGTGGGGTATTAAAGCAAAGAAGTAGTGATTTCCCACTTGAAAGTAAGGTTGTTACTTTATATTTTCCTTCTACTAAAAAATATAGATAGAATAATTTTTCATTTAATGAACAAAGATATTCATTTTTATTGAATGTATGTATTTCTAGAGAGTTTAATAAATTTTTATTTAAGTAAGAATGTAAATAATATTTATTAATATAAGAAATAATCATATCTTTATTAGTAAGTTTTTTCATAAGTACTCCTTTAAATATAGATAAGCTTAATTAATATATATCAAATTAGCAATTTATATAAGATGAGTATACTATTAAAATTAAAATAGGACAAATGTCCTATTTTATTATTGTATCTATTTGATAATATGTTTCTAGAAATTTAAACGGAGGAATTAAAATGTATAATATTTTAGCATTATTAATAGGGGCACTTATTTCTATTATGATATCTCTTAATAGTGGATTAGAAGGTTATGTTGGTAGTACATATTCTGTAGTGATTATCCATACAGTAGGACTTATTGCCATACTTATAGTTGCCGCATTTAAGAAAGAAAAGATGGTAATAAAGGAAGCTATACCATTTTATTTATTTTTAGGGGGAATTTTTGGGGTTATGCTTACTTTAGTTAATGTAATTACAATAGGTAGTATAGGCGTTGCATTAACAACAGCATTAGCTGTATTTGGACAATTAGTATTTTCATCATTGGTAGATCATTTTGGGTTATTTGGTTTAACTAAATATGAATTTAATCCTAAAAAACTTGTGGGACTTCTTATAGTTTTTGTTGGATTAGTTATTATGACAATGGCATAAGGGGAGGATTAAGAATGTTAATGATTTTATTAGCCATATTAGGTGGAGTATTAACTACTTTATCAATGATAGTAAGCTCAACACTTGGAAAGAAAATAGGTTTAATTCAAAGTACAATAATTCATTATATAGGTGGACTTATAGGTGGAGTATTTATTTTAATTGGAATAGGTAGTGCATCAGCGCCATCAATTATAGATATGAGCAGAATGCCATTGTATATTTTCTTAGGTGGAGTTATTGGTGTTATAGTAGTATATACATCTAATATAGTAATTCCTAAGATACCGGTAGTATATAGTACATTATTAATGTTTTCAGGCCAAATGTTATGTGCAATTGTTATAGATGCAATTGTAATGGGGGATTTTTCTTGGAAAAAGCTTTTAGGAGCAATAATAGTTGTATTAGGTATTTTTTATAACTCTAAGATAGATGAAAAAGAAAATAAAGCAGTAATAGAATAGAAAAAGAAAAAACTAAAAAAGCTAGTTAATAGTATAAATGATAATAGGATGTATCAAAAATTTAATATGAATATTATAACTAAAATTATGAGATAATTTGTTAGTACTATTCATATAATTATTTTGATACATCTATTTTTATACAATAATAAGTATAATATTAACATAATTCCTAATTTGTTGTATAATTAGAATGAAATATAATAGTGAGAGGTAAAAATGGTTATAAATAATTACAATAATGAAAAATATATTGAAATTACTAATGATGAAATTATATTTTATAAATGGTATGGAAAAAGAAGATTAAAAAGAAATAAAATTAGAGCAGCATTTATGAATGATGAGTATAAAATAACAATATTATATGGGAAAGCTATTAGAAAGTTTAATGTTTGTAATGTAAATAAAAATGAAAAGGCTATATTAGAGCAATTAATAAAGCTTATGAATAAAGAAGATTTAATATTTGCTGTTAATAGATATAACGTTTGTAAAGAAGACATTTTTGTTATATTAATAGCACAGAATATTATGTTGAATTTAAGTAAAAATAATAATTTTTGGGTTTATATTGAATTGTTTTTACTAATAGGATTATTAGTTGTTTTAGTATGTTTAATTCCAAATTACTCTATTTTTCTTTATGATTATAATAATAAATATATTAGATTAGAATCTGTAAATAGAAATAAGAAAAAAGAATTTCATATAAATAGGGATAAATTCAAATTTAAGTATAATGTAGACATGTATTCTTATGAATTTGAGGGTAATAAGGTAAAAAAAGTAGTATTTCCTAGTAATATTATATATCCAATTAATTATAAAGAAAAATTAGCAGAGCTTAATGAAAACACTATGTATTGTTGTATAAAGTAGATACAAAAAAATAAAGTGTAAGTAATACTTCATATTTATCTTTTGATACAACTTGAAAATATTCTAAACTATTATTTTTAGAAAAGTTATTTATTTTTTATAAAGTCTTCCATAAACTAATGAATTATTATTAGTATCGTTTCTTGAATTAGTTTTAAAAAAGTCGTTATCAAATATTACTTGAATGATGAGATAAAAAAGCAAATAGATAGAGATTTAATTATAATATATAAGAAAGAAATGTGAAGTAGATAGTTTGTTGTTATCCTACTTCACATTTTTATTATTGAAAAAGGATACTATAAAATAAGCATCCTATATAATAATACAAAAGAGACAATTGTAAAAAGTAAAATCATTATTCCTATAGGTTTAGCTAATAATAAGATTAAATTACCATCAAAAGAACTACTAAGATTTCTAATAAAATCTCCAATGTTATAGTTTTTTAATATGGTATAAATAATATTAAATATTATAAATCCTATAACAGTACCAAATGTATTAAATATAATATCATCTATATCAGTGATGTTATATGGTGTAAAAAGTTGAAGTACTTCTATGATTAAAGAAGCTGTAAATCCATATAATATAACTTTACTTAATTTATTTTTTTTATTAAAAAATAAAGGTATACAAAATCCTAATGGTATAAATAATAATATATTACCTATAACGTTATAAAGTGCGATATGTATATCTGCAAAGTCATTTCTAAACATCTTTATTGTTTCTACAAAGGGAATGTAATTAATCCCCTTTTTAATTTCAAATTCTATTTTATATATTATTAATTAGATAAACTAGAAGATACATTTCTAAACTTATAAACATTATTGATTATAGAAATAGAAAGTACATTTATAACTAATTGACTTCCACCATAGCTTATAAAAGGCATATTTATATTTAAAATAGGAGAAAGCGAAAAGTTAGCTAAAATATTTAATATAAATTGAATTGCAAATAAAGAACAAAGTCCACTTACTAAAAGTTTTCCATAAGTGTTTTTAGTATTACTAGAAATAAAGCCAATTCTTATAATAAATGATAAGACTAAGGCAATAACAATTATTCCAACAATCCATCCAAAGCAGTAAATTATTGAAGTTAGTGCAAATTCCATATTAGCATCTGGAAGAGTTGAAGTATTAACAGTAGAGCCAGTACCAAATAATCCTGCAGAATTTCTTAATATATTTAGTTGATTATAAATCCAACCAGTATTATCTATATCTTTTGCAGGATTTAAAAATATAAAAAATCTTTCTATTCTATAGTCTGTACTAAAAATAGATAGTAATAATATAGAGCATAAGACACCAGAAGCAATAATTAAATATTTTAGTTTAAAGCCAGATATATTCATAATTGTAAAGACCGCAATTAAGTATATTATTATTGTAGATAATGATGATAATGATATAAATAATATTACAGGTATGAATACTAAAGTAAGACCTTTAAATAATGATTTTTTATTATTCCAATTATAATTATCAAAAATTCCAGAAAGAGAAATTATTAATAATATAGGGGTAACTGCTAAGTCATCAATAGAAAAAGGACCTATTATTAACCAACGTTTTATACCATTTACAGGTAAAGAAAAAGTCAATGTAAGTAAGATTAAAGAAATACTAATTATATAAAGGCTAAGAGAATATTTTTTTAAACTTCTATAATCTAATTTTATAATGCATAATGACAATACAATAGAAATTCCTAAAAACACTAATAGCTTACTAATATAATTTATATAATAACCGTCATTAAAATTATTTAATTGAAGGAATGCTGTAGTTAAAAATCCAAAAAATATTAAGCAAGTTGTCATTATTAAAAGAATCCAATCAGAGTTTGATTTATGAGCTTTATTCAAATCATGGCCAATAACTTCTGCATTACCCATATGCATTAATGCTTTATCTGTTGCAATATCTAAAGGCATGCCTATTTCTAAATAATCTTGAATAATATCATTAATATGACCTAATAATTCTTATTTAATTTCTGGATGAACTTTTTTATTTTTTATTAAACTACAAACTTTATTTATATATTCATTAACTTTATTATTTTCTACTTTAGACATAAATTCGCCTCCCATAAAACATTATTTACAGTTTCACTAAATAGCTTCCATTCAGCTTCTTTCTCAAGAAGAAGTTTTTTGCCACTAGTTGTTATTTTATAATACTTTCTTTTTCTACTACCAGCAGAATCATCCCAATATGATTCAATATAATTTGCACTTTCTAGATTATGAAGTATTGGATAGAGAGTGCCTTCTTTAAAGGAAAATATACCTTTAGAGAGTAGGTCTATTTCTTTAATCATTTCATAACCATACATATCTTTGCGATTAAGAATACTAAGTATTAGAACCGTTGTACTACCTTTTAATAGTTCTTTGTTAATTTTCATAAATTCACCACCATACATTGTAAATCAATACATCGAATATCTAGGTATAATTATATTACTATATTATAGAAAAGTAAATAAAATATATAATATTTTACTGAAAAATAAATTAATAGCTCCTAGGGGATTGAAAAGTTAGATTATAAGGTATAAGATGTAAGTGGTAACAAATGATAATAAATGATAACAAAGTGGTAATTAAGTGATATAGAGAAGAGGTTATTTATTTATGTTTATGGAAGAAAGATTAAATGAGATATTAAATATTATTAAAGAAGAAAAAAAAGTATTAGTTAAGGAATTAAGCGAAAAGTTTAATGTTTCTGAAAGTATGATTCGTAAGGATCTACAAAGACTTGAAAAAGAAGGTAAGGTAAAGAGGACTTATGGAGGAGCAATATTAGAAAGAGAGTCATCATATGCTGAGAAAACTAATTCTAGAGTTCTTGTAGACTTAGAATCAAAATCATATCTAGGAAAGTTAGTTGTTGATATTATTGAAGATAATGACATTATTTTTTTAGATATTTCAACCACAAATCATACTATTGCTATGATGTTAAGTGATACAAAGAAAAATTTAACAGTAATAACAAACATGAATAGAATTGCAATGGAGTTTGATAGAGCACCTAATGTTGATGTAATATTAATTGGTGGACATTATAATAAAAGATTAGGGGGAACTGTGGGAAGTGCAGCAGTAGAACAAATAAAGAATTTTAAAATTACTAAGGCGTTTATTGGTGCTGGTGGAATTAATGTAGAAGATAATTTTATTAGTAATTTTAATTATGATGAGGCAGCTGTCAAAAATGAGATTTTAAGATGCAGTAAAAGAAGATATATAGTAGCAAATTATGAAAAGTTATATAAAGATGGAGCTTATAAGTTTGCAACTTTAGATGATATAGATTATATAGTAACTGAAAAAGAACCAGAAGAAAGCATTAAAGAAATTTTAAACCAAAAAGAAGTAAAGGTAATATGTTAATAAGCAAATTAAGGAGTAAAAGATATGATTAAATTAATAGCAACAGATATGGATGGAACATTATTAAATTCAAGTAATGAAATACAAGATGGGTTTTACGAAGTATTCAATGAACTTCAGGAAAAAGAAATAATATTTGCAGCTGCAAGTGGAAGACAATACTATAACCTTTTAGAAAGATTTAAAGGTATTGAAGAGAAGATGATGTTTATAGCTGAAAATGGAACATTTGTTGTGTATAAGGGAAAGGAACTTGTAGTTAATTCTTTAGATATAAATCTTGCAAGAGAGCTTATTAAAGTAGGTAGAAATATAAAAAATTCTTATGTAATACTTTGTGGGAAAAAAGCTGCATATATAGAAAGTTCTGATAAAAGATTAATCGAGCAGACAGAAAAATATTATGCAAGATATGAAATAGTATCAGATTTAACTAAAATAGAAGATGATATATTAAAGGTTACAATTTGTGATTTTGCAGGATCAGAAAATAATAGTAATAAATATTACGAGGATTATAGAGACAAAGCTCAAATTGCAGTATCAGGTGAAATTTGGCTTGATATAACTGCAAAGGGAATAAATAAAGGTGTTGCAATAGAAGAAGTTCAAGAGCTATTAAATATAAAGCATGAAGAAACCATGGTATTTGGTGATTATTTAAATGATTTAGAAATGATGAGTAGTGCTTATCATAGTTATGCTATGGAAAATGCTCATGATGACTTGAAAAAGGTAGCAAGATTTAGAGCTAAGAGCAATGATGAAAGTGGAGTTGTACATGCTATAAAAGCAATATTAAATAATTAAATATAAAAGTATAAAAAGGACTAGTTAGCTAGGCCTTTTTATACTTTTTAAAGAATAGCTTACTCTGTAGATTATTTAAGTTTAAAGTTTTTGGGAGCAAACTTATAAACAAGGGTTAATGCTATTAAAGCATAAATAACAGTTACTAATATTACAGTAAGAGTAAACCATATAGACTGTGTCTCCACTTGAAGACAACTATATGCAGCTATATAAACTATAAATGAGGCTATTTTATAAATAGGACTCTTAACAGTCAATTGAGATGTATATGGTTGAATAATATAATACAAAAATAAGTAGTGTATAGAGAAAAAGCAAGATAATGTTATTATACTAATGAATATAGGAATAAATCTTACAATATCACCCTTGGCAAGTATTAATACTAATGATAGTCCAAGCCCTATACATATTGCTGGAATTAAATTTAATATAATAGTTATTTTTAATCTAGATTTAAAATTAGATAATATAATGCTTGATTCTTTATAAAAATTATATCTAAGTAAACTATTATCGCAATTAAAGAAAAATGCTTTAGTTATTTTTTCACCAATTGAGCTACAATATAAAATAAAAACAAGGAATCCACTTGACCTTAAAATGGCTGGAGATAAAGTTTTATGAGACTCTGGTGTTGTTATGGCAAATATTGAAGCTGCTATAGTTAAAATAACTATAATAAGAACTCTATGTTGAATAGGAGTAATTATTATTTTTTTATGTCTTTCAATAAATTTAGCATTTAAATAATTAAGTCCATGCTTCTCTTTATGCTTATCATTTTTTAAATCAAGTTTGGATAAGTTTTTCTCGTTAAGTTTTACGTCCATAAACATTGCTTCAGAAGAAACTGTATTTAATGTATTAAGATCATTTTTAGAAATAATATTTTTAGATAATAAAGAGTATTTTTTATAATTAAATAAATATAAAAATGCTATCAGTGATAAAACCAAAATAATAACTATAAATGTAATATTAAGTAATAGAATTTTTGAATCAAACGAAAAACCTATAAATGGCGCTCCATATGCAATAACTAATGGAATTAGCATAACAGGAACAATAAAGTACCATTTATTTGATAGTTGAAAGTTAAAGCAATTATAAAGTAATACATATAAGGCTTGAGTAATACTCCTAAATGCGATAAATTCTAAAGTAATTATTAGTGATTCAATAAATGTACAATTTAATAGCATAATAGGAAATATAAAATATATTAAATATTCAAAGTATGAAAATAATATTTTACTTAAATAATATTTTTTTGCATTTATTCTCATTAAATTAATCATATAAAAATCAGTAAGAATGTTATCTGTAAATTGATTATTTAATAATGATCCAGTTACAAAGCTTAAAAAGAAAAATATATGAAATTGAATAGATGAAACATTAATGCTTGTTTTTTCAGCTATAAACATAGCTGGAATTATAATCATTATAAAAATATATAAATATTTTCTAGCAAATCCAAATAGAAAGCTAAAAATTCTAATTATAATACTAGATACAAATTTAAGATTACCAGTATTATAAAGAGTATTAGGTATTTTCTTGCCTAAAAGTGGAATTTTCTTTATGTAATAAATCCACATATTAATCTTTTGAGCAAGAGAAATTTCATATGTTTTAAAAAACACTTTAAACATGGATGTCCTCCTTTAAAATATCCATAATTTCATTTTCAAAATTATCACTTTTTAATATGTTATTATCAATTAAAGAAAGCTTTCCATCTTTTAAGATTACAAGCTCATCGCATAAATCTACAGCTAGTTGAAGTATGTGAGTTGAAAATATTAATATATGATCCTTTTTTATTTCTTTAAGTAGATTTTTTATTTCTAAAGCAACTACAACATCAAAAGAAGTAAGAGGCTCATCTAATAGTATAATATCTGGCTTAGTAATTAAGTAACATAACATTTGTATTTTATTTTTCATACCAAATGAATATGATTTAATTAGTTTATGTCTATCATCTTCTTCAATTTTTATAAATTCTAAATATTCTTCAACTGTAAGCAAATTCTTTATTTTATCCTTGTGAATATCTATATAAAATTTAATAAATTCATAACCAGTTAAGAAATCAGGTAATATAGGATCAGAGTAGACATAGCCTATGTTAGATGAGTCTATGTTTTTTTCTAATCCTTCATCATTAATAAGTGATACACTTCCAGAGTCTAAAGGAAGTTCTTCGCTTATACAGTTAAATAGAGTAGTTTTACCAGCACCATTCCTACCAAGAAGTCCATAAATTTTACCTTTTTCAAAAGTAAAATCTACACTATCTAGTATTTTTTTGTTATCAAAATTTTTAGTAATGTTATTAAGTTTAAGTTTCATAAGTTCCTCCAAAGTTTATAAGTTTATATATTGTAAATTATCTATTTATGAAGAAAAAAATGTAATTAAATACAATTATATCATAATGATAACATGAATTGTTCGGAGGTTAAATTGTAAATGTATATAAATAAATCCACAACATACTTAAAGGTATAAATTGTGGATTTATTTTATATTAAAGAATCGTATATTTATTTACAATTAAATTTACTAGGCTTTGCGTTGTCTTGTATATCCATTAAAGCCTCACCAAATCTTTGATAGTGAACGACTTCTCTTTCTCTCAAGAAACCTAAAATCTTTTTTATTTCTGCATCATCTGTTAAGTTCATTAACCATTCATAAGTTGCTCTAGCTTTTTGTTCAGCAGCCATATCTTCATGTATATCAGCAATGACATCACCTTTTGCTTGGATATAAGTTGCAGTCCATGGATTACCTGTTGCATCTGTATAAAATAATGCTTTACCATGATCAGCGTAGTGTCCAGCTAATCCAGCAGCTTTTATTTGCTCAATAGATGCATTTTCCATTAATTGATAAACCATTGTTCCAAGCATTTCAACGTGTCCCATTTCTTCAGTTCCTATATCTGTTAGTAATCCTTTTGATTTATTTGTTGGCATTGTATATCTTTGATTTAAATATCTAAGAGCAGCTCCTAATTCACCATCAGGACCTCCATATTGTGTTATTATTAGTTTTGCCATATTTAAATCACAAGATTTCAAATTAATAGGATACTCTAAAGTTTTAACATAATACCACATAAATTAATCCTCCCTGTTACTTGCATTTTCCCAAGGCCAAGGAGTATCAATCCAAGCGTCAGGATTTTGAATATAAGCTGAACCAAAGTTGCTTAATGGACCATATGATTGCTCATAGTCCCAAATTAACTTTCTTAGTTTGGAGGAAATTAACTTATAGTCATCAATTGCATCTTTACAGTTAGGAAAATTATCTAAATATAAATTTAAGTCTATTGCGAAAAATTGTAATTTTCTAATTGCATCTAAACATTCATGTTGATTCATTTTTTGGCCTCCTCAGAATACTTAATAGCACAATAAGGACTATAGATATCCTTAAATATTGTTCCAGCATCGAATGCACAATTTATATCAAATAAATTTTGATAAGGTTGTAGGGCAATACATGCCTTTGCATAGGTTTGAGGGTCAAAAACTTTATAAGATTCATAACAGTTCTTTTTTGTGTTAGAACAAGCAATGTTACATGATAGTTCAGATGGATTATTTACGCAATCATTGCAGTCTATACAGTCATCGATTCTTTTATAGTACATAATAGTATATCCCTTCGTTAAATTCTCTATGATAATACTTTATGTAGAAAATTAGAAAAAGTGATAAAATATTGACCTATAAGATTTTACTTTCTTTATGACCACAATATTTACATTTAAAATAAATTTTACCATGAACATTATTATCATATCCATATTCATACTCATTCATTTCTTCACCACAGACAGGGCATACTAAAGTAATAGTATTCTTTTTGTTTGATGACATAGGACTTTCATCTCCTTATAAAAAGTATTTTTAATTTAGTATTTATTATGAAACAATATATCAAACTTAGCAATGATAAAATTATAATCACTATGCTTTTTTCTTTTAAATAAAATAGTGAGTATTGCTTAATAGTTTATAAATTGGACAAAATAGGATATAATAGTATCTAATATAGCTTTAAGAGAAAGTAGGTGTTTTAAAATGTATAAAGCATTAATTGAGGAGTATTTCAATAAAAATAAAGATGAGATGTTAAGTGATATATGTAAATTAATTAGAATAAAAAGCGATAGACAAGAAGCAAAAGAAGGAATGCCTTTTGGTGCAGGTGTAGTTAAGGCATTAGAAGAGGCTTTAAGTATTGCTAGCAACATGGGGTTTGCAACTAATAATTATGACAATTATGTAGGAACAGTTGATTTTAATGATAAAGAAAAAGCTTTAGATATACTTGCTCATTTAGATGTAGTTCCAGCAGGTGATGAATGGACAGTAACTGAACCATATAATCCAATAATTAAAGATGGTAAATTATATGGAAGGGGAGCTGCAGATGACAAAGGTCCAGCTATAGTTGCTTTATATGCATTAAAAGCAGTAAAGGATTTAAATATTCCATTAAGTAAAAATGTTAGACTTATATTAGGAACAGATGAAGAGTGTGGAAGTTCTGATATTGAGCATTATTATAAGATAGAAAAAGAAGCACCCATGACTTTTTCACCAGATGCAGATTTCCCGGTTATAAATGTTGAAAAAGGTGGATTAAAAGGTAACTTTAAAGCTGAATTTAATGAAGATAGTACAATACCAAGAGTTTTATCTATAAATTCAGGTGTTAAGGTTAATGTTATTCCAGATAGGGCAGAAGCAGTTATAGAAGGATTTAGCAAAAAAGAGGTAGAAAAGTATATTGAAAATGCTACAAATAAATCTGGAGTAAAATTTACTGTCAATGAAGAAAATAATAAATGTATTATAAATGCTAAAGGAATTGGTGGTCATGCAGCTTATCCAGAAAGTGCTAATAATGCGTTAACAGCTATATTGGAATTATTATCATCTATGAATTTTGCACAATCAGAAGGATTTAAAAGAATATGTGCTATAAGTAAACTATTCCCTCATGGAGATTATAAAGGGGATGCAATTGGTGTTAAAATGAGTGATGAGATTTCTGGAGAATTAACTTTATCATTTACTATTTTTGAATATAGCACTACTGGATTAAAAGGTACATTTGATTGTAGGGCGCCACTTTGTGCAAATGATGAAAACTTAAGAGATGTTATTTCAAAAAATTTAAATAAAGAAGGAATATTACTAGAACCATGTAATGTATTTGAAGGTCATCATGTTGATGAAAACTCCGATTTTGTTCAGACTTTATTAAGATGTTATGAGATGTATAGTGGTAAAAAAGGAGAGTGTATTGCTATTGGTGGCGGAACTTACGTACATCATTTAAAAAATGGTGTTGCATTTGGTTGTACAATGCCAGGTACTGATAATAATATGCATGGTAATAATGAGTTTGCAGTTATAGATGAACTTATTCTTAGTGCCAAAATATTTACTCAAGCAATAATAGAACTTTGTAAATAAAAAATAGTTTATATAAAAGGAGATAAAAACATGCAAGCATATGAAAGATTAATAAAATACGCAAAAATATATACAACATCTGATCCAAAATCAGAAACTACACCGTCAACTAAAAGACAATTTGATTTAGCTAATATATTAGTTGAAGAGATGAAGGAAATTGGAATTGAAGATGTTAAGGTAGATGAAAATTGTTATGTTTATGGAGTTATTCCAGCAACTGAAGGATATGAAGATAAACCTAGTATTGGATTTATTGCACATATGGATACTGCACCAGCAGCACCAGGAGAAAATGTTAATCCTCAAATAGTAGAAAATTATAATGGTGAAGATTTAACATTATTAAATGGAACAATTCTTTCAGTAGAAAAATTCCCGCATTTAAAGAATTTAAAGGGAAGAACTTTAATTACAACAGATGGAACTACTCTTTTAGGAGCTGATGATAAAGCGGGTATTGCTGAAATAATGACAGCTTGTGAAAGAATAATAAAGGAAAATATACCTCATGGAAAGATATGCATAGGCTTTACTCCTGATGAAGAAATTGGTAGAGGAGCTAGTAAATTTGATGTTAAAAACTTTGGTGCACAATTTGCATATACAATGGATGGTGGAGTAGAAGGAGAGATTTCTTATGAAAACTTTAATGCTTCAGCAGCAACAGTTGAAATTCATGGTGTATCAGTTCATCCGGGTTCTGCAAAAGATACAATGATTAATGCAACAAATGTAGGTATTGAATTTGATAGAATGTTACCTCAAGGTGAAAAACCAGAACATACGGAAGGATATGAAGGTTTTTATTATTTAGAAAGCTTTAAAGGAAATACTGATAATGCAGTATTAGGATATATACTAAGAGATCATGATGCATGTAAACTTGAGTCTAAGAAAGCTACATTACAATTAGCTGAAAAGTTATTAAATGAAAAGTATGGAGAAG
Source organism: Clostridium sp. D43t1_170807_H7 (assembly GCF_015555905.1). Taxonomy (GTDB): domain Bacteria; phylum Bacillota; class Clostridia; order Clostridiales; family Clostridiaceae; genus Clostridium. Next base: position 39,979 of record NZ_JADNLK010000012.1, read on the forward strand.
GTACAGTAAAATTAACAATTACAGATCAATACAAGAATATGGCTGAGCATATTAAACCTTGTATGCATTTAATTGATAATGCAAAAGCTGCAATGAAAATTTTAAATGTTACACCTGTAATTGAACCAATTAGAGGGGGTACTGATGGAGCTACTTTAAGTTATATGGGATTACCTTGCCCTAACTTAGGAACAGGTGGATATGCATTTCATGGAGAGTATGAGCATATTACTGTAGAAGGAATGGAAATTGCTACAAATATAATAATTGAAATATTAAAGAAATATGCTGAATAAATTATTATATAGAATATTAATTTTAGCAGAGTAAGTAATTACTCTGCTTATTTTTATGATAAAATTTATAGTGGGGGTATTAATTTTATGAAGAGGATAATTGTTATAGGTTGTGGAGGGTCAGAAAGGGCAGATACAATAATTTTTATTAATATGCTAATATATTTTTACAATTACAGCTGACAATTAAATTTGTTGGCTTTTTGTTATTTTGAATTAAAATATTTAGATATTATAGAAAATAGGCTCTGAGTTATGATATTATCAAAAGTATGGGTAGGAATTGATATTATTTATGATATTTATAAATAATCTAAAAGTACTTAATATTAGGAAGAAGCATTAGTGAGGTGAAAAAATGATTAACTTTGATTATAGAGGATTAACTGGAGAAGTAATTACTAAAGAAGATTTTGAATATGAAGAAGAGAGAAAGGCTTGGAATAGGGCTATAGAAAAATATCCATTAGTAATTGTATATTGCAAAACTGAAGATGATATCAGAAATGCAATAATATTTGCTAAAAATAATTCACTTTCAATAAGGATAAGAAGTGGACGTCATCATTATGAAGGATATTCTACAGGAAATGATATAGTAGTTATTGACGTTAGTAAAATGAATAAAATTTATATAGATGAAAAAAATGAAACCGTAAAGGTTCAAGGTGGAACTCGTAATAGAGAACTTTATAAAGCAGTAGGAAAAAAAGGATATCCATTTCCAGGAGGAGGTTGTCCAAGCGTTGGAGTAGTAGCCTTTACTTTAGGTGGGGGATGGGGATATTCATCTAGGCTTTTAGGATTAGGTTGTGATAGATTAGTAGAAGCTGAATTGATAGATAGTAATGGAAATTTAATAGTTTGTAATAAAGATGTAAATGAAGATTTATTTTGGGCTTTAAGAGGTTGTGGTGGAGGAAATTTTGGTGTAGTTACGTCTATGACTTTTAATTTACCACCTAAAATAGATATGGCAACATTAGTTAATATTGATTTTACTAATATCGACTTTGAGGAAAATATTAGTTTGATAGAAGCGTGGCAAGAAAAATTTAAAATTTTAGATAAAAGAGCTAATTTTAAAATGGCTATTTACAACTCTAGTGAAAAAGGTAGGGGAGTAAAAATAGTTGGATTAGTCTATGGAGATAAAAAGTTAGCTAATGAGGTTTTAAAACCTATAAAGGATATTGTTTCTTCAGGAATTTATAGTTTAGAATATATGACTGTTCTTGAAGCTAATAGAATAATACAAGATAGTCATCCCGAATATGAAAGATATAAGAGTTCAGGAAATTTTGTATATAGGGATTATACTAGAGAAGAAATTATAGAGCTTTTAAATATAATAGAAGAAAGAGCTGAGGGATCTATTTATACTGCAATTACATTTTATGGATTAGGGGGAGTTATAAAAGAGGTTAAGAAAGATAGTACTGCATTTTATCATAGAGATGCAAGCTTTATATTAGGATTTCAATCTGTATGGGAAGATGCAAAATATGCGCAAATAAATAGAAGTTGGTTAGTAGAAAAATTAAAGTACATAAAATCCATAACAAAAGGAGCATTTATTAATTTTCCATGTGCAGAAATAGATAATTATGAAGAGGAATATTATGGAGAAAATTCTAGATTATTAAAGATAATAAAAGAAAAATATGATAAAGATGACTTCTTTAATTTTGAACAAGATATTAGAATAGAAAAAAGACTATGGTATAATATTCTAGTAGAATAAAAAATTTATTTTTAAATAGACGCTTTATATTTGTTAATTAAGATAAATGCAAGATTTAATTATGTATATAAAAAGGGATATTAGAACAGTAGGCGATATTTAAATCACCTACTGTATTTTTTATTATAGATATTGCTAAATTATAGATATTGCTAATTATCACTACAGATAAAGTCACTATCTCTGTCTCTATCTCTTTCTTTTACTGTAGGTGCCTCTATTAAAGTTGCAAATACAAATTCGTGACGATCTTCTGCATTCATTAGAATTGTTATAATCATCTTCATAGTTATTAGAGTTATTTCTCATAATGATATTCCTCTTCATTTGCTTTTATAATATATACTATGAAAGTAAGATAAATTTGACATAATTTTATATAATTAATTTAAATTTTTTTCCAAGAAACAAGAAAATCTATAATATTTTCTAAATTAGGACTTTTAGAATTCCTTACATAATATCCAGAGGTTGCTGTTCCAAGTACTAATGAAAGCTGTACAGAAAGACCAAGTATTTGTCCAAAACAAAAACCTGCATTAAAGTTATCTCCAGCTCCTGTAGTCAATTTAGGATTTGGTTCATATGGTCCAATAGTATGATAAAGTTTATCATTACATACTGCATAAGCTTCTTTGATAGGATGAACAACTAAACAATAAATATCTATTCTTTTTGCTATAGATTTAACTAAAATATCTAAATTTGGTTTGTTAGATGGTGATGAAATATTTAAAACTTCACCAATTTCATAGGCTTCTTTCTCATTAAGACCTAGAATTACTTTAAATTTACTAGAGAATTGTTTTATTACAGAAAGAGCTTCTAATATATCATCTTTTAATCTGTTTTCAGGATCAGCTAAATCAAAGAATATATATTTATCAGAATTATCATTTATATTAGGTATAATTTCATTTATTAAACCATTCCATATTTCAGTCATATAAGGAAGCATTGTCCAATTTTCTAATCCTACTAACTTTGCATCAGAGAAAAGTGAAATAAGTTTTTTTACTCCAACTTTTTCTTTAAGTTTATCCCAATTAACATCTTTTAGACATTCACGTTTTCCAATCATAAGTTTTCCATCTAAAAATTCAACAGCGTCTGTAAGACCAGGGTTTGATATATTTATAACTGTAGATTTTTTACTCATTTCATTAAAGACAGGATTAATGGAATCTTCTCCAACAGCACCTATGTAGGTTACATCTAAATTATAATTTGATAATGCATTACTCATGATTGGGCCATTACCACCAAGTTTACTTTGTATTGGAATAAATTCAATATTAGCACTTAGACCAGCTGCTTTAGAAATGAATTCACCAAACTCTTTAAGTGTTTCCATTCTGACATAATTATTAGCATCGGTTCTAGTTCTGACAACATGAAGAATTTGATCAACAAACCCATCAAATCCTAGTACAGCTTTAATATTTGTATCCTGATGTTTTTTCAAAAGATTTATTAAAGAATCAATATCACTTATTAAATTTTCTTTCATTATAATATCCTCCTGATTATTATATATTTAAGGAATTTTAAACAATTTCATAATATGTATACGGTTAATTTATATTAAATATGTTAGTATTTTTTATAATTAATAAGTGATATAATAGAAATTAAATATTTTTGTAATACATGATGATAATGATATTAACAAAGGATAAAGTAAAAGTTATTTTTATATTTTTAGTTGAGGAATGATATATAAATGCAAGAAAGAATAGACTATAAAAAATTTAATTTTCAATCAGCAAGAGAAGTATTAGGGGGAAAAAATATAGTATTCACAGGAAGAGGTTTTTTAGTTAGAGGAGAATTAATGCGCCTAGCCAGACAAGCAGGAGCTAACGTAGATAGTGTAGTAACTAAAAAGTGTGATATTTTAATTGTTGGTGAAAAACCAGGAAGTAAGTTAAGAAAAGCAAAAGTTTTAGGATGTGATATAATTACTATTTCTGATTTTAAAGATATATTACAAGGCAAAGTTAGAAAAGATGAAATTGAAATAGATGACACATTGAATATAGACTTAGGAAATGAAGAAAGAGAGATAATAAATATTTTAAGAAAAAACATTACATTATTTATAAGTAATGATGCAGCTAGAGAAAGAATAATTAGAAATATCAAATTAAATGGCGGGAGTATAGTAAATAATATGGACGAAAATACAGATATACTAGTATATCAACCTAGTTCGGAAGTTAATAAGATATTAGAAATGGCAAGAAGCTTAAATGTAGAAGTATTAACTTTAGGTGAATTTAATAAGCGTCTTATTATGAATAGGTAAGTTTATTATATATTTATATAAAAATAATTAGGGGGGAGTATTATGAATAAAAGAAGAGATGGACACGTTCATAGTCATTATTGTCCTCATGGAAGTAATGATGGATTTGAAGAATACTTAGAGAATGCTATTAATAGAGGAATTGAGGAAATAACATTTACAGAACATATGACAATGCCTGAAGATATAGTAATAGAAGGTATGGGAGATGATTTTTTAGAAAGTGTTTCTCCTAGTATTGAGAATATAGATAAATATATTAAAGAAGTAAAGTATTATAAAGAGAAATATAAAGATAAAATAAAGATAAATATTGGTTTAGAAGTAGATTATTTAGATGGATATGAGGAATTCACTATAAAAATGCTTGATAAATATGGAGATTTATTAGATGATGCAATCTTATCAACACATATTGGCATTTATGAAGGAAAGTATTATTGTTTTGATTGTATAGAATCTTTTGAAGAATTATTAAAAAGGATAGGAAGTGTAGAAAAAATATATAGTTTGTATTATAATACAGTATTGAAATCAATAAAAAGTAATTTAGGAAAATTTAAGCCCAAAAGGATAGGACATCCAACTCTTGTTAGGATATTTAACAAAAAATATCCAGCTAATTATTCTAATATAAAGTTATTTCAAGAAATTATGGATGAAATAAATAAAGGAAATTATGAAATTGATTATAATACAGCAGGCTTAAGAAAAGAGTTTTGTGGAGAACCATATCCTAGTGGAGAATTTTACGAAATGGCAATAAAAAATAATGTGAAAATGGTTTACGGTTCAGATTCACATTTTGCAAAGGATGTAGGTTTCAATTTTAAATAAGAATATAGACAGCTTGGAGGAAGTTTATGAGGAGTATAAGGTTGAGAAAAATATTAGTAGGTATAGTAGTATCTTGTGTTGCTTTTGGAACAATAGGGTGTGCAGAGAAAAATACCACTACAGAAAATAATTCTAATATTGTATCAGAAGATTTAAATAATCAAGAATCTAATGATAATAAAGAAGACAATGTAGAAATTACAGATAATGAAAATAATCAAGAGTCAATAAAAACTATAGAAATGATGCTGTATTCAAAAGATGTAAATACAGATGAGCAAGTAATTATAGGAGAAGTTGAAGTAAATGAAGAGTTATCATTAGAAGAAAAGATAGAAAAATTATCAGAGGGATTAAGTGAAAAAGCATTTGATAATTTACCAATTGAATTTGTTAAAATTAATAATATAGAAGGAAAGAAAGTAGCCTTATTTAACTTAGATGAATTAGGTAATAATGCTACAGATATTACTTTTGATAAATATGAGGGGATAAATTGGATTAATAATTATTTTGCTGGTTCCGCAGGAGGAAGTGTAACTGAATATACCTTGATAACAACATTATTACAAAGAAATTATACTGGTGAGTGGATAGATGGTATAGAATTTACTTATAAAAATTCTAAAATAGAATTTGATCATGTTCCAGCTCTTGGAGAAGTTAGTTATAGATAATGATTGATTAAATAATTATATAAGTTATATATAGTAGGTATGTTAAAGAAGAATTGACTTGCCTACTATTGTTTATTAAGGGAAAGTAATCAAATGGTTGCTTTTATTTTATAATTTAAGTAAAATTGATTTTGTTATTAAAAATATGAGGTGATAATTATGAGTAGTATAGCAGGTCATGGATGCGAAAGAATAGTTCCAGAAGAAGCTAAAAAAACTCTTGAGGAAATAGAAAGAAGTATAGTTAAGAGATATAGAAAACCAATTTGGTCTAAGTTTATAAAAGCTGTTAAGGACTATCAGCTTATTGAAGAAGGAGATAGAATAGCTGTTGCAATATCTGGAGGTAAAGATTCTTTACTTATGGCAAAGTTATTTCAAGAGTTAAAAAAGCATGGGCAAGTAAACTTTGAAGTTGAGTTTATAGCAATGGATCCTGGATATCATCCACAAATTAAAGATTTACTTATAGAAAATTGTGAACATTTAAATATTCCAGTACATATATATGAATCAAAAATATTTGAAATAATTGACGAAAAGGCAAAGGATTATCCTTGTTATCTTTGTGCAAGAATGAGAAGAGGTTCATTATATAATAAAGCAAGAGAGCTTGGATGCAATAAGTTAGCACTTGGACATCACTATAATGATGTAATAGAAACTACAATGTTAAATGTACTTTATGCAGGAAACTTTAAAACAATGTTACCTAAATTAAAAGCTGATAATTTTGAAGGAATAGAGTTAATAAGACCTCTTTATTATGTAGAAGAGGAAGCTATTAAGAGATTTATAAAGTACACTGGTCTTTGGCCATTAAATTGTGCATGTATGGTGGCAGCAGAAAAAATAGGTAATAAGAGACATGAAATTAAACATTTAATTGCAGAATTAAAGAAGAATTTTAATGATGTTGATAAATCAATATTTAAGGCAGCTTCAAATGTAAATATGAATTCAATTTTAGGATGGGAAAAGGATGGAGAAAAATACTCATTTTTAGATCCTGATACACCAAAAAATAAATAATAAGTATTATGGACCATATATTTTAGTGAGAATAAAACAAGCCATCTTGCTAATACTAAGTATATAGTATTTAGTGGAGGTGATATTATGGCTAAAAAAGGTCAAAGAGCAACTTGGGAAAATGATCATTTTAAAGGTCCCAAAAAACCTATGGCAGCAAGAGTGCCAGAAGTAAATAAGGTTGGAAAAGATAAATAGATATAAATCAGAATAAAAAATAAATTTATGAATTAAGCTAAAGTACATAAAGTATGTATTTTAGCTTAATTTTATATAAAATATAATTATTAGTAAACATATTTTATATGTTACAATTATTAAAGAAATAAATATAAAAATGGAGGAAATAATGGATAGAGAAGTATTATTAAAAATGGATCCAAATATATTAGTAAGTATGATTAATATGAAGCTTAGAGATTTTTATTCTAATTTAGACAGTTATTGTGAAGATATGGATATTAGTAGAAATATAATAGAAGAAAAATTAGAAAATGCTGGGTATAAATATCATAGTGATATAAATCAATTTAAGTAATTTACTAATTTATTATAGTAATATATAATTATACTAAAAACATTGGATGTAAGTAGAGGGAAGACAATGAAGATAAAAAAGATAGGAAAGTTAGCAGTTGTATTAGCAGCATCAACTGCATTAGTTGCAACTTTAATAAACGATAAAAAGAATAAAAAAAACATTAACTAAATTGCGAACTATCGCGTTAATGCCGTGATGCCGAAAATTAATGATATAACCTCCAGTAAGTCATATAATTTCGCTAAGAATTTATATTATTATTTACATAAAATTAGCTAAAGCTTCGAAGCTCGCTATAGCTTACCTTAAGTGAGATTCAAAATTTCAATTTTGCTGATCGAACTTACACATCCGACTTTAGCAGGAGGTGCTTCCTTTTAAAAGGAAACTCACTCTTCACTATCGCTCAGAGGAGTAAGTTCATCTAACTAAATCAAGATTTAGAGATTCACTTAACGCTAATTTTATTACAATAATAATTAAATTCTAAAGCTTATTATATAATACTTTCTTCCGGTGATATCATTAATTTTTCTCTATCACTAGCTTTAAAGCCTAGGTCTGCAATTTTGAAGTTGAATCCCTTTAAAGTTAACGACTTGTCATACAAATTTGTAGCAGAAGTCGTTAACTTTAAGGTGGGGGAAATAAGCAAAACAGTGAAAAGAAAAAATGAAATATTAATTTGGAGGGAAGCATTGAAATTAAGTTGTAGAATTTAATAATTGATGTAGTAAAATTTGCGTTAATAAGATTTTATTGTTTGAAGCTTTAGCAAGTTTAAAATCTTTAGTAAATTTTACGGAATCAATTATATAAATTCTTAGCGAAAATTTCACCGCTTCCCGGAAAAGTAATATTCCATTTTTAGGTCTCGCTGTGTGCGCAATAGAATTCAATTACTTCTTTAAGACATGATATATTTCAGGAGTATCTACAGTTATTTTATTAAAGGTATAGCCTTGACTCTTATAATATTTAATAATGCCTCTTACAGCTTGTGCAGTATTCTTATTAGCATGAGCATTGTGCATTAAGACAACAACATTATCTTTAGTTGATATTGCTCTATTTAGTATGGTGTCAGGACATGAGTTAGGATTAGCTCCGTCTAAAGTATCCTGAGTCCAATCATAAATTTTGAAATTATTTGAATGAACTGCATCTACCATTTCATTTGTTAATCTATATGTACTATTATTTGTTCCAAAGGGAAATCTTAATATATAGTAATTTTCACCTGTAACATCATAAAGGGCTTTTTGAACTTGCTTCATTTCATTAATAAAACCTGAGCTACAACTATATAATTTAGACCTTTCATGAGTAAAACTATGTAATCCTATGCTATGACCTTCATTTTTCATTCTTAAAATTATATCTTCCTGACCTTTTATTTGTTCACCAATAATGAAGAAAGTAGCAGGTACATTTTCTTCTTTTAATATGTCTAAAGTTTTTTGTGTCACCTCACCTCCAGGAGCATCATCAAAGGTTAAATAAACAACTTTTTTAGAATCATCTTTTTTATCACCATCTTCACTATAAACATTTAATTGCGGACAGTCTAATAAAGCTAAAAGCATAAAAATAATTAAGTTTGATAAAAATTTTCTCATAAGTAATCACTCTTTTCTATAAATATTTTATAAAGATACCTTTTACATGCAATGTAATTATATTATGTGCAAAATTAATATAATATATTTCTTGATATTTTTTTATAAAGGATATATAATAACAAAAAAAGCTTTAAGTCGAAACAGAGATTTCGGTAAGTTCAGAGTTTACAGTATTAGTATTTACAGGATAACTATAACTTCTTACCGATGTAAGAAGTTTTTTTATTTACCTTTAATAACAGTCCAGAGAGGCTGGAAAGGGAGAAAATTAAAATTTCTCCTTAAAACAATAAATAAGGAGTGGGTTTCATGACACAGTTTACAGGTAGTATTTCATCAAAAAGAGAAGCAGAAAAGGGAATTAAGGATTCGCTTTTCAAATTAGTATTAGCACTTCAGCATTTAATTGCAATGTTTGGAGCAACGGTATTAGTTCCAATGCTTACGGGATTAGATCCATCGGTTGCATTATTTTCAGCAGGAGTGGGAACTTTGATTTTCCATTTATGTACTAAAGGAAAGGTTCCTGTATTTCTAGGATCATCATTTGCATTTATTCCAGTAATTGTAGCGGTAGCAGAGAAGTATGGTGATTTAAGATATGCTCAAGGTGGAATTATTGTAGTTGGAGCAATTTACGTTTTAGTATCACTTTTAATAAGAAAAGTAGGATTAAATAATGTTAAGAAAGTATTGCCTGCTCAAGTTGTAGGACCTATGATTATAGTAATAGGACTTAACTTAATACCAAGTGCATTAGAGATGACGGGTGTAACAGAATTAATATCAGGCACAAAGGGTGCTTTAATAAGTGTAGTAATTTCAATAATAACTTTAAGTATAGCATTATTAATTAAAAAGTTTAGCAATGGTTTTTTATCACAAGTTTCAATATTAATAGCTGTAGCTATTGGATATACAATAAGCTTAGTATTAGGACAAGTATCTACTGCTGAGATTCAAAGTGCTAGTTTAATAGCAGTTCCTAGTTTTACATTACCTAAATTTGATATAGGAGCAATAGCAATTATAGCACCAGTAGTATTAGCTGTATTCATGGAACATGTTGGAGATATAACTACTAATGGGGAAGTTGTTGGACAAAACTTCATAGAGGATCCAGGTTTAAATAGAACCTTATTAGGAGATGGGCTAGCTACTTTAGCAGCAGGATTTATTGGAGGACCGGCAAACACTACATATGGTGAAAATACAGGGGTTCTTGCAATAACTAAAAATTATAATCCAGCAATATTAAGAATAACAGCAGTATTTGCAATATTACTTAGTTTTGTTGCCAAATTTGGGGCTGTTATTAGAACAATACCACAACCAGTAATGGGAGGAATAAGTTTAATATTATTTTCTATGATTGCAATTGTTGGAGTTAAGACTATAAAGAGAGAACAAGTTAAATTTAGCTTCTTTAACATTATAGTTATAGTTTCTATTTTATTTGTTGGATTATCAGGAAACTTTTTAAGTCATCCAATTTCAATTAAAATAACAGAAACAGTAAGTATATCTGGATTAAGTTTAGCTGCAATAGTTGGAGTTGTGTTAAATATAATATTTACACAAATAAATAAATTTACAAAAAAAGATATTTAATTAATATATAAACACTATACATAAAAAACTATCATGTATAGTGTTTTAATTTTTGCGTAAAACTAAAATCTATATTAGAAAAATTTGAAGTTATTAAAGAAATGATTTAAAAATAAATATTTTTATCACAAAAAAACTTCCAATTGCGTATTATGTAAATATATGCTTTTAGGAGGTTTTTATGCGTATCAGAATAGAGGATGATTTTGATAATGATTTAGATGTAGAATATAAATCAATTGATAATGATACAATAGTAGGAAATGGAGCATTATCAAAAGATAATATTCCTATAATTGATGTAAAATCAGAAGATATAAAAGAAGAAGAGTTAGTAGATGATCAAGTGAAAAATAGAAGTATCAGACAGGAAGAAAGTAATAAATATAATTTAGGTAATGGATTTACTATTGAAATTCAAGGTGCAACATTACTAGATGATGATGAGAGTAAAAATTATATTAATAATAAAACTTCAAATTATAATAATAATTTAGAAGAAGATAGAACAAATAAATCAGAACCAAGAAATAAAAGTAATAGAATAAAAGAAAATGATGAATATATTGGGCAACGTATAAAAGGAAAAATTACAGTAGGTGTCAGGTTAGGAGATAGAAAAGGAAAAGCTATATCAGAAGCAAAAGTAAATCTTTATGCATTAAATGGACTATCCCCTAAATTAGTAAGTTCAAAGTTAACAGATAAAAATGGAATTGTTGTATTTGATGGCTTACCAGAGGGAAGTTATAGAGTCATAGAGATAGTTAATAGAAAGTACTTTGAAAAACCAACATATATTCAATGGAATGAAGTAACTATTAATAAAGATTTACGAGAAGAAAGTATTATTGTAGTCAATAGAATAAAAAAGCATCCAAAATAATTTAAATAATGATAAAATAATAATTACTGATTATAGAGTTAGGATATATTAAAGAGGAAGTATTCTAACTCTAACCTTTAAATATATAAAACTTGAATAAATCATTTTATATAAAAAATATAATAAAAATATGATAAAATGATTTTAAACGAAAGAAATGAGGGTCTAAGCTATGAAAATGAAGATAAAGTATTTTGATGATGCAACTAAATTGAAAAAAATTAGTAAGGGAAATTGGATAGATGTTTATGCCAATAAAGATATATTTGTACCTTTAAATGAGAGAGCAATGGTACCTCTTGGATTTGCACTAGAGTTACCAAAAGGATGGGAAGGACATTTAGCACCAAGAAGCTCAACATTTAAAACTTGGGGAATAATTCAAACAAACAGTGTAGGAGTTGTTGATGATACATATATAGGTGATAATGATCAATGGCATATGCCAGTATATTGTTTGCAGGCTAAAGATGAAAATGGAACTTGGATAAGAAAAGGTGATAAAATAGGTCAGTTTAGAATTATGGAAGTAATGCCAGAAATAGAATTTGAGGAAGTAGAATTCTTTAACAATACTGATCGTGGTGGTTTTGGAAGTACAGGAGAAAGATAATTTATTAAGTATAATTTTGTATATATTCATTATGCAGATAAATTAAAAATAGTGTTTAAAAATTAGAAATAATACATTGTAATTAAATGTAAAACATGATAAAATAAACAAACAAAGGGTGGGTAAAATTATTAATATAACCAAACAAAAGGGAGAAAGTGGGAAATTATGAAGTATATTGATTTATCTTATGATATAAAAAGCGAAATGCCTGTTTATCCAGGTGATATGGAGCTAAATTCAAATAAAGAAAAAGATTATGAGAAGGATGGATTTAATTTATATTCATTTTCTACATCTATGCATGTAGGTACTCATATAGATGCACCTTTACATATGTGTAAAAATAAAAAATTCATTTCTGAATATTCAATAGATAAATTTATAGGTAATGCAGTACTATTAGATGTACGTGGTGAGAAGGTAATAGGAATAAAGGATGACTATTATAGAGATATAAAGGAAAATGATATAGTTTTATTATTTACTGGATGGGATAGTTTTTATGGGAAGAAGGAATACTATAACAATCATCCTGTAATTAGTGAAGAGTTAGCAGAACTTTTAATTAAAAAGAAAATTAAGATGTTAGGAATGGATATGCCTTCACCTGATAATGGTGAATTTGATATTCATAAAAAATTATTTGAAAACGAAATATTTATTTTAGAAAACTTAACAAATTTAAATAAGTTATTATATAATGAAGAAATACAAATATTTGCACAACCATTAAAAATTCAAGGTGAAGCAAGTTTAGTAAGAGCAATTGCTGTATATAAGGGATATTAAAATAATATATAGTTATAAAATAACAGAGTACATTTTGTATTCTGTTATTTTTATATATTAAGATAATGGTTAATATATTAATAGAATAAATTGTTTGATTTAATTCAAGGTTGATAAAAGAATCAACCTTGAATTATGTTAAATATATTAGTTTTAATTTTTATATTGCATAAATATCAGAAAATTCTATATTACATTTTTCCACTTTAGAATGGCTAGTATCATCAATATCATATATAATTTTAGAATTAGGTATAACAGCTTTAGGTAAAGTAAATGTAAATTCTGATCCTATTCCTTCAATGCTATAAACGGCTATTTTGCCACCATGCATTTCTACTAAAGATTTAACTAAAGAAAGTCCAATTCCACTACCTTCACATTTTCTTGTAAGAGTATCGTCTACTTGCATAAATCTTTCAAAGATTATAGATTGGTTTTCTTTTGATATACCAATTCCTGTATCTTTAACTGAAATTATAACATTAGTATCAGTAGTATCAATATTTACATTGATAGTACCATTAGAATTAGTATATTTTATTGCATTTGATAAAAGATTTAGCATTATTCTCTCAATTTTATCAGGATCGCAGCAAATAATAAGTTCTTCAACAGTTGTATCAAATAATAGTTCTATATTTTTATAATTAACATATTGAGCAACAGAAAGAGTGATATCTTCTATTATTGAAATAATATTACAGTTTTTCTTATGAATTTCATAATGTCCTGTATCTATTTTAGTAATATCTATAAGATTATTAGCTAATCTTAATAATCTATAGGAATTTTGTTTAATAGAAGCTGTATATTTATTAAAGTTAAAATCATTAGCTATGATTATATTGTTATTATTTAGATTTTGACCTATAACTTGTAAACTAATTAAAATTATGTTTAATGGAGTTTTAAATTCATGTGAGATATTAGCGAAAAACTCATTTTTTACACTTTCAACGTGAAGGGCTTCTTCCATAAGTTTTTTCTCTACTTCCAATCTTTTTTCTTCAGTTATATCTCTACCTGTTGTTATAATAATATTTTCTGATTGTATATAAGAGAAAATCCAATGAATCCATTTAATATTATGATTTTTATCTATAACTCTTGTACATGCTTCTGAAATTGATTCAGAAGCTAGACTATTATCTATCAAAGATTTAATTATATCAATATCATTTTCATGAATAACATCATACCAGTTTTTGGTTATCAGTTCATCTGAAGTATATCCCAAAAGATTATGCCAACCTTCATTAATTTTTATAAATGAGCCATTAACAGACATAATAGAAGTTATATCAGTAGCTGTTTTTAGAAGGAAATATAATTCTTTTTCAGTATTTGTATGAATTTTAAAGTTTTCTTCTAAATTTTCTGATAATAAGTAATTACTTGTAATATCTCTTAATAAAATAAAAATACTATCAGAGTTATTGAAACTACTAAATGATAAATTTAATTTGAAAGGTATTGTAGAATTATTTTTTGTTAATATATCTACGATGTATTCTTTATTACAGTTAATATCTATAGTATTAAATTTTATGTTTGAGTTAATTATTAGGTTATATATATTGTCAAGATCATCTAATTGATATTGTAGCTGATTTAATAAAGTTTTATTGCAAAACAAAATTTTTCCGGAATAATCAATAATTAGAATTTTATCTTGTAGCTTATCAAAAAAATCTTCCATTGTTCCCCCAATTTTAGTGTGATACATTAAGTTTTATTCTCTTTAAGTAATTATACTAAGAAATAAATGAAATTTGTAGTATTTTTAATAAAAAATGTTCAAAATAAGGAAAAATGTTTAAAAAAGTAAAGAAAAAAAGATTTAGATAAAATTTAATAAATATTTTCACTTTATAAAATTAAGGAATAGTATATAATATAAACAATTAAAAGGAAGTAAATATGAGGAAAGAATCTATTATTGATATAAAAAACGGAAATGTTTATGGAGGAGCTAAAGAAGAAACCATAATTTTAAAAGGTGATTATTTACATGAAGATAGCAATTATGTTGAAAGAGCAACTATTGTTATTAAGGATGAAAATAATAATATTGAAGAATATCCACTTAAACTTAATGGCTATAATATTAAGATTTTTGTTGGAAAATTTTCAAGTAACAATAGTGATGACATATATATTTATGGAGAAACAGGTGGATCAGGTGGATATGCAATTGCTTTAGTATATAAATATAATAATGGAAATTTGGTAGAGATATTTAATGGTGAAGACTTTTCAGAGAAGTATAGATGTGTTTCAAAGTATTTAGAGGAATATAGAATAGAAGTTCTTTGTCAGGCATATGAAAAAAAATATATTATGGATATTAGAAATAGTAGTAAGGATTATTTAAAACAGATCTATGATAGAGATGGTAAGATAAAAACTAATGAGGATCCTAGTATTTCATATATTAATAAAGTAGATTTAATATATGATTTAGAAGATGGATTAATTAATTTATTAGTTTATCAAAAAATAATAGGAATTAATAATAGTAATATTTTAGGTGAGATTAATAGTGTAATTTCTTTAAAAAATAATGAAGCTAAGGTATTGAATAAGTATATTACTAATAATGGAGAAAATATTTCTATTATGACTAGAACAAATGATATTAAGGAAGAAATTATAAGTCAACTTCCTGATGATGCAATTCTTATTAATCTTAATAAGTTTGGTGGTAGTAATGGATTAATTAATAAGGATATTGATGGAGATGGAATTGATGAAATAATTTGTGGATATAAATCTAAAGATACTCAATATATATCTGTATTTAGAGAAGTTGAAGGAGTAATAAAGCATTTAGATACAATTGTGGGGGAAGGGTATGATATATCTGATTTAGTAATTACTAAGTTAAAACCAAAGTCTAATAATAATATTCTTATTGGATGGAGAATTGGTTCAATATGGTCTGTTTTGGATATAGTAGAATTTAAAGAAAATAAATTTAATAAATTACTAAAGGGCGATAAGATAAATTACTCTAAAGTTGAAATAGTAGAGTTTGATAATAGAAGAAGTGGAACATCTGATATTGCTTTATGGAGTCATGAAACTGGAGAGGCTTATAAGGTACAAATATATTCATTTAGAGGAGATAGCTTAGAAAAAACATCTAAATATGATAGGGATTACTTTGAAAAGGTTGAGGAGTACTATAAGAAATTAATTGATAGGACAAGAGAAACACCACAATATTTATATTATTTAATTGATGCAGAATATAGAAGTGGTAAGAAGAGGGAAGCTATAGCAAATATAAATAAGGCATTAAAGCATTCTAAACCTTATCCATCAATAGAAGAACTAAAAAGATTAAAAAAAAGAATTAACTAAATTGTTCGTTAAAGCTTGAATGCCGTGATGACGAAAATTAATGATATTCCCTACAGAAATTGTGTAAATTCTAAAACTCATTTACAATATTTCTTCCAGTAATATCATTAATTTTTCTCTTCCATGTGGTGCGTAATATTATTCAATTATGATCTAATTACTTCAACTTTATATCCGTCTGGATCTGTAACAAAGTAGTAACGAGGTGGTTCACCAGGTAGTCCTTTTAGGTCTGTTACTTCGTAACCAAGTTCTATATGTTTCTCTCTTAAAGATTCAATGTCTGGATGACCTATAGCTATGTGGCTAAACCCATTTCCAAGGTCATAAGGTGTTTCAGGATTATAGTTATAAGTTAACTCTAATTCATAACCACCTTCTTTATTTGATAAATAAACTAAAGTAAATTTATGTTCAGGAAAATCCTTTCTTCTAGTTTCGATTAATCCTAAAGCATTTTTATAGAATTCTAATGATTTTTCTAAATCCATAACTCTAACACAAGTATGTAACATTTTAATAGACATAATATACCTCCAAAATTATATAAAAATTTATGTTTATTAATTATATCAATATAGGAAGTTTATTACAAGAGTCAAGTTTGGAATATTAAGGTTAGTAGAAATAATTAATTAAGTATGATAATATTAATAAGTATATGGTGAAATATGAATATATTTATTATATTCATTATAGATATATTTTAAATTTATTTAGGGGAGTAAGTATGTTAACAAATGTTAAGTTAATGGATTATGAGGAATATTTAAGGAATGCTAATGATGAAGAAATGATATTTATTAATGAATTATATGATCAAGGTCAAATTTTAGAAGAAGGACTAAGAGATATAATAAGTTTAAATAAACATATTAAAATATTGGTAATAACATCAACTAGATGTAAGGATTCAGCAACAATATTACCATTTTTAATAAAACTTTCTCAATTTAACGAAAATATTGAAGTGAAATTTTTATTAAAAAATGATAATGAAGAATTATTAAGTAAATTATCTGGTGAAATGAAAGTACCAACTATTATGGTTATAGATAATAATAATGTAATTAGAAAATTTGTGGAGTTTCCTAAAGGCGTAAAGGATATTTTAATAAATAATCCTAAGGAAAAGACACAGGAAATAATTGATGAAATGAGAAATGGAAAGTATAATGATTTAATTCAATTAGATTTAATTAAGTTTATTACTGGTAAGAAATATGAATATATATCATTTAATAGATTAGATAAGTAAGGTTAAACCTAGGAGATTTCTCCTATGTTTTTGTATAAGGAGAAGATTAACAAATGAGAAAGTTTAAAAAGGTATATATAGAGATTACAAATGTTTGTAATTTAAGTTGTAATTTTTGTCCGAAGACTAAAAGAAAATATAAATTTATGAATAAGGAAGAATTTAATTATATTTTAAACGAAGTAAAGCCTTTTACAGAGCATATATATTTGCATTTGATGGGAGAACCTTTATTAAATGAAAATATAGAAGATTTTTTACAGGAAAGCGGTAATAAGGGACTTCATGTTAATTTAACAACTAATGGAACATTGTTAAATAAGGTTGGAGATAAGCTTATTAAAGCAAGGTCATTAAGACAAGTAAATATTTCTCTTCATAGTTTTGAAGCAAATAAAAAAACTGTGGAATTAGAAGAATACTTGAAAGATGTTAGTAGTTTTATAATAAAGGCTAGAGAAAATAGTGATATAATTTGTGCAATAAGACTATGGAACATGGATAGTAATGATTTAAAGGGTGAGAATAACTTAAATAGAGAAATTTTAAAAATGCTTGAAGAAAACTTAAATCTTGATTTTTCGTTGGCAGAAAAGTTACAAGAAACAAATAGAATTAAGCTAAAGGATAAAGTATATTTAAATATGGCAGAAAAATTTCAATGGCCAGATATAAAAATTGATAGTTTGGGAGAAGAAGTTTTTTGCTATGGACTTAGAAATCAAATTGGAATTTTGGTAGATGGTACTGTTGTACCATGTTGTTTAGATAGTGACGGAAATTTACCTTTAGGAAATATTTTTGAAAAATCATTAAAAGAAGTACTAGAGGGTGAAAGAGCAACTAATATATATAATGGTTTTTCAAGAAGAGTAGCAGTTGAAGATTTATGTAAAAAATGTGGTTATGCTACTAGGTTTAAAAAGTAATAATTCAATGAAAGGCACCTAATAAGTTTAATATTCTTATTAGGTGCTTTATATAGATTAAAAAAAGCTAAGATTGTTTTCTTGAGAAATAACCTTTAATAATGTTGGCATATAATTATCTAATAGTTCAAAGTTGTCATTAATTTCTTTTTTGATTGATAATAGGCATCTATAGTTTGTTTTCTTTGAATAACAGTGAGTATTATTAGATTTAAATTTAACTTTCCAAACTTCACAACCTTGAAAAGGATTAGCAGTACCAATATAAAGAGAATTAGAAGAGTCTACAAATAGAGTTCTGCCACCATAATTGTATCTATTAGCCAAACCATTTAGAAATACTGGTGTGAAGTTAATTCCATCAGTAGATTCATAAAGGTCAAATCCAAACGGATAATCTATAGAGTTTAACTGAGAAACTATAGATTGATATATTTTAATAAGTTTATTTGTTGTTGCAGTGCCAATTTTATTTTCTATTGTAGTCTTATTAGTAACAAGAAATTCTAAGATAACTTCCATATTACTTGAATCATCAAAAGTACTTATTAATAATTTGTCTTGATATTCTTTTATTTGCCATGCATATACATTAAAAGGGTTATTAAAACCAGAGTTAAAACCAGACAAGCTATTAGTTCTTATTCCTTTAGATGGAGCTGAAGGAATTACAGGTTTGCTACCTACAACTAATTTCCAATTGTCATTAGGGGAGATTCTTATAATGTCACATCCCATTGGAGCAAGCCAAGTTAGAGGAAGTTTTTTAGTAGCACTTACATAAAGATAGT
Organism: Clostridium sp. D43t1_170807_H7; assembly: GCF_015555905.1. Classification (GTDB taxonomy): domain Bacteria; phylum Bacillota; class Clostridia; order Clostridiales; family Clostridiaceae; genus Clostridium. Next base: position 59,285 of record NZ_JADNLK010000012.1, read on the forward strand.
TTTTAAAAGCACCCATACTTAGAGTATATTGATTTGCAGCATCACCAAATCCATTGTCAACAATAAGAGTCCAATCATTTAGTTTTGGTGTAGAGTTATTTGTTCTCCAAACTTGAACGCCATCAGTATTATTGGTAGCAACATAAATTTTATCATTAAAAACTTTCATTTCGCTTATGGAGCCATTTGGATTTTTAGATTTATCATATAATGGATTGTCAGCATTGATTACATCTTCCCAGGGATAAAACTCTGGATCTATACTACTATATAAGTTAGGAATTAATGTAGGATTTTTTTCATCAATAGTAGCAATGTATAATTTGCCTTTATGGCTTATCATTGCACGAGACGAGGTTCCTTTAAGGATCATATCAGAAAGCGGAAACCAATTTACACCATTACTAGATTTAAATATCTTTAACTTTCCACCATAACTAGCAGCATACAGGTTGTTATTGCCATTAAAAGGTTTATGAGAAACTATAAATCTAAGTCCTGATAGTTGAAGATACTTTGGAACAGAATAAACCTTTTCCCAGCATAGAGTATCATCTTTTTTATATCTCCAAATTTCAGGAGAATTATTAGCTGCAGGTGGAGTTATTGAAATAGGAGTAATTATTTCAGGTGAAATACTATTGATTATATTATAAGCAATATTTCTTCCAGTACCAACATAGATATATTGATCTAATTGCTCAATTGACCAAGCATAATTATTTTGACGGGCATTGTTTAAATTGTTGGAATCAAATCCAGTTGTTGGGGTAATGTTTTTAAAAGAATACATAACATAAATTCTCCTTTATCATTTGGTTTTTAGATATTTTATATCTAATATACAATATATGAAAATATAAAATTGTAAGTTACATTTAAAATATAATCAGGTTGACATTTATTGAAAAGTTGTTAAAATTACTTGTGTAGGAAAATGTCGAAAAAGACAAAGTGAAAATAATAAAAATAAGATTTTTATTAAATATAGGGTAAAGATAGAGGTTGCAATATTAAAGAGTAATATTAAGGAGATAAGCACGATGAATTAATATGAAAGGTAATATTGCCGAAGTATATAGAGGAGGCTTTAAATCTATATACTGGGTTTGTATAAAATATATGCAAAACTGTCACAATAATAATTGTGGAGAGCTATCTTTGTGTTTGTTTATTAGTAAGTACAAGCTCAAAGAGTAGGCTTTGGGCTTATTTTTTTACCCCAAACTAAGGAGGAAAAATGGAAAACAAGAGTTTAAAAAAAGAAATTAGTCTTTTTATGGCCACAATGCTTGTGTGTGGTAATATGATTGGTTCTGGAGTATTTATGTTACCATCAACATTAGCACAGGTTTCTGGACCAGGAGCTACAATTATTGCATGGATTTTAACAACAGTTGGATCTATATTAATTGCAATTTCATTTGCAAATCTTGGTACAAAATATCCATCAACAGGCGGAGCTTACCACTATACTAAAGAGGCTTTTGGTGACTTTGCTGGATTTTTAAGTGCTTGGCTTTATTGGAATGGTTCGTGGATAGGAAATGCAGCTATATTAGTTGCAATTACTAGTTATGCATCAGTAGTATTTCCGGCATTAAATAATCCTACAATATCAATAATATTTTCAAGTGCAGTTCTATGGATTTTTACTTTAATAAACATATCAGGTGTAAAAAAAGCTGGAAAGATTCAATCATTTGTTACAGTATTTAAAATAGCATTTTTTGCATTATTTATAATAGTTGCATTTTTAAATTTTGATTCGGTTAATATATTACCACTATATCCAGAGGAAAAGGGACTTAGTACAGTTCCGTTAGCAGCAACTTCAACTCTTTGGGCATTTATAGGACTTGAAAGTGCAACAGTGGCAGCAGGTGAACTAAAAAATCCAGAGAAGAATGTAAGAAAAAGTACAATTTATGGACTTATAATATCTGCAGCAATATATCTATTAATAAGTATAGGTAGTATGGGCGCTATGAATAATAAGGAATTAGCACAAAGTTCAGCACCACTTACAGATATATTAACTAATGCATTAGGAACTCAAGTAGGAAAAATCCTTACAATTGCTGTTGTTATTTGTATTTTAGGAACTATAATTGGGTGGCTTTTATCTACAGCTAGAGTAGGCTATGCAGCTGGAGTTGATGGAGTATTCCCTAAGTTTTTTGGTAAGATAAATGAAAAGACAGGAACACCGGTAAATTCATTAATATTTGGGTCAGTATTAGTTAATATATTATTAGTAATGAATTTCCAAAAAGGTATGGTTGATGCATTTACATTTATAACAATACTTGCAACACTTTCATATCTTCCAGTTTATCTTTTAAGCATATCAGCAGAAATGATGCTTACTTTTAAAGAAGAGAAAAAGTTTAACTTTAAAATATTTATTAAAAAATCTATTTTACCATTATTAGCATTTATATATGTTCTTTGGACTATATATGGTTCAGGAGCAGAAACTGTTATGTGGGGATTTATATTAATGTTAATAGGTATACCTGTATACATATATAATTATCATAAGAATAAGCTAGGATAAATTTAATTAAAAAAGTCAGTAATAATTTGAACTATAGATTGTCTATTAAAACAGATAAAGTTCATTAATTATTTACTGGCTTTTTTGTAAAGTTAAATTATTTTTAATAAATAATTAACTTTAGAAAATCTTAATAACTTTTAATTATAAACTATGTTAAAATAGAAGTAGTATTTTAGAGGTGGAGGAAAAAAATGAAGATAAATTGGAATAATAAATACGCAACAATAGCAATGTATGCATTTTTAGTTATTTGTGCAAGTATTCTTTTATATTTAGGAATTTCACAGATTAACTCAATAAAAGCAAGTGTTAATGATTTTATTGGAACACTGCAACCATTTATTATAGGAGGGGCATTAGCATATTTATTAAACTTTATTTTAAAATTTTATGAAGATTATATATTATCGCATAAAACTTTTAAAAGATTAAAAAAGTCAGGTAAAAGAGGAATAGGATTATTATTAACTTATATTACTGCAACTATAATTACATATTTATTTATACAATTTGTATTACCACAATTACTAGATAGTATTATAGGGTTAGTAAATAATATACCTCAATATCTAAATGATCTAACAAAGGTTACTAATGATATATTTGATAATTTAAATTTACAACCAGAATACATTAGTTTAATTACTGATAAATTTGGTGAAGCAATTACATATATTATAACACTAATAAGTAATTTAGTACCGGTTATTGGTAATTTTATAGTGGGTGCAACATCTAGTATATTAAATATAATAATAGGAATAATAATTTCCATTTATATATTAATAGATAAAGAAAAATTTATGGCATTAGGTAAAAAAATAGTATATGCATTATGCTCAGAGGAAAAAGCTAAATTTATTTTAAGATTAGCAACTCAAAGTAATATGACATTTAGTAGATTTATTGGTGGTAAAATTTTAGACTCATTTATAATAGGATTATTAACTTTTGTAATATTAACTATATTTAAGATGCCGTATATATTATTAATTTCAGTAATAGTCGGTGTTACTAATATTATTCCATTCTTTGGTCCATTCATAGGGGGGATACCAGCAGCAATAATTATATTATTTGTGTCTCCGATACAAGCATTATGGTTTGTTGTAATCATAATTGTAATTCAGCAAATCGATGGAAATATAATTGGACCTAAGATATTGGGAGATTCAATTGGAATATCGGCATTTTGGATATTATTCTCATTATTAGTTGCAGCTAAGTTTATGGGATTTGTAGGAATGATAATAGGAGTTCCTTTATTTGCAATATTCTATTCAATAATTAAAGAAATAGTTGAGGAAAGATTAAGAAAAAAAGGATTACCTATATAAACAGAAAAATATAAATAATATTATTTATATATGTATATAAATTTTAAAAGTGTCTATACTATAATAATGTAAAGACAAGGAAGGTATACAAACAGTAACTAATAATTCATTATTTTGTTGTTATTTTTGTTTAAACCTTTCATAGTATGGAGGAATTTTAAATGGCAGACAAAACATTAACATGTAGAGACTGTGGAAGTGAATTTGTTTTCACTGAAGGAGAACAAGAATTCTACAAGGAAAAAGGATTTGAAAATGAACCAACAAGATGTCCAGCTTGTAGAAAAGCTAAGAAACAACAAAATAATAGAAGATAATTATAAAGTATGTTTCTTAAGAGCTATAGAAGTATTCTATAGCTCTTTTAATGCAAAAAATCTGGCAACCTATCATTAGATAGTTTCCAGATTTTTTTATTATATAGAATTTAATGATTTTATCATAATTGAATTAAGAGCTTGCTCAACATCAACTTGGCTGATTAGACTTACTAAGGATTCATTTAATCCTTGTGCTTTTCTTAATAAGTCTATAGATTTTTCAAAATTTCCGTTTTTACCTTCTATTAATGCAGTATAGTAGTAAGGTTCAATAAAACGAACATTTTCATCAATTAAAGTATCAAAATATTTCTTTGCTTCATCAAATTTTTCAAGCTTATAGCATATTTCTGCATAGTTAGATTTAATGATGTTATTATCAGAATTAAACTCCATAGCTTCAATAACATAATTCTTTGCTTCATCAAATTTCTTAGAGCCTAATAATAATGAAGTTAGTGTTTCGTATATATAAGTGTTTTTATTACTAGCTAATAAGTTTTTTAAAGAAGTTATTGCTTCTTCTTTTGAGCTAGTTTTCCAATTAACAATTGCTTTTGTAACTTCTAAATTTAGAATCTCATGTGGTTTAATAGATTTAGTTTTTAAATTTTCATTTACATATTCTTTTGCTATTGATGGTTTACCATATTTTAATTCACAAATTAAGTAATTTGTTATTATAACACCATTAGCCCAAGTAGACATGGCTGCATCTCTATAAAATTCTAATGCGGTTGTATAATCTTCAAGTTTATATGCGTTCATACCCTTAAATACTTTAATATAATGTTTTTTTGTAATGATTAAGTAGACTAAAAATAATACTAAGAATAAAATTATAGCTAATTGTATTCCAAGAAAAGTTGCTGATATTAAAGAAATTGTAGCTATAGATAGTAAAATTATAGTCTCTTTGTTTAAATTTTTTCCCATAAAATCCTCCATTAGTTGTATTGTTTTAGCAAAGTTTAATATAATATGTAAAGTAAGAACTAGTGAAATCTAGTTAACTATAGTTATTATTATACAATATGTAAATAATTTAACAACCTGTTAATAAAAGTTAATGGTTTAATGGTTTTAATTGGAATAAAAAGGAGTATAATAAATTTAGTATAAAACTAAGTCAAGGAGAATAGTTATGAGAGTAATGTCTTTTAATTTAAGAAGTGATTTTATTTTAGATTTTAAAAATAGATGGGATAATAGAAAGCATATAGTGTATGATATAATAGATAAATATAAATGTGATATTATAGGAGTTCAAGAAGTAACCAATAAGATGTATGAAGATATAACTTTAAATGTTGATAATTATAATATAATAGGTAGTGCACGAAGTAAAGGATTTTTTTCAGAGAGAAATAATTTATTTATTAGAGAAAATCATAAGATATTAAAGCATAAAACATTCTGGCTATCTAAAAGTCCTGATAAGGTAGGAAGTCAACTTTGGTATTCATTATATCCAAGAATATGTACAACTGCTGTAGTAGAATTAAAAAGTGGTGAAAAGGTAAGAGTATATAATACACATTTAGATTGCTTTTTACCTCAAGCTAGAGATTTTGGATTAAAGAAGTTAGGACAATTTATTGAAAAAAATCGTAAAGAAGAAAAACTACCTATAATTATAATGGGAGATTTTAATGCAACACCTAATAGTAAAATTATTAAAAAATTTGCTGCTGGTGAATATAGTACAGATAGATTTGTAGCTGTACAAGAAGTGAAAAAAGAATTATATAGCAAATCAACTATGAGTAGCTTTAAAGGGAAGGAAAAAGGACTTCATATTGATTATATTTTTGTTAGTGAAGATTTAGAAATTATTGATGTTGATATTGTTAAAGATAATATTAATGGGAAATATCCATCAGATCATTATCCATTAATTGCAGATATTAGAATAAAAAAATAAATGATATTGAGAAAATTATATATTTTGTTAATAGAGTAAAGAGGGCTAAGATTTTAGCACTCTTTAAATTTACAATTAATTAATATTTATTATTAAAAATATTAAAGTTTAATTATTTAACTTTTTTGAACTAAAATTTTAATAAGATATTAATTTTTAATTAACAATAAAAATTGAAAAACAGTAGAGTCAAGGTAAATTAATATATCTATATCAAAATAAATGGAAAATAAAGAAAAATAAAGAAATATTGTGAATAGGATATAAAAGTTAACTTAAAAATGAAAAATGGAAATAAAAGGGTTGAAAACTAAAATTGAAAAAATAGTCCAAAAAGTATAAAGTTTAATTCAAGAGAATGATAGGGGGAGCATACTATGGAGAAAATATCACGAGCAATAGCTAAAAATAGGATTTTTATTTTAATAGTAGCAATTGTTTTATTAATACCATCTGCAATTGGCTATTTTACAACAAAAGTTAACTATGATATTTTAAGTTATTTACCAAATGATTTGGAGACAAGGGAAGCTCAAAAAATATTAAAAGATGAATTTGATTGTGGATCTTTAGCAATGTTAATTGTTGAGGGAATGGATAATAAGGATGTATCAAAGTTAAAAGAGAAAGTGTCTGATGTTGATGGTGTATCAGAAGTTATATGGATAGACGATGCCCTTGATATTTCCGTTCCAAAGGAGATATTACCGGCTTCAGTAAGAGATATGCTTTTTTCAGATGATTCAACATTAATGATTGTTAAATTAAAAGATACAGATGCCAGTGAAAGCACTGAAAAAGCAATAGAAGAAATAAGAAGTATTACTGGAAAGCAGGGATTTTTAAGTGGGATTGGAGGAGTAATAAAAGATACAAAGGATTTAGCAGACAAGGAAACTCCCATTTATATTTTAATAGCTGTGATAGTATCGATAATAATTTTAAGTTTGACTATGGAATCTTTTATAGTTCCTATTATATTTATGCTAAGCATAGGGATGGCAGTAGTTTACAATATGGGAACCAATATTATATTAGGAGAAATTTCTTATATAACAAAGGCATTATCGGCTGTATTACAACTTGCTGTAACAATGGATTACTCAATTTTTTTACTTAATAGATATGATGAAGAAAGGGCCAAGCAATCTAATAACACTGATGCTATGGCGGTTGCAATAGAAAAAACTATTTCATCTATTGCGGGCAGTTCATTAACTACTATTGCTGGATTTTTATCATTATGTATTATGGAGTTAGGATTTGGAAAAGATATTGGATTTGTAATGGCTAAAGGAGTTATATTTGGTGTTATATGTACTATAACAGTATTACCAGCAATGATATTAACATTTGATAAACTTATTCATAAATTTAAACATAAAACATTATTACCTAAGTTTGAAAGAAGTTCAGCATTTATAATAAAACATCATAAATTATTTGTTATTATTGGAGCTATTGTGTTAATACCAGCTGTTATAGGAAATAATAATACAAAAGTTTATTATAACTTGGATGAATCGCTTCCAAAGGACCTACCTTCTATTGTAGCTAATAATAAATTAAAATCAGAGTATAATATGATGTCAACTAATATAATTTTGGTAAGAGATGATTTAGAAGGTTATAAAGTTAATCAAATGATTAATGAATTAAAAAAGATTGATGGAGTAACTTCAGTAGTTGGATTAGAAGATATATTAGGAGTAAGAATTCCGCAAAACTTCATACCGCAGGATTTATTAGAAAAAATCAAAAGTGGTGGGTATGAAGAGATAATGCTTAATTCAGAGTATAAAGCTGCATCTGATGATGTAGGAGTTCAATTAAAGGAAATAAATAATATTGTTAAAAAGTATGATAAAGATGGATTAGTTGGTGGTGAAGCACCATTAACAGAAGATTTAATTACAATAGCAGATAGTGACTTTAATAGAGTTAATATAACATCAATTTTAGTTATATTTATAATAATACTATTTGTATTTAAATCAGCAATAATTCCTATATTATTAGTTATATCTATTGAATTAGCTATTTTTATTAACTTAGGAATTCCATTTTATACAGGTACAAGCATTCCTTTTATATCATCAATAGTAATAGGAACTATTCAATTAGGGGCAACTGTAGATTATGCAATTTTATTAACATCCAGGTTTAAAGAGGAATTAGCTTTAAATTCTGATAAGAAAAAAGCAATGATGATAGCATTACAAAGTTCATCAAGATCAGTTGTAACTAGTGCATTAACTTTCTTTGGAGCAACTGCAGGTGTTGGAATTATATCAGATATGGAAATGATAAGCTCTTTATGTAGCTTGCTGTCTAGAGGTGCAATTATAAGTATGTTTGTAATCCTATTTGTATTGCCAGGAGTATTATTGCTTTGTGAAAAATTAATAGTAAAAACAAGCAAAACTTTTGTTGAGTGTGTAGAGGGAGGAGAAAAAATATGAGAAAAGGGTTATCAAAAAGATTAGCATGTTTAGTTACACTAATAACAGTTACATCAAATTCAGTTGTTTTTGCTCAAGATATACAAAAGGATGAAACTGTTTATGTTATATTAGATGAAAATGGAAATCCTACAGAACAAATTGTTAGTGATTGGATTAAAGGAAGTGAAAATTTAGGAGAATTCTCCGATAAGTCATCACTAACTGATGTAAAAAATGTAAAAGGTAATGAGGAACCAATTAAAAATGGAGATGAATTAAATTGGAATATTAATTCCAATGAACTCTATTATCAAGGAAAGAGTGATAAGGAATTACCAGTAACTATATCTATTAAATATGAATTTAATGGAAAAGAGGTTAACCCAAATGATGTGTTGGGGGAAAAAGGTAAATTTAAGATTTCAGTTAATATTAAAAATAATGAAAGTAAAACAGTATTAATCAATGGTAAAGAAAGGACTTTGTATTTACCATTATTAACTGCGGCAGAATTTACATTAGGTAATGATAATTTTACTAATGTAGAAGTTAATTCAGGAAAAATAATAAATGACGGTAATAATTCGTTAGTAACTTTTGTAACAATACCAGGTCTTAAGGAATCATTAGATTTAGGAGATTTATTAAATGACATCTTAGGAAACTCTAGTATTGATTTATCAGATTCTTTTGAGATTACAGGTGAAACTGATAATTTTGAAATTCCTGCAATAATGGTTCTTGCAACTACATCTAGTGAAGATATAGGTGAAATAGAGGGATTAGATAAGATTGATGATTTAAGAACTGCCTTAAATGATTTACAAACTGGTGGAGAAGATTTATTAAAGGGATCTAAAGAATTACTAGATGGACAAATTGAATTAGCAAGTAATTACTCTATATTTAATACTGGAGTAGGGACTTTAAATAGTGGAGCTATTGGACTTAGAAATGGGCTAAATACACTGAATAGTAGTGTTCCAACATTATTAAATGGAGTTAATTCTTTAAATAGTGGTGTAGGAGAGTTGAAGGGAAAATATTCACAATTTGATGAAGGAGTATCATCATTATCAGCAGGTGTAGAAAGTTTAAATAATAGAATTAGTACTTTAAGTGGAAATATACCAACATTAATTAATGGAGTTGATTCTTTAAATAGTGGTGCAGGAGAGTTAAAAGAAAAATATTCACAATTTGATGAAGGAATATCGTCATTAGCAGCAGGTACAACTAGTTTAAATGATGGTATTAATACATTAAATAATAGTGTACCAACATTAAATGATGGGGCAGTTGCATTAAATTCAGGTGTAAGTGAATTACAAGGAAAATATACAGAATTTAATGAAGGAGTATCAAATTTAGCCTCAGGAGTAAATAATTTAAATAATGGAGTTGTATCTTTAGAAGATGGATCAAACAAATTAAATGCAGGTGCAACAGAGTTGAATGGAGGACTTGGAACTTTAAAGCAATCCCAAGAACAATTTACATCTGGAGTTAATAGCTTTATAGATGGAGTTAGTGATATTAGAAATAATTATATATCAATAGATAATGGCATAAATTCAGCATTAAATAGTGCAACACAATTAAATTCAGGGTTGCAACAAGTAAATGGAGGAATTGAAAATATTCAAAGCACTACAGGAAGTTTAATTCAAATTGCCAACTCCATAGATGAAATGGCTAATGAAATTGAAGCAACAGATGCTAATCAGGCAGCTACTCTTAGAGCCTATAGTGAAAGTATTAGGGAAATTGCAAGTGGACAAAATGATGGATTATCATCTTTAAGTTCTGGAATTCAATCAGTTGAAAATGGAGCTAATGACCTACAAAATGGATTATCAAGTTTAGCTACTGGATCAGCACAAATTAAAGCTGGTTTAGCTACATTGGAACCTGGTGGTGAAGAATTAAAAGCGTCTTCTCAAGCTATTGGAGAAGGCATAAGTTCAGCATATACAGGAAGTAGTTCTTTAGTAGAGGGAACTGAAAGTTTACAAAATGGTGTTGGAACATTAAAGGAAGGAAGCAGCACATTGCTAAATGGAGCTAATTCATTAAATGATAATTCTAAATTAATAAATTCAGCTATGGGAGACTTATCTAATGGTAGCCAGGAATTAGCTGCTGGTACAGGTACTTTATTAGAGGGTACAACATCTTTAAGTGCAGGAAGTAGCACATTAGTAAATGGAGCAAATGAATTAAGCACTAATTCAAAGTTGATAAATTCTGGAATAGGCTCAATATATGATGGAACAACTCAATTATCAAGTGGAGGAAAGACATTAGCTGATGGTGTAACTGCTTTAGCATCAGGAAGCAGTAAATTATCAAGTGGAGCAAATAAGTTAAATACAAACTCAAAGAATATAAACTCAGCATTGGGAACATTATATAATGGTACAAAAGAACTAGCAAATGGAGGGAAAACATTAAGTGATGGAGTAAGTACTTTAGCTAAGGGTGGAGCTACATTGGCAGAAGGCACTAGTACATTAAAGAGTAATTCTAAAAAAATTCTTGAAGGAACTATTGAGTTAGAAAGTGGAACATCTCAATTATATGATGGTGTTGCAAAGCTTAAAAATGAAGGATTAGATAAACTTAATGATGAAGGAAGTCAAGCTTTAGATAGTATTGATGGCTTTAGTGAAGTTAAAGATGAGCTAGTTCAGATGACAAAAGAATATGGAGTATATTCAGGATTATCAAGTGATATGACTGGATCAGTTAAATTTATAATGAGAAGTGATGCAGTAAAAAGTTCTAAGAATAATAAAACTAAAGAGGAAGTTATTACTGAGAAAAGTAATACAAGTAAAAATTCAGATGAAAGTGATAAATCATTATTAGAAAAGATTAAAGATATATTTAAATAATAGATGGAGAGAGTAGATAGATTTAGGTAATAAACAAATCTATTTACTCTCCCATTATTTATTTCACGAAAAGTAATTAATGATATATGATTAAATTTACTAATCAATATTATGATATTTTTTCTTTTTTAAACCATTTTAATGCATTCTTTAATTTAATAGGATTTCCGTACATTAAAGTACCTAATCTATAAATTTTAGCAGCGCCAAGAGCTATTAAAATAGTAGATAATAATAAGATAATAAATGAAATAATTATTTCTATATTAGATACAGTACCCAGTGCAACTCTTATAAGCATAGTCATAGAAGAGCTAAAAGGTATAAATGAAGCGATTTTTATTAAAAGGCTATCACTATTTGTTAGCCCAAACATACTTATAAGGAATACAATAATAAAAATCATAGTTATAGGTGCTATACTAGAGCTAATATCTTCTGTTTTTGAAACTAAGGCACCAAGAGCTCCGAATATAAATGAGTAGAATAAGTAACCAATACTACCGAAGATAATAAATGTTAATAGGATATTACTAGGTATTTTAAACACTCCATCTAAGAGACCATTCCAAGCCCTGCTATTTAAAGTATAGCTTATCATACCAGATCCTAATATTATAGCAACCTGTAAGAAGCTTGCTAATGCAGCACCTATTACTTTACCAAATATAAGACTATTACTGCTAGCACTTGTTACCAGAACTTCAATAGCTCTATTACTTTTTTCAGAGGTAACTGAAACAGCAATTAGTTGACCATATAGTAATATCATCATATACATTGCAAAAACAAATATATAAACATAAAAGAAATTACTTGCACTATCTTTTCCTAATATAGTTATATCAGATTGAAATGGTGTGTGAATAACTGATTGTAATTCATCAATATTTAAATTATTATTTTGTGCATACTCAATTTGATTTAATGTAGATAATATGTTTTCAAAAATCATTTGATTAGTATCAGTGAAACCCAAATTATCAACTAAGTAAGAGTATTTATTTAAACTTTCAATAATAAATCCAGCTTCAGCATCACCAGATTTTATAAGATTTTCAGCTTCATCTTTACTATTTACTATAGTCCAATTTGAGTTTGGAAATGAAGTTTCAAGAATACTCTTATCACTAATAATATTATTAGTGTCCATGATAATATAGTTAGTTTTATCTTTGCTTTCTTCTATATCATCAGTGCTTTCTGTAATTTCAGAGTTATTACTTGATGATAATTGGGGAATAAGTTTAGACATATTAAATATTGAGGGTAAAGATAATCCTACGATTAATAATATTGAAATAAGTATAGTAGTAATTAGATAACATTTATTCTTAAAATAATTACTTAATTCAAAGCTTAATACATTAAAAAATTGTTTCATTATTTATCACCTGCCTTTAATACAAAAATATCTGTTAGTGAAGGTTCATATACTGAGAATTTTTCTATGTCAATATCATAATCAATGATATTTTTTAAAAAAGAATTTTTGGTACAGTTTTCACAAAGCTCTAATATTAAAAAGTCTTTCTTTATGTCATAAATACTAACTAAATCAGAAAAATTGTTTTCGCAAATCTTTTTTAATTCATTTAATGAATAATTATTAGCGCTTAAGATAAGTCTATTTCTTCCATATTCTTTTTTTATATCTTTCAAATTGCCACTTAAAGCAATATTTCCTTTATTTATTATTGCTATATCTTCACAAAACTCTTCCACATAGCTCATTTGATGACTAGAGAAAATAACAATTTTATTATCAGCAATTAATTCACTAACCACATTTTTAAGTATTTGAGCATTAACAGGATCAAGTCCACTAAATGGCTCGTCTAATATAATTATATTAGGATTGCAAACTAAGGTTTGAGCCAATTGAACTTTTTGTTGATTTCCTTTAGACAAGGTATCTAGCTTTCTATTTTCATATTCAGCAATTCCTAATCTAGTTAACCATTTCTTTGTATTTTCCTTAGCTTCTTTTTTACTAATTCCTCTTAAAGTTGCAAGATAGACTATTTGTTCTGTTACCTTTTTCTTTGGATATAGCCCTCTTTCTTCAGGTAAGTAGCCTATTTGATGATTGCGAGGTATAAAAGGTTTACCATCCAGTAATATTTCACCAGAATCACCTTTAAAAACATCCATTAGTATTCTGATAGTTGTCGTTTTACCTGCACCATTTCGGCCAAGTAATCCTAATGCTTTTCCGCTTTCTACTGAAAATGAAATTCCATGCAGAACTTCATTTCCAGAGAAACTTTTCCTTAGATTTTTTATCTCTAGTCTCATAAATAGAGTCCCCCTTTGAAAAATAAATAGATTCAATTAACTTCATAAAAGTTAATTTTAAAAATATTAAGAAGTAACTTATAACTTATTATAAAGTAATAAAGATAGAAATTCAATACTTTATTAAGAAAATTTTAGTAAATTTCAAAATAAAGTAAAATAGTATTTACATAAATTAATTAATAAAGAATTTCAGATTATTAAAAAGCAACTTTGGAAATAATATTTAGTGGAGAATAGTTTACTATTGGTGAGGATAATAATTTATATCAGGTTTAGAAAGATGAAAGGATGAAGAGGATGATAGATAAAAAAGATAAAAAAGATTATAATAATGGGTTAATTGATGGTGTAATTCCTTGTGAAGAAGAAGAAAGAAAATTAAGGCATGGAGATGAACCAAAATCAAAGAGAGGAATTACAGATATATTTAATTTCCCTAATTTAAATTAATAGTAAAAAACCCACTAAATACTATTTAGTGGGTAAATTTAAAGTATTATTTAATATTTAAATTTAAAGTGCAGCATCAAGTTGGCTTTCATCAGAATAGAATGTTGTTTCATTAAATTCGCATTCTTGTTTAGCCACAATTGTAGTACAAATTGCATCTCCAGTAACATTAACTGCAGTTCTTGTCATATCAAGGATTCTATCTATTCCCATTATTATTCCTATACCTTCAACTGGTAAACCTACTGAGTTAAGAACCATTGATAATGTTATAAGGCCAACACCAGGTACACCAGCAGTTCCTATTGAAGCAAGTGTTGCTGTTAGAATAACTGTAAGATAAGCATTTAATCCAAGTTCTATTCCAAAGGCTTGAGAAATGAAAACAACAGCTACACCTTGCATTATTGCAGTACCATCCATATTTATAGTAGCTCCTAGTGGAACTGTAAAAGAAGATATTTTTTCAGAAACACCCATTTCATTATCTAGAGTTTCTATACTTAGTGGTATTGTTGCATTTGAAGATGAAGTTGAAAATGCAAAACTCATTACTGGGAAGAATTTCTTTAAAAATGTTATAGGGTTTAGTTTCGTAAATATTTTTAACATTGCCATATATGTTATTAAGCATTGCATAACTAATGCTAATAAAACAGCAAAAATATATTTTAACATAGGAGTAAATGCACTCCAACCAATATTAGAAAATGTAGTTGCGATAAGACAAAATACTCCAATTGGAGCAGCTTTCATAACTATCATAGTCATTTTCATCATGATTTCATTGAACTCACTAAAAAAGTTTGCTACTGTTTTAGCTTTTTCATTAAGCATAGCAAGAATAATACCTACTAATATTGAGAAAAATATGATTTGCAACATATTTCCATTTGATAATGCAGAGATCGGATTTGTAGGAATTATATCCAGGATAACATCAGATACAGCACTTGCTTCACTAACTGTAGTTTCTGCAACTTCAATATTACTCATATCTAAGCCAACTCCAGGATTAATCAATTTACCTACTCCTATAGCTAAAGTAATTGCAATTGCAGTAGTAATAAGGTAAAACACTATAGTTTTTACACCAACACGTCCCAATTTTTTAGTATCGCCTATAGCCATACTTCCGCAAACTAATGAACAAAATACTAATGGTACTACAAGCATTTGCATAGCTCTCAAAAATCCTTTTCCAAGAATTTTAAACACACCATTAATTAAAATATCATCTCTTATTACTCCAGCAGGTACAAAACCGTAAAGAATAATACCACAAATTGCACCAAGTAATAAACCAATAAAAATTTTTGTTGTTAATCCTAATTTTTTTTTCATATTAGCCCCCCTTATTGTTTAAAATGCATGAAAAAAAATAAAACTTGCATTTTTATAGATTTTACCATAGAAAGAAAAAAAACACAACAAGGTATTTCGTAGAAAAACGAATAAATAATATAAAAATGAAAAAATATGTAAAAATATATGAATGATTTAAAATAAAACTTTCATTTTGTTGATAAAATTATAAAAAGTAAAATGTATAAATTTAAATAAATAGTTAATGATAAAAAGGGTGATATTTATGTTTAATTTAATATATTTAGTATTAGGAATATATCTAATAAAGATTATAGTAATAAAAATAAATATGGAATATAAAAAGAAAAAGAATGAAAAGTGTATTAAGAAAATTTCTATAAGAAAAAATATTCAATATAAAATAAAGAGTATTTTTAATGAAGAAAATAATATTTTCATATTTATGAACAATAAAAATAACTATAAAGAGGATAATAATATAAAGGATAAAGAAGAATGGAATTTGAAACGTCATAAAGCTTTGGAAAGAGCAAAGTATAAATGTGAAGAGTGTGGAAATATTACTAATTTAGAAGTCTATACTAAGGGGATTAATAATGATGAAGAGTTAATAGTACTTTGTAAAATGTGCTATGAAAAGAATATTGGTGAAATAAAATTACATTATCAATAAAAACTAAAACCTAACAGAATTAGGTTTTAGTTTTTATTTTTATAATAATATTAGATTTAAATTACTAAAAAATTATAATATATTAATTGCTAAAAAGTTCATAGTTTATTTTAGAATTATCTACACCTAATTCAACTAAAATACTTTCCACAGCTTTCATAAATACTGGTGGTCCACAAAGATAAAAATCTGAATTTAAGTTTATGTTATTTTCAAGAAAATCTTTATTTACATATCCAGTATAATCATAGTCGACACCTTCTATATCTTCATCTAATGGATTAGAGTAAAATACAGTATTTTCAATGTTTCTTAATTTAGCTATATTCTCTATATCCTTTTTGAATGGATGTATCTTAGAATTCTGTACTGCTTGTATAAAGTGAATATTATTTCTAATAGAAGATTCTTCATATAGCATAGATAATAATGGAGTTATACCAATTCCCCCTGAGATTAAAACTATATCATTATTTTTATTCTTTATAGTGAATAATCCTGTTGGAACCATTGCTTCAATAGAATCACCTATATTAAGGTTTTCATGTAGATAAGTACTAATTAAGCCACCATCAATTTTTTTTACACTTATTCTATAAGTATCTTCATTAGGGAACATAGAAAGACTATAAGTTCTTATAACATCTTTATATTTAGGATCATTAGTTTTTATTTTAAAAGGTAAGAATTGACCAGCTTTATGCTTTACAAGTTTGCTTCCATCTTTTGATTTAAAGTAAAATGAAATAATATCAGGACAAACTTCAGTTTTATCAACTAATACTAACTCTTTAAAACCATCCCAATTTTTATTATTCATAAAATACCTCCTATAATTATTAGGTAATAATAATTATTATCTAATGAAAAGTAAATAAAGTCAATATATATAGTGTATTTTACTATGGAAATCTATTAATTATGACATGAAGATATAGTTTAATCTGTTATATTTTATAGATAAAAATAAATAATTAAAAGTTAAGTAAATAGGAATAATATTTAGTGTAGTTTTTTGTGAGGTGATATTATGGAAAAAGATATATTAGATAAATTAGAATTAAAAAATAATGAAAATTTATCAAGAAATAGAATGAATGATAATGTACTTGGAATGAATAGAGATTTAGATTATTTAAAGATTAATGATGATTTCTCAAATGAGGAGGTTATAGAAGACGAATTTAGTATTATTGAAAATAATTCTTATGTAGACTTGTCAGATATAGTAAGTGATATGGAAATTAAAAAAACTGATGATATTAAAAAAGCTGATATTAGCGCATTACCCTTAGACAATGAATAGATATAAATAAAAAGAGGAGAAAATTACCTCTTTTTATTTATATATTTATTTTTATAAGCTATAACTTAACGTTAGTTTTTTTTAGCTTTTCTTTAAGAAATATTTCTTCTTTGGATAGTGGCTCTTTATTTATTGAGCGAATATTGAATAGATAAAATAATATTTGTCTTAAAGTTATAGGTAAAGTAATCATTATAATTAAGCAAAGTACTAAAACGAAATTACTTTCTATAAAACTATAATCATTTGGTTGATTAAATAAATTTAAGTATGCTTCTAAAGCAAAGACTGCTATAAATCCTATCCAGCATATTGTTTCAAGAAAAACTTCAAAGTGAACTTGGCGTTCATACTTTGTTTCTTTAGTTATATTTGATATTTCTTCATTTAATTTAGTAGAATTAATATTTCTAAAAGTATTTATGAAACTTTTAAAATGCTTAAATGGTGATAATACTTGAATAAGAAAATATCCTAATATTACAGCAAATATAATAAATAAAGTATTTAAGGTTAGATAAGTTGTTATGTTATACCATTTACCAAAGCTAGTAAATAAAATAGTGTTAAAAGATAAACTTATAAAAAACATAATACTCCAATAAACTATTTTTTTAGATGTCTCAGTTTTATGATACCTTATTTTATTTTGCAAGATAAATACAGTTAAGCCTACTAAAATTATTAATAATTCTAATTTAAACATTATAATAGCTCCCCATTCATTGTATAATTTTCATTAAGATTATTTAAGGAATCAATATATTGATTATTTAATGTCAATGAAACGATTTTATCATTAGCCCATACCACAAATTTACTTTTTATTAATACATAATCTTCATCAGTAATATTAGAGTTTTGATCTTTAAAAAACAATTCTTTAGAACTTACTATAGTTGCTAAATTAAATTGACATAAAGTTGCTAAAAACACTTGATATTCATTTAAGTTGCTTAAAGGACAGTACATAGAATATCCATTTTCTAATGTTTCTGTTAAAAGATTAAATTGGGAAATAAAGTTTTTTAGCTTAAATAATGTATTCTCAACTCTATTTTCATCACGACTAGTAATATCACCAGATAAG
This sequence comes from Clostridium sp. D43t1_170807_H7, assembly GCF_015555905.1. GTDB lineage: Bacteria > Bacillota > Clostridia > Clostridiales > Clostridiaceae > Clostridium. The sequence continues at coordinate 77,919 of NZ_JADNLK010000012.1, forward strand.
AGTGAAAGCATTAATAAATTTTCAATTGATTCTTTAGAATTACCTACAACTTCTTTTATTGATTTTGCAAATAGTGGTGTTTTTTCTTTACCATCAATTATGGCAAATATTAATGTTAATCCATCAATAAGTATGGCAAAAAGCAAACAGAACCAGGACATACTTAAACCTTCATTGTATTTAAAAAGATTTATTATAGGTAAAACATATAGATTATGAATTAAAAAATCTTCATCAGTTGAACTGATTTTTTCTGTATTACTAGAGATATTATTTAAAGTATAAATTGCACTTTTAATTTGAGAGTCCATTAATGAGTAAAGGTCCATTGCATTTTCGTCAGTTAATATAATATTATCTTGATTTTCAGAGTTAGTGGTATTTTTATAAGCAATTAACTTTAATTCATCATATGATTTTATAATTTCTGAATCCTTTTTATTTATAAGTAAAAATTCATTGATTTGATTTTGAAGGTCTTCTATATTACTTTCATTATTAACAATTAAAGCTTGAGAGTTTAAATTAAGTAATATAGTAGCGAAAATATCTTTATCGCCATCAATACCTTGAATGTAGTTTTGGCAATAATCTTGAATTTTAGCTAGTTTTTCATTTGTATTAAGAGAGTTTTCTTCTGGTGATATTAATTCGTAAATACTTGTAATACCTTTTTCAAATTGTTCTTTTTTACTCTTAGTTTCTATACTTTCTGAAGTGAAAGTTTCCAATGTTTTTCCGCCTAAAATAGATTCAACTTGTGAATTATATAGTTCGTTTTTTAATGATGATTTTTGCTTAGCACTATCAGTAATCATATTACCTATTGCAGTATTATATTTAGACATATCAGCGTAATATTGGTCTAAATTATCACCATAATTATTTATATTTGGCTTAGATACAGAAGTAGTTTGAGAACTTATTAAGTCATTATCTATATTTATATTGGCTATTTGTTCAGACAGATTATTATTATTTTCAATTTGCATAGTTAGAGTTGCATAGCTTGTACTTAAATCATTAATTAAGTTAAGCATAGTTTTAGTCATGGATCCCTTACTTGTTTCTATTAAAGTATCGTATTTATTAGAAATATTAGTGCTTATTTGTTTGTATTTTTCTTCTAGATAATTAATAGGGGAATTAATATAGTTATATATTCCTATATAGGAGAAGTAAGTTGAGCATAGTGTTGCTAAAGTAAGAACTACAATGAGTACTTTCCTGAAATTACATTTAAGAGTATGACTGACATAAAATACTATTAATTGAATAGATAATGCAAATAATAGTGGAGCACTTAAATTAAAAGGTAAATCAACTCCACCAAAATAAACAATGCTTCCTTTGTAGGTAGTAGCTAGAGAAATTAATTGAAGTAGTAATGTTACTATCACAATTAACCAAGATAAGGACGTCTTATTGAAAATTAAGCTAGTATCATTTCTAGCTGAAGAATTAACCATACTTTCATAAAATCTCTGTTGTTTTTTTATTTGATATTTATTATTATGGTTAGTTATTTTTTCTTTAATATTATTTTTAAAATCCATAGTAGCCTCCTTTAAGATTTATATAATTTTACTTATATATGTGGCAAAGAATTATTTCCATAAAATGTATAAAATTAATATTCTTTTAAGAAAGTCTTAATAAATTATAAATATAGAAGATTAAAATTTAAAAAAAATTTAATTATTAGAATGTTATAAATGGAAATTTACTTTTAGAACATGATTTGTAGGAGGAAAAAGACTAAGAATGTGTATATGGAAACAATAGAAAAAGGTCAGAACAAGATATAAAAACCTTAAGAAATTAGGATTAAATCACTATCAGTCAATAAAATTCGCCAATACCCGTAAAGGATACTGGCGAATAGCTAATAGTGAAATATTAAATACTACACTGACAAATAAATTCGTTAACTCTAATAGATAATTCTTTCTCTAGCTTATTTTGATATGAATTCAATTATGAAAGTTTATAATAAATATAATCTTATTTATATTCATCAATTTCTGTAATAACCTTTACTGGTACTCCTTGTGTTGAAGTTGCTTTCATTCTATCCTTCTCTGTTTTAGCTTCTATGATAACTTCCATTGGCCCTTCTTCTAATTTACTTAAAAATTCTTTATATTTATCCCTTTCAAAATATAACTTCCAAGAATAAGGATATGTTCCTATTGTAACAGAAGCATATTTTTCATTAATATCATCGTCATAATTATAATTATAATAATCTGATATCTCAGCTTCTCCTGCTAAAACAAAAGCTTTTCCAACATTTTCATACATTTGATATTGTACATCAATACAATCTAAAATTTCAGGATTTTTTGCTATATAGTTATTTCTAATTTCCATTTCATTATTGGTATTTGTTTTAGCTTTATTATAAGTTTTTTTATCTATATCTATTACTTCGCTAGCAATTCCTATTCCAATACAATCTTTACCAGATATATCTGATAATTTTTCAGGATCTTCTAACTTAACTATACCATTAAAGCTTCCTAATTTTAAATTTTCATATATTTCTTTATTGTGTTCCCTATTTAGATAAACTTCTAACTGAATAATTTCCATATCTTCAGTACTATTTACTTTAGGGCAATATTCTGTCCTTATACCAACCTTAAAGTAATCTTTGTCTAGTTCTTCAAAATAATTATCGTATCCAGTATCTAATAAAATAAGCCCACCTACTAAGATTTCATTATTTTCTAAATTATTAAAATTAATATCTTTATCACCATAATATACTAATGTTAATGTTATATTGAAATAATAGATTCTGTAGAATATAATTAATATTTATATGGTAAGTTTTGGTATGGTGGTAGATATTATATCAATTTATTGGGGGTGAAACTTTGAAAAAGAAAGCTTTTAAAATAATAGGAGCAAGTATATTTATAGTATTTTTACTAGCAGTAGGGCTATTTATTTATATATATTTTACTCAGCCTATTGCTATTTTTGAAACTAAAGATGTGGAATATAGCGGTGAGCCAGATATTAATAAAATATTATCTAAAGAAGAAGTAAGTGAAGATATAGAAAATGTCATATATATTATAGAAAGTACTCATCCAATATTTTTAGAAGAAGTACCAGAAGAGTACTATAAAGAAAAAGAAAAGCTTTTAAGTATTAGTGAAGAAAGCATGAGCGTAGGGCAGTTACAAAATAACATATCCAGATATTTATCAGTGTTAGAAGATGGACATACTATGCTTTGGTGGCAGGAAAATCAATTTTTAAATATTGATTGGAAATATGTTAATGGAAAGCTAATGCTTTTAGAAAATAGTGAGTTAACAGGTAATAGAGTAACTAAAATAGGAGATGTGAATATAGAGGATATAATAGAAATTATTGAAGCAACCTTTCCAGCTGAAAACTATATTGCAGAAGCTAAAAATATAGAGAAGTACTTAAAGTCAAAATTGGTATTGGAGCAAGCTGCAGTACAAGATTACGAATTTATTAATATTACTGTTGAAAGCAATGGAGAAGAAAAAAAGTTACAAGTTGAATTTAATAATGGAAATAATAAAACTAAAGATTATAGCATATACAGTAAAAAAATAGATGATAACATTGCATATATACGATTAGGAATTTGTGAAGTAAATAGTTCTTTAGAAAAAGTTATAGATGATATAAATAATTATTTAGATAGTGAAATTGATAACTTTATAATTGATGTAGAGGACAATCCAGGGGGGAATTCAACGGCATGTACTATAATATTAGAAGCACTAAAAATAACTCCGGGAAATTATGGTAGTACAATAAGATTTTCTAAATTAGCTCAAGAGCAAAGGGGATATTTAAGAAGTTCAGGAAGTGTAGATTTTAAAAGTAATAACGATGCTGTAGCTAATGAGGATATTAATTTATATGTTATTGAAAATGAAAATACTTTTAGTTCAGCACAAATGCTAGCTGTGTGGGTAAGTGATGGGAATCTTGGAAGAATAGTAGGCAGACCAAGTAGTAATAAGCCTTCTAGTTTTGGAGATATTATTTGTTTTCAACTAGAGAACTCTAAGCTGAAAGGCTCTGTATCTCATAAAAAATGGATAAGACCAGATATAAATAAAGATAAAGAAGATATATTAGAACCAGATATTTATGTAGAGTATGGAGAAGATTCTGTAAAAACAATTATAGATGAAATAAATAGTAAATAAGATTACTATAATTTATAATAAACATATATTATACTTTATTTTTTGAAAAATGAGATTATATTGAAGAGATATAAGGAATACAAATAGCAGTACCACAGTAAAGGTAAAATACCTTTCCTGTGGTGCTTTTTTATTTTTTATTATATTCATAAAATAAAGTAAAGATTAAAAAAAAGGAGTGTTAGTGATGAAGATTGGAGTGATAATGGGTGGAATATCATCAGAAAGAGAAATAAGCCTAAAGTCAGGGGAGCAAGTTTTATTAAATTTAAATAGAGATAAATATGAAGATATAATTCCTATAATAATAGATTCTAAAAGTGAAGTAGTTGAAAAAGTAAAAGGAATAGACTTTGCATTTTTAGCTTTACATGGACAGTTTGGAGAAGATGGAACTATTCAAGGGTTACTTGAAACTATGGGAATACCTTATAGTGGTTGCAAGGTGCTACCAAGTGCTATATGTATGAATAAAGGCTTAACTAAGAGAATAGTAAAAACTGTAGGTATTAATACGGCAAAGTGGCTAATAGTAAAATCAGTTGAAGAAATAGATTATAAAAAAATAAGAGAATTACAATATCCTATATTCATTAAACCTAATAGCGGTGGTTCAAGTGTTGCTACATTTTTAGTTAGAAGTGAAGATGAAGTGGAAATGGCAGTAAGGGAAGGATTAAAGTACGACAATGAAATAATGATAGAAGAATATATAGATGGACAGGAAATAACTTCTTTTGTATTAAATGGAGAGGTTTTTCCTACTGTTATGATTAAGTCAAAAAATGGTGAATTTTTTGATTATGTTTCTAAGTATGAGGAAAATGGAGCAGAAGAGGAAGTAGTTTTGTTAGATGAAAAGTTACAAGAAAAAATTAATAATATCTCAAAAAAGGTTTGGGATATTTTGGGTTGCAATAGTTATGTACGAATTGATATGATAGTAAGTGATGGAGTACCATATTTACTAGAAGTAAATACACTTCCTGGAATGACAAAACAAAGTTTAATTCCTAAAAGTGCAAAGGTACGAGGATTAGAATTTAGTGAGTTATTAGATAAAATAATAGAATATTCATTAAATTAGGAGTTGTGAGATAATGATATTTTCTAAAATAGACTTTAATGATGAAGAACCGTTATATTTACAAATAGAAAATTATATAAAGAGTATGATTGACAGTAATCTTCTTGTATCAAATGGCAAGCTCCCTGCTACAAGGGAGCTTTCTAAACTACTTGGTGTAAGTAGAAATTCTGTAATAACTGCATATGAAAATCTTGAAGAGAAAGGTGTTTTATATACTGTAAAGGGAAGAGGAACCTTTGTATCGGAGATTAAGTCAATAAATGAAGATGGATGGAAGGTTTCTTGGAGCGAAAAAACCAATGATTATGGAAAGCTTGCAGAAAAATTAGATATTGTAAAAAGTGAAATTCCATGGGAAAAGAATTTAATATCTTTTAAAAGCATATCACCAGATGGTGAATTGTTTGATATGGAAGAGTTTAAAAAATCATTTTTAAATAGAATTTCAATAGAGGGACATAAGATTTTAAATTATGGATATGCAAAAGGTTATAAACCTCTTATTGAATATCTTTTAAAATATATGAATACAAAGGGGGTAGATACTGAAGGTAAAGATATTATAATTACTAATGGATTTACAGAGGGATTGGAGATGCTTCTTACTTCATATACAAATAAAGGAGATAAAATTATTTGTGAAAATCCAACTCATAATACAGCTATTAAGATTATGAAAGTTCATGGATTAGAAGTAGTAGGAGTTTCTATGACAGAAGAGGGAATAGATACTAATGAATTGGAAGAAAAGTTAAAAAGCAATGATATAAAGTTTGGGTATTTAATTCCTTCATATCATAATCCAACTGGAATTGTAATGAAGGGTGAAAGAAGATATTCTGTTTATAATTTATTTAAAAAGTATAATGTTCCTATAATTGAGGATGGCTTTAATGAAGAACTTTTATATAATAGTACCCATGTATCTCCAATAGCAGCTCTTGATAATGGAGGGAGTGGAGTTGTTTATATAGGAAGTTTCTCTAAGATACTATTTCCAGGTATACGAGTAGGATGGATTCTTGCAGATAAAAATGTTATAGACATATTAGAAAGTGTGAAGAGGTGTAAAAATATTCATACATCATTTTTAGATCAAGGAATACTTTATGAGTATTTACGTTCTGGAGCTTTTGAAAAGCAAATAAAAAAGGTTAGAAAAGTTTATAAGGAGAAATATGAGTTTGCTATAAAATGTATTAATAAATATATTAACCCAACATTTATATGGGGAGAAGGTGGACTGCATATTTATATTAGAATAGAAGGTGTAAATTCAAGACAACTTTTAGAGAAGTGTTATAAAAAGGGGGTTATATTTACACCAGGAGATATATTTTCAGTAGATGATAGTTGTAAAGAGAGTTTAAGATTGGGACTATCTAGATTATCTCTTAAAGAGATAGAAGAAGGTATTAAAATTATAGGTGAGGTAATTGAGGAATTAAAAAATAGTTAATTATTAAAAAGGGGCGTAGGTAATATGAAGTTAATAATTCATGATTTAAGTAATAAAGATTTTACTAGTATTTCAAAAAATATAGATAAGGATAATATTGTAATTTCTAAAGATAAAGAAATAAAAAAGTGTATAGGATGTTTTGGATGTTGGATAAAGACTCCGGGAGAATGTGTTATAAAAGATGATTATAATAAAATGGGTGAAAAAATAGCTAGTTGTGATGAGCTTGTAATAGTAAGCGAATGTAAATATGGTATGTATAGTCCCTTCGTTAAAAATGTACTTGATCGTAGTATAGGTTATATACATCCATATTTTACAATAAGAAATAATGAAATCCACCATAAAAGCAGATATAAAAAACAAATAAATATGAGAGTGTATTTTTATGGTAATAATATTTCTGATGAAGAAAAAGAAATTGCTAAAGAATTAGTTAATGGGAATGGAATAAATTTCAATACTAAAGCTAGTGAAACTATATTTGTAAAAGATATATTAGAAATAGGAGGCACTTTGTAATGAAAATAATGATGATAGATGGAAGTCCTAAGGTATCTAAAAGTAATTCAGAATATTTTCTAAGTGTATTAAGTAATTTCATTGAGGGCAAAGATATAGTTAAATATAGACTATCGAAAAAGTTAGATTATGAAAAGATAATAAGTAACATTAAGAATATAGATATATTAGTACTTGCTTTCCCTTTATATGTAGATTCATTACCTTCTCATGTTTTAGAATTTTTAAGTATATTAGAAGATAATTTTAAAGAAGAATTAAATGGTATTACTGTGTATGTTATTGCTAATTGTGGGTTTTATGAAGGTAATCAAAATAAAATAGCACTTAAGATAATGAGATGTTGGTGCAAAAAGATGAACTTAAAATGGGGTCAAGGAATAGGTATAGGGGCAGGAGAAATGATGGGTGGATTAAGTAATGTACCTATGGGAAAAGGACCTAATACAAGTTTAGGTTTAGCATTAGAAGATTTGGCTAGGAACATAAATGAAGGAAGTAGTGGAGAGGATATATTTACTATTCCAAGTATGTTTCCGAGATTTGCATTTAGGTTGGCAGCAAATAGATTTTGGATAAGTAAGGCTAGTAAAAATGGATTAAGGAAGAAAGATTTAAATAAATGCATTGTAAAATAGTAATTATATAGAAGATAGGTATAAGAGGTAAGAAAAATTTTTCTTACCTCTTAAAGTTTGTTTTGCAAAAGTATGCTAAATATGCTATTCTATTTAATTGTGAAATAAAACGTTAGGGGGAGATGATGGGATGAAAAATGATATGAAAAATGATATGACAAATGATATGATAAATGATATGATAAATGATATGACAAATGATATGACGAAAGGTAGTCCGATAAAATTAATTTTACTGTTTTCGATACCTTTATTAATAGGGAATATATTCCAGCAATTTTATAGTATGGTAGATACTATAATAGTTGGTAGATTTGTTGGTGTAGATGCATTGGCAGCAGTAGGATCAGCAGGATCTATAGTGTTTTTAGTTAATGGATTTGCCACAGGGTTAACTAGTGGATTTGCAGTTTTAGTATCACAAAGATTTGGAGCTAAGGATGAAAAAGGACTTCGTAAGGCTACAGCAAGTGCAATTACTTTAACTGTTATTTCAGTAATAATAGTTACAGCAATTGCTTTATTAGGAGCAATGCCATTATTAAAGTTAATGAATACACCGGAAAATATAATAGGTGATGCTTATGTATATGTAAAAATAATTTTTGCTGGTATAATAACAACAGTTGCATATAATTTAATTGCAAGTATATTAAGAGCACTAGGAGATAGTAAAACTCCTTTATACTTTTTAATAATATCTTCAGTATTAAATATTATTTTAGATTTAGTATTTATAATCAATTTTAATATGGGGGTTGCTGGTGCTGCATATGCAACAATTATATCTCAAGGGATATCAGCCATATTATGTTTAATATATACATATAAAAAGTTTACTGTTTTAAGACTTAATAGAGAAGATTTTAAGGTTAAGAAAAGATATTATAATAAGCATTTAAAAATAGGGATTCCAATGGCGCTTCAATTCTCAATAACATCTATAGGAATAATGACTGTTCAAGGTGCTTTAAATGTATTTGGATCTACAGTTATTGCTTCATATACAGCGGCATCAAAGGCATTACAACTTGTTATGCAACCAGCAATTACTTTTGGTGTTACTATGGCGACTTATTGTGGACAAAATCTTGGTGCTAAAGAGTATGGACGTATAAAAGAAGGCGTTAAAGAATGTACTAAAATTTCAATTATTACAAGTATTATTGCAGGAGCAGTTTTAATGTTCCTTGGGAAATATTTTGTTATGATGTTTATAAGTAACCCAGATGCTGAAATATTAAAATATGCACAACAAGTACTTGATATATCAGCTATATTCTTTATACCTTTAGGATTAATATTTATATATAGAAATGCACTTCAAGGGATAGGAGATTCATTTGTTCCAATGATGGCTGGAGCATATGAACTTATAGCAAGAGCTATAGTTGCATTTACTTTACCAAGGTATTTAGGTTTTATGGGCATATGTTTAGCTGATCCAGTAGCTTGGTTTGCAGCTGTAATTCCATTAGGAATCACTTATTTTAAAAGAATAAGAAGTTTATTAAAGCATGGAAATATTAAAGTTTAAAATTTAGTTAAAGGTGATATAAAATGATTTTAGATTGTTTTATATCATCTTTTTATTTTTTAGAGTAAAGAGAGGAGATATTGATAGTCTTTATAATAATGAGATTAGGTCAAGTAAATATTTACCTGAAATAGGAGAAGTTTTAGTAGAATATGAAGGTGTACTTGAAGGAGATAATTATGAAATAATATATTATGATTATACAAATACAGTAAGTATGTATAGTGAAAATAGTTTTAATGTTGATTTAAAATAAAATTGGTGTAAATTTGTAGCAATGTTTATAATTTTGACGTATTATGAAGTGTTAGATAAGTTATAAGGAGAAAAAAATTGAGTACATTAGGAGCAACAGATACTTTAAATGAGATTATAAATAACTTAGATGAAGATGATTTAAGAGAACTTTGTTCAAGTTATTGTGAGGATACGAATGATGTTAATGGGACAAATGAGTTTTTGGCATGTCAATTATTAAATTTACTGCAGTGTTATGGTAGTCAGTTTGTGAGATTGATATTGCTACTAATATTTTTATATGCTTGGAATAATCAAATGACAAACAATTATTTAATGAATTCAAATTGCCAATTAACAAATGCTATTAGTGATTTATTACAAGAGTGTATGGAGAATAATTGTAATAGTAGAAAGAAATAAAATCAAAAAAGAATAACAGAAATGTTATTCTTTTTTTGCTACTTGACAATACAAAGTAGTGTGGTAAAATTTATCTATAACTATTATGCAATGCAAAGTAGGTGAAAAAGTGGCAAATTCAACACAAATGCTAAAGGGATTATTAGAAGGATGTATATTAAAGATAGTATCTAATGGTGAGACTTATGGATATGAAGTTTGTGAAAAGCTTATAAATTATGGTTTTGAAGATGTAAGTGAAGGAAGTGTTTATCCAATTCTTATAAGGTTAGAAAAGAAAAAATTATTATATTCAATAATGAAAAAATCACCACTTGGTCCAATGAGAAAATATTATTATTTAACTGAAGAAGGAAAGTATGAATTAAATGAATTTATAAATACATGGAATATAGTAAAAAGAAATGTGAAAAATGTTTTGGAGGGATAATTATGGTAAGGGTATTGAAGTTAAGAAATATAAGGATCAAAGAACAGAAAAAATTAAACGAAAATAATCTTTTTTTATATAAATATATAACTACATATATAAAGGCTACTGATTTAACGATGTATGAAAAGGAAGAGATATTACATCAAATAATGGATATGCTTCTTGAAGCTCAATATGAAAATAAAGATAAGTCTTTTATTGTTGGTGATGATTATAAAAAATTTTGTAAAAGTATTATAGATGAATATATGGCAACTAAAAGTAAACTGTATATATTTTTAGATTATTTTCAAAGATATATTTTATGGATGACAATAGGGTTGGGGTTGGATGCTTTATATAATTTATTTTCAATAAATCAATTAAGTATAACTTTAAATGATATATTTACTTGGAATATGATCTCATTAGTCATTGTATTTGTTTCTAAATCAGTAAACAGGGAAGCTATAATAGTGCCTATAAGTGGAAAAAGTAAAATTAAAGTAAATGTTAATTTTAATAATAATAATAATAATAAATATATGATTTGCTTATTTGGTATTTTATCATTTGTACTTCAATTAGTTTCAAAATATTTATTTAATATTGATCCATATACGTACTCAATAATATTAAAGAGTAATATTGGTGCAATAACAACTGCTATATTGTGTATTTTAATTGGAGTTTCAATATATAAATACCAATATTGTAGGAGATATTAATAATGATATTTTCTAGGAAATCATTAAATCAGGAAAAAGTTATTATTGGGCAGAGATTGAAGTAATACTTAGGATAATTAATATATTAGATAATAAAGTAAAGCCAGGTGTTGTAAAGTCAAGAAATGCTATTAAGCTTTTAGAGTATGTTGGATAGCCTAAAGAGATTGTTGATGAGGCAATGTATTTAACAAAAGTACTAGAAGAATAATTTGTAATATTATTGTAATTTATACTTAAAATTTTGATTATATATTAGTAATAAATTAAAATTTTAAGTTTATAGTTAAAGTATAAAATATAAATTTTTAAGTTAAATTATAAGAGGTGAGAACTTGGCAAAACACGATTTTGGAATTATTGAAAGATTTGAAGATGATAAGTGGTATAGTGATTATGAACCAGAAAAGTATAATTGTATTTCTGTTAGTGATGAATTAATAGATGAAGTAATAATAGAGTATTTAGAGGAATTAGGACATTTAAAAACATACTTTCATGTAAAAAAGCATCCAGGATTAGGATTAGATTATTGTGGTACTACCATTATACCGCCAAGTTCATTAAAAGAATTTAAAAAAATTATTATGAGAGCTAATAAGCAATTTAAATCAAATGAGCTTGATAAGTTAATAAGGAAAATTAATATTGCAATAAAAGAAAACAAGCATGTAATTCACTATGGAATATAAGATTAAAAAAATAAAAAAAGATTAAGGTAAAAAACTTAACTAATGGTTAAGTTTTTTTGCTTTTATTTAAGTTTAGAATTGCATATTTGTTCGTTAAATATTTTTATACAACGGGTAGTGAGGAAATAGCAAAAGAAATGATAAAGGAAAGCTTAGCTTTAAATGAAGAAGTTGTACTTAAAGCTACTAATAATAAGCTAAGTGATAGAGAAAAAATAATGATATTCCTAGAGGTAATATCATTATTTTTCGTCATCACGGCATTCAAGCTTTAACGAACAATTTAGTTAAAAATTTCGTATGGAGTTATAATTAAGTAAATCATTAAATATCATTTCTGCTCCAGCTAAGTAATTATAGTCAGAGTTAGAATCTGAAGATTTAAGCAATGACCAAGTTGCATTATAAAACTTCACTACAAAAAGATAATCTAAAAGCTTTTGATAATATTCATTTTTAAATTCTCCAAAGTATAGAATTAATAACTGCTTTCGAGAATCTTCAGTAAAAAACCAAGATATAGTTGCTAAGTCAAAAAATACATCTCCCATGGAAGAGTATTCAAAATCTACAAAATATAAATTATCATTACTTAAAATAATATTTGAAGCATTTAAGTCATTATGGCAAAGTCCAATTAAAGGATTTTTATTAAGCTTAATTTCTAAGCTAGTTAAATACTTTAGAAGCATATCTATAGATTTTGGTAGAGGAAGATTTAAATTTTTACATATAGTTATTCTTTTTCTTATATGATTAAAAGGATTAAAATATTTTTCACATTTTAAACTATGAAAGTTTTTTAAAGAGTTAGAAAGTTTATGTAAAAATTTAGTTGAAGAAAAATCGGTTAAGGATGGAATAGCTCCATTAATCCAATTACTTACTATATTTCCAGTTTGAGTAGAAAAATAGTGTAGATGGGGAGCTATATTTACTTCTATAGCTTTATTTATTATTAATAACTCATTTTTTCTATCAGTATGTAGATAATTATGTGTACAAATCTTAACAAAATAATTACTGTTTTTATAAGAAACTTTATAGTTTTCACTACTAAGACCACCTATTCTTTTTATAGAAGAGAGGTTTGCGATATCCCACTTAAGTTCAGTTTTTAAAAATTTTATTAAAGTAGTGTTCATATTGTTCTCCTAGATGAAAAAATTGTTCAATATGTCATTGTTGACATTTAAACAAATAATAAAGTATTATAACAAAAAAAGAAGGTATTTTAAATGAATAATTGGGGTGAAATCATGGAAAATGAAAAAGCGGAATTAAAATATATCATTGATAATATAACTGGTTTAAATAAACAAGCTATGGAGGAGGCTAAAATAAGAGTTGACTCACTAGTAAAGCCTTTAGGTAGCTTAGGAAAATTAGAAGATATAGCAATAAAATTTGCTGGAATTACAGGTAAGATAAAAAATTCTATAAATAAAAAGTGTATTATTATAATGTCATCAGATAATGGTGTAGTAGAGGAAGGTGTCGCTTCAGCGCCTCAAAGTGTAACATTAGCACAAACAATTAATTTTTCAAGAGGATTAACAGGAGTAGCTGTACTTGCTAAGGAAAATAATTGTGATTTAAAGGTAGTGGATATTGGAGTAAATACCGATAAAAAAATACCTGGAGCTATAGATAGAAAAATAAGAAAAGGAACCTACAATATAATTAGAGGACAAGCCATGAGCTATGATGAGTGTATAAAGGCAATAAATATAGGAATAGAAATGGCAAGACAAGCTTCTGAGGAAGGATATAGTATATTAGGTGTTGGTGAAATGGGAATTGGAAATACGACAACAAGTAGTTCGGTTCTTGTAAGTTTAACTGGTTGTAGTATTGAAGAGGCTGTTGGAAAAGGGGCAGGAATAACTAAAGATGCATTTGAAAAGAAAAAATGGGTAGTATCAGAAGCTATTAGAATTAATGAACCCAATGATAATGATCCACTTGATGTAGTCGCTAAGGTTGGTGGATTCGACATAGCAGGAATGATTGGAGTATTTTTAGGAGCAGCTTACTATAAACTACCTGTAGTTATAGATGGATTTATCTCATCAGTTGCAGCATTAGCGGCAGTAAGAATAAATCCAGTAGTAAGGGAATATTTAATACCTTCACATTGCTCTAAAGAGATTGGTTATAATATTGCAATGAGAGAATTAAATTTAGAGCCTATGGTTAATTTAGATATGAGATTGGGGGAAGGTAGTGGTTGCCCAATAGCATTTTCTATAGTTGAATTTAGTTTAGCAATGATGAATAATATGGCTACTTTTGATGAAGCAGAAATAAATGATGACTATTTAGATGAAGTTAGAGGAGAAGAAAATTATATAGTTTAGGAGTTAATATGATTGCTTTAGTAGTTGGTGGAGCTAAAAGTGGAAAATCAATGTTTGCACAGGATTTGGCTAAATCATTAAATGAATCTTTTAAAATATATTTAGAAGAGGATTTAGAGGTAGATTTACATGAAAATCCAGAAATAAAAAATGGAAAATTATATTATGTGGCAACAATGAATCCATATGATTTAGAGGATTTAAAAAGAATAGAAAATCATTTAAAAGAAAGAGAAGGATATGGATTTAATACAATAGAAGAAACAATAGATATGAGTAAGGTTTCTAAATTAATACAAAAAAATGATACTGTTTTAATAGACAGTGTAACATCTCTTGTTACAAATTATATGTTTCAAGGAAAGGAATTTTTTAAAGAAGTTAGTGGTGATATCTTATTTGGAATATTAGAAGTTATTAATGAATCAGGTAATGTAGTTATAGTGTCAGATTATTTATTTAGTGATAGTATTCAATATGATTGTTATACTGAAAGCTTTAGAAAAGAAATAGGAATTATAAATAGAAAGCTAGCAGAACTTGCAGATACTGTAGTTGAATGTTCTTATGGAAATATAATTTATCACAAAGGTAAAGCCAGATAATGGGAGCGCCTCCGGGGTTAATCCAAATTTTGGATTAACCCCGGAGGCAGACCCATATATTGTAAGGAGGAAGAATGAAGAAATATTTTAAGGGATTTTTAATGGCAATAAGTATGTTTACTGTTATTCCACTACCTAGATATGAATGGGATGATGAGGGTGGAAAAAATATAATGAAATTTTATCCTGCAATAGGGTTAATTGTAGGACTTATTTGGTATGTTGTATTTAGAGTGTTAACTCTATTAGGAGCAAGTATAATGGTAATAACTGCAATTACTTTAATAACACCATTTATATTAACTGGTATGCTTCATTTAGATGGATATATGGACGTTTGTGATGCTCTATTATCTAGAAGAGATAAACAAGAAAAGTTAAGAATATTAAAGGATCCTCATACTGGAGCTTTTTCAGTTATATCTGTAGTAATGTTATTTGTAGTAAATTTTTCAGGTCTTTATACTGTAATAAGCAATAGTATCAACAATAACACTATTAATAATATTAATACTAGTGCTGTTGGATTGATTTTAATACCTATTATTTCAAGAAGCTTAATGGGATATTTATTATTATCAAAGGATTCTATGAAAGGAAGCTCTTTAGGAGCATTTTTTAAACAAGGAACAGGAAAAGTAGATAGATTTATATTATTAGCATGTTTGACAATATCAAGTATAATTGCAATATTTATTTTTGGAATATATGGAGTAATAATGAGTTTAGCAATGATTTTAGTAAGCACTTTTTTAGTTAATAGTGCAGCTAAAGAGTTTGATGGAATGTCAGGCGATAGTGCTGGATATGGACTTGTTATTGCAGAAACCATTGGGGTTTTAATTTTAAGTTTTATATGATTATTAAAGTTATATAAAATCAATAAGTATAAATATAAGAAGTTTAGTTTTAAGGAGAAAATTATGGTTTTAGTTTTTGGTGGAGCATATAATGGGAAACTAGATTTTGTTAAAGAGACATTTAATATTAATAAAGACGATATATTTTACTGTGGTGAAGATGAAATAGATTTTTCAAAAAAAGTTATCTGTGGACTTCATAAATTTACATATAATAATATATTAAAAGATACAAATTCACTTGAGTATATAAAGGAAAATATAAATCTATTTAAAGATAAAATAATAATTTCAGATGAGATTTCAAGTGGAATAGTTCCTTTAAAAAAAGAGGATAGAATGTGGAGAGAAGAAACAGGAAGATGTCTTCAGTACTTATCAAAAGAATCTTCCTGTGTGTATAGAATATTTTGTGGTATACCAACAATAATTAAAGGTTAAGTATAAGTTTATAGAACTAAGTTTAATCAACAATATTATTTGTTGGTTTTTCTTTTTTTAGTGATTTCCATACTGTAAGCATCATAGTAGTAAAGCTGGCAATTCCGCATATGAAGTTAGAAATTGGTTCAGCTAAGAATACACCATAAACACCTAAGTTAAATAAGTTAGGCAAAATTAATGTAACAGGTATTACAATTATTACTTTACGAAGTAATGAAAAGAAGATTGATTGTTTAGGTCTTTTTAAAGCCACAAAGGTTGCTTGACCTGCAAATTGCAATGCCATCATGAAAAATCCAAAGAAATATATATTTAATGATGGAATTCCTTTAGAAATTAACTCTGGATCATTATTAAAGATATTAATAAAGAATTTTGGAATTAACATGATAGCAAGCCACATTAAAGTTGTATAAATTATACATGTTATGTACATAAATTTAATTCCCTTTTTTACTCGAGAATATTTTTTAGCACCATAATTAAAACCAAGTATAGGTTGAGCTCCATTAACTAATCCGGAAACAGGCATTGTAATAACTTCACGAATGGAACTAATAACTGTCATTATACCAACATAAAGATCTCCACCAAATGTTTGAAGTGTTGAATTACATACAATTTGAACAGCTCCATTTGTAATTGACATTATAAATCCTGACATGCCTAGTGAAGTTATTTCTTTTACTAAAGATATATCTAATTTTATGTTAGATACTTTAAGTTTTAAAATAGCCTTTTTACTAGTAAGAAATTTAAGTACCCAAATAGTAGATAATAATTGAGATATAACTGTAGCAAGGGCCGCGCCAGTAACTCCCATATTAAATACAAATATAAATAATGGATCTAATAATAAATTAGTTATTGCTCCAAGTAAAACAGTCATCATTCCTATACGCCCAAATCCTTGAGAGTTTATAAAACTATTCATTCCTAAACTTATGCATACAAAAATACTACCAAGTAAATAAATTGTTAAATAGCTATTAGCATAAGGAAAAGTATTTTTGCTTGCTCCAAAAAGATAAAGAAGTGGTTCTTTAAAAACTAAAAATAAAATAGTTAATACTACACCAGAAATGATAAGCATAAAAAAAGAATTTCCCATTATTTTTTCAGCTTTTTCATAATCACCTTTACCTCTTGCAATAGAGCATAGAGAGGCACCACCCATTCCAAATAAATTAGCAAGGGCTAAAATCATTGTTATTATAGGAAAAGTAAGACCAATTCCTGTTAAGGCTAGAGTTGATGCATTTGGAATATGTCCTATGTACATACGGTCAATAACATTATATAAAACATTAATAAGTTGAGCTAAGGTCATTGGAATAGCTAAACTAAGTATGTTAGCAGATATGCTTCCTTGTGCAAAGTTGTTTTTGTTATTCATAGATTATTACTCCTTGTTTTTTTTACGACTTTTTATAATACCTTAAAAAGTATAGTAAGTAAATTGGAAGAATATTATGACAATACTATAGGGTTTAGAAAAATATAAATTAAGTTAGGTAATATAATAAGAAATATATAATAATTAATAAAAAGTTAGTTGTAGAAAAAACTTAAAAGTGATATTCTCGTAAGAGATAATTATAAGGAGAAAATAAAGTTATGGAAAAGTTGGTGCTATATTTAATAAGGCATGGCAAAACAGAAGCAAATGAAAAACATCTTTACTGTGGAAAGAGTGATATAAATTTAAGTGAAAATGGAATAAGGGAACTAAATGATATTAAAAATACAATAAAGTATCCAGAATGTAATAGTTTTTTTACTAGTGGAGCAAAAAGAGCAAATGAAACATTAGAAATTCTGTATCCTAAAAAATCATACAGTGAAATTAATGAGTTTTGGGAATATGATTTTGGTGATTTTGAAATGAAAAGCTATGAGATGCTTAAAGAAAATAAAGAATATATTAAATGGATTACTGATAAAGAGGGACAAGTATTATGTCCTAATGGAGAAAGTAAAGATCAATATAGTAAAAGAATAAAAAAAGCATTTAATATGTTTGTAGAAAAGTGTTATGAAGAAAATATAAATTCAGCAGTTTTAGTTTGTCATGGAGGAACAATAGGTACTATATTAGAAAGTTTTTATGACAGTAGTAAAAGTTTTTATGAACATCAACCATCATGTGGAAGAGGATATACTTTAACTTTAGATAAAAAGGATAATAAATTTAAAATTGTAAGTATAGATAATATTTAATTGATAGAAAGGTTAGAACAATGATAGAAACAATATTAGGTTTTTTATTGGATTTAATAATTGGAGATCCACAAAATCCAATTCATCCAATTAGAATAATAGGATCTTTATGCAAGGTAACCGAAAAGTTTTTTAGGAAAGTATTAAAGAAATCATTAAAAATAGCAGGTTTATTAACTTGGATAACAGTAGTGATAATTGTATTTTTATTTAATTATTTTTTATTAAAAGGGGCATATGCAATTAATAATGTTTTAGGAATAATATTATCAGCTATAATGATTTATTTTTGTATATCAACAAAGGCCCTTAAAGTTGAAGGTTTAAAAGTTGTTAAATATGTAATACAAGATGATATTGAGGGAGCAAGAAAGCAGTTATCATATATAGTTGGAAGAGACACTAAAAACTTAGATAAAGAGGCCATATTGAAGGCTGTTGTAGAAACAGTAGCCGAAAATATGTCTGATGGAGTTATTGCTCCACTTTTTTATGTTGGAATTGGGGGAGCTCCATTAGCTTTCTTATATAAAGCTGTAAATACAATGGATTCAATGTTTGGATATAAAAATGATAAATATATTGAATTTGGATATTTTCCAGCAAAATTAGATGATGTATTTAATTACATTCCAGCAAGATTAAGTGGATATTTCATAGTAATAGTATCTTTTATTTTAGGGTTAGATTATAAAAATAGCTTTAAAATTTATAAAAGAGATAAAAATAATCATAGTAGTCCTAATAGTGCTCATCCGGAAGCAGCTGTAGCAGGAGCATTAAATGTTCAATTAGGTGGTGCAAACTATTATTTTGGAAAGCTTGTAGAGAAGCCAACTATAGGTGATGATATAGAAAAAATAGATGTTGATAAAGTAAATAAAACAAATAATATATTATATTGTAGTGCTATTTTAGGATGTGCTATGGCGTTATTTATTAATAGAATTATAAGTAATATTATATTTTAAGGAGGAGATACTTTGGCTGTTCATGGAGGAAATACCGAGGAAATTGCAAGAAAATATAATTTTGATTCCAGAGAAATAATAGACTTTTCAGCTAATATAAATCCAGTAGGATTAAATGAAAATGTTAAAGCTGCTATGATAAATGCAATTGATAAAGTAGTTAAATATCCAGATATAACTTATTTTGATTTAAAAAATTCTATTGGAGAATTTGAAAAAATAGATATAAGTAATATTACATTGGGGAATGGTGCGGCAGAAGTAATATTTAATATTGTACGAGCTTTAAAGCCACGAAAGGCATTATTGCCAGCACCAACTTTCTCAGAGTATGAAGAAGCAATTATAAGTGTTAATGGTGAAATAGAATATTACAAACTAAAAGAATCTAATGATTTTAATTTAGACAATGAATTTATTAATAGAATAAAAGATGATATAGATGTAATCTTTATTTGCAATCCTAACAACCCAACTGGTTGTCTAACTACAAAAGAATTTATAAGAAAAGTACTGAATAAATCATTAATTACCAATACAACAGTAGTGATAGATGAATCATTTTTAGATTTTATAAAACCAAATGAACTTTATTTAAGCAATGACTTATTAATGGATTATAAAAATCTTATAATTGTAAAATCATTGACTAAATTTTTTGCCATTCCTGGAGCAAGAATAGGTTATGGATTGTGTTCAAATAATGAAATAATAAATGAGATTAATAAAGTTATAGTGCCTTGGAGTGTTAATATAATAGCCTCTGAGGGAATTATTCAAGGGTTAAAAGAAAAAGATTATATTGAAAAAAGTATATCATATGTAAAAAATGAGAAAGAATATTTATATAGTGCTTTAAAAGAAATTAATAGTTTAAAAGTTTTTGAACCAAGTGTAAATTTTATTATGTTTAAATTATTAATAGATTTAGATTTAAAAAGTGAGCTTATAAAACGAAAAATATTAATTAGAAGTTGTGATAATTATATTGGACTAAATAGTAGTTTCTATAGAGTAGCGGTAAGAACTAGGGAAGAAAATAATAAATTAATTAGTGAACTAAAAAATGTCCTGTTTGACAAATAAAGTACATAATTATATAATGGGTATGAATTTAAACTATAATAGGTGTTTATAATCTTAATAGGGAATTAGGTTAAAATCCTAAGCTACCCCAGTAACCGTAAAACTGACGAAATTCATTTAATTTGCCACTGCATAATGATTGCGGGAAGGTATGAAAAGTAGGATGAAGTTAAGCCGGGAGACCTGCCTACTATGATGAAAATATTATCTTCTGAGGGTGAGATAATAGATACGAATAATAGATAATGGGGTTAATATACTTTACTTATATGAATTTTAAATATTTGGAATTTATCTTAACAAGCTAAAATGTTAAGCTTATTTTCTGAACATCTATTTTAAAAGAGATATTAATTAGGAAATTATCAAAAATTATTATGTATTTTAGAGCGCTCTCATAAATGAAGCGCTCTTTTTAGTTAGAGATATAATTTATTAAATAATTAGTATAAAAGAAAAATATATAAAATTTAATTTTATACTACTAACTAAATTAATACCCCTCTAAGATGGAAATTTAGGAGGAACTATAATGCAAAACATGAAAAAGGTTTTATCATTAGTAGCTACTTTTGTAATGGCTATGATGATATTTGTAGGATGTTCAAGCAAGCCTACAACAATGAAAGATAGGGAAGGAAATGAGTTTAATGTTCCTAAGGAAGTAAATACTATAATATCTACTGCACCATCTAATACTGAGGTATTAGTAGCTTTAGGTTTAGCTGATAAATTAGTAGCAGTAGATAAATATTCAGCTGATGTTGAAGGTGTAAGTGAAGATATACCTAAAATAGATTTTAGAAATCCAGATGCAGAAGCTATTATAGCTTTAAATCCAGATATAGTTATTGCATCAGGACATAATAAAGCGGGGGATGAAGATCCATTTGCTTTAATAAAAGAAGCTGGAATTCCAGTTGCATATATTCCAAGTAGTTATAGTATTGATGGAATATATGGAGATATTGAATTTATTGCAAATTTAACTGGAACAGAAAAAGAAGGAGAAGAGTTAATAAACTCAATGAAAGAAGACGTAGAGTCTATAAAAGCTATAGGTGATACTATAACAGATAAGAAAAGTGTTTATTTTGAAATTGGAGCAGGTTCAGGACTTTATACATTTGGAAATGAAACATTCTTAAATGAGATGATAGAAACTATTGGAGCAACTAATATCTTTGGAGATGAAAGCTCATGGATAACAGTAACACCAGAAGCTGTTATAGATGCTAATCCAGATGTTATTTTAGCAAATTCTCCAGGAACAAATGAAGCTGGTTTAACTGCTGTTGAAGATATAGTAAGCAGAGAAGGTTGGGACACAGTAACTGCTGTAAAAAATGGTGATGTATATCAAATTGATAAAAACTCTTCTTCAAGAGGATCTCAAAATATAATAAAGGCATTAAAGGAAATGGCTAAGGCTGTTTATCCAGATGAATATAAAGACTTCTAAAAATAAAATATTATTAATATTATCAATTCCATTGGTATTATTAGCTATATGTATTGGAACTTCCAGTGGGAGTTCCAATATTAGCATATTTGATACTTTTTCTATTTTAGCTAATAAGTTTTTTAGTGTCCCTTTACTAGATGGAATTGATCCAAAGCAAGTAACGATTATATGGAATTTAAGATTACCTAGAGTTTTACTTGCATTTATGGTTGGGGGATCTCTTGCAGCTAGTGGTGCTATAGTACAATCAGTTTTGAAAAATCAATTAGCATCACCATATACATTAGGATTATCATCTGGTGCATCATTAGGTGTAGGAATTATTATCGTAACAGGAGTATCAATCCCTTTCTTAGGAAGATTAACTCTGCCAATAGTTGGATTTGTTTGTAGTCTAATTACTATGATAATAGTATTGAAATTTTCAGAAAAGGTTGATAAGGGATTCTCTAATACAACAATAATATTAGCAGGTATGGTATTATCACTATTTTTTAGTGCTACATTAACTACTATTTCAGCCTTGGCCTCAGATAAAATGCAAAGTATAACAATGTGGTCAATGGGATCATTTTCTATGAGAGGATGGAGTTATGTAAAAGCAGGATTACCATTTTTTATTATAGGTATTCTAGGTGTATCTTTTTATTTTAAAGAAATGGATGTATTAACTTTTGGTGAAGATGAAGCAAAAGCTATTGGAGTAGATACAAATAAAGTTAAAAGAAGATTATTTTTATTTGTAGCAGTGCTTACAGGAAGTGCTGTTGCTCTTAGTGGAACTATAGGATTTATAGATTTAATTGCTCCGCATGTTGTTAGGAAAATATTTGGATCAAAGCATGCTTACGTTATACCAATGTCAGTGGTATTAGGTGGTTGTATGATGATAATTACTGATTTAATATCAAGAACAATAGTAGCACCATCAGAATTACCAGTTGGAGCAATAACAGCGTTAATTGGTGGACCATTTTTTGCTTATATATATTTTAAAAAGTCAAAGTAGGAGATGTTTTAATGCTAGAAATAAAGGAAGTTAGATGTGGATATGACAATAAAGAAATTGTTAAAGGTGTAAGCTTTACTATTGAACGTGGAAATAATCTTTGTATAGTTGGACCTAACGGATGTGGCAAAAGCACTCTTTTAAAATCCATTGCTAATTTGTTAGATTATAAGGGAAATATTACACTTGATTCAAGGGAAATTAGTAAATTAAATAGAAAAGATTTAGCAAAGAATGTTGCATTAATGACGCAAGCTAGTAATATATATTTCCCATATACAGTTTATGAAACAGTAGCTTTAGGAAGATATGCACATTTAAAAGGAGTATTTTCAAGAATAAATAAAGAAGATGATGAAATAATTCTTAAAAGTATAGCTAATGTAGGTTTAATAGATATTAAAGATAAATTAATAAGTGAATTATCAGGAGGGCAATTACAAAGAGTATATTTAGCTAGGGCCTTTGCACAGGATCCAGATGTAATTCTTTTAGATGAACCTACAAATCACTTAGATTTAAAATGTCAAATAGAAATATTAGATTATCTAAATAAATGGACTAAAGAAAATAATAAAATTGTTGTTGCTGTATTACATGATTTAAATTTAGTTCAAACTTTTGGGGAAAAGGTAGTAATGATGAATAATGGTAAAATCATTAGTTCAGGATCTCCTAAAGAAGTATTAAGTGGAGAAAAGTTGAAAGAAGTTTATGGAATAGATGTAAAAGGCTTCATGATTGATGCTTTAGAAAAGTGGAAGTAGTTATTTATAATATTAATAAGGGATAGTATTCTTATGAAGAAGTTTGTAATGTCATATAGCTGTGGAAAAGATAGTACTTTAGCATTATACAGAATGATAAGGAATGGAGATACTCCAGCATCTTTACTTGTAACAGTAAATAAAGAAGAAAATAGATCTTGGTTTCACGGAATTCCTGAAAATTTAATAAAAGAAGTATCTAAATCATTAGATATACCTTTAATATTAGTAGAAACTAAAGGTAATGATTACGAAAGTAAATTTACTGAAGCATTAATTAAGGCAAAAGATAGCTTAGGAATTCATTCATGTGTATTTGGAGATATAGATTTAGAAGCACATAGAGAATGGTGTACTGCAAGATGTAATGAAGCAGGAATAGAAGCAAACTTTCCTTTATGGCAAGAAAATAGAGAAGAGTTAGTTTATGAATTTATAGATAGTGGTTTTAAAACAGTAATAAAAAATGTAAAGCTTGAATGTATGGGAGAAGATTTCTTAGGAAAAGTTTTAACAAGAGAAGTAGTTAAAGATATAAAAGAAACAGGATCAGATGCTTGTGGAGAAAATGGTGAGTATCACACATTTGTATATGATGGCCCAATATTTAAATATCCAATTAAATTTCAACACTTGAATATTATTAAAAATGAAACCCATGGTTTCTTAGATGTAAAGGAAAGTAAAAATGAATAAGATAATGGTTTTAGGCACAGCTTCAGGTGTAGGTAAAAGTACAGTAGCAACAGCATTATGTAGGTATTATAAGAATAAAGGTTTTAAGGTAGCACCATTTAAAGCATTAAATATATCATTAAACTCTTATGTAACTGAAGATGGATTAGAAATGGGAAGGGCACAAGTTGTACAAGCAGAGGCCTGTGAGTTAAAGCCTATGGCATATATGAATCCTATATTATTAAAACCTAGTGGAAATAATAAAACACAAGTCATTGTTAATGGAAAAGTTCATTGCACTATGGATGCTTATAAATATAAAGAGTTAAATAAAGAGCTAAAAGAAATTGTTAAAGAGACCTTTGATAGCTTTTCAAAAGATTATGAAGTTATGATATTAGAAGGGTCAGGCAGTTGTGCTGAAATTAATTTAAGAGAAACTGATATAGCAAATATGTCAATGGCAAAAGCAGCAGATGCAGATGTAATATTAGTTGCAGATATAGATAGAGGAGGAGTTTTTGCATCAGTTTTAGGTACTTTAATGCTTTTAAATGAGGATGAAAGAGCTAGAGTAAAAGGTGTTATTATAAATAAATTCAGAGGAAATGTAGATTATTTTAAGGATGCAATGAAGCAGTTAGAAGATATTATAAAAGTACCAGTCCTTGGAGTATTACCTTATTTTGAATTAGATATAGAAGATGAGGATAGTGTAACTGAAAGAATAAAAAATAAAGATATAACAGGATTAGATATAGCAATAATAAGATTACCTCATATGTCAAATTTTACTGACTTTAATAATCTAGAAAGATTGAATGATGTTACTATAAGATATGTAAATAATGTTGAGGATATAAATAAGCCAGATTTAATAATAATACCAGGAACTAAAAATACTATAAATGATTTAAGATTTATAAAGGAAAATGGAATTTTTGATAGAATAAAAGCTCTGGAAAAAGAGGGAGTAATTATACTTGGGATTTGTGGTGGATATCAAATGCTTGGTAGAAATATAAGTGATTTAAAAGGGATTGAAGGGGAAGTTACTTCAGAAATGGGATTTAATCTTCTTGATATAGAAACTATTTTTAATGAGGAAAAAAGAACGAAACAAGTTAATGGTATTATTAAAAATGCTTGTAATATATTTAAATCTTGTATTGGAGTTAATGTTAAAGGTTATGAGATTCATAATGGTGTTACAAAAGTTAAAGATGAAGATTCAGTTTTCATAAAAGGTGAAAATGATGAAGTTCTAGGTGTTTATAATAAGGAAAAGAATGTTTTAGGAACTTATTTACATGGGATATTTGATGACAAAGATTTTTTATTGAATTTTATTAATGATATTAGAGAAACTAAAGGGTTAAAGGTTATAGAAAAGGAATTGTTAGATTATAGAGTTTATAAATTAAATCAGTATGATGAATTAGCTAAGATATTTGAAGAAAATATTAATATAAGAAGAGTAATAAATATATAGTTACTTAGTAGTTTTAATTTTTTATATAAAGGATATTTAAATTAAGAAGTAGTAAAAATAAATTAAGCTACTTCTTTTTATTTATGAAATATACAATAAAAGAAATTTTGTTAACGATTTCACCAATAAAAAACATAAAAAATATTAAATTAAAATATAAACGTTACTAAAAAAGTAAAAATTGTAAAAATATTCAATTGAATTGAATTTGATTCAAAAATAATATACAATAATTCTGTAAAGGAAATAAATGTAAATAAAAATATTTTTTAATGCTTGTAAGAAACGGTTCCGATAACTGTTCCAGAAGTTTGTTGATATATAAATATTTTTACAAATATTTTATATAGTAAAGTTTATTTTAAGGGAGAGGGAATTTATGAAAATTAAAAAACTATTAGCCATTGCTCTTGCAACAACACTAGTGGCAAGTGCATTTGTAGGATGTGGAAGTAAAGAAAATGGTGATGGTGCTACAAGTACTTCTGCTAATGAAACTACAGAAACAGAAATTTATTTTTTAAATTTTAAACCTGAAATTGCAGATGTATATAAGAAGATTGCTGAAGATTATGAATCTGAAACTGGTGTAAAAGTGAAAGTTGAAACTGCAGCAAGTGGTACTTATGAACAAACATTAAAATCAGAAATAGCAAAGAAAGATGCTCCAACAATATTCCAAATTAATGGACCAGTTGGATATGAATCATGGAAAGATTATTGTCTGGATTTAAAAGATACAGATCTTTACAATCATTTACTTGATAAAAGCTTAGCAGTTACAAGTGGTGATGGAGTATATGGTATACCTTACGCTGTTGAAGGATATGGAATTATATATAATGATGAAATAATGCAAAAATATTTTGCACTAGAAAATAAAGCAACAGACGTTGAATCCATGGATGATATCAATAATTTTGATAAATTAAAGGCTGTAGTTGAGGATATGCAAGATAATAAAGATAAGCTTGGAATTGAAGGTGTATTTGCATCAACATCAATGGCTGCAGGTAATGCATGGAGATGGGAAACACATTTAGCAAACTTACCATTATATTATGAATTTAAAGATAACGCAGGGGAAAGTGGAGACGTTCTTCAAGCAGGTTTAGATGCAAATGAAATTGAATTCAAATATAATAAAAACTTCAAAAATATATATGACTTATATACTGATAATTCTGTTTCAGAAAAAGGTGTTTTAGGAAATAAGAGTGTTGATGATTCAATGGCAGAATTTGCTTTAGGTGATTGTGCTATGGTTCAAAATGGTAACTGGGCTTGGTCACAAATTAACGGTATAGATGGTAACACTGTTAAAGAGGAAAATATTAAATTCCTACCAATATATACAGGTATAGCTGGTGAAGAAAATCAAGGACTTTGCATTGGTACAGAGAACTATTTAGCTATTAATAGTCAAGTTTCTGAAGAAAAGCAACAAGCTTCTATTGATTTTATAAACTGGTTATTTACAAGTGATACAGGAAAAGGTTATGTTAGTGGAGATTTAGGATTTATTGCTCCATTTGATACATTTAATGATGATGAAAAGCCTGCAGATCCATTATCAAAAGAAGTTATAAACTGGATGGAAAAGGAAAATTTACAAACAGTTAAATGGACATTCCAAGCATTCCCAAGCCAAAACTTTAAAGATACTTTTGCTGGTGCTTTACTTGAATATGTTCAAGGTACTCAAGATTGGGATTATGTTGTACAAACTGTAAAGGATTCTTGGAAGGCTGAAAAGGCCGAATAATATTTAAATAAAGGCGGCATATGAATATGTGCTGCCTTTAATATTAAATATATTAGGCTATAGACATAAAGAAAAAATGAAATAGTTAATAACATAATATAAATATAATTTTGTATGGGGGGAAGAGAATATGCAAAAGAGTATGAAAAAATATTTTTGGTTATTTGCATTACCTACATTAATAGCTTTTGCAATAGCATTTTTAGTACCATTTATAATGGGAATATATTTATCTTTTACTAAATTTACTACTGTAACTAATGCAACATTTGTAGGATTAGATAACTATAGGAAGGCATTTTCAAGTCCAGAATTTATTAATGCTTTAATTTTTACAACTAAATTTGTTATTGTATCAGTTATAACTGTTAATGTATTTGCATTTGCATTAGCATATCTTTTAACTAGAAAATTAAAAGGTACTAACATATTTAGAACTGTATTTTTTATGCCTAATTTAATTGGAGGAATAGTTTTAGGCTATATATGGTTAATAATTTTAAATGGAATCCTTAATTATTTTGGGGTTAATTTAACATATGATCCTAAGTATGGATTTTGGGGATTAGTTATTTTACTCAACTGGCAACAAATTGGATATATGATGATTATATATATTGCAGGTATTCAAAATATACCAGGAGAGTTGATAGAAAGTGCCAAAATTGATGGAGCATCTAAATGGATGACTTTGAGAAAAATTACAATTCCACTAGTTATGCCATCAATAACTATATGTCTTTTCTTAACTATGTCAAATGCATTTAAATTATTTGACCAAAACTTAGCATTAACTGATGGGGCACCAGGTGGAAAGACAGCCATGCTTGCTTTAGATATATATAAGACATTCTATAATAAAGTAGGTTCAGAAGGAGTAGGACAGGCAAAAGCAGTAATATTCTTCTTAATAGTGGCAGTAATAATGTTACTTCAATTAAGTATTACTAGAAAGAAGGAGGTTGAAAATTAATGGAAGCAAAATTAAATACTAAAAAGGATACAGAATTAAGATATACTCCTAAAAAGAAAAATAATATATTTCTTTATATTATTTTAATAGTTTTATCAGTACTATTTTTAGCACCGATATTTATAGTATTATACAATTCATTTAAAGGTAAATTATATATAAGTAGGACACCTTTTGCTTTACCAAATTCAACAACTTTTTCAGGATTAGATAACTATATAAATGGTATAGAGAAGACAGGATTTATTTCTGCCTTTGGATTGTCTGTATTTATAACCATATGCTCAACAGCTGTAATTATTTTATTTACATCAATGACAGCTTGGTATATCACAAGGGTAAAATCAAAAGTTACAAGCTCTTTATATTACTTGTTTGTATTTTCTATGATAGTACCATTCCAAATGGTTATGTTTACAATGAGCAAAATAGCCAATATGTTAAATTTAGATAATCCTCTTGGAATTATAATAATATATCTTGGGTTCGGATCTGGACTTTCTGTATTTATGTTTAGTGGATTTGTTAAATCGATTCCTATAGATATTGAAGAAGCGGCTATGATAGATGGATGTAATCCAATACAAACATTTTTCTTAATAGTATTACCATTATTAAAACCAATATCTATTACAATAGCTATTTTAAATGTAATGTGGATATGGAATGATTATTTACTTCCTACTTTAGTTTTAGGTTCAGATTACAAAACATTACCTATGGCTGTACAATATTTACGTGGTGGATATGGTGCTGTTGATATGGGGGCTATGATGGCTGTTTTAGTTCTTGCTATTATACCAATAGTAATCTTCTATTTAGTTTGTCAAAAGCATATTATAGAAGGTATTGCAGCTGGAGCTGTAAAAGGATAAATAATAAAAAATATATCTCTATTTATTGATAAGTTAAATTTATTAATAAATAGAGATTTTTTTATTACAA
This sequence comes from Clostridium sp. D43t1_170807_H7, assembly GCF_015555905.1. Taxonomy (GTDB): domain Bacteria; phylum Bacillota; class Clostridia; order Clostridiales; family Clostridiaceae; genus Clostridium. The sequence continues at coordinate 107,508 of NZ_JADNLK010000012.1, forward strand.
TAATATACTATTATAATTTATTATTTTTATTAAAAAGCAAACCTTATAGAAACTATTGCTACTATAATTATTGTAGTTAAAATAGGTATAACAACCGATGTCACAAATATATCTTTATAGCTTTGTTTATGAGTTAATCCGCAAATAGCTAAAGTTGTTATAACAGCTCCATTATGAGGTAAAGTGTCTAATCCACCTGAAGATAAAGATGCAATTCTATGAAGTATTTCCGGGGAAATAGAAAAATTTTGACTCATTTCAACAAAGGTTGGAGCAAGAGCAGATAATGTTATTCCTAATCCACCAGATGCAGAGGCTGTAAGACCACAAATTATATTTACAGAAATAGCTTCTGAAATAATTGGATTAGAAGAAATATTCATAATACTAGTTTGTATTGAGATGAAAATAGGCAATGCCTTAATTATACTACCATATCCAACTATAGCACTAGAATTTAATAAAGGAAGAAAAGAATTCTTAACTCCATCGCTAAGTGTATTATTTAAATTTTTAAGTTTTTTATAATTTAATAATATAATATAAACTATTGAGATTACTATAGATATTATTACACTCCATGTTCCAGAAACTTTATCTAGCGTAACCCCGTATTGTTCTAAATAACTTCCATCTATATGAGGATAATAAAATTTTGAAAGTGTAAAGTTAGTAATAAATATTATTAAAATAGGTATAATAGATACAATTACATTAGGTAATTTTTCATTAGAATCAATTTTATTTGTATCAGAATGATTACCATATCCCTCACCATTATCTTTTGCTTTTTTAGCTCTTTTTGTAAGCCATAGCATACCTAAAGTAAACATAATAATACTTGCTGTTATACCTATTAATGGCGCTGCAAATGTATCTGTACCAAAATAGCTCATTGGTATAACATTTTGAATTTCAGGTGAACCTGGCATAGCTGTCATTGTAAAAGTAAATGCACCTAGAGCAATAGTTCCTGGTATAAGTCTTTTAGGTATATCTGCTTCTTTAAACAAAATATTTGCTAATGGATATAATATAAAAGCGACAACAAATAAAGAGACACCCCCATATGTTAAAAGTGCTCCAGATAAAACAATTGCAAGAATTGCTTTATCCTTTCCTAGCTTTGTTGTAATAAATGATGCTATAGATTTACCATAACCAACTTCATCTATTAGTTTTGCAAAAATAGCTCCAGTTAAGAATAAAGGAAAATAGCTTTTTACAAAGTTAGCAAATCCGCTCATGTAAACTTCTGTATAATTAGCCATTAAGTGACTATTAAGACCAAGTGAAATTAAGATAGTTAATAATCCTACAATAGGAGCTGTAATTATAGTAGAATAGCCTTTATATGCAAGATACATAATAAGTGATAAAGAAAGTATTAATCCGATTAAACTTATCATTTGTTTTCTCCTTATATATAATTTACTAAATTTATTATATGTACTTAATCAAAAAAGTAGTATATAATATATATTAAACAATAACAATTATTATATAATAAAATAGATATAAGTAAAGAGTTTTATGCTTACCTATATTAAGGAGTTAGTAAAAATGGACAAAAAAGATAAAAAACAAGTAGAGATAGAAGCACCCAAAAAGATAAAATATCAATGTTTACATACTAAGGAAGCAAGAGAATGTACTTGTATAAGAAGTAAGGGATTAGTTTTAAAAAAATAATATTAAGCAATATCAGTTAGTTTATAAGGCTAATTGATGTTGCTTTTTTATTTGTAAAAATTTCAATTTAATATTGTTTCTTTGTATACTTTGTATTATAATATATAATACAAAGTATACAAAGGGGTGAAAAATAATGATTATTAATTTAGATATGACTAGCAATATTCCTATTTATGTTCAACTTAGAAATGAAATTGTTATGGGAATTGGAAGAGGAGAATTAAAAAAAGGAGAAGGGCTTCCGACAGTCAGACAAATGGCAGAAGATATAGGTGTTAATAATATGACTGTTAATAAGGCATATACGATACTAAAAAATGAAGGATATATTGAAATAGATAGAAGACATGGAGCTAAGGTTAATCCAGCCATAGATACTAGTAAGGAATTTAAGGAAAAGTTAGAAAGTGAACTAGAACTTATAATTGCTGAATCTGGTATAAAGGGAATTGTGTATAAAGAGTTTATGAAAATGTGTGAAGATATTTATAAAAATATGAATGGATTAAAAATAGCGTGGAATGAGGGGAAAAAATGACGATTTTTGGTATTATATGGTTAAGTGTACCAATAGTAATTATCTTATCAATGTATTTTAATTGTAGATATGTAGTTAATGGTAATAAGAATATTTTAATAGGAGTAACTATTCCTTTTTTAGAACTTAAAAATAAAGAAGTATTAGAAATAACAAAAAAATTTAAAAATGAAAATATAATTTTATATATAATAGAAATAATAGTATTCATTCCATCAGTTTTTTTTAAGTTTAATTCAAATCAAATTATATATTTATTTTTATGGATTGGTATAATTTTTTATATTAATAGAAGAGTATTTATAAAATATAATAAAAAATTAAGAGATTTAAAGAGAAAAAATAACTGGCTATTACCAAGTAAAAGATTAGTTACTATAGATACAGAAGTTACTAGATTAAAAGATAAGATGCCTGTATCAATTTTATGGTTTATTCCAAGTTTTATAATTTCATTAATTCCAATTGCAATAGTTTTTAATAATATAAAAGAATATGGAACAAGTTTAGGAGTTGGATCAGCTAATGCATTAATAGGAAATATAATTTTCTTTATTATGTATAAAATATATTCTAAAGGAAAGACAGATGTAATCAGTGAGGATTCAAATGCTAATATAGCATATAATACTATATTTAAAAGAACATGGACATTAGGAACTATAACTGCAGCTACAACTCAAAGTATTGGTATGTTATTTATGTTTTTACTTCTTTTAAATAACAATAATAGTATAATATTATTTATTTTATCAATAGTAGTACCAGCAACAATTATTTTTATAGGTATATTTTATATAAATAATAAAATAAGAGAAGAACAAGGTAGAATATTAAATACATGTAAGAATCCTATTTATACTGATAATGATGAGTTTTGGAGTAAAGGAGTATATAATAATCCCAATGATAGATCTGTAACAGTTGAAGATAGGACAGGCTATGGAATTACTTATAATTTAGGAACTAAAAAGGGAAGAATAATTTATTATGGATCTTTAATATTTGCTGGAATAATTATTATAGGTACTACAGTAAGTATGGTAAGGTTTGATCATGCTAAGTTTACTTTAAGTATAGATAATAATATTGTTAAAATAAACGCACCAACTTATGGAACAAAATTTGATATTGATGATATTGAAGAAGTAGCAATGCTAGATAATCTACCTTCTGGAATACGAACAAATGGAGTAGGTGCATCAACATATAATCTTGGTAACTTCAGTATTAATGGTTATGGAAAGTGTAAATTATATGTTTATTTTGAAAATAAAAATTGTATTAGTATTAAGTTAAAAGATAATAGTTATATTTTTTTCAATGATAAAAGTAATGATAAAACACTAAAGTATTATAGTGAATTAGAAAAAGTACTAGAAAAAAGCTAAGAAGTTTGTAACAATTAAACAATACTATGTAAAATATTAAATCAAAAACGTATTGTAAGTACTATACAAATCTTATAAGTTAATTCAAGTTGATCTTGAGAAATATCTTCTATACTTTCTTGAGGAAATTGAACACCAGCATTATTTATTAATATATCTATTTTTCCAAAATCCTTAACAACACAATCAACTAAACTTTTGCAAAAAGATTTACAAGAAATATCACCCATATATAATATACATTTGCTTCCATAGCCTTCTACACAACTTTTAGTAGTCTTAGCATCTATTTCTTCATATAAGTAAGAAATAGCAACGCTAGCTCCTTCTTTAGCAAAGGCTATTGCAATAGCCCTACCAATTCCGCTATCGCCACCTGTTATTAGAGCAACCTTACCTTTTAGTTTTTCACTACCTCTATAGCAAGGATTATCAAATATTGGTTTAGGACTCATTTCAGCTTCAATTCCAGGTTGAATATCCTGGTGTTGAGCCGGAAATTTCTTGGGAAGTTTATCATAGTCTATACAATCATAATTTATATTATTCATAAAATCTCCTATGAAATTTATACAATTCTAAAATATGAATTGAGTATTTCATATGTGAAAGATATAGAAAGTGAAAATCAGATAATGTTACTATATAATAGAACTTTATTATTTATGGAAATAATTAAATAGATTTTTTATAAATAAAAAACAGTAGCAACTATTGATAGGATGCTACTAGTTTTTTAAATACTATCTGTCGAAATAACTAAAGTTGTAATATGGTGTAAAATATATTGCAGTATGTTTTACATCATATTGTATTATGTACACTTTTTTTAGTTTTATACAATAAAAGTACTTTTATCGATCCATTTATATTCAGGTTTTAATTCTTTTATGTCGTCTGCAAGCTTAAATAATGCTAAATCCTTTTCCTTGCATTCAAGCATTATATCAATATCAGTATTAAGAAGTTTAATATTTTCTAAAAAGGTTATAAAATCATTTGCATTAATAAAATCAGAATGTTTCCTATCTTTTTCACCGTCTCTAGGAGAGGAAAAATGAAGTTTAGGAGGAAGCTGTTGATTTTCCCATGTAAGAAATATTTTAGGTATTAATTCATAAATATTTTCACCATTATTATTACAATTATGATGATGAATATCTAAAACCATAGGTAAATTTAATTCATTGCATAACTTTAGTGTTTCTTGGGCTGTATATGTCTTATCATCATTTTCAATAATAATCTTTGACTTTACCTCAGTTGGAAAAGTAGTAAAATTGGTGATAAATCTTTCTAAACCAGCGTCTTTTCCATTTGTAGCACCGCCAACATGGATTACCATTTTTCCTAAGTCATATTTAAAATCTTCAAACCATTCAGCCTGCTTTAATAGATTTATTTTAGTATTTTCAACGACTTTAGGATTAATGCTATTAATTACATTAAATTCATCAGGATGAGTATCTACTCTCATTTTAGAATCATTTATTAATTTTCCTACATATTCAAAATCCTTTTTTAAAAATTCTCTATGTCCCCAATAACCAACTTCAGGATGAGTAACTAGGGGAATTAAAGCAGAAGTAATTCTATAAAAATGAATATTATTTTCTATATTATATCTAATTATAGTTTCTAAATCTCTTAAGTTAGAAGCAGCTACAGATTTTAGTTTTTCTAATTTTTTATTAGGAAGAGTAATTTTATTATAATTTGTAAAAGTTACAGTGCTAGAAGAAGTAACTTTTTTACCAAGAGCTTTAGAAATAGCTACATATCCAAGTCTTACCCTCATAATTTTCCTCCAATCATACAGATAATTAATAATACTAGTTTATTATGTGCATAATAAATTGGTCATATGTTTTATATTTAATCATAAATATTTAAATGTAATATTTACTGAAATATCTACATAGTAGTTAAAAGTAATAAAATATTACAGATAATCCATAATAAATTTAATAAAAGAACAATCAAAATTCGTAATAATGTTGTATAATAATATTGTCGGGATTATAGAGTATTTTAAAATTCTGACGAGGGGAGAAATCTTATGCTAGTAAACACACATTTAGCCATAGGCTCATATTGTTATAATTTGTGCAATGAAAAATATAATTTAAGTTTAAATAAAAAAAGGTTTTTAGCAGGGTGTGTAGAGCCAGATTTACACAAGAGAGGAAATAAGATTAAACACACATATAGTGTTTCTAAAGATAAAATGCTTGAATATAAAGAATACATTGAAAATAATGATTTAGATATTAACGAAGTATCATTTATCATAGGTAAAATAGCTCATTATATTGCAGATTGTTTTTGTAAATATCACTTAGAAGAATATTATGGTAAAGATATGAAAAATCATTTTGTATATGAATTTACCTTGCATTTAATACTAAGAAAGACTTTGAAAAAAAATAAAGATATTTTTGAAAATATTTTAGATAATATAGATGACTCTGTAGATTATCTTGAAGAATTAAAGAGAAATAGGCAAGAGTATTTAAGTTTAGAAGAAGATTGTGTAAATGATATATTCTATACAATAAAGACAACTTGTCAGCTTTTATATTTGACAGAAAAATATTTTGTTAAAGCATTTGAATCATATATTTAATTGAGAAAGATTTACGCAGTAATAGTAAGATATAGATTACTATTACTGCGTTTTTTATTATAAGGAAATCTTAAATGGTAATTATAGATAGTCGTGATATAATTTAAATATAAATTTATTTATTGTTTATAGAAAAAGGTGATTATATGAAAAAAACAATAGGGGTATTAGCTCATGTAGATGCTGGAAAAACAACTTTTTCTGAACAAATTCTTTATCATACTAATGCAATTAGAAGTAGAGGAAGAGTAGATCATAAAAATTCCTTTTTAGATAGTCATGATATAGAAAAGGAAAGAGGAATTACAGTATTTTCAGATCAAGCGGTATTTGAAATAGAAAAATCAAAATATTATTTAGTAGATACACCAGGACATATAGATTTTTCTTGTGAAATGGAAAGAAGCATAAGTATTATGGATTATGCAATTATAGTCATAAGTGCGGTAGAAGGTGTACAATCTCATACAGAAACAGTATGGAGATTACTTAAAAAATATAATGTTCCTACATTTTTCTTTATTAATAAGTTAGATAGGACTGGAGCAAATTTAGATAATGCAATTAATGAAATAAAGACAGATTTAACTAAAGATGTTTGCTATATAGAAAATATTAGAGATATTAAAGATGATGTAATAGAATTTATAGCTGAAAGAGATGAAGAGTTATTAGAAAAGTATTTTAATGGAGAATATAATAATGATTTATGGATTAATAAATTAAGAATTTTAATTAAACAAATGAATATATTTCCATGTTTTTCAGGATCAGCGCTTCAAGATCAAGGAATAACTGAGTTTTTAGATTCTTTAGAAGAGTTAACAGTTACTAATTACAATGAAAATGACGAATTTTCAGGAGTTGTATATAAGATACGACATGACAATAATGGAACAAGAATTACATTTATTAAAGCTTTAAGTGGGATACTAAAGGTTAGAGATGAAATAAATAGTAGTAGTTCAAAAGAAAAAATAAGCACTATAAGAGTCTATAATGGAAGTAAGTTTTCTACAGTAGATAAAGCTGTGGCCGGTGATGTTTTTGCAGTAACAGGTCTTACAAGCTTAAATGTAGGTGAGGGAGTTGGAGTATTAAGGCAAAAATTAAAATTTAATATGATTCCAACTTTAATGTCTAGTGTGATTTTTGATAAAACATGTAATGTAAAAGAAGTGTTAGGATATTTTAAAATGTTGGAAGCTGAAGATCCTGCCCTAAATGTTATTTGGAATGAAACTCTTCAAGAAATACATGTTCATATTATGGGAAAGATACAATTAGAAGTATTAAAGGAAGTTATATTAGAAAGATTTAATTTTAATGTAGACTTTGGACCATGTGAAATAATATATAAAGAAACTATAAATGATACAGTTAATGGATATGGACATTTTGAACCATTAAAACATTACGCTGAAGTACATTTAAAGTTAGAAAGTATTCCTAGAGGTTCTGGAATTGTTTTTGAAAATAAATGTCATGCGGATAATCTAACTACTGGGCATCAAAATTTGATAAAAACTCATTTATTTGAAAGAAAACATCATGGAATATTAACAGGTTCAGAAATTACAGATATTAAAGTTACTCTTTTAACTGGTAGGGCACATAATAAACATACAGAGGGTGGCGATTTTAGAGAGGCAACTTTTAGAGCTTTAAGGCAAGGATTAGAAAAAGCAGATAATATATTATTGGAGCCATTTTATAAATTTTCTATTGATGTAGAGTTAGACTATATTGGAAGAGTCCTATCAGATATTCAAAGGCTTTGTGGTAATTTTAATCCACCGGAGACTAGTTTAAATAAAGTTAGAATAACAGGAAGAGGACCAGTGGCAACTTTTATGAATTACAGTATTGAACTTATTGCATTTACTAAGGGGAAAGGAAATATAAATTTGATATTTGATGGATATGATGTATGTCATAATAGGGAAGAAGTTCTTAAAAAAAGAGCTTATAACAAGAATGCAGATATAGAATATTCTTCAAATTCAGTATTTTGTTCTAAAGGGCAAGGCTTTATTGTACCCTGGAATGAAGTAGAGAAGTATATGCATTGTGAAATTATAGAAGAGTAGAGGAGTATAAATGTATGATTAATAACGATAATTATATGAATTTTATAGCAGATCCTAAATTCCCAGAGGGAAATAGAGATGAGGATTTATATTTTTTATTTCAAGATAAAATGATTTTAATTAAAGAAGATATGGGGAAAGTATTTATTCCAACATTTAAGGATGTTAAAAATTTAATTGATGGTCTTGAGATAATGTATCATTTAGGTAAAATTAATGAAATACATTGTTTTTGTGGTGAAGTAAGTTCATGTATTAAGGTGTCAGGAGAATTAAAATTTATTGCCTTAAGACAAGGAACTGCTATTATTGATAAATATATTGTGCCTGTTTGTGGAAGAGCAGCTCAAATTATTCATTTTCATAAAACTAATAAGTTTTGTGGAGTATGTGGTGGAGAAAATGATTTTGTTGGATATGAGTTTGCAATGAAGTGTAAGAAATGTGGATATATGAGTTACCCACAAGTTTGTCCTGCGATTATAGTAGGAATAACTAAAGGTGATAAGATTTTACTAGCAAATAACAAGAATTTTCCGGAAGGGTTACATAGTAATGTAGCTGGATTTGTAGATGTAAATGAAACTTTAGAAGAATGCGTAAAACGTGAAGTGTTAGAAGAGGTAAATATAAAGGTAAAAAATATTAAATATTTTTCAAGTCAACCATGGCCATATCCTAATTCTATTATGATTGGATTCACAGCAGAGTATGAAAGTGGAGATATAAAAGTTGATGGTGAAGAGATTATTCATGCAGATTGGTATAGTAAAGATAATTTACCAATATTACCAGATAAAAATACTATTGCAAGAAAAATTATAGATGAACTTTTGAAATAAATTGCGCATTACATGGGGCGAAAAAATGAAATATTTATTTTCCGGAAACGGTGAAATTTTCGCCTAGAATTTATA
>NZ_JADNLK010000013.1 GCF_015555905.1 Clostridium sp. D43t1_170807_H7
GGAATCGAACCGGTACGGTATCGCTACCGCAGGATTTTAAGTCCTGTGCGTCTGCCTGTTCCGCCACTTCAGCGTATTTTTCTTTGCCGTCATCTGACGACAAAATTAATTATATATGATGAACATAATACTGTCAACATTTTTTTCGCTTTTTTTTATATTTTTTTATATTTTTTTATAAACCCTAGTAAAATAGCCATTTCCAGCGGTCTTATTTCTGAAATTTCTCTATTAATTTTATGGTTAAAATCAATAAAATCAAAAAAATAAATAAAAAAAGAGAATGATAAATTCAAATATATCATCTCTCTCTTATATATAAAACTTATATTATGTCTAAAATCTAAAATCTAAAAACTCTTTCTTGATCTTGCTTTAAATTCTTGATGCTTTTTGAAGTCTTGTTGTCTTTCTTCACTATCTTTTAAGAATCTAGACATTATATCTTCAAAATTTGCTGGAGCAGCTTTCTTCTCAGTTTTCCATTCAATTTCTGCTGGTTTAACTGATTTTTTCTTAACATTAGCTTGCTTTATAGATAAGCTGATCTTTCCATTATCATCTATAGATATAACTTTTACCTTAACCTTATCTTGTTCATTAAGATGTTGTCTTATATCCTTAACAAAAGAATCTGCAACTTCTGAAATATGAACTAATCCTGTTTTACCTTCTATCTCTACGAAAGCTCCGAAGTTCGTAATATTTACCACTGTACCCTCTAATATGTTTCCTGCCATTAAGGTCATTTTACAAAGAATCCTCCTTAAAATTAAATAATCTATGTTATTAATAATAATAACCACATTAATAGAAATTTAAACTTAAACCAATACTATTCTGAATTGTTATCTGGAATAACTTGCTGCTCGCCTTCTTTTATTAGCCCTAATCTTTCTCTTGCTAACTTTTCTAAATATTCATTATTACTCTGAGCTCTATCTAGCTCTGCTTGCAACTTAATATTTTTTTCCTTCAACTCTTGTAATTCTTGAGTTTGAATAGCAATATCGTTCTTTATCCTTCTTAGTACAGTTAATTGCTTTATTAAGCATATACTAAAAACTCCTACAATTAAAACAACAATAATTCCCTTAAGGTTTATGTTTTTTTTCATAAATATCTAGTACCCTTCTTTTATATCATTCTATAAATATATTGTAAACACTCTACATATTTAATTCAAGATATTTTTTATACTAATTATTTTTCCCCGTAATATTATAAAATATAATTTTAAATGGATATATAATATTTTTGAAAATAATTCTAAACACTTTACCTACTCCATTAACTACTTCTAATTCAAATCTTATACACTTATTGCTAACAAATTTCATATATAACCCTAAGGATATCAACATGAATGTATAAACATATACTCCTAAGAATGCATAATTTGTGTAAAGGAGAAATGCAAAAATGATCATAGCAGCTAATACCCAAAACAACGTATCCTCTATTACTATTATAGCTTTTGGCACCTTGCTACCTCTAATTATTCTATATAAGTCAAACATTAAGCCGGTTAATATACCTGCCAATAATGCATACAATATAATGCTAAATTGTATATTAGTATCTAATGGCATAATAACCTCCTACTTGAAAAGCCTTCCTACTATGCTTTCCTTCTCTTTCTTTATTTCTTTTCCACTATAGACAATATAATATATTTCTCCATTTATCATTACATCGCCATTTTGTACATCTAATTTATTCATTTTTAAATTTAATCCCTTTATTGTTAGTGCTCCTAATTTAGTGTTAAGTAATATTTTTTCGTCATCAAAGCTAATAACCTCTTCTACTCCAGTTAATGTCATCTTCTTTCTATTTTCTAGTATAATGTTTCCTCTATTATCCTCAATTTTATTATCTATTTTTTTCTCCATTATCTATTCCTCCATATATTTCTTGATTAAATATATGAAGTATTTTAAAAAATTATTCTTGGTCTTCTACACCTTCTAAGATTTCATACATTTCCTTAGCATTTTCTTTTCTTACATGTTCTGCTATGTTTACTATTTTTGCCTTTAATTTTCTATTTGCAAATGTAATTTCAATTATATCTCCTTCTTTAACATCAGTTGATGGCTTTGCTACTTTATCATTAATAGATACTCTTCCACCTTCACAAGCTTCTTTTGCAACTGTTCTTCTTTTTATTATTCTTGAAACTTTTAAGTATTTATCTAATCTCATTTCTGTTTCCCCTTACATTCAAAGTATTTTTGTGTATCAAAAAGCCCGAGATAACTCGGGCTTAAATTTATAATTACTTATTAACTCTTTCTTTAAACTCTTTTCCTGCTTTAAATACTGGAACAGTTGAAGCTGGAATGTTTATAGTTTCTTTAGTTCTTGGGTTTCTTCCTTCTCTAGCTGCTCTTTCTCTAGTTTCAAAAGTACCAAATCCAACTAATTGAACTTTTTCTCCATTTTCTAAAGCTTCTTGAACTGAATCAATAAATGCCTTTAAAGCTGTTTCTGCATCTTTCTTTGTTAATTGGCTTTTTTCAGCCATGCTAGTAATTAATTCTGCTTTATTCACGATTTACATCCTCCTTAAATAAACAGTTAAAAATATTGTAGTTAACTATTTTTAATTATGTACTATAACTACATTACCTTATTATATATCCACTTTATAAAGTAGTCTATAGTAATATGGGTATTTTTCTATAAAAATATATTTATTACAACTTTTTCTTGTAGTATAGTCATTAATTTGTTATTCTCTTTAAAAATATTCTGCATAAACTTCAAAAATCCTTCTATTACTGCAGAAAATTCACTTTTTTTCTTTACTAATCGTACTTTTTAGAAGTTTCCCATAAACTATTCATTTCATCTAATGTAACACTTTTTAAATCTTTTCCTTGTTTTAATACATTATCTTCAATAAAGCCAAATCTTTTTATGAACTTTTTAGTTGATTTGGTTAATGCTTCTTCCTCATCTACATTTAATAATCTAGATACATTAACACAAGCAAATAATAAATCTCCAACTTCATTTATTATTTTTTCCATATTATTGGTTTTATATACATCTAATACTTCATTTATTTCTTCTTCAATCTTTTTAACTGCTTCATCCACACTTTCAAAATCAAACCCTACTTTGGCAACTTTCTTTTGCACTTTATGCGCTTTTGTTAAAGCTGGTAATGTTTTTGCTATTCCGTTTATTTCTTCAGTAAGTGTTTCATAACTTTTCTCTTTCTTTTTTAATTCATCCCAATTTGCCAATACTTCTTCTGAATTATTAGCAGTTGCATCTCCAAAAACATGCGGATGTCTATAAATCATCTTAGAAGTAATTGCTTCTATTACATCTGATATGTTAAAGTATCCATCTTCTTTTCCTATAATTGAATGGAATACAACTTGTAATAAAACATCTCCTAACTCTTCAATTAATCCATCTATATTATCATCTTCTATAGCCTCAATTACTTCATAAGCTTCTTCTAAAAGTGAATTCTTTATACTTTCATGAGTTTGTTCTCTATCCCACGCACATCCATTTTCACTTCTTAAAATTTCTATTGTATCAACTAAATCATAGAAATCTTTTTTGTTATTTATATCCTTAGGAATATATACAGAAGTTAAATAATCTATATCTTCTTGCATATCAAGTTCATATATTGGAATTTTTCTTATAGATTCTTCTCCTTCTATTCCTGCCGCTCTAACATAATAAATTTCAGTTTCATCATGATAATATTCTAGCAATTCAAGTTTAACTTCTGATGCTATTAATGGATTATACACTTGAGTTATTATAGTGCCAATTCTTTTATCTAAAATTTGATTTTTTATATCAAATGCATCTATAATCTTTAGTCCTTCTATAGGATCTATTTGTAATCTATCCATCATAGCATCTACAAAGCTAACTGCTGGTAATATTTTATACTCAATATTGTTTTTATTACATAAATTAATTAAATTTAAAACTGATCTTTCTGCAACTAAAGGATGACCTGGAACTGCATACACCAATTCTCCAGATATCTTATATTCTTCTATCATACTTCTAGCGATATTAGAATACACTTCATCAAAACTACTTCCTTCTTCATAATAATTATCACAAGTCTTAAAAGTTTCTAATCTATTCTTTAAATAATCAACTGTAGGATGCTTCTCCGTTCTAAAATATAAGTTTTTACTTCCTTGTAAAGCCTCAACAGCTCCTATAGTTAATGCATCTGGTGAACCTGGTCCTAATCCAACTATTTTTATCATATAGTACTCTCCTTACATCATTTTCTTGCTAATCTATTCTTTATTTCATCAACTTCAAATACTTTAAAGATTAAAATAGCTATCATATATATAATAATACCCATAAATATTGATAATAAGCAAGAAATACTATTACTATCTAACCTTTCCATAATAAAATTATAACTAAATAAAACTACAACTATCATTGCAACAGAAGCATAACCTGGCTTTACAAAAGAATCATATATACTTATTTTACATTTAGTTTTTGTTCTAAGTGCTATAAGATTTAATATAGTAACTACAATATATGCAGAAACACTTGCTATTACAGCTCCAAAGATATTTATTCTTGGGATAGGGACTAAAACCATTGTCAAAACAACCTTTATAATACATCCTATTATCAAGTTAATAACTGGTCTTATATAATGGTTAGTTGCTTGTAATATAGATGTAGTTGTTTGAGTTGTTATTACAAAAGGAATTGATATAGACAGATATCTTAATATTTCTACCCCTTCATATTTATCAAAAAACACCAATTTCATTATTGGACCTGCTAAACAAAACATTCCTAAGGTACATGGTAATGCTATTACAGCTGATAATTTCATTGCTATATTTATTTTGCTTTGCATTTCTTCTTTTCTGTTTAGTATATAATGCTCTGAAATTATTGGAATTAATGATGTACATATAGCCATGGATAATGTTAATGGTATATTTACTAACACAGCAGCCTTACCTGTAAGTTGTCCATATAATGCCGTAGCATTGGTAACTCCAGATTCTATTAGCTTTTGAGGAACTACAATAGAGTCTATTAAATTCATTATAGTTCCAACTGTAGCTCCTAAAGAAATAGGAATTGCCATTTTCAATATTTCATTTAATATATCTGTATTGGTTTTTATCTTTTTAATACCCATCTCTTTTCTTACTTTTATATATTTAATCCATAAATATATACATGCTATCATCGCACCACCAGCAGCTCCAAATGCAGCTCCACCTGCCGAATACTCTATTCCCTTTGGTAAAAGTATATAAGCTAGTCCAACTCCAATTACTACTCTACCTATTTGTTCTAATATTTGCGACGTTCCTGATGGAGTCATATTTTGTAATCCTTGAAAAAAGCCTCTAAATACATTAACGAAAGAAACCATCATAGGTGCGAAAGATATTCCTATTAATGCATAATATGATTTCATATCCCATTTCAAAAAATTAATTATAGGCTTTGCAAAAAAGAATAATATTAAAGATGTTCCAATACCTAATGTCATCATTAAATAAGATGATTCCTTAACAACTTCATAACCACCTTCAATATCACCCATTGCATTTTTTTCTGAAATCATTTTCGAAACTGCAACAGGTACTCCACTTGCCATAGCAACAAAAAACATATATAAAGGATAGGATAATTGATAATACCCTATTCCCTCATCACCTATTAGCATAATTAATGGCCATCTAAAGAAAAAACCTAACACTTTTGCTACCATTCCTGCTAATCCTAGAACCAAACTTCCCTTTATAAGAGATTGTTTCTTCATAAAATACCTCCAAACTTAAATTACTAACTACTACTAATTTTTATTTAAAGCTTAGAGGTATTATTACATATATTCTTTGTTTATTTTCTAAATATTGTAATACTAATTTAATAACTTATTGTTCCATTTGCTTTCCTAGGAAAGCGGCTGCAGTTTCTGCTAATTTTAATTGTAAATCGCCAAATTTTTCTCCAGTTTCTTTTGAAACAATAAGTACAGCTCCAATAGCATCTCCTTCTGTTATTATTGGTGCTATTACTTGGCTTGTATATTCTCCTTGGTCCTCGTCATTATGTAGCGGTATTGTTTTACCTTCTTCTGTTATTATAGAAGCTTTTCTACCATCCATAATTTCTTCTAGTTCTGAACTTATTTTTCTCTCAAAATAATCTTTTTTTGTTGCTCCACTTACAGATATAAAAGCATCTTTGTCCGCAATTAAAACAATATGACCAATTGATTGTTGTAAGCTTTCAGCATACTCCTTGGAGAAATCTGTTAATTCCCCAATAGGAGAATATTTTTTTAATATTACCCCACCTTCTCTATCTGTAAATATTTCTAATGGATCCCCTTCTCTAATTCTTAAAGTTCTTCTTATTTCTTTTGGTATAACTACTCTTCCTAAATCATCAATACGTCTAACTATTCCTGTCGCTTTCATTATTATGAGCTACCTCCTTGATTAGTTTATATAATTAACTGCAGTATTATTATTTGAACTATTAGAAATTTTATACACATATACCCAATATTTATCCTTTACTATTTATTGAGGAATTCTTTGAAGTCTATGGCAATAAAGCAAAAAAATTTTTAAATATAAATAAAAGGTTAAGCAAAACTTTAAATTTTGCTTAACCTTTTATTAAAAATTATAATCTATCTTCATATAACTTAACATTTAAGTCTTTTTTCCATTCTTCTAATGTTGAATTATATACTTCCTCTTGTTTTTCACTTAATAAAGTAGATTTTATACTATCTTTAACATCATCAAGTGGAGTTACCTTATCTTCTGTTTGAACACCTTCAACTTTAATTATATGGTAACCAAATGAACTTTTAACTGGTGCTGAAACTTCACCTTCTTTTAAAGTTTTGAATCCAGCTAAGAAATCTGTATCATAGCCTTCTTGCTCATTTTCAACATATCCTAAATCTTGAGAAACAGGTAGTGTTCCGCTTCCATTATTGTTAGATTCATATTGTGCATATATTTCATCAAATGTAGCTTCACCAGAATCAATTTTATTTTTAGCTGATTGTGCTTCTTCTTCAGTCTCAAATAAGATGTGCTTAGCATTTGCCCCAGCTTTAACTGTATACTTATCAATATTGTCATTATAATATTGTTCAACTTCTTCATCAGTTACAGTAACATCCTTTATGATAGCTTCTTTAACTTTGTCAGTTTTAACTAAATTTTCTATAAATGAATTAAATTTTTCATCTGACATTCCATAATATTCTAGAGCTTCTTTTAATCCTTCTTCTCCACCATATGCCTCTGTAAACTTAGCTTTTTCTTGTTCTATAGCAGTTGATAATTCTTCATCTGATGGGATATATCCAAGCTCTGTACCCTTAGTTATTAATACTTTATCGTCAACTAACTGTTGTAATACTTGTGTTCTAGCTGTTTTTAATTGTTCCTTTAAGCTATCATCAATGTTTTTTTCATAATCTTCGCCATATGTTTCTGTTAAATAGTCTATATCAGCTTGTAATTCACTATTAACATCAGCCATAGTAATTTTATCATTCCCAACCTTTGCTAAAACAGTTTTTTGTATAGCCTCTGGAGTCTTTTCTATCATTTTACATCCTGTTATAGAAAAAGCCATTGTAGTTATAGCTGCAGCTATCACTATATTTTTTATTTTTCTCAATTCATTTCCCTCACTTTACTTAAATAATAATTTGTTACATAAATTAGTATATCAGTAATATCCTTTTTATTCAAATTTTACTGTCTATTTTTTACGTGAATTTTCAATTAATTCCTTAAGAAGCTCTTTATAAAAATTCAACATTTCCTCTCTCTTTATAGTGTTAATTCTTACAGCAAAAAATGGCGTTTCTCCAAAATATAAAACTACATTATCTTTATATTTACTTAAAAGGACCCTATATACTTTATTAACATTTTTAAATCCTTTCTGGAATTTAAATCTTATTTCTTTTTGATTTTCTTTTATCTCTTCAATTAAAAGTATCTTAGCTAAACTCTTAATATATGCTATATCCATTAAATTATAAACGGCTTCTGGAATACTAGAGTATCTATCCTCTAATTCTTCTTTTATCTCAGTATAATCATCCATATTTTCAATTGCTGCTATCTTCTTGTAAACCTCTATTTTTTGTATTTCATCTTCAATATATGAAGCTGGAATATATGCATCCATTTTTATATCAACAGTAGTTTCAATAGGCTCTTGCTCTATTTCACCTTTGATTAACTTAACAGTATCTTCTAACATTCTACAGTATAAATCATATCCTATAGCAGCCATATGTCCATGTTGAGATGAGCCCATCATATTTCCCGCTCCTCTTATTTCTAAATCTCTCATGGCTATTTTAAATCCAGAACCAAGCTCTGTAAAATCTTTTAAAGCTTTTAATCTCTTTTCAGCAACTTCAGTTAATACCTTATCTTTAGTATACATAAAGTAAGCATAAGCTATTTTATTAGAACGTCCAACTCTTCCTCTTAATTGATATAATTGCGATAATCCCATTTTATCTGCATTATTTACTATCATTGTATTTACATTTGGTATATCAATACCTGTTTCTATAATAGTTGTACATACTAAAACGTCATATTCTTTTTGCATAAAATTAATCATTTCGGCTTCCAACTCTTTCTCTGTCATCTGCCCATGAATGATTCCAACTTTACATTCAGGAACTAACTCCCTTATATAATTGGCCATACTTTGTATACTTTCTACTCTGTTATAAACAAAATAAACTTGCCCACCTCTTCCAACTTCTCTTAAAATTGCATCTCTAATAAGTTGGTCATTTTGCTCTACAACATATGTTTGAATAGGGTATCTTTCCTCTGGTGGAGTTTCTATAACTGATATATCTCTAACCCCTGTAAGTGACATATGAAGAGTTCTTGGAATTGGTGTTGCACTCAATGTAAGTACATCTATATTTTTCTTTAAAGATTTTATTTTTTCCTTTTGAGCAACTCCAAATCTTTGCTCCTCATCTACTATTAATAATCCTAAATCTTTAAATGCAATATCCTTTGATACCAATCTATGAGTTCCTATTAAGATATCTACATTTCCTTCTTTTAAAGCTTGCAAAGTAGCCTTTTGTTGCTTTGCAGTTCTAAATCTACTAATCATGTCTATTTTAACTGGGAAGTCCGAAAATCTCTTTTTTAAATTTTTATAATGTTGTTCAGCTAATATAGTTGTTGGTACAAGAAATGCAACCTGTTTTCCATCCATAACAGCCTTAAAAGCAGCTCTTATAGCTACCTCTGTTTTACCATATCCAACATCTCCACAAAGCAATCTATCCATTGGCTTATCTGATTCCATATCATGCTTTATCTCTTCTAATGATGATAATTGATCAGGCGTTTCTTCATATGGGAACTCATCTTCAAATTGTCTTTGCCATTCTGTATCTTTAGAATATTTATACCCTTTTAATGCTGCTCTAGCTGCATATAACTTTACTAAATCTTCAGCAATCTCATTAATTGATTTTCTAACCTTAGCCTTAGCTTTTTGCCACTCATTTCCACCCAATTTATTAATCTTAGGTGTCTTTCCTTCACTTCCTATATATTTTTGAACTAAATCTAATTGATCCACCGGAACATAAAGCTTATCGCCCTTATCATATACAATATCTAAGTAATCTCTCGTATTACCAGCTATGTCAATTTGTTTAATTCCTTTAAATACACCTATCCCATGATTTGCATGTACTACATAATCTCCTGGTTTTAACTCTGCAAAGCTAGTTATCTTTCCTACACCCTTTTTCTTATTTGTCTTTTTAGGCAGGGACTTTTTAGCTTCACCAAATACCTCTTTATCAGATATTACACATATCTTTAAATCAGGATACTCAAACCCTTTCATTAAATTTCCAAATGTAACTACCGCTTGACCTAATTCAATATTATTTACTTCATCCTTATAAACACTTTCAACATCTCTATCTCTAAGTGTTTTTACCAATCTTTCTCCTCTAGTTCTAGTACCTGCTAATATTAAAGTTCTAAATCCCTTTGCTTTTCTTGATTTTATATCTTCAATGAGTAAATCTAATTGTCCATTATAATTATTTGATGTAATTTGATTTAATTCTATGCTAGTTAACGGAAATAGAATATCTGCTCTTGTATCAAATGTATTCAATGTTATAACATCAGACTTTTCTAATCGAATCAATAATTCTTCTTTATCTATTAATAATTTATTTTGAGAAGGTAATATATCACCTCTTTGAAGAAAAGCTAAATAATTTTCATTAAACTCATAATATATACTTTCAATTTTCCCCTGACATCTCTTTAAATCATCAATTATAAATGTATATCCTTCTAAATAATCAAAAAATGATTCCATTTCTTTATAAAAGAAAGGTAAATAACTATCAATAGTTTCAAATGTTGAAGTTTCATTCAACATTTCTAGATTTTTATTAACTATTCCTCTTATTTTATCAATTTGTTCATTATTTTTCTTATTTGATTTTTCAATTATTGAATCAAGCTCACTAATTATTTTATCATTGGCACTTTTTTTTGCCTCTTCATCGACTATTACTTCTTTTGCTGGGAAAATTTCCACAAATTCAACCTTTTCAATACTTCTTTGGGATTCTATATTAAAAGTTCTAATAGAATCTATCTCATCTCCAAAAAGCTCAATTCTATATGGATAAACAGCTATAGGAGGGAAAACATCTAGTATCCCTCCTCTGAATGAAAATTCGCCCTTACCTTCTACTACCTCAACTCTTTCATATCCACACTCAATTAACTTTTTCGAAATTTCTTTTAAATCTACTTCATCGCCATTCTTTATACTAATGCTATAATTTAAGTATTTTTCTCGAGGTGTATATAATGAGGTCATTGCATCAATTGATGTAACTATTATTTTTTTATTTTTATTATTAAGTATTTCTTTTATTACTTTTAACCTTGCCCATCTAAGATCTCCTGAAATCGCATCAACATTATAAAACACAACTTCTCTTATAGGTAAAAAGTATACATTAGTAGAGTAAAGATTCAAATCTTCATATAAATTTTTAGCCTCAATTTCATTATGTGTTACTATAACTAACGAATTATCTATCTCATTAAATATTCCATCTATTATATAACTTTTTCCTGAATCTGATAATCCAGATATATTTATTGGAAACTTTTTATTTTTTATACTATTTATCACCGTAATAAATTTGTCATTTTCCTGTAAGGGTTGTAATAGCCCTTGTAATCTCATTTTATCACCTTCCATAACTTCTCTTTAACTTTCTTTACATGCATTAAATCCATTTAACTTATTCATTGCTTCTTTAGCATCTGACTTTATCATTATACTTACCGCATCACTAGATGCCTTTATTGTTTCTCTTAAAATTTCAATCTCATCTTCACTAAATTTCCCTAATACATGCGAAACTAAATTTCCCTTTGGTGCTCCTACACCTATTTTAACTCTTGGAAATACATCAGTACCTAAGTTAGCTATGATACTTTTTATTCCATTGTGTCCACCATGACTACCTTTTTCTCTTATTCTTAATCTTCCTACTTCCAAACTAATATCATCATAAATTACAATTACTTCTTCATTGGATATTTTATAAAAGTTAATTACTTCTCTAATACTTTCTCCACTTAAGTTCATATACGTAGTTGGCTTTAATAGAATTACCTTCTTTCCGTCTATAAATCCTTCGCCAAACACACCTTTAAATTTTATCCTATTTAATTCTATATTATACTTATCAGCTATATAATCTACTGCTGCAAATCCTATATTGTGTCTTGTCCCGTCATATTCTTTCCCCGGATTTCCTAATCCAACTATTAAAAACATTCTTTATTCCTCCGTTACTTTTAAAGTGACTATTTTATATTATACCATTTTTTTCAATAATAAAAGTTTTTTATTATTATATTGTTAAACACATTATTCATTTTCATTCCTAGGTGTAAGTTCGACTAGCTAAATTGAAAATTTAGACTCTCACTTATGAAACACACTACTGATTTTAAAGCAAAAATTTAGACCAACTCTTAATTAGAATTAGTCTAAATTGCTTTATGTTAATATTTTGATATCTACATGCTTCATTTCTCCATCGCTTAAAACCTTACAATGTAGTATATCATCCTTTTTCTTATCTTGTAACAATTGTATTAAATCATCAACATTCACAACTTCATATCCATCTATTTCTATAATAATGTCTGTAGGTTTAATCCCAGCTAGATACGCGTTTCCGTTCTTATCTAGTTCTTGTATATAAAATCCATTAAAATCTCTTGTTTCATCAACAACTACTCCACCATCAATTATTCCTAAAAGTCTCTTAAATGCATTTGTTGAATTAATCATATCTTGAAGTTCTTCCATCTGTAGTCCATAATAAAGCCCATCTTCATTTCGTTCATTAGTAATAGATAAATCGGCAATTCCAACTAATTCTCCTTTAGAATTACAAATTGCACCTCCTGTATTTTTTTCATTTATAAGTGCATTTATTTGTAAAAGTGATTGGCTTTTTCCTTCTTCTATATTTAGCTTTTCATTTTTTGATGTAATAATACCTGGAATTGAGCTTCCTATATATTCATCACCTATCGCATTTCCTAATACAACTATTCCTTGCCCTTCCTTTATACTATCCGGATCTGCTATTTTTATAGCTTGTAATTCTCCATCAAATTCTATTTTTATTATTGCTAAATTTCTATCTTCATCTTCAACTAATATTCGTGCTTCTATTGGCATTGCTGCTACTGATGGTAACTTTACATATATTTTGCTTTTTTCTTTAATTGAAGAATAATTCGTTAATATTACTCCACTTGAATCTATTATAATTCCAGTTGTATTTCCTTCAAAATACTCATCTTCAGTAAGTTTTTCTTCTGAATCACTAATACTAACTAATGATTGTGATACTTCTTTTATAACTTTTGTATAATCTAATATAACCATATCTGCACTTTCTTTAATTTCTTTAATTTGCTGCATGGCTCCACCATACTTATTTCTAATGCTTATATTAGCTAAAATCGAGCCTAAAAATCCTGCTATGACTACGTACAGAATTATCTTAACCCCAAATTTAACTCTTGCTTTAGTACTATTTTTCTTTTCAAAAATTATATTAGATATCCTATCTTGTGGAGTATTTGATATTCTTCTTTTTATATTTTCTCTATTATTCATATCCACCTCTTACTATTGAAATATTGTATACCTTGAATTAATCTCAATATTTCTATATCACATAGTAAAATCTAATTTTTTATATTAAATTATGACGCATTCCTTTAGTTATTTCGTTGTAATGTAAATATAAACCTTACACCCTTATCTTCTACATTTTCTACCCATATATCTTGATTATGTTGTGATAATATTAATCTTACTATAGGTAATCCTAATCCTGTACTAATTTTATTAGTTCTTGATTTATCACTCTTATAAAATCTATCCCAAATATGATTTAGATCATGTTCTGAAAGAATATCACCTGAATTAAATATACTTACGAATATTTTTTCACTTTTTGTTGATATATTGACTTCTATTTGTCCATTATCTTCACTATATTTAATAGCATTTTCAAGTAAATTGGTCATAACTTGAAGTATCCTATCTCTATCACCTATTGCAAAGCATCTTTTTTCATGAAATGTTGCTTTAACATTTAAGCCTTTTGTCTGTATCTTACTTTCTAAATTTAATATACACAGACTTACCGTTTGATTAATATCAAACTCAGAAATATGTAAATTAAACTTTCCTGATTCCATAGCTGAAATATCTAATAAATCATTAACAAGTCTAGCTAATCTATCTATTTCATCATAAACTATTTTTAAATAATAATTTTCTTTATCTCTAGGAATAACTCCATCTAATATTCCCCCAATAAAGCCTTTTATTGAAGTTATAGGCGAACGTAATTCATGAGAAACATTTGAAATAAATTCTTTTCTAATATTATCAGATTCCTCAATAGATTGTGCCATTCTATTAAATGATTGAGCCAATTCTCCAATCTCATTGTTTCCAACAACTTTTACTCTTTCTTGTACATCACCTTTAGCTAGTCTTTTCGCAGCATTATTGATTTGTTCTATTGGCTCTACTACTAATAATTGAGCAAAATATTTTACAATTGCCGCTGCAACTATTACTGCTAATACAACAGATATCCATATTATAATTATTGTACGCTTTTCATTTACAGGATCATTTTCAATCATTATTATATAACCATCTAATTGTTTATTTGAATAAATAGGTTTAATAAATGCATCTACTTTTGAATCCTTTGTATCATCTATTGAAATTTTCTTATAAATCATTTCTCCATCAGTAGGCATTTTAGTGCTAGTTATATCTATATTAGTATATTTAAGTTCACTATATTCACTACTAGATACCATATAGATATATCCTAATCTATCTAATATAATTCCATCCATATTATTAGTTAAACAAGCTATCTTTAATAACCTATTAACTTCATCATAGGTACCTTCTTGGTATTTTAAATAACTACCTACTGATTCTGAAACAACATCTAATTGTTTGTTTAGTGTATCTACAAGTTCATTGTGGCTAATTCTATAAAACCCTATACTTAATACTAATCCAACAAGTATTAATAATCCTCCTGTTATTGAAGAAAAAGTAATTATTAACTTTCGTACTATACTATTTTTCTTCACCTATCTCACCTCAAATTTATAACCAACACCCCATACTGTTTGAAGTTCCCAACTTTCCCCGCCTTTAACCTTTTCTCTTAGTCTTTTTATATGAACATCAACAGTTCTTGAATCTCCTGGATAATCATAGCCCCATACTTCATACATAAGTTGTTCTCTAGTAAAAACTTTATTAGGATTACTTGCCATAAAATAAAGTAACTCTAATTCCTTAGGTGCTAATTTCACAGTACTTCCTTTATATGTTACCTCATATGCTCCAATATCAATTATTAAATCTGAATATTTTATTATATCCTTTGATTGATTATCAACTACATATCTTCTTGTTACAGCTTTAACTCTTGCTAATAATTCTTTAGGATCAAATGGTTTTACCATATAATCATCAGCCCCTAACTCTAATGCAAGTACCTTATCAAAAACTTCACCCTTAGCTGTTAACATTATTACTGGAATATCGCTACTTTTTCTTATATATTTAAGAACCTCTATTCCATCCCTTCCTGGTAACATTACATCTAATATTACTAATCCAATATCTTCTGTTGACACTATATTGCAAGCATCATTCCCATTAAAACATTTCTTAGTACTATATCCTCCACTTTTTAAATACATATCTATAAGTTCGTTAATGTGAGCATCATCATCTACAATTAAAACTTTTCCTAATTTATCTTCCATCTTTTATTCACCTTCCTTATTTACTATTTTATACTATATTTAAAAAAACAATAATAGAGTTCTTATAAAATTTACATTTGTAACACAATATTTAAAAAAACATAAAAATAGACTGCTACATATGTAGCAGTCACAAATTATTAATTTTCAAATAATTTACTTATTGGCTCATCGTCATATATTCTTTTAATTGCTTCTGCAAATAGTGGTGCAACAGAAATAGATTTAAATTTATCTAATCCCTCTTTTTCTGGAAGTGGAATAGTATTTAGCATTACTAGTTCTTCAATTGCAGAATTATTTATTCTTTCAAATGCTGGCCCTGATAATACTCCATGAGTACAACAAGCATAAACATTCTTTGCTCCTAATTCTTTTAATGCATTTGCAGCATTTGCAATAGTTCCAGCAGTATCAATCATATCATCAATTAATATACATCTTTTCCCATCAACATCTCCGATAATATTCATTATCTCAGATACATTTGCCTTTGGTCTTCTCTTATCAATAATTGCAATTGGTGCATTTAATTTGTCAGCAAATTTTCTTGCTCTAGTAACACTACCTAAATCTGGTGATACAACAACTACGTCATCTTGATCACTAAATCCTTTATCAACAAAGCTCTTAGCTAATATTGGTGAACCTAATAAATGATCCACTGGTATGTTAAAGTATCCTTGAATTTGAGAAGCATGTAAATCCATTGTTAATACTCTATCTGCTCCTGCTGCTGTTAATATGTCTGCAACTAATTTTGCAGTAATTGGATCTCTTGATTTTGCCTTTCTATCTTGTCTAGCATATCCATAATACGGAATAACTGCAGTTATTCTACCTGCTGATGCTCTCTTAAAGGCATCTATCATTATTAATAGTTCCATTAAGTTATTATTAACTGGTGAACTAGTTGATTGTACTATAAATACATCTACACCTCTTACCGTTTCATTAATATCTACTGATATTTCACCATCACTAAAAGTTGAAACTTTCGCATTTCCTAGTGGTAGTCCTAGTAAATCAGCAATTTCTTTAGCTAGTTCAGGATGTGAATTCCCTGTAAATATTTTTATTTTTTTCCCATGAGATATCATAATTATGAGCCCCTCCTTAATTTACAATAACGTTTGCCATATTTATCTTATAGTTTAATATATATTATTTTTTATTAATAAGACCTTTTTTATCTACCCAACCTTCAATATTTCTTTGCTTAGCTCTCGCAACGGCTAATTCTCCGCTCTTTACATTATTAGTAATAGTTGAGCCAGCTGCAATGTAAGTATTATCTTCAACTGTAATAGGTGAAATTAAGTTTGTATTACATCCAATAAAACTGTTATTTCCTATGATAGTCTTATTCTTGTTTTTCCCATCATAATTAACAGTAACAGTTCCACATCCAAAATTACATCCTTCTCCCACCTCAGCATCTCCTACATATGTTAAATGAGATACCTTAGTATTATTGCCTATCGTAGATTTTTTTATTTCTACAAAATCACCGATTCTTACATTATTTCCGATGATAGATTCTGGACGAATATAAGCGAAAGGACCAACCGTTGTATTATTACCAACTTCACTTTCTAATATCACAGATGATTGTATATCTACACCTTCACCGATAATACTATTGTTTATTCTTGAATTTGGATATAGAACACAATTCCTACCTATTATTGTTCTTCCTTCAAGAACATTTCCTGGATATATTATGGTGTCTTGACCTATCTCTACATCAATACCAATATACGTTGTATTTGGATCAATTATAGTTACACCATTTTCTAAATGTTTATTATTTATTCTCTTTCTTAAAATAGCTTCAACTTCTGCAAGCTGAACTCTTGAGTTTACTCCTAGTGTCTCTTCATGATTTATTACAAGTGCTCCAACCTTCTCATCTTTTTCTTTTAGCATTCCAATTACATCTGTTAAATAATATTCACCCTGAGAATTATTATTAGAAAGATTTCCTAGACATTCAACTAAACTTTCAATTTCAAAGCAGTACATTCCAGAATTTATTTCTTTAACCTTTAGTTCTTCCTCATTACAATCCTTATGCTCAACTATCTTTAATACTTCATCTCCATCTCTTATGATTCTTCCATATCCTGAAGCATCATCTAAAATAGAAGTAAGTATAGTTGCACTATTTCCACTTTCCTTATGCGCCTTAAATAATTCTTCTATAGTTTCTTCTTCTATTAAAGGAGCATCCCCGTTAAAAACTGCAACCGTACCTTTTTTGTTTTTTAGAAAATCTATAGCACACTTAACAGCATGACCAGTACCTAATTGCTCTTCTTGTAATGAATAACTAACATTTCTTGATTCAGTATTCTTTTTTACTAATTCTGCACCTTTACCTACAATAACATTTATATCCTCTACATTCCCTTTTCTTAATGTATCAATTACATGATTAACCATCTCTTTACCACAAACTTTATGTAAAACTTTAGGTAAATCTGATTTAATTCTCTTTCCTTGACCTGCTGCTAATATCAGAGCACATCTATACATAAACTCACCTCTCTATAAAATTTAAGGATAAAATATAAATTTTATCCTAAAACGTTCGTGTATATTTCTTATATATTATATTGCATTAACTAAAGTATTTCAACACTTCAATAAAATTATAAAATGAGAGGAATATATACATGTATATATTCCTCTCATTTTAAGTTATTATTCATTTATAACAACGTTTTCTTCTTCTACTGCAGCCTCATAAGCCTTTAATATAGATGATTGAATTTTTTCCCTAGTATCTGTGTTTATTGGGTGGGCAATATCTTTAAATTCTCCATCCGGTGTTTTTCTACTTGGCATTGCAATAAATAAACCGTTTTGTCCTTCGATAACTTTAATATCATGAACAACGAATTCATTATCAAATGTTATAGAAACTATAGCTTTCATTTTTCCTTCTGCTGCTATTTTTCTAATTCTAACGTCTGTGATTGTCATTTCACTACACCTCCAGTTGCTTTATAATAATACTATTTCTATAAAAAGTTTAAAAATCCTTTTTTTTACTTAAATTTTTTTAAATTTTTCCATTATTTATTTGGTTATATATTTAAAGCAACTGAATTTGTGACTATTTTATAAAAGATGATGGTCTAACGTTAAGTTTTTCCTCTTCTTTATTGTATTCTAAATCAATAATTGAAATATAGTCAGTAGTTCTCTTATTTTCTATTCCAACATTATCAACAAGTACTCCTGTTCCAACTAATTCACTATCAAACTCTTTTAAAAGATCTTTAATTCCTTCAGCTGTTCCACCACCTCTTAAGAAGTCATCTATAAATACACACTTACTTGATGGTTTCATGCATTTTTTAGCTAATGCCATTTGCTGAATTCTTCCACTTGTACCTGACACATAATTAATTGTAACTGTTGGTCCTTCTGTAATTTTATTATCTTTTCTTATTATTACTAGTTCTATTCCAAGACTTTTAGCGACCTCATAAGCTAAAGGAATCCCCTTTGTTTCAACAGTAACTATATAATCTATATTCATATTTTGAAAGTGTGAAGCTAAAATAACCCCAGCTTTACTTACTATTTGTGGGTTATACATTATATCTGTTAAATAAACAAAATTTCCAGGTACAATTCTACCTTCTTCTAATAACGCTTCACATAATTCATTTGCAAACTCTTCTCTAGCTTGTTTACCCATTGAAGGAATAAACTTAATTCCTCCTGCTGCTCCTGAAATAGTTTCTATAGATCCCATCCCTAATTTTTCTAATACTTCTCTAACTATTACTATATCTTCACTAATAGTTGATTTAGCTGCATTTAAAAGTTCCGAAAATCTATTTAGTCCTATAACTTTATTAGGAGTTTCTATTAATATCTTTGTAATGGCTACAACTCTATTATTTCTACTTAATTTTTCCACTTTACTCACCTTCCTTATTTTCTCAAAAACACGAATTTTTTCAATTTATCTCACCCGAATATTCATATTTTATTCTATATTCATTACATTATCAATACTTTTTTAAGTTATTTATCAGTAATTCCTTATATAAGTTATTTTCTCTGTTTAATTATAAAAATTTATCTTTTTTCTTCCATTTGTAAACGCTTTATAAACACTTTTCTTCTTATATAATTTTGCTCTTTTTTTTGTAAAATATTTTATATATTTTTTATTTTTTGTGTTCAACCTAGCAAATTTGTATATAATTATAAATATATATTTAAATGAGAATCTAATTTTTAATTTAATCATATTTAAATTATGTATAATAGGTTAATTAAATATTAGAAACAAAAATCTCATATTATAATCATACAATAAAGGGGTTGATATATTGTCTTTTGATCTTAATTCAAGTAAAAATAGAAAAGTACATTTTATCGGGATTGGCGGGGTAAGCATGAGTGGACTTGCTGCCGTTTTATTAACAAAAGGATATAAAGTATCTGGATCTGACGCTAAAGAATCTGAAGTTTTAAATAAGCTTAGAGCGTCTGGTGCTGAAATTTACATAGGGCATAAAGGTGAAAATCTTAAAAATGTTGATTTAGTAGTATATACCGCTGCGGTTGCCTCTACTAACCCTGAAATAATTGAAGCAAAAAATAAAAATATAGAATTAATGGATAGAGCTGAATTTTTAGGCTATATAATGAAAGGTCATAAATACAATGTTGCTGTTGCTGGGACTCATGGAAAAACAACTACAACTTCTATGTTATCTCATATAACATTAAATGCAGACTTAGATCCTACAATCTTAGTTGGTGGGGATGTTGATGCTATTCATGGTAACTACAAAATTGGTGAAAGTGAATATTTCGTAACAGAAGCTTGTGAATATAAAGCATCATTTTTAAAATTCTATCCTTATATAGGGATAATTTTAAATATAGACGCAGATCATTTAGATTATTATAGAGATATAAATCACATTGAAGATACTTTTAAAAAGTTCTCTGATTTAATTCCATCTGATGGATATTTAGTTGGATGTGCTGAAGATCCTAGAGTATTAGAGGTTATTAATTATGCAAAATGTAATACTATGAGCTATGGTTTTACTAAAGGTGATGTAACTGCAACTAATATTTCATTTAATAATAAAGGATGTGCTACATTTACAGTTTGTAAAGACGGTCAAAATTTATTTGACGTAACATTAAGTACAACTGGAAAACATAATATACTTAATGCTCTTGCTACTATATGTACTTCTTTAATATTAAATATCCCTAAAGAATCTATAATTAGTGGATTAGCTGAGTGTAAGGGTGCTCATAAAAGATTTGAATATAAAGGTGAGTTCAATGGTGCTACTATAATAGATGATTATGCTCATCATCCTGTTGAGATAAAAGCAACATTATCTACAGCAAAACTTATTGAACACAATAAAACATACTGTGTATTCCAACCACATACTTATACTAGAACAAAAACGCTTTTTGATGAATTTACAACTTGTTTCTCTTCTGCTGATGAGTTAATCCTAATGGATATTTATGCTGCAAGAGAAAAGGATACAGGTTTAGTATCCTCTGATGAGCTTGGAGATGCTATAAGAAAAACTGGATTAAATTGCATAAATCTTCATAGTCATGAAGAAGTTGCTGATTATTTAGCATCAAAGGTTCACCCTAAAGATCTAATACTTACAGTAGGTGCTGGAGATGTTGTTAAAGTTGGCGACATACTTTTAAATAAAGCAAAAGAAAAATAACGAGGTGATTTTTATGGATTTATTAACTCAAATTAAAGCTTCAGCTGATTTTATTTTAAAAGAAAGTAAATACAAACCAGAAATAGGATTAATACTTGGTTCTGGATTAGGTTCATTAGCAGATACTATCGAAGATGCAGAGTATTATAACTATTCTGATATTCCTAATTTTCCTACATCAACTGTAGAAGGGCATGCTGGTAGATTAGTTATTGGTAAGCTTGGAAATAAACAAGTAGTTGCTATGCAAGGAAGATTCCATTACTATGAAGGATATTCTTTAGATAAAGTAACTTTCCCTGTAAGAGTGATGAAGTTATTAGGTGTTTCAAAGCTTATAGTTACAAATGCTGCTGGTGCTGTTAATAAAGATTTTAATGCTGGAGATTTAATGATTATTACTGATCATATTAACTTCTGTGGATCAAATCCTTTATTTGGACATAATCTTGATGAATTTGGACCTAGATTCCCTGATATGTCTGAAGCTTACAACTTAGAACTTAGAAATAAGGTTTTAGAAGCTGGTAAAGGGCTAGGAATAAAATTACAACAAGGAGTATATGTAATGTTCTCTGGACCTACTTACGAAACTCCTGCTGAAGTAAGATTTGCAAAAATTATGGGTGGAGACGCTGTTGGTATGTCAACTGTTCCAGAAGTAATTGTTGCAAACCACTGTGGTATTAAAACAGTTGGTATTTCTTGCTTAACAAATATGGCTGCTGGAATACTAGATCAACCTTTAAATCATGAAGAGGTTATCGAAACTTCTGCTAGAGTTAGAAATGACTTTATAAAATTAATGAATAGAGTAATTGAAGTAATATAAAAATAGTTAAAGCTACACACTTACTAGTGCGTAGCTTTAATAATTTAATCCCTTATTTATGATATAGTTCACTTTCAATTATTTTAAAACTATAATACCGTAATTTCTTTAGTAACAGTATTTAATACTTCACATCCATCTTTAGTTACAAGAACTAAGTCTTCAATTCTAACTCCTATATTATCCTTTAAGTAAATCCCTGGCTCAACAGAGAATATCATACCAGCTTTAACTTCATCATCATTTACAGAACTAACATTTCCGAAGTCATGAACTTCAATTCCTATACTGTGACCAGTTCTATGAGTGAAATATTCTCCATATCCAGCATCAGTAATTACATTTCTAGCTGCCTTATCAATATCAGAGAACTTAACGCCTTCCTTAATTATTGAAATTGCCTTTTCATTTGCATTCTTTACTATATTATAAACTTCAGCATGTTCTTTACTTGGCTCTTTACCTATAAATACAGTTCTAGTCATATCTGAGCAGTAATTTTTATATTTTCCTCCAATATCTAAAACTACACTATCTCCAACCTTTATTTTATCCTTACCTGTTCCATGATGTGGATCAGCACCATTAGGACTTGTCGCTATTATTGGTGAAAATGAAAAGCCTGATGCCCCTTCTTCTTCATAAATTTCATGTAAAAGATTTGCATAATACTTTTCTGAGAATCCTGCCTTTAAGTTCTTCCAAAGCTTTAACATTACTGCATCATTTATTTTAGAAGATTCTCTCATTATTTGAATTTCTTCTTCATCTTTTATCATTCTT
Source organism: Clostridium sp. D43t1_170807_H7 (assembly GCF_015555905.1). Lineage (GTDB taxonomy): Bacteria > Bacillota > Clostridia > Clostridiales > Clostridiaceae > Clostridium. The sequence goes on from NZ_JADNLK010000013.1 coordinate 22,833, forward strand.
AAAGTATCTATTATAGGTGATGAATTAACAAAAGCTTTTACAACATTTCTTCCCATAAGGTCTATTAAAAAATGTGATGGTAAATTTTTATCTACCCCTAGTACTTCACCTTTTCTCACTATATTAGCTAACCTATCTATTGGATTTTCTATATCATCATACCAAACTATTTCTACACCTAAATCCTCATTTATAGGAAACAATTTATTTACTATAAATTTATGATTTCCCTTAGAATCCAAATATAAAGCTATTAATCTTTCACCAGGATGGATCATCTTTCCTGTTAAATAAAATATAGACTCCATAGAAGTAACTATTAATTGTGGAATTTTATTTTCATCCATTTTTATTAATACTTCTCTAACTCTAGAATTCTTCATATGTAACACCTCCATATATTGCTTTTATATTCTAGTCTTTATAATAACTTAAAATTTTCATATTATCCATAATTTAATTTACTACTTTTATCGTTTTTTTTATTTATAGTGATATAATTATTTTATAATAATTTATCTCTATTTTTTGGTTATGACCATATAAATAGTCTAATTTTAAGAAAATTGGAGGATAATAAAATGAAATTGGCAGTTATATCAGATATTCATGGAAATATTTATGCACTAATGAAAGCTCTTGAAGATATAGATGAACAAAAAGTTGATAAAATAATTTGCTTAGGCGATTTAGTTGGATATGGCCCTCATCCAAATGAAGTTGTGGCATTAATTAAAAGACGAGAAATTCCTTGTATAAAAGGTAATTATGATGCCTCAGTAGTAGATGGTGACTATACCTATATTAGAAATACTGCAATAAACTCATTTGCACTACCTTGGGCAAGTAACGAAGTTAGAGTTTCAAATAAATACTTTTTAGATTCACTACCAACATCACTTAAATATACCTTTAATGAAGTTAACTTTCTATTTACTCATGGAAGTCCTAATGCAATTAATGATTACTTATTTGAAGATGCCGCTAACACAATAGAAGTTATGAATCAATTAGAAGATGATGTTTTAGTATGTGCTCATACTCATATACCTTGTGCAAAAAAATATGGAAACAAATTATTAATTAACGTTGGTAGTGTTGGAAAACCTAAAATAGGAAAACCTAATCCTACATATGCAATAATCGAAATTGAAGATAATGGAGAAGTTAAAGTTACATTTAGATATTTAGAATATGAATTTAAAAGAATAGTTAAAGATTGTACCATGTTAAACTTCCCCCCAGCCATTACATCTTCTTACGAAACCGGAAAAGAATAAACTTATAACTAAATTGTTCGTTAAAGCTTAAGTGCCGTGATGCCGAAAATTAATGATATTACCTCCAGGAATTAGTGTAATGTTCGTTAAGAATTTATATTGTTTTTTCCAGAAAAAGTCCTAAAGCTTCGAAGTTCACTATCGTTTACCTCAGCCTCTTAACGGACTTTTTCTTCCAAAAACAATTAAATTCTAGAACTTAATTACAATATTCCTTCCGATAATATCATTAATTTTTCTATATCACTAGCTTTTAAGCTAAAGGATACAATTTCCTGTGTAACCACCTTAAGAGTTAACGACTTCTGCTATATTTTATATAATAACTTGTTAACTTATAAATATATATTTTTAAATAAACTAAAAATATTAATATACAAATTAACTTTAATACAAGAAAAATTTGTAGCACAAAACATTAACTATAAAGTGGTGTCTTATAAGCAAACACATGTAAAAAGAAAAAAATGAAATATTAATTTGGAGGTATGATTGAAATTAAACCGTAGAATTTAATAATTGATGGAGTAAAGTTTGCGTTAAGTGAAGCTCTAAATCTTGATTTAGTTAGCTGAACTTACTCCTCTGAGCGATAGTGAAGAGTGAGTTTCATTTTAAAAGGAAGCACCTTCTCCTTGCGTCGAATGTGTAAGTTCGATTTACAAAATTGAAATTTTGAATCTCACTTAAGTTTAAAAACTTTAGCTAACTTTACGGAATCAATTATATAAATTCTAGGTGAAAATTTCACCATTACTGGAAAATAAATATTTCATTTTTTCGCTTCCATGTTGTGCGCAATATTATTCGATTATTGTTCCAACAATTCGTAGCTTTTTCAATATATCTTTTTCATCTTTATGACATGTTTCAAAATATTCTGTTAAATCTCTTCCTGCACTTAATCCATAATGATTCCCACCACTCCATTTTGACACACCAGTCACATCATACACTATTCCTCCAACTGAAATATATGACTTTGCTCCATTTTTTCCATTGTATTTAGCTAATTCACCTACTGTAAATACTCTTTGATGCTGTACTTTTTTTACTGTAGTTTTCAACTTATTCTTTTCCTCATCTAAGTATTCTGTTATTTCATCAAAAACCTTTTCCATTACCTTAATTATTGTTTCACAATACTCTTTTGGATATGTTTGCAGTAAATTTTTCAATTGATTAATTTCACAATATTTTTGTTGCAAGAAATCTTTTTTAATCATTATTTCCTCCAAAAAACATTCTTTAAATATATATTATGAAATTAAGTTGCAAATGTTAGTAAAGTGTTGTAAAATCGTATTAATAAAATCTCAAAATTTTACTGACTATGATGAGAAGAGTAACTTTTGAAGGTAGTTTTAGCGAGTAAGGGATGGTGTAAGCCTTATACGAAATCAACTGTGAAGAACATCTCTGAGTTTCTAACTGAACAAGTGAAAAAGGATTCATCTTTTCCTATGGTCAAGATGTAAGTTCGACTAACCAAATTTAAATTTGGAGTCTCACTTAATTAGGCTTAGACGGCTAAATGTCGTTATTAATTTACTAAGTGGCCTTTTTTAGGCAATTTGGGTGGTACCACGTAAGTAATTCCTTTCGTCCCATTTATATGGGATGAAGGGATTTTTTTATTGCTTTTATTTAAATTTGAAAATAATAAAAATATTTTTTAACAGGAGGTTATTATGAAAAACGTAGTTTTAGTAAAATCACTTTATAGAAATACTGATGAATACTTATCTAAAGAAATCACAATTTCTGGATGGATAAGAACTTTAAGAGCTTCTAATGCATTTGGGTTTATCGAAGTAAATGATGGTTCTTTCTTTAAAAATATTCAAGTTGTTTTTGATAACAAATTAGAAAACTTTAAGGATATTGCTAAATTACCAATTAGCTCATCAATAAAAGTTGTTGGTACTTTAGTTCCAACACCAGAAGCTAAGCAACCATTTGAAATTCAAGCAAAAGAAGTTATTATCGAAGGAATGTCTGATTCTGATTATCCACTACAAAAGAAAAGACATACATTTGAATACTTAAGAACAATTGCTCACTTAAGACCAAGAAGTAACGCTTTCTCAGCTGTATTTAGAGTTCGTTCCGTTGCTGCTTATGCTATTCACAAGTTCTTCCAAGACCAAGGCTTTGTATATACAAATACACCAATCTTAACTGGAAGTGACTGTGAAGGTGCAGGTGAAATGTTTAAAGTTACTACTTTAGACTTTGACAATGTTCCAAGAACTGAAGATGGAAGTGTTGATTACAAAGAAGATTTCTTTGGTAAAGAAACTAACCTTACAGTTTCTGGACAATTAAATGCAGAAACATTTGCTTTAGCATTTAGAAATGTTTATACTTTCGGTCCAACTTTCAGAGCTGAAAACTCAAATACAGCTAGACATGCTGCTGAATTCTGGATGGTTGAGCCTGAAATAGCATTTGCTGATTTACAAGATGATATGGAATTAGCAGAAGGAATGTTAAAATACGTAATTAAATACGTTATGGATGAATGTCCAGAAGAAATGGCATTCTTTAACCAATTCGTTGAAAAAGGTCTATTAGATAAATTAAATCATATTGTAACTTCTGATTTTGGAAAAGTTACTTATACTGAAGCAGTTGAAATGTTAAAGAACTGTGGTAAGACATTCGAATATCCAGTTGAATGGGGAGTTGATCTTCAAACTGAACATGAAAGATATTTAACTGAAGAAATATTTAAGAGACCAGTATTCGTTACTGACTATCCAAAAGATATTAAAGCATTCTATATGAGACTTAACGATGATGGAAAGACTGTTGCAGCAACTGACTGCTTAGTTCCTGGTATAGGTGAAATCATCGGTGGTAGCCAAAGAGAAGAAAGACTTGATGTTTTAAAAGCTAGAATGGCTGAATTAGGTCTTAAAGAAGAAGATTACTGGTGGTATTTAGAACTTAGAAAATACGGAGAAACTAAGCATGCTGGATTTGGACTAGGATTCGAAAGATTAATAATGTACATTACTGGTATGTCAAATATCAGAGACGTTATACCATTCCCAAGAACTACTGGTCAATCTGACTTCTAAAATTTAAACAAAGAGCTAGCAAGCATAAAATCGCTAGCTCTTTATTTACTTAAAATTATTTTTGAATTTTTATATTTATCTGAATAAAAATTTACGATTAGGTACATAATTATAATGTAAATATAAAACCTGTAATACACAGGTTCCCATCCCCCCATTATAAAAAAAAGCGCGCAAGCGCTTTTTTTTATATGAAAAAGAGATATTAATTTTATAAAAACAAATTAATATCCTTAAAAAAACTTATCCTATAACCACTATCTCTCCTGTATCTAAGCTCTTCTTCACATCAATTACTCTTTGATTACTTGAGCCCTTATACTTTAATCCTTCTTTTTTATTCATTATTTCAAACTTTCCATCAACTAATACATCTATATTATTTAAAAGTTCTCTAATTGCTGTATCTACCTTCATGACTTCTAAAAGTTTTTCAAATGTATATCCTGTATAGCACCATATATTTAAATTAGAGTTCTTAAATGCTTTTGCCATATAGGCAAAACTGTGAGCTTGCTCTATTGGATCTCCTCCACTGAATGTTACTCCTTTTAACATAGGATTATCTAAAACATCCTTTATTAACTTATCCATATCCATAATTTCTCCATCATCAAAACTATGTGTTTCTGGATTAAAGCAACCTTCACACTTATGTTTACATCCTTGTGCAAAAAATACCCTTCTCATTCCAGGTCCATTTACTAAACTTTCATAAGCTATTCCTGCTAATCTCACAGTTTTATTCATTTTTAACAAACCTCCAAAAGCATTATAATTTTATGCTTTATAGTAATTAATTAAGCATCCTTTTAATATAATTTCTCTTTCATCATCTGTAAGTTCGCCTAATTTTAATTCAAATTCTTTCATTGATTTATTAACTACATATGCCTTTATAGAAGTCTTCTTTTCTTTAATTGCTTCTATTATATTAGGTACAAACAAATAGTCTCCATTATCAAAACATATCTCTTCCTTAAGAACAAACGGAAGCATACCCCAATTTATTAAATTAGAACGATATCTTTTTGTAGCATACTCTTTAGCTATATTAGCCCATCCACCTAATACTTTTTGACATGATGCAGCTTGCTCACGTGCTGATCCATCACCAGGTTTAACAGCATAAATAGTACTTCCTATTCCTGTATTTTCATTATTAACATCAGTAAACACTTCTTTAATTGAAGTAAATATAGAGCCTAACTCATTAACAGCATCAATTGGTGATTCATTTTCTATTCTTGCTTTTTCAGCTTTTTGAATCTCCTTAGCTCTTCCAACATATGCTGGATCTTTACGTGATAAAGTAAATTCGGCTAAACCTAATGGATTAGAACGATATGATGAAGTTTCACCTGATGGAATAAGTTCATCAGTTGTAGTAACTGGATCATGAATCACAGAAACTACCTTTAATAATAAATTATCAGTTAAAGCTGACATTTTAGGCCAATCCACTATATTAGGACCAAATTTAATTTCTACTGATGGATCTGCTTTTCCTACACCATCATAAACGCGATTTTCATATATAGATTTATCAAAATAATATTTTGGCTTTGTAAAATTAACATCTATATCAGTTGCAGCTATTAAATACCCCTTATTAGCAGCTGTTGCCGCAATAGATCTAGCATCCATTAATGCAACTGATGCAATTTGTCCATTAGTTATCTTTGACCCTTCTCTATTAGGGAAATTTCTTGTTGAATGACGTATACTTAATCCGTTATTTGCTGGAACATCTCCTGCTCCAAAGCAAGGACCACAGAAGGCTGTACGCACAGTAGCACCTGTAGCCATAATATCTGCAATTCTACCATTCTTAACAAGTTCCATAAATACTGGCTGAGATGCTGGGTAAACACTTAATGAAAATTCATCACTACCTATTGAAGTTCCTCTTAAAATATCTGCTGCATCACATATATTTTCAAATCCTCCACCTGCACATCCTGCAATTACACCTTGTTCAACATAAAGCTTACCATTATGAATTTTATCTCTTAATGTAAATTTAACTTTATTATCTAAACTAATTCCGGCCTTCTTTTCAACATCAGCTAATATATCATTTAGATTTGAATTTAATTCTTCTATACTATAAACATTACTTGGATGGAAAGGCATAGCTATCATTGGCTTAACCTTAGCTAAATCAACATAAATCATTCCATCATAGTATGCTACACTTCCTGGATTTAATTCCTTATATTCATCTACTCTTCCATGAATATCATAGAACTCTTTTATCTTATTATCAGTTTTCCATATAGATGATAAACATGTTGTTTCTGTAGTCATAACATCAATACCTATTCTAAAATCAGCACTTAAGTTATCAACTCCGTCACCTATAAATTCCATTACTTTATTATTAACATATCCATTTGCAAAAACTGCCCCAATTATAGCTAAAGCAACGTCTTGTGGTCCAACACCCTTTTGAGGTGAACCTGTTAAATATACACCTACTACCTCTGGTCTATTGATATCGTAAGTTTTGCATAATAATTGTTTAACTATCTCAGGACCACCTTCTCCAATTGCCATGGTTCCTAAAGCACCATAACGCGTATGGCTATCAGATCCTAATATCATTTTTCCACAACCAGCTAACATCTCTCTAGCAAATTGGTGAATTACTGCCTGATGTGGTGGTACATATATTCCACCATATTTCTTTGCACATGAAAGTCCAAACATATGATCATCTTCGTTTATTGTTCCTCCAACTGCACATAAGCTATTATGACAATTTGTTAAAGCATATGGTACAGGGAACTTTTCTAATCCTGATGCTCTTGCTGTTTGAATTATTCCCACAAAAGTAATGTCATGAGATGCCAATTTATCAAATTTTATTTTTAGTTTGTCCATGTTTTCTGATGTATTATGTTCTTTTAAGATGTTATAGGCAATAGTATTTTTTTTAGCCTTCTCTTTACTTGGATAACTGTTTCCAAGTTTATTTTTTAATATTAAATTAATTTCATTACAATCTTCTACTATCTCCCTATTATTAATAAGGTAAACACCATTTGAAAATAACTTTATCATCTTTAATTCTCCTTACCCTTTTCTTTATTTAGTCGCTTGTATTCTTTATAAAGCTTAACTAATTCCTTATCAAATAATGTTCTCTTTAATCTAACAGAAGCAGCTCTTACCATTTCTAGTATTCCCTTTGCCTCTTCATCATTTAATTCAATATTGTATTCCTTAAACTTATTTATTATCCCAGCTTTACCTGAATGCTTTCCTATAACAATTTGTCTTTGTAATCCAACAACATCTGGATCAAATGCCTCGTAAGTTTTTGGATTTTTTATTGCTCCATCAGCATGTATTCCTGACTCATGAGCGAACATATTATCTCCAACAATAGCTTTCCAAATAGGAAGTTCTCTTCCTGATGCTTGTGCAACATACTCTGAAACTTCTCTAAACATCTTTGTATTTACATCAGCTTTATAACCATAAACGTACATAAGAGCCATTAATACTTCTTCTAAAGCTGCATTTCCTGCTCTTTCCCCAAGTCCATTTACAGTTAAACCAACATGACTTGCTCCTCCTAATATACCTGCAATAGCATTTGCTGTAGCCATTCCAAAATCATTGTGAGTATGCATTTCTATATCAAAGCCTGTTTTTTTGTATAAGTCCTCAATATTTTTTCTTATAGAAAATGGTTCCATTATTCCAACTGTATCACAATATCTAAACCTATCAGCTCCTGCTTTCTTAGCTTCATTAATAAATTTCACTAAGAATTCATTATCAGCCCTTGATGCATCTTCACCATTTACAGATACATATAAACCATTTTTCTTTGCAAACTCAACGGATTTAATCATATTTTCTAATACCCATTCTCTTGATGTTCTAAGCTTATGTTTAATATGAATATCAGATACTGATACTGAAATTGCTACTGCATCAACTCCACAATCTATAGATTCTTCAATATCACTAATAACAGCTCTATTCCAAGCCATTATGCTTTTTCTACCATTATTTCTTTTTACAATTTGCTTAATTGCTTCTTTTTCATCTCCACCCATAGTAGGAATTCCTACTTCTAGTTGATCAACCCCAAGATCACTTAACATATCTGCAATAATTAATTTTTCTTCATTTGCAAAAACAACTCCTGCAGTTTGCTCCCCATCTCTAAGAGTCGTATCGACTATATAGATTTTTCTGTCTTCATTGACATTTGTAATAGCCATTTTTTTGCCCCCTTTATTTTGTATATATTTTTAAAATGCTTTTATAATTTGATTTATAAAAAATAGAGGTAAGTTTATACCTCTTCGTTTTTATATACCTTTTTTTACCATAATATCATAATTATAATAATTTCTCAATAAAAAGCTAATATTTTTTTCTAACAATTGCAAGTTTTTTATTTTCCACTTCATTTTAAAAGAATATAATTACTCTTATACTCATTATACTTTCAAATTTTGCAACTATTTTTACTACTCCTTCATTTTATGCAATAAACCTTCATATCTGCCATATGACTATAACTTATATGAAGGTTTTACATTTATTTATAGTATTTCATAATTATTTTTGTAACTTCCAGTATGAGATCTTCTATCAATTCTCTCTTTATATTTTCCTGGTCCAAATCTTTCATCAAAACTTAAATATCCAGTTACTCTTGAAATCCCCTGTATATCTCTACTATTACACTTAGGACATTTACTCTCATTACTTAATAATGTTTCACCACAATCTTTACAGTACCTAATATGAAAATTTATACCTATATAGCTTATATTAGTGTGTTTGTATGCATAATTTATTATATCCATTATATTTTCTGGCGAAGGTGAATCATCTACTTCTATATATGAAATATGCCCTGCATTGCAAAGCTTATGGTATGGTGCTTCTATATCAATCTTATCTTTTATTGATATATTATAATTTACAGGAATATGAAAACTATTTGTATAATACTCCTTATCTGTTACCCCTTTTATTATTCCAAATATCTTTTTATCATGTTTTATAAATTTTCCTGATAACCCTTCTGCTGGTGTTGCATAACAACTCCAATTAAGTTTAGTTTCTTCTACTAGTTTATCTGTATATTCTCTTATAAATCCAATTATTCTCAATCCTAATTCTCTAGCTTCTTGTGATTCTCCATGATGACATCCCAATAAAGAATATAACGTTTCTGCCAAACCAATAAATCCAATTCCCCATGTTCCTTGTTTAAGTATTGGTTCAATTGAATCTTCAGCTTCTAATCTTTCTGAACCTTTCATAAGTCCCTGTCCAGCTACAAATGGTAAATCTTTAACCCTTAAGTTTTTAAGAACACTATACCTATGAAGTAACGCTTCTTTTGCTAATACTAATCTATCTTCTAATATCTCAAAAAATTTATTTATATCTTTATTAGCTTCTATTCCTATACGAGGTAGATTAATAGTTATTGGTGCTATATTTCCTCTTCCTTTACACCCTGGTTCTCCATTAACATTTTTCATTAAATATGTTCGACATCCCATTGTTGCTGGAATATATCCTTGGACGTAATATTCCTTATTAAAATCTGCATCTATATTCATAAATGTAGGATTCATTCTTTTTGATGCTACTTCACAAGCTAATTTATATAAATAATAATAAGGATCTTCTATTTCTCTATTTATTCCCTTCTTCACTCTAAAAATTATATTAGGGAATATTGGTTGTTCACCTTTTCCTAATCCCTTTTCATATTCTTTTAAAAATATCTCACATACTAAGGCTGCATCTTTAGAATTTGGTATACCTAAATTTATAGAAGAAAAAGGTACTTGTGATCCAGCACGGGAATGCATAGTGTTTAAATTATATACAATCCCTTGCATAGCTTGGTGTACTCGTGATTTTAATTTTTCTTCTACTATTATTTCTAACTTTTCACCTTCAATTCCATAAGAGATTAATTCTTCCCTTATTTCTTTTCTTGTTGGCTCAATAAATTCAGCCATATCATTATCAAAATCTGGGTGTGACTGACCTCCAAACATATCATTTTGAGTAGATTGAAGTAATATACAAGATAATTCCGCAGCAGTCTCTATACGCTTAGGCGGTTTTATAGTTCCATATCCAGTATTAAAACCTCTTTTTAATATCTCTCCTGTAGGGATATGAAGACAATTTATAGTTAAATTATAAGAATCAAGGTCATGGAAATAAACTTCACCGACTTCATGTGCTTTTGCTAAATATTTAGGCATATTATAAAGATTATGCCACTTGTTAGACTCTGAAGCTATTCTTAATAACTTAGAACTAAAATTATTTCCAACATTAGCATTATCTCTATCAGTTTCTATTCCTATTTTTTCAATTGCCTTCATTAAATCTGATTTAATCTCTCTAACCCTAGTTCTTTCTCTTCTATAAGAAGAGTATGCTCTTTGAATATTTTTATGATTACTATCAATTAAGGCCTTTTCAACCAAATTTTGTACTTCTTCTACTGATACCTTCTCTTTTTTTGCAACTTCAATATACTCAATAATTCTTTGTATACATTCTAATATTTGATCTTCTCTTAACTGCTCTCCAACTTCGTCACTTGCCTTTCTTATTGCATTAACGATTTTATTTCTATCAAATTTAACCTCTCTTCCATCCCGTTTTACTACATATAGCAAAATAACCGCCTCCTACAAATCCACACTATATATTGTATATTATATGTATCAAACACAATATATAGTATATAATTCTATTTGAACTTTTATTCCCCTTCAAATTTTGGATAAAATTTGAATAAAAAATATTATCAATAGTGATAATGATTTTTCTTTATCACTATTGATAATATTATCTAATATGATATACTGAATTTATATAATTAAATTTTTGGAGGATTTTTTATGCAAAAAATTGCTTTAATAACAGATAGCGCATGTGATCTTGATTTAAATACATTAAAAGAAAATAACATAAATTTATTACCACTTAGAATAATTTATTCTAATAGTGATTATAGAGATAGAATAGATATTTCACCTCAAGAGGTATATGATAACTTAGAAAAAGAAGTTCCTAAAACTTCTTTACCAAGTGCTCAAGAAACTGAAGAAATTTTAAATAAATTAGAAGAAGAAGGATATACTCATGTAATTTGTATTTCAATTTCTAGTGGTCTTTCTGGAAGCTTTAATGCTCTAAGATTAGCTTTAGAAGATCATCCAAAACTTACTTCTTTTGTTTACGACTCAAAAATACTAGCTTATCCTCAAGGAGAAATAGTTTTAGAAGTTGCTAAACTTATAAAAGAAGGTAAAAGTTATGAAGAAATAGTTAGAGAAATACCTGAGATAAGAAAAAGAGTCATTGGCTACTTTACTATTAATACATTAGAATATTTAAAAAGAGGTGGAAGAATTGGTAGACTTGCAGGAACTGTTGGTGAATTACTAAATCTTAAGCCTATAATAACTACAGACGAAGATGGTGTTTATTATAATGTTGCAAAAGTAAGAGGTAGAAAACAATCTTTATCAAAAATGACTGAATTATTAAAAGGATATTTAGCTAAAGGTAAATGCGAGGTTGCCGTTTTACACGCAGGTTGTGAGGATGAAGCTATTAAATATATGAATTCACTTAAAGATTTAACAAATGTAGTCTCTATAAAAATTGCAGAAATAAGTCCTGCTCTTGGTATTCATGGTGGTCCTGGATTAATAGGATTTTCTGTAAAGATGGTTAAATAATCTATGAGTGATTTTGATTTTAATAATCTTGAAGATTTAAAAGCTGAAGAAAAGAGATTATATGATGAATATAAAGCTAAACTTGCAGAACTAAAAAAAGTTCAAAAAGAAAAAGAAGCTGTTGGGCAAGTATTCACAAAAGGATTACTACCTATATATGTTCTTCATATTTTAAAATCTGGTCCAACAAACGGTAATGAAATTTCTACTAAGGTTTCTGAAAGAACTAATGGACTATGGACTCCTAGTACTGGTGGAATATATCCATTATTAAAAAAGCTAGAAAAAGAAGGATTAGTTATTGGTGAATGGGATGATCCTAAAAAGAAATTCCAAAAATTTTATTCTCTAACTCCATTAGGTGAAATTGAATTTGCTAATAGAAAAAAATTACTTAAACATAAAATAGAAGAATCATTAAAAGTCTTTCAAATTGTTTATAAAGACCTTTATTTATAAAAATACATCCAAGAATTTTCTTGGATGTATTTTTATTATTATTTATGTGTAAACTAATATAAACTTATTTAGGAAGGTGTTAAATATGAAAGGAATGATATTAGATTATACTGGCAATGATGCTTTTATTCTATTAGAAGATGATTCTATTATAACAATGCCTTTAACTTCTTTTGAGACACTTATGCCAATAGGTAGTAACATAAGTTTATCTAATTTATATAATAACTCTTGTAATACAAATTATAAACCTTGCCAGATGATAAATAAAACTGTTGACTTTTTGTAATTTTTTTCCTAGAATTAAATTATATTTAAGTTGCTAGGGGTGCCCCAAGGCTGAGAGATGAATTTTCATCAACCCTTTTAACCTGATCTGGATAATTCCAGCGTAGGAAAGCCATCATAGAATTTTATATTCTCATGCTAAGGTACCCTCTTACGCAAAATAAGGAGGTATTTTTTTATGTCAAATTTTCTAGCAACACTAGGAGAAAATTTCAAAACACTTTTTAATAATCCACTTACACTAATTACTTTAATAGGTTGTGCAATTTTACTAATTGCCCTTATAAAATTTAAGTCATTAAAGTTTAATTCAAAATTAGTAGCTAGAATAGGACTAGCTATTGCTCTTGCTTTTATTCTAGATATGTTAAAAATTTATAGACTACCAAATGGTGGCGGAAGTATTTCCTTAGGAAGTATGATTCCTATAATGTTAATTTCGTTTGTTTACGGTCCATCAATAGGATTATTTACCGGCTTTCTATTCGGAGTATTTAAATTAATTGTTGATCCATATATCCTGAATCCAATTCAAGTCTTATTTGATTATCCTTTACCTTTTATGGCAGTTGGAATTGCAGGATTCTTTAGAAATAAATATTTAGGTGCTACATTAGGAATGCTCCTACGATTTGTATTTCATTTTATTGCTGGCGTAGTATTTTTTGGTTCTTATGCACCAGCAGGAATGTCTCCTATAATTTACTCTCTAGCTGTAAATGGATTTGCTGTAGGTGGTGAACTTTTAATTTGCTTAGCATTATTAGCATTTTTACCTATAGAATTATTAATTAAAACATTAAAATCAAATATATCATTAACATAAGTGAGATTCTAAATCTTTGATTTAGATAACCGAACTTACAACTAGTAATTTATAGAGAGTTATTTCATAAAAAAATATACCATATAGCTTAAAGCTATATGGTATATTTTTAATCTAGACTTATTGCATTTACCGGACAACTTGATTCCGCATCTCTTGCATCATCTTCATTTCCAGCTGGTACAGGATTATTTTTAGCTACGGCCTTACCATCATCATCCATTTCAAAAACTGATGGACATATTGATGGACATAATCCACATCCAATACAAGTATCCTTATCTACAGATGCATTCATAATTTCAACCCCTTTAACAAATTTCAATACTATTCTTTCCAAAATTCTAATATGTTATGTAAGTTGAAAAAACTTTTTTATTTTTACCAATTATCAGGCTTACTTTCTAATATATCTATATTCCATTCTTTAAACTCATTAACTGCTACAACATAATATTTGCTTTCTGTATTTTCTTTCTTATTAGCTACCGTAATTAATGTCTTAAAATTAGTACTATCATATCCTCTATTTTTAACAGTAAATACAACATCAAAATCGCCCTCGTTATTATTTACCAATTCTACATTTGGTACAATTTGTTTTGCTTTTCCCATAAACGTAATTAAATCAGTAGAAAATACATACTTTAAGCAATCTACATCTCCCTTTATATTAATACCAACCTTACAATCATTAATATCACTATTTTTACTAGCAGTTTGTAATACATCTAAAATAGATTGATAATATATATAATCAAAATCTCTAGGTTTTCTTATAAATGAAAGATTTTTTATAATTCCCTCATCTAACCTTTTTGAAACTGAAAATGTATTTTCGTCATTATAAAAATTCCCCTCATCAGTTCCTACAACATAATAAAATTCTTTTACCTCATCCCCTAAATCAAACTCGAACTTATAATCTGGATCTAAAGTTGACTTATTTTCGCTTATTTTGGCCTTTGATAATAGATTAGACATTTCCTTAATTGCACTTTCATCAGTTACTATAAACTTAAATCCTGTATCCCTAGTACTCTGTATACTTATTTGCTCTACATCATTTGAATTTAAATAATCAAAATAATCATTTTTTAAACCTAACTTTTTCTCTATACCTTCTATTGCTGTACATCCAGAGAAATTCAAAATACCTATTATTAAAACTCCCAGTAAGATATGTCTTTTTAATACTCTTAACATTCGTTTCTCCTTTTACTTTTATACTAAAATAATAGGAGAAGCTTATGCTTCTCCTAATAAAGATAATTATAATACTTTATTCCAATATTAGCAATTTACTTTCTCTATTATCTTATATTTACCTTTAGTTCAACATATGTTTTCATCTAAAATTCTACTATTTCATTGGAACAACAACAGTAGAATTTTTAAAATCGTAAAACATTAACCAACAACCATCCTTATCCTTGCCACTTAAGTTAACCCATGTAACAAAGCCAGTTCTTCCATCATAAGGTTGTTCATCCTTATCTTTTTTCCCTGGAATTGCATAAATTATATGTTTTAGATTCCCTTGCGAATCACATTTATACCCAAGCATAAAATATCCATACTTCTTTATATAAGGATAGTAATTTAACATTGGATAATAAGCTAGTGTATACTTGTTGTAATTTGACATATTGCACATTTCATGTAAATCATGTACGGGTATTTTATACCACTTAGTATATTTTAGCTCATCTATACTATCGTAATCCCTATCGAATCCTTCTACGATTGATTCAAAATATTCTCCTATACTACCTCTTATCTTGCTACTAACAGGATCAAATTCCTTACTAGCCTCTATTTCATCTTCATAATCTTCAAATTTGCCTCTCAAATTTTCCCTTCGGAAATATTTTTCTTTAGCTTCTTTGAGACTTTCAACTTCTGCTTCCACTTCAACTTCTGATTCTACTTCAATTACTTCTTTAGAATCCTCTTCTTCAACTCTTTCAGTCTTTTCTACAATTGGCTCTTCAACAATTTCCGCTTCTACAACAGTATTTTCTATAGCTTTATCTTTAGGCTTTTCCATCTTAATTTCTGGCTTTCTTGGCTCTTTTTTATGTTCTTTTTCTGCAACCTTCTCTATTGCTCTTGCCCTAACTTCCTTAGCCTTAATTACGGTATAATTTTTCCAGTTTTCAGATGGTTGCTGTCCATTTAAGAAACCACACATTACAAATACAGGTATTCCATCTTTAACTTTTGCTATAGCCGTACCAGATATTTTATCAAATTGTATATCTAAGCCACCAATATTTGATACATTGTATTCTTTTGTTGCTTCAGCTTTACCTGTATCAGTTACTTCTATTGGGCCTAAGTTAACTATTTGTTTCATATCTTTCTTACAACAAATAATCATCATATAATAATTATCATTATCCTTTTTAAGATTTTGGGCATAAAAAGATATTTTACATTTATCTCCTTTTGCCTCTATCTTAGAATATCCAGATAATGTTTTATCACTAGAATTTGAGTATCCACGTTCATCCTCCTGTAATATTACGAAGTTTCTATACAACCTATTATTGCTTGCCATTCTCTAGAACCCCCACTTTATATTAATTCCATATATTATATGTTCTATATATTGAAATATGTTATTAATTTTAATAGTAGGAATTCATATAAATAAATTATAAAATTTCGTTAATACAGTTTGATAACGTTGCAAATTCTTGTATAGATAAAGTTTCTCCTCTTCTCTTCGGATCAACTCCTGCTTTTTCAAATGCCTCTTCAAGCTTTTCCTTCGCAGGTCCTATACTCTTAACACCATTCCATAAAGTTTTTCTTCTCATATTAAATGAATTTCTTATTATATCAAAGAATAACTTTTCATTATTCACTTTAACTCTTGGTGAATCTAACTTATCAAGTCTAATAACAATTGAGTCAACCTTAGGTCTAGGAATAAAGCAATTAGGTGGAACTCTTCTTACTATACTAGTATTACAGTAATATTGAACCAATAAAGATAATGCTCCATAATCCTTATTTCCTGGCTCTGCATTCATTCTTTCTGCAACTTCTTTTTGAATCATTATTGTTAATGATTTAAAATTATAACCTTCTTTAAGTAATTTAACTATTATAGGTGTTGTTACATAGTAAGGTAAGTTTGCAACTAATTTCACACTCTTCTCATCACCTATAATTTCATTAAAATCTACTTTTAGGGCATCATTATGTATAAGAGTAAAATTAGGATTATCACCTAACTCTTGTTCTAATATAGGAATTAAATCATTATCTAATTCTATTGCAACTACTCTCTTAGCAGTTTTTAATAATTGAGCCGTTAGTGTTCCAACACCAGGTCCTATTTCTATAGCTAAATCCTCTTTATTAACATCTGCACCAGAAACTATATCCCTAGGAACAGAATCATCAACTAAAAAGTTTTGTCCTAAGCTTTTTGAAAATTTGAAATTATATTTCTTAACTAACTCAGCTGTTTTTACATCTTTTATATCCATCTATTTCTTCCCTTCTAACTCTTTATCAACATAATTAATAGCCTCTATAAATTCTTCTTTTGTGATGCCATAATTATTTAATCTAGATAACATCTGATTTGCATTTCCATAACCAATACCCAATTTATTTCCAAGTTTTATTCTTCTTTCCTTTGCATTTGGATCTCCATTTAATCTAAAGAAGAACATATCTTGTGAATCAAAGATATTTTCCTTTACTTCAATAGTAACCTTTGCTCTATTTAAAGCTTCTATTATAACTTCTGGTGTAGCATTTTCTACACCTATATCATCATCTTTAATTCCATCTTCTTGAGCAATATATGCATGCTTTATTCCAGGAACCCTCTTTGCTATTATTTTTCTTATTTTTTCACCAGCAAAATCTGGATCAGTTAAAACTATAACACCTTTTCTTTTTTGTGCTTCCTTTATTCTTGAAATAATCTTTGCATTTATTCCGAAACCACCAACAGCTATCATTTCCGCATCAACTGCTTTTTTAACCGCAGCTACATCATCTTTTCCTTCAACAACTATAACCTCTTTAATCAAAAGCCTTCTCTTCCTTTCCTCTATTATCTCTTATTAATTTATCCCCATATTTCTATTATGTCAAACCTTTAATTAGTTATAAATTAATAGTTTTAATTTAATTTCTAAATTAATTCATAATATTTGGTTCATAAAAACGTATTTTTGACTATACTATGTAGTAATCTCTTATAAATTTTTAACTAGATCTTTTAAAACAAAAAGGCAATATCAAAACACTAAAGTTTTGATATTGCCTTTTTTTACTTTACCATTCTCCTGGATAAGCTAAAATATATACTGGTACGTTATATTTTCTTCCCCATGATATACAATCTGATTCTGAATTAAGGAATACGTCTATAATTTTTCCTTTTATAACTCCACCGGTATCTGCAGCAATTGCTTTCCCGTAATTCTCTACGTAAACTAGCGAACCTAGTGGTATCACTCTTGGATCAACTGCTATTGTACTTATTCCTCCTGGATTATAGGTTGGTACTGTTCCTGTTGCAGTTATAGTATCTCCTGCATAAGCAGTAGCTTCACAATAGATTACATCTCTATATTCCATTTCACCATCTCTGCTAGCAAATACTCTTCTAGTTCCTTGAGCTATAATTTCATTTATAGGTTCTTTTGTAACCTTAGATTGAACTATTTCTCTAGATACTTCAACGCCATCCTTCTTAATAACTTTATAAGTTATTTCCTTTTCTCCTGCCTCACCAGCTTGTCTAACATTTTCAGTATTAATGTCTAGGTTTTCATCTTCCTCAACTATTGTTTCATAGTCAATGCTTTCTACAGCAACCTCATTTAATACTTCAACTTTAACTAATTGAATTGTAAGACTATCCGATATTTCAGTATCTAATGAAGGTGTTATTTCATCAACTCCTTCAACAAATTCAACTCCTTCGGCTCTTAGTTCATCCTTTTCAGCTTCTATCATATCTTCCACAGTATCTTCAGCAGTTTTTATAACAATTGTTTTGTTACCAACTACCATCTCTACTTCTACAGCCTTTTTAATTGTAATAACATCTTTTGATGATATTTTTTCATTTAAAGCTGGTTGTACTTTATCCTTATGAGCTATTTCTATCTCATTCTCTTCAAGTACATCTTTAACAGTCCCTTTATATGTTATATATGCTTCTTCTTTTCCGTCTATAATTATTACTATGTTTTTTCTTACACATGTAAATGTTATCGTTAATGCTATTATTAATACTCCAATAACACCTACCATTATTTTTGCCTTAGGACTATTAGAAAAATTGTTTTTTAAATTTTCTTTCCATTTTTCAATCATCTACATTTAACCTCCCCTGGCAAGAGTGACCATTGAATTATATAAACAATTCTTATTTTTGTCAAATTTTCCACTCTTGTTTTAATGAAACTGCTTAAAAATGCATTTATATGCACTATAAATATTAATTGAAATAAAAAAATAATGGCGTTTTTACAGTTTGAAGTTTTGTAGGTATAGACTGAAATGTTTTCTATTTTTTTACAATTGTTAATATTAATTTTACTTTATTTCTTATTGTGAATCAAGCTGTGAAAATTGTAATTTACAGCCAAATTTACCTCTTTTGAGCTAATTTCTTTTATCTCAGCTATTTTTTCTATTATATATGCAATATAATCGGATTTATTCCTTTTCCCTCTATTTGGTGATGGAGCCATATATGGACAGTCAGTTTCTACTAATAATCTTTCAAGTGGAATTTCTTTTACAACTTCACAAATTTTCTTTGCATTTTTAAAAGTAACTACTCCAGTAATTCCAATATAGTAACCTAGTTTAACACATTCCTTAGCAAATTCTACGCTTCCTGAAAAACAATGTACTGTTCCTCTAACATTGGGAAAATCCTTCATTATTTCTAATGTATCCTTATGAGCATCTCTATCATGAATTACTACTGGCAATCCTAATTCTTCTGCCAATTTCATTTGTTCTCTAAATACTTTTTTTTGAATTTCCTTATCTGGATTCTCATCCCAATAATAATCTAATCCTATTTCACCTATAGCTATAATTTTCTTATTACTATTATATAAATTAATTATTTCATTCTTAACGCTTTCATCATAATCATTTGCATCACTAGGATGAATTCCAAGCGCTCCATAAATAAAATCATGTTTTAAAGTTAATTCATTTGTAGTTTTTAAACTTTTTTTAGAACATGCACAATTTAATATACCAATTACCCCTGCATCCTTTATTTGTTCAAAAACAGCTTCTCTATCTTCGTCAAAAGCCTCATCATCATAATGTGAATGAGTATCAAAAATTTCATATTTAAATTCCATTGTCTTTTCTCCCTCTTTTAAAATAAATTTTTCTTATTATTTATTATATCAAATTAAAGAAAAAAAATATTTACCTTTGAAGTTAAGTTATAAACAAGTTACTCAAAGGTAAATACTTATATTTCATTAATTAAGTTATGATTTCGAAATATATTGTTAATATTTTCTTCAGATTTTTGACACCTAACTGACACAATTAATGTTTATTATAGTACTTGTAAAGTAGTTAAAGCATTATTATTTACCCCTAAAACCATCTTTTAAATATAACTTCCACCATGTATTGTGGTTAAGAAGTTGTTTTTTAAATTGGTTTCCTAGAGTTATTCGTCCCCCAAATGAAATGACTCTAGGTTTTTTTTATTCTAAATTTTCTTTTCTTTTAATCTAATTATTTCTTCAGTAGCTCTCTTTTTATCAATTTTATTAAACAAAGTACTACATTCCCTAATTACACCTTCTTTTTTTTCTGTGAAACTCCAAATTCCTTCTCCTAAATTTAAAGAAACTTTTATTTTATCACATGTATTAGGCATAAATGGATATAGTAAATTAGATAAATTAACTATTATCTGAATGCAATTGTATATAATCTCTTTACACTTTAAAGGATCTTGACTTAATAAGTCCCAGACCTTATTACTTTCAAAATATTTATTTCCTTTTTTACATAAATTAATTATATCAATTAAGCCTTCACTAAAATGACCTTCTTCCATTTTATCTCCAATATTAAAATATAAATTTAATATATCACTTTTTAAATTTTCGTTCATCTTTCCACTTGGTATTCTATTAGAGTAATTTTTCTTTGAAAAAACTAACACCTTGTTTATAAAACTAGATAATTCATTAACTAAATCATTATTATGGATATTTATATATTCTCTCCAAGTAAAATCAGTATCTTTATCTTCCGGCGAGTTTAAAGTTAAGTAATATCTAAAGCTATCAACATTATATTTATTACAAACATAATCCGCCCATAAAGCCCAATTTTTAACAGTAGAAAATGCTTTTCCTTCTAATTTTAAATATTCACTTGATATTATACGTAAATTAGGTTTTTTTATACCAAGTCCTGAAAGTATAGCTGGGAATATTACAGCATGAAAGGGAATATTATCTTTTCCATGAATAAAATAAATTCTTGAATCTTCTCCTTGCCAATACTCCCTATAATCTTCTCCCCGTTCCTCTAAGCATTTCATACTAGCTGTTAAATATCCCATAACTGCTTCAATCCAAACAAATATTTTTTTATCTTCATAACCCTCTAATGGAACATCTACACCCCAATTAAAGTCTCGTGTTACAGCTCTATCTCTTAATCCTTCATCTAAATATCTTTTTAATATTTTTTGTGCATTTTCTCTCCATCCACACTGTATTATATACAATCTTTTAACATCATTTTCGAACTTAGATAACGCAAAAAATAGATGTTTTGTTTCTTTTAATGTAGGCTTAGAATTGCAGCTTTTACATCTCATATCTATTAATTCACTAGAGTCAAATTCTCCATTACAATTTTCACAGCCATCACCAGTAGCTTCCTCTCCGCATTTAGGACATCTACCTATAATATATCTATCAGATAAATATTCATTGCAATTTTCACAAAATGTTTGTTCTACTACCTTTTCATATATATATCCTTTTTTATATAGCTCTAAGATAAACTCTTTTACCTTTTCCTCATGATATTCTGAATGAGTTTTAGCAAAAATATCAAAAGAAAAACCTAATAATTCAAAACATCTTTGAAATTCAGCATGATATTTTTCTACAACTTCTAAAGGTGTAATTCCTTCCTCCTTAGCTTTCATAGTAACAGGAGTACCATGACAGTCAGTACCTGAAAGAAAAACAACTTCATCTCCCATCATCCTATGATATCTTGCTAAAATATCTCCTGGCAACAAAACTGCAATTCTTCCTAAATGCAACGGACCATTTGCATATGGCCATGCATTACCTATAATAATATTCATTAAAAAACCCCCTTTAATCAGTGACAAGTTGTAAGTGGCAAGTAACAAGTTATAGTAAAAAAGTCAGCATAGCTGACTTTTTTTATATTTTCTAAAGAGTTGCCCTAAGGCAACTTTATTGCTTAATTTATCACTCTTAACTTACTTCGCTTGTTACTCTTAATTTATAAGGAAACACCCTACTCCTTTCAGTCGCAGGTGTAAGTTCAGCTAACTAAATCAAAGATTTAGAGCTTCACTTATCTAACAACGCTTCCTGTTTGTAATTCACCTGGATTTACTAGCTTTAATACGCTATCATCATCTGTAGCTGCAGCTAAAATCATTCCTTGTGATAACTCTCCTCTTAGAGTAACAGGTTTTAAGTTTGCAACTAAAACTACATATTTACCAACTAATTCTTCTGGTTTATAGTGCATTGCTATTCCTGAAATAACCTGTCTTTCTTCTCCATTTAAATCAACTTTTAATTTTAATAATTTTTTAGCTTTTTTAACAGGTTCACATTCTAATACTTTAACTACTCTTAAATCTATTTTTTCAAAGTCTTCAATAGTTATTTCTTCTTTAATTGGTTGCATTTTATACTCTTCTTTTGGCTTATTAGCCTCTAATTGAGCTAATCTCATAGCTTCTAATTCTTCTAAAGTCTTAGCTACATCTATTCTTGGGAATAAAGCTTCACCTTTTTTAACTTCAGTTCCTGGAGTTGTTCCATCAAATCCAGATAATGAATCCCAAGATGTTGTAGTTATATTTAATTGAGCATTAATTTTTTCACTTGTACTTGGTAAGAAAGCAGATAATAATACAGACGCAAATCTTAAGCTTTCAGCTAAGTTATATAAAACTGTACCTAATCTTTCTTTCTTTTCTTCATCCTTAGCAAGTATCCAAGGAGTTGTTTCATCAATATATTTATTTGCTCTTCCTATAAGTTCAAATATATTTTCTAACGCCTCTGGAATTCTTAAATTATCTATTGCTTTTGTTACCTTAACTGGAGTTTCTAAAGCTAAACTTATTAATTCATTATCAATATCTTCTTTAGCTGTTGGTGCTGGTATCACTCCACCAAAGTACTTTTCAATCATTGCTACTGTTCTTGATAATAAGTTACCAAGATCGTTACAAAGATCTGAGTTAATTTTCTTTATGAATATTTCATTATTAAATAATCCATCCGCTCCAAAAGGAATTTCTCTTAATAAATAGTATCTAACTGCGTCAACACCAAATTTATCTACTAAAACTACTGGGTCAACAACATTTCCTTTTGATTTTGACATCTTTCCACCATCAACAAGTAACCATCCATGCCCAAATACTTGCTTTGGTAACTCTTCACCTAATGCCATTAACATAATTGGCCAGTAAATAGTGTGGAATCTTAATATATCCTTACCTATTAAATGAACATCTGCAGGCCAATACTTCTTGTATAACTCATCATTATCACTTCCATATCCTAAAGCAGATATATAGTTTGATAATGCATCTATCCAAACATAAACTACATGACCTTCATCAAATGTTACAGGAACTCCCCAATTGAAGCTAGTTCTTGATACACAAAGATCTTGTAATCCTGGTTTTAAGAAGTTATTAACCATTTCATTTTTTCTTGATTCTGGTTGAATAAATTCTGGATGAGCTTCAATATACTCCATTAATCTATCAGCATATTTGCTCATTCTAAAGAAGTAAGCTTCTTCCTTTGATTTTTCAACTGGTCTTCCACAGTCTGGACAATTTCCATTTACTAATTGAGTTTCAGTCCAGAAAGACTCACATGGAGTACAGTATAATCCTTCATATGAAGATTTATATATATCTCCTTGATCATATAATTGCTTAAATATTTTTTGAACAGTTTTCTTATGATAATCGTCAGTTGTTCTTATGAATTTATCATAGCTTATGTCCATCATACTCCATAGTTCTTTAATACCTGCAACTATTTCATCAACATGCTCCTTTGGAGTTATTCCTTTTTCTTCAGCTATTCTTTGTATTTTTTGACCATGCTCGTCAGTTCCTGTTAAGAACATTACATCGTATCCATTTAATCTTTTAAATCTAGCTAAAGCATCTGCTGCTACTGTTGTATAAGTATTACCGATGTGTAATTTAGTTGATGGATAATAAATTGGCGTAGTTATATAGTACGGTTTCTTTGTCATTTTTCTTCCTCCTACTTTCTCCATTATTTATATGTAAAAGTTAATAGTATAAATTGAAAATATTAATTTAAAATCAGCTTACTTATTTTTACCATAAACTCTTAACTAAAAAAAGCCTCTATATAGGCTTATATACCCATATAGAGACGTTATATACGCGTTACCACTCTATTTTATATTTATTTCACAATAAATATCTCACTAGGTGACTATCATCACCTTGCAATATAACGGTTGCTACCGTATTATCCTAACTATCAAAGCTCAGATAATCTGCTCCAAGACCATCTTCATAAAGTTCAATATCACTAGTTTTCACCATACCTAGCTCTCTGTAGATATATTCCTAAACTACTCTTCTCTTCTATGCATTTATTAGTTTTATAATATTCTAAAATGTAAAAACTGTCAATAAGTTAAAGATCAAATTTAAACTTCTAATAAAATTATCTTCTTTTCTTTTATTATCTCCAACTAACTACTATTTAAAACTTATTAAATATCCATATTTTATACTGCTATTATATCTATTAATTTATTAATTTTATACTAAAAATATTATGTATAATAATGAAATTTAGTTAGTTATTATATATAATATCATAAGGATAGGAGGCTTAATTATGGATAATTTTAAAATTCCTAAGATTGGACTTAGGACAATAAAATCAGGTATAGCTGTTTTCTTATGTTTATTACTTTTACCTAACGAACCTTTTTTTGCCTGCCTTACAGCTGTAATTTGTTTACAAGACACTGTTTATAACTCGATTCATATGGGAATAAATAGAGGGGCAGGAACCATAATAGGGGCTAGTTTTGGTTTAATATTTCTTTACTTATTTAGATCATTAGAAATTCATATACCAAATCAATACATAGCAAAATTAGTAATATATATTATTATTTCATCTGGAATTATTTTCATGATTTATTTATGTAATATTCTAAAAAGACCAGGTGCTATAAACATAACTTGCATAGTATTTCTTGGAGTTACTACAGCTCACGCTTATAGTGATCCTTTATTTTATGCCACTAATAGAATAATAGAAACATTACTTGGCATAGTAATTTCAATATTAGTGAACAAGCTAATAACACCACCACCACATAAATAGTCAGTGGTGTTAAGTTAGTAGTTAAGAAAGAAACTGCTATCGCAATTTCTAAAAAACATAGATTTTCCAAAGTCACCCCAAGCTGACTTTATTCCTTAACTATTAACTCCTAACTTATAACTCTTAACTGTAAAAAGGTTGTGCTTTCGCACAACCTTTTAATTTAGCCCTTTTTATTTTATTTTCTTATTGCTTAAGCTTCTTCAACCTTCTTACCGAATATTTGAACCCCTACATATAACGCAATTAATGAAAGTGGTAATACTACATATATTGGAACTCCAAATCCTGATGGAATATATCCAAATAATATAGTTACTGCTGCAACAAATAATGAATACCACATTTGAGTCTTAACATGTTCAATGTGATTACATCCAGCTCCCATTGAAGAAAGTATAGTTGTATCAGATATTGGTGAACAATGATCACCAAAAATAGCTCCTGTTAACACAGCACTTGTACAAACTACTACAAATGACATATCTGGATTTATTGAATGTGCTAATGGAATTGCTAATGGCATTAATATACTCATTGTTCCATATGCAGTTCCTGTAGAGAATGAAATTACTGCCCCTAAAATAAATATTAAACTTGGTAATAAGAATGCTGGTATTGCCCCTTTTAATACCTCAACTAAGTAATATGCAGTTCCAAGTTCTTTAATTACTGATCCTAATGACCAAGCTAGTATTAATATAACACCAGTTATTATTAATCCTTTCATTCCATCAACCCAAACTTCAATAGCTTCACTTAAAGTGAATATCTTTTTAACAACCCCCATTAAAATAGCAACTACTGAAGCAAATAATGCTGATTGGAATAATGCTACAGAAGCATCTGAAGCAGCAAATGCTTCCATTATACCTTTAAATGAAAATGGTGAACTCATCATAATTTCTTGAGCTGCTGATGGATCTCCACCAATTATTGTACTGTATCCACTATAATAAAATGCTACTAATGCTGAAATTATTAATGCCCCGATTGGAATAATAGCATTCCATATACTAAGCTTAACACCTTCTTTTGGTTCTAATTCATCCATTTCAGCTGATGCTTCAACTGCAATTTCATCTTTAAGAGATTTGTTCTTATTTCTTGCTGCAACCTCAGCTTTTCTCATTGGTCCAAACTCTTTTAAAGTTAAAGCTGTTATTACTATAAATGCTAGAATTAATATATTATAAAATCTATAAGGTATTGTTTGAAGGAATACTCCAAACCCACTTGCTTCAACTCCAATTGAATTAAAACCATCTCCAATTAAACTTACTTCTAGACCAATCCAAGTTGATATAATAGCTAGTCCCGCTACTGGAGCTGCTGTAGCATCTATTATAAATGCTAATCTTTCTCTTGATATCTTCATTTTATCTGCTACTGGTCTCATTATTGGACCAACTATTAATGAATTTGCATAATCATCAAAGAATACACATAAACCTAAAAGCCAGGTTGTTAACTGAGTACTTTTTACAGTCTTAGCTTTTTTAGCTAATGCTTCTGCTATTGCCTTTGCACCACCCATTTTAGCAACTAAATTAATAACTCCTCCAATAGCAAGTACTTGAAGAACTATACCTGCATTCCATGGATCTGCAAGAGAATTCAATGCTCTATTTACAAAGTCTAGAAAAGCTTGTATAAATGCACCAAATACATTATGTCCAGCAAGACTAACTAGAAAACTACCTGATAAAATACCTATGAATAGCGAAATAACCACGTTTTTTGTTATAAATGCCAATACTATGGCAACTATTGGTGGAATTAATGTCCATATTCCAAACTTATCCGCATTCACCGCTGCTGGCTCAACTTCTGCTGCAAATGCAACTGTAGTTGAAAAGATAAATACTAACATTGTAAGTAATAAAACTTTAAAACTTCTTTTTTTCACTTTTATTTCCCCCCTAATTAATTTTAAAAGTGAATAATAAGGATACCCCAAACTAACAAAAAAAGACCTTGAGTTAACACTCAAGGTCTTGTATGTACTAAAAATAATATAAAAATACAAGTCTCAAATGATAGCTCACCACAAAATACTTTGTGACAGTAGTGCATATATTTTATACACTCCCAGCTATACAACCTTAAAGCATCAGTTGTATGCTTCGGCGATTGCTCCTTTCTTATTGAATCACAGTGCTTTTCTCATCAATAATACTATTAACTTTCGCGCCTCTACCCTAAGTTATTCACTTTTGTTTTATAATAATTCGATTATATAATCAATTTATTGTATTTGCAATACCATTTTATAACTTTTCTAAACTTTTATTACTTTTGAACTTTTTTCATAAATTCTTCAATTTCATCTACACTTTTTATTATATCACTTGATAAATTAATAACTCCATCTTCTGTTACTAATATATCATCTTCTATTCTAATTCCTATACCTTCTTCTTCAATATATATTCCAGGTTCAACAGTAAATATAACTCCTGGCTCAAAAGTTATATCTCTATGTGGCGTCTCAATATCATGAGTATCCATGCCTAAACTATGACCTATGCTATGATAATAATACTTTCTAACATCTTTCTTATCTGTAATAAGGCCAAGCTTTATACATTCTTCAGCTATTAAATCTGTTGCTTTATCATTTACATCTTTATATTTAACACCTGGTTTAATTAATTTAATAATTTCTTCATTTACTTTTAAAACAGAATTATAAACTTCCTTTTGTCTTTCAGTAAACTTACCATTAACAGGGAAAGTTCTTGATATATCAGCATTGTAACAATTATATTCTGCACCTAAGTCAAAAAGAATTAAATCATTTTCCTTAAGCTCTGAATTATTATCAACATAATGTAATGTTGTAGCATTTTTTCCTGCTGCAGCTATTGTTGTAAAAGCTAAGCCTGTTGCACCTTTAACTTTACAATTAAAATCAAAATATGCTTCTAATTCATATTCCTTCATTCCAACACGTGCTTCAGTCATTAATCTTTCAATACCACTTTTAGTTATTTCAATAGCCTTTTTAATTTTTTCTACTTCCTCTTGTGATTTCTTTAATCTTAACTCACCAATCTTACTATAAACGTTATTTATTCTAACCTGAGGATACTTGCTTACTATTTCATTAGCAAATTTATGAGAAATAGTTCCTTCTCTATTTGCACTCATTCTTTCTAAGTCTAAATAAAGATTTACTTCTTCCTTCATAGTAATCATTCCATGAATATCCCCATCAAACTGACTCTTAAATTTAACTTCATCCACTGCTGTAAGCTCACTAGCCTCTTCTTTTCTAATGCTCTTTCCAATCCATTTTTCTAATTCTAAATCAATATCTTTTACGTAAAGCTTAGAAGATTTTATTCCATTAATTTTTGACATAACTAATATATGTTCTTCTTCTTTTATTCCTGTTAAATAATAAAAATTTCTATTTGGAGTAAATGGATAAGTTTGATCTCCAGTTTTTTGAATTGCTTTTCCAGCAAATAAAATTACAATTGAATTATCTTTAATCTTATTTAAAAGATTATCTCTGTTTACTTTATAAATATTTTGATTCATAGCCCTATCTCCTTTTATAATATTTTAGGATTACTTTTTATTATTCTGCTGCTAATAATTTAACATTTCTAACATTGGGTAAAGAGTTTAACCTTGCTGCTAATTGACTAACGCTTTTCTCCATATGAGAAATATCAATGGTAACTGTGACATTAGCCGATAAATTAATTGGAATATCTTGATTTATAGTTAATATATTGCCTTTATAAAATGCAATACAATCTAACACTTTAGATAAAGTACCAGACGTATGTGTCATTAACAATATTAAAGTTACCTTCTTAGATTGCATATCTTGCGCCATCGGAAATACGTCATCTTTATATTTATAATATGTACTTCTACTAATTCCAACTAATTTTATAGCTTCACTTATATCTTTTGCATTGCCAAGTTCAATATTCTCCTTTACCTCAATTACCTTTTTAAATATCTCTGGTAATGATCTTTCATTTACAATGTAAAACCTGTCTTCCCCCATAATCATTCTCCATTCGATTCATTTTAGTAATATTATACAACCAAACTCTTTACAGTGCATTAAAATTTTTACATATTATCCCCTTAATTCTAATTTATTCGTTAAAGCTTAAGATACCGTGATGGCGAAAATTAATGATATTATCTCCAGAATTTGTGTAATTTTCGTTAAGAATTTATATCTTTCTTTCAATAAAAATTGCTAAAGCTTCGAAAGTCACTTCGTTCCCTTAAGTGAGATTCAAAATTTTAATTTTGTTAATCGAACTTACATATTCGACGAAAGGAGAAGGTGCGTTCTTTTAAAAGGAAACTCACTCTTCGCTATCGCTCAGAGGAGTAAGTTACACCATTCCTAGAGGTTATATCATTAATTTTTTCTTCTCACGTGATGAACAATAGAATTCAACTATTACAGTATTAAAACTTTTACCATTAATATTGCCATAATAATGGCAGTCATATCTGCCATAATTGCTGCCCAGACTGTATGACGTGTTTTCTTTATTTTAACTGCTCCAAAGTATACAGTTACAGTATAAAATATTGTCTCTGTAGTTCCCATGATTACTGAAGCTACTAAACCTATAGCTGAATCAGCACCATAATTTTTTAAAATATCCGTAAAAATCCCTACTGCCCCACTACCGGAAAGAGGTTTAATTAAGACTAACGGAACAACCTCTTTAGGCAAATCTATTAGCCTACAAAGTGGCGCAATTGCATTATTTAACATATCTAAAAGATTAGCCTCTCTAAATATTTGTACAGCTATTATCATAGCTAAAAGATACGGAAAAATATTCAAACATACATTTAAACCTTCCTTTGCTCCTTCAATAAACCAATCATATACCTTTCTACCTTTTATCATTCCATAAGTTATAATAATTAAAACTATTATAGGAATAATACTTTTAGTTATATAGCTAAACATATTAGTACCCCCATAATTCTAAAAATATCTTTGTAAAATTTTACAGCAAATAACACCAACAATTGCTGCTATACCAGTTGATATTATTGCTGGAAGTATTATTGATCCTGGATTTGAAGAACCTGCTGCTGCTCTTATAGATAATACTGTTGATGGAACTAACTGAATACAAGCAGCATTTAACACTAGAAATAAAGCCATATCATTACTAGCTACACCTTTTTCAGTATTTAATCTATCCATTTCTTCCATAGCTTTAATTCCAAAAGGTGTTGCTGCATTTCCAAGCCCCATCATATTTGCTGTTATGTTCATAACTATAGCTCCTAGAGCCTTTTCATCTTTAGCTGCATCTTTAAATATAAGTTTTAATATAGGTTTCATAAGCTTAGCTAATTTTTCTGTAAATCCACTATTTTGTGCAACTTTCATAACCCCACACCAAAAACACATTAATCCGACAAGTCCTATAATAAATGTAACTGTAGTATCAATAGAACCTATTATTGCATTAGAAATACCTTCACCATTTCCAGTAAATATTCCAACCACTAATCCCAGAAAAATCATTACAAACCATATATAGTTAATCATTTTCTATTTCCCCCTATTTATTTTTTCTTTACAATATATGCCTTGCAACGCCTATTTATTAGTGATAGGATAAAGATATCAACATAAGTTTAACTGAAAAACTATAAATATTAATTTAGTAAGTTTATGTTACACCGAGGGTATACCTTCGTATTTATAAGAAAGTGTTTTTTATATTTTTTATTTACCTAACAAAGGAGATACGTCTATGAAAGAATCAAACTTAAAATTAGCTCAAAAAGATATTGATGATGCATTAAAAACTGTAGAAGAAATGGAAAACTGTATTAGTGAAGGAAATGAAAAAAATAATATAATAAAAGAAAAATTTATGACTTTAACAGAAAAAGTACAAAAATTAGAAAACTTATTAAAGACTGAAGGAATACTTTAATAATAGAAAAAAGAGGATAGTTAATCTATCCTCTTTTATTCTACTTACTAACGTAGCAATTATTTTATGATGCTTTGATAACTACCTTTATACCCTAATCCTCAAATTCCCAATAATATTACCTATACCTAATTGATTGTGTACCCAATTTAGAAATAACCGCCATTGGTAAACGTTATCAAACAATTTCAATTGTATCATTTTTTTCCTATTATTTCAACATATTTTTGTAAAAAAATTAACTATCTTTAATTTAAAAGAAAATTAAAGATAGTTAATTGCCTATTTAGAGCTTTCTCTTTGTATTAACTTATAATTTAACACATATTGATCTTGTTCTAACGGTTTATTATTTAATATTTTAATAAGCATTCTCATTGCAACTGATCCCATATCATAACTTGGTTGCTTAACTGTAGTTATTTTAGGATAGAAATAAGATGCAACAGCATTATCATTAAATCCTATTACACTTACATCTTCAGGAACTTTTATACCATTTTCTCTTAACGCATTAATTACACCAATGGCAATTTCATCAGATGAACATACTACTCCATCAAACTTTTTACCAGTAGCTAAGAAGCTTTCAACGGCTTTATATCCACTCTTAACTTTCAAATCTTTAAAGAATTCTAAATCTTCATCAATAGAAAGACCACTTTCTTCTAATGCCTTTTCATAACCCTTATGTCTTTCTCCCCAAGCATTAGCAGCACCTTTGTTAATACCAACAAAAGCAATATTCTTTAATCCGTTATTAATTAAACTCTTTGTTGCATCATATGATGCTTGTATATTATCAATAATTACACTTGGTAATCTACCTTCTTTATCCTTAGACTCTGCAAGAACTGTTTTTAAATCTAATTCATTTATTATATCTAGAGTTTCTTCTTCTAAACAAGAACTCATATAGATAACACCATCAACCATCTTTTCCTTAAGCACTCTTAAGTAATCTTTTTCCTTATCATAGTCAAAATCTGAGTTACATAATATCACATTATAATCATAAATATTTGCAACATCCTCTGCTCCTCTAACTATCTCTGGATAGAATCCACTTGAAATATCAGGAACTAATATTCCAACGGTTTTTGTTCTTTGTGTCTTTAAACTTCTCGCTACAATGTTTGGTCTATATCCTAACTTTTTAATAGCATCTAATACCTTTTTTTTAGTATCTTCATTAACAACATCTATATCATTTAATACTCTAGATACCGTAGCTATTGAAACGCCAGCTTCCCTAGCAACATCTTTTATAGAAGTAGCCATATCAACATCACTCCATTTTCATTTTAATTATTAATTATACCTTTTTTTCCTAATTAATACAATGAGTTTGCTTACTTTTTACGCTTAATAATTCATAATTTAAACTATAATATTAGTGTTTGAAAAAAGGGTAGGAATTATTACTTAATCCCTACCCTCTGTAATAAAGCTATAATTATTTAATAACTTCTACAGTCATATTTAGCTTTTCACCATTTATAACTGTTTCAGTATAATTAGCTTCCTCATTGTAAACTATTTCTTGGGTTAAGGTTTCCTTCTTAATAACCTCAGCAAACTTTTTAATTACATCTAATAGCATTTCGTTATCTGCTACATATAATTTAATCTTGTCTGCAACCTCAAACCCTTTATCTTTTCTCATATTTTGAATCTTAGAAATTATTTCTCTTAAGTGACCTTCTTCTCTAAGCTCTTCAGAAATATGAGTATCTAAAACAACACCAATTGAACCTTCACCAGCAAATGCATAACCCTCTAACCCTTGCATAGTAACTAATAAGTTTTCCTTATTTAATTCAATTTCTGTTCCATCAACATTAATAACAACAACTCCACCATTTTGAATAGTTTGAGCTAATTCCATTTGATTTCTTGCTGCTATTTCTCTTCTTATTCCAGGTATTAACTTACCATAAGCTCTTCCTAACACTGGTAGGTTTGGCTTAATTTCAAAGTTAACATGAGTAGAAAGGTCAGCACCAAATTCAACTGCTTTTATATTTAACTCATCTGTTATTATTTCTCCATAATATTCTGGAAGTGAATCTGTAGAAACTAGCATCTTAGAAAGTGGCTGTCTATTCTTAATGTTAGCACCATTTCTTGCACTTCTTCCAAGCTTAACTATTGTATAAGCTAAGTCCATTTCTTTTTCTAAGTTCTTATCTATAGCATTTTCATTAACTTCTGGCCAGCTACATAAGTGAATGCTTTCTGGAGCATTTTCATCTAATCCAACTACTAAGTTTTGATAAATGTTTTCTGTTATAAATGGAACAAATGGAGCTGCTACTTTAATTAAAGTTGTTAATACTTTGTATAAAGTTACATAAGCACCTATCTTATCATCAGTTAATTCTTCAGACCAATATCTTCCTCTATTTCTTCTTACATACCAGTTAGATAATTCATCTGTAAAATCTTCAATAGCTAATGCTGCTTGAGTTATTTGGTATGAGTTTAACATAGAGTCAACATCTTTAACTAATGTATTAAGTTTTGACATAACCCATTTATCCATTACATTTTCTGATACGAAATCATTATACTTTAATGGATTAAATTGATCTAATTCAGCATATAACACGTAGAATGAATAAACATTCCATAATGTCCCCATGAATTTTCTTCCGGCTTCTCCAACGTCATCTATAGAGAATCTTGTTGGTAACCATGGAGCACTTGCAGTATAGAAGTGCCATCTTGTTGCATCAGCACCTTGTGCATCTAATACATCAAATGGATCTACAACATTTCCTTTAGATTTTGACATCTTTAAGCCCTTCTTGTCAAGAACGTGACCTAAAACTATACAGTTTTCAAATGGATTTCTATCAAATATAGCAGTTGATATTGCTAATAAAGTATAGAACCATCCTCTTGTTTGGTCAACAGCTTCTGATATAAATTGAGCTGGATAGTTTTGTTCAAATAATTCTTTATTTTCAAATGGATAATGTAATTGTGCGAATGGCATTGAACCTGAATCGAACCAACAGTCAATAACTTCACCAGTTCTAGTCATTTCCTTACCACATTTTTCACATTTTAAATGAACATTATCTATATATGGTTTGTGTAATTCGATATCTTCTGGAACATTAATTCCCTTTTCTTTAAGTTCTGCAATACTTCCTATACATTCTTTATGTCCGCATTCACAATTCCAAATTGGAAGTGGAGTTCCCCAATATCTATCTCTTGAAATACCCCAGTCGATAACATTTTCTAAGAACTTACCAAATCTACCAGTTCTAATGTTATCAGGATACCAATTAATTTTATTGTTATTTTCTAAAAGCTTATCTCTTAGAGTAGTCATTGCAACAAACCAGCTTTCTTTTGGATAGTAAAGAAGTGGTGTGTCACATCTCCAACAGTGTGGATATGAGTGTAAGTGCTTTTCAGATTTAAATAATTTATTATTTTCTTCTAACCACTTACAAATGCTTTCATCGCACTTTTTAACGAACTTTCCAGCCCATGGAGTAACTTCTTCTACGAATCTACCTTCTCTATCAACTAAGTTTATGAAAGTAATTCCATTAGCCTTAGCTACTAAACTATCATCTTCACCATATGCAGGTGCTATATGAACTATACCAGTACCATCTGATAAAGTAACATAATCACCGTGAATTACTTCGAATGCTTTTCCTTCTACTTTACCGAAAGGCATTAATTGCTCATATTTAGTTCCTAAAAGTTCAGTTCCAGGGAATTCTCTAACTATTTCATAGTCTTCTCCTAAAACTTTATCAGCTAAGTCTTTAGCTAATATTAATATTTCATCTCCAACTTTTACTTCTATATATGTATAAGCTTTGTTTATACATAAAGCTAAGTTTGAAGGTAATGTCCAAGGAGTTGTTGTCCAAGCTAATATGTACTTGTTGTCTTCTCCTTCAACCTTAAATTTAGCAACACAAGTTAAATCCTTAACGTCTTTATATCCTTGTGCAACTTCATGAGATGATAATGCAGTACCACATCTTGGGCAGTATGGCATTACTTTATGTCCTTCATATAAAAGGCCTTTATCCCACATTTGTTTTAATGCCCACCAAACTGATTCAATATATGGGTTGTGATAAGTTACATATGGATTTTCCATATCAACCCAATAACCAATTTGATTAGTCATTTTTTCCCACATACTTACATAGGTAAATACGCTTTCTTTACATTCTTTAACGAACTTTTCTACACCGTACTCTTCGATTTGCTCCTTACCTGAAATACCAAGCTTCTTTTCTATTTCAAGTTCTACAGGAAGACCGTGAGTATCCCATCCAGCTTTTCTTATAACTTTATATCCCTTCATAACTTTGTATCTTGGGATAATATCCTTCATAACTCTTGTTAACACGTGTCCAACGTGTGGTCTACCATTTGCTGTTGGTGGCCCATCATAGAAAGTGAAGTATTCACCATCTTGATTCATATCAAAATTCTTTTTTATAACATTTCTTGCAGTCCAAAGATTTGCTACTTCTTTTTCAAGACCAACAAAACCATTTGGTAATTCTACT
This sequence comes from Clostridium sp. D43t1_170807_H7, assembly GCF_015555905.1. Classification (GTDB taxonomy): domain Bacteria; phylum Bacillota; class Clostridia; order Clostridiales; family Clostridiaceae; genus Clostridium. Next base: position 58,705 of record NZ_JADNLK010000013.1, read on the forward strand.
TTTTTGTACATAAGAATTCTCCTTTCTCTACGTTTATTGATTATTAAAATTATTATCTTAAAGACATATTTTAATTCTTTATTTAATGAAACTCCTTCTCCTATCGTGGAATGAGTAAGTTCTCCTTACCAAATTAAAATTTGGAAGATCACTTAAATAAAAAAAACTTCATCCCAAAAGGACGAAGTGAATTCGCTATACCACCTAAGGTTAATAAACCCATAATTATACTATGAGTCATAATTCAGATACTTTCATATCCTATCCCTTAACGCGGGCTAACGTGATAACTTAATCGTAAAAAAACTTTCAGCCTCAAACTCCTAGGTGATTTTCCTTAAGTTATCTTATGACTTCACACCAACCAGTCACTCTCTTAAAAGAATAAACTAAAGTACTTATCCTAATCATAGTCTTTAATGAATTTATTATATATTAACTAATTATGATTTGTCAATTGCATCCAAAATTTTATAATTAATTTTTTTATTACTAAATTTAATATTTTAAGGTATTAATTATGCAATAATACTAATAATATTACTGTAATAATTTCCATTAAATAATAGTTATTATTATTTAATATTTAATGTTGACTATTTTAGTATACTATGATTTAATATAGGTGTTGAAACGTATTACTCAGAAATTAATTTACCTAATAATTAATTTTTGTGTTTCCTAATATCTTTGTATTTTGGAGGATCCGTTATGGAAAATAATTTAAACACTGATATCCTTGATAAAATAACAAAAGTTTGTACCTGCAAGTCTATATCTAAGGCAAAAATTAAAGAAGCTATTAAAAATGGTGCCCATACCGTAGAAGAAGTTTCTAAAGTAACCGGTGCATGTACTGGCAGTTGTCATGGATTTAGATGTAAATCAAAGATTCAGGATTTAATTAAGGATTATTCAAAATAATACCCAATCCAAAACTCCCCTATAAGTTTAACGATTTAAACCACTTACAATGTAAGTGGTTTTTTATTGCAAAATTTAAGGTGAACTAGTAGTTTTAAATTACTAGTTCACCTTTAGCAGTGTAAGCTTCAAGCTTCATCCACTTTACTACATTTATTTATTAGCATTAATTTTTCACTTCTTTTTAACTGTTTAATTGCATACTCTCTTTTCATAGCTTCTATCTTATCTTCAAATTCTTCAAAATAAACTAATTCAACTGGTAATCTAGCTTTTGTATATTTTGCTCCTTTTCCTTCAGAATGTGCTTTTATTCTTTTTTCTAGATTGTTTGTCCATCCTGTGTATAAACTATCATCATTACATCTTAATATATATACATAATTCATATTCAATCTACCTATCTATAAACTTCTTAATATATATTATATATCTAACATAAATAAATTTCCCTCTTTTCATAAATTAAATTTTGTACTGTTATTTAATAGTTATGTTATAATCGTATAAGATTTAAGATAAGGAGATGTAAATGATGATTAGTAAATTTTTCTTACATAAGGGAAAGAACAAAAGAGCTGAACAAGGTCGTCCTTGGATATACATAGATGAAATAAATGAATATGATGGTGACTATGAAAATGGAGATATAGTTGAGGTATATAACCACAAAAATCATTTCATTGGTAAAGGTTATATTAATGATAGAAGTAAGATAACAATTAGAATAATGACAAGAGATATTAATGAAGAAATAGATGAAGAATTCTTTAAGAAAAGATTTGCTGCTGCATGGGATTATAGAAAAACTGTTATCGATACATCATCATGCAGATTTATATTTGGAGAAGCCGATTTCTTACCTGGATTAACTGTTGATAAATTTGAAGATTACTATGTAATTCAAATATCTACATTAGGAATGGATAAATATAGAGATTTAATAGTAAAAATACTAGTTGAAGAATACGGCGCTAAAGGTGTTTATGAAAGAAGTGACATAAAAACTAGAGAAATTGAAGGTTTAGAACAAACTAAAGGCTTCTTAACTGAACCATTTGATACTGATATTGAAATTATTGAAAATGGAGTTAAATACATAGTTGATTTAGAAAATGGGCAAAAAACTGGATTCTTTTTAGACCAAAAAGAAAACAGAGCTGCTATGCATAGAATTTGTAAAGGTAAAGATGTTTTAGATTGCTTTACTCATACTGGTTCATTTGCTTTAAATGCCGGAATCGCTGGAGCAAAATCAGTTCTTGGAATCGATGTATCTCAACATGCTGTAGATTGTGCTACAAGAAATGCTGAATTAAATAATTTACAAGATGTTGTTAAATTTGAATGTCATAACGCATTTGATGTTCTTGGAGATTGGTCAAGAGAAGGTAAACAATATGATGTTGTTATTCTAGATCCACCAGCATTCACTAAATCTAGAAACACTGTTAATGCTGCAATTAGAGGTTATAAAGAAATTAATCTTAGAGGTTTAAAAATGGTTAAGCCAGGTGGTTACTTTGCTACATGCTCATGCTCTCATTATATGAGTGAAGAACAATTAAAGAAAACTGTTCTTGAAGCTGCTCATGATGCTAGAAGAACTTTAAGACAAATTGAAGTTAGAACTCAAAGCTCAGACCATCCAATTCTTTGGAATTCAGATGAATCATACTACTTAAAATTCTTTATATTCCAAGTAGTATAAAGGCTTTTGATAACTAACTAAAATTAATAGAAAAAGTCGGCTTATGCCGACTTTTTAATATATACATAATTAAGTACTTTTCTTTAATTATTAGTTTTTATTCTCTATAATCTGATTAAGTATTGACCTCTCATTATATTGCATAGGTTCTATATTTGGAAAAAGCATTGTCATTCTTAAAATATAAACAAGCATTATTAAAATAATAGAACCTATTAATATCTTCTTAAAAAATCTTCTTTTAAAAATTATAAGTAGTAATGCTACAAAAGGTAACCAAAATAATGGGTGAAATTTAAATGCATTTATAATATCACCATTAATAACTGCTATAATGGCCCTACTCATTCCGCATGATGGACATGGAATTCCTGTTAATCCTCTTATTAAACAAATACTTCCTGTTACTTTTCCAAACCTCTTTATAAAGAAAAATATAATAGATAGTCCTAATAAAGCTGATATTAATACCTTTCCTAATTTAATATTTTTACTATTATCTTTAAAATTTTTATTCATACCCTAAACTTAATCCATTTATAAATTAAAAATCACAATAAGGTATTTTATTTTCATCATAATTTAAATCGTTATACATAACCTTAAAATTATTAACCTCTTCAGCATTTATTTTATAGTACTTATTATCTATATTCATAATATTATTTTTAATAATTATAGTATGATTACTTTCCACTCCATTAGTTTGTATTAAAAAATCCCACTCTCCTAAAGTTTGGTTTTGAATTTCTTCCTTTGGAATATTATTTATAAAACTAATAATCTTTTCTATATCGTTCTTATTATCTATAGATTTATAAGTATTATCCTCTACTATATTTTTAATTATTATCTTATTAATGTTGTTAGAATCTATAATTTCATCACCAAGGGTATCTTGTAAACTAAATTCTTCTACTTCCTTTTCTGTTGCTCCATTTTTAGTAATACCTCTAGCTTCTGCTTCGTTACGACTGGCAACTTCTGGAACTCCTCCACTATATTCTGTAATTTGATTTTCTAAATTTCTCTCTATAGAACTTAATTTATTTGAATCGACTCCATATCTTATTGATACTCCTGCTAAAAATACAAGTGCAAAGCAGGCTGCCATAGTCCATAGTTTCTTATTCATATACCATACATTAGTTTTGCTTTTATTTTCTTTATCTAAATTTTTTAGAGTTTCTTCAAGTTTACATTCAAAAGACTTTGGCAAAACAAATTCTTCATTTTCGCTTTTACTTTTATTTTTTAAGTATTCATCAAATTTATCCATGAAGCTCCTCCTTTAAAATATTATATAATTTTTCTTTTGCTCTAGATAATCTTGATTTTATAGTTCCTTCCTTAACGTTAAGAATTTTCGCTATATCCTTATATTTCATATCCTCAAAATAAAATAATATTGTAGTAATTCTTAAATCCTCATCTAATGAATTAATTGCATTATATAAAGATAAATCTTTATAATTATCATTAACCTTTATGTTTTTAAAGTGATCTTTATCTACAGCTATTTCCTTAAATCTTTTTTTATATAAATTATTACTTTCATTTATAACTATTCTTATTAACCATGTTTTAAAAAATGCTTCATCCTTTAATGTTTGTATGTTTTTATAAGCCTTTAATATAGATTCACTAACTGCGTCCTCTATATCTTCTTCTTTATTTAATATAGCTTTTGCAACTCTATATACTGCAACTTTATTTAATATAATTAAATTACAAAAAGCTTCTTTATCTCCACGCTTTGCCCTTTTTACTTCCATTATTAATTCATCTTTACTAATATTATCTACTGAAGCCTCCAAATTCTTCGCTCCCTTCACCTATTAGACTTATTGTTTAATCTGTTTGTTCCATAAATAAGACTTTAAATCTTCGATTTTGATTAATAGAACTTATACCTACCATCATTAGAAAGTAAGTATTTTCTTAATATTATTATAAATAAAAAAGCGACTGTTACAAAAATTATTTACACAGTCGCTACAACATCTTTCCTTAACATAATATAAATTAATAAAGCTTTCTTTATTTAAAATCTTTTCCTTGCCAAATATTATTATCTACAAGTGCCTTATCAATGTCATTTAATACTTCCCACTTTTTCAAACTCCACATCGGTCCAATTAAACTTTGTCTTGGAGCATCACCTGTCAGTCTATGAACCACCATCTCTTCTGGTATCATAGCTATCGCCTTACATATTAAATCAATATAATCTTCTTTGCTTAAAAGCTGTAATTCTCCACTTTCATATTGCTCTACCATTTTAGTTCCTTGCATTAGGTGCAATAAATGAAACTTAACTCCTTGAGCACCTGAATGTGCAACATAATCTACAGTCTTTAACATATCTTCTTTAGTTTCTCCAGGAAGTCCAAATATAGTATGTACAACAACTTCTATTCCTCTTTCTTGTAATTTCTTCAAACTACTATCAAAAGTTTCGAAATCATAACCTCTATTAAAATTACGAGCTGTCTTATCATTTATAGTTTGTAATCCTAATTCAACCCAAAGATAAGTCTTCTTATTTAGCTCTTCAAGATAATCTAAAATATCATCATCTAGACAATCGGGTCTTGTTGCTATAGATAAAGCAATAACATTCTTTTGAGCTAATGCTTCTTCATATTTTTTTCTTAACTCTTCAACTGGTGCATAAGTGTTAGTATAAGCTTGGAAATAAGCAATATACTTACCATCCTTCCACTTCTTTTCCATCATTTCTTTTCTATCTGCAAACTGTTCTGTAATAGATAATATTCTACTTCCAGCAAAATCTCCTGATCCTCTTGCACTACAGAAAGTACATCCACCCTTTGCAACTTTTCCATCTCTATTAGGACAAGTAAATCCCCCATCTAATGATATTTTATATATCTTTTCCCCAAATTTATTTCTTAGGAAATAATTTAAACTATGATACCTTTTTCCATTCCATTCCTTTATCATTTTTTTCTCCTTATATTGATCAGTATATTTAATAACTAATTATATTAATACTCCACTTGCTTTAAGATTAAATTACAAAATTAAAATAGAGGTAATGTATAATAACATTAACCTCTTTTATTTTTTACTATATTATAAATTACTTATCACTTAATTACAATTTAATCATTTCTTCACTCTTCATATTAAAACTATATTTACCTGTAACATCATCAGTAGTACCATCAGATTTATAAACATCAAACATTAATCTATCCTCATCAAAATATCCAGCCTTAACATTATATATATTCTTATTAAAAACATCATCTAATTTAGCATCTATCATAGTTCCATCATCTGCTTTATATATATTTAATCTCTCTATACCTGCTTGATTTTTATAATTAACAGCTATATTATCATCTTCCTTAGAAAATATAAAATTCTCTATTTGAACATTATTTAATAAATCTACAGGTACAACCTTACTTGTAATAGGTTTTTCTAAAACCTCTTGTAATTCACTGATTTGGCTTCCTTGTGAAGTTGTGCTGCTAGATATATCATCAGTACCATTCTGCATTAATGTATTATCAATATAAGCAATACAAATAAATGCACTCTTGTCATCTACAGTAGAAATAGCTATTTTTTGTCCTGTAAATCCCAAAACTACCTTTCCAAAGTTATTGTTAGGCACCTTTTCCTTATATAGCATAATCTTATTCTCTCTTAAATACGTATCCTTAGGAATATTATTTAAGCTTATTACTAAACTACTTTTTCCACCTTTTTCCCCAATTATTCTTAAAGAATTATTTTTTATATATAATTCTCTTTGTGACTTTGCCTTAATTTCACTTACACTATAATTATCTCCATTTCTATTTACCTTTATGATGTAACTTTCCAAATCACTCTTAGGCTCTGTATTAGAATCTCTAATAACATTAAAAATATAATATGCAAATTCACTACTTGCTATAGTTTTATCTAATTGAAATCCTGCTATATCAGAAACTCCTTCAGACAAATTAATATTATTCTCAACTAACTCTTTAACACATACCTCATTAGCTTTTTCTATATCACCATTTCTAATATTTATTAAATAATTTGTTGCTAAATCTTTTCCTCTAAATACATCAAATAAATCTAGCGTTACTTCATTATCTTCTTTCACTTTACTACAACCAATTAATATACTAATTGTTAAAACCAATATACCACTTAAAACTCTTTTAACACTAACCATATTAATCTCCTTACATATTTTATTACACATAAATAATCTCTTAAATTTATTTTACCTAATAAAATATAGCTTATTCACAAAAAAAGAATAATTCTACTGTAACGTTTATATATTAGATATTAGAAATATATTGGGGGGATACGCGTGAAGAAAGATTTCACTAAAGTTTTTCAAATTGCTGCTGTGTTTATTGGAACAGTTGTTGGTGCTGGACTTGCTTCAGGTAAAGAAATTACTCAATTTTTTACTTCTTTTGGCGTGACTAGCTTTTTGGGAATACTCTTTTGTGGAGTATTTTATGTATTGATGGGATCAATAATAGCTAAAATAGGTATTAAATATAATCTTAACTCTTATAGTGATGTTCTAAAAATAATAAGCCCTAACCTACTCGGTAAAATAACAGGAGTAATAACAACCTTTTATTTAATTTCTAGTGCATCAATTATTCTTGCAGGAAGTGGTGCTTTAATTAATCAATTTTTTGGAATCCCCAAAATTATTGGTTCATTAATTATGCTTTGTATTGCATGTGTGTTTTTACTAAGAGGTACTGAAGGTCTTATTGAAGTAAACTCATTTATTGTTCCTGCCCTACTATGTACAATTACTCTTATTCTAGTTCTATATTTTTTATTTTGTAAAGATTCAATTTCGTTGCAATATATATCTAGCTTTGAACCTCCTAAAGATGGTGTTTTTATTTCTACTATACTTTATGCTGGATATAACATACTTTGCTGTTCGGGTGTATTAGTTCCATTAAGCAATGAAACTAAAAGCTCCAAAACAATGGTTTACGGTATTGCATTAGGAGCCTTAGGTTTAACTTTATTATCTGGTGCTATTAACCTATTATTATTGGCTAATCAACCATATATATTTGAACTTGAAATACCATTGCTTTTAGTTGCACAAAGATTCGGTAATGTTATACAAGCCCTACTACTAGTAATAATTTGGCTTGAAATGTTCTCTACCGAAGTCTCAGATGTTTACTCAATTAGTAAAACATTAGAACAAAGTTTTAATATTAACTTTAAAAAGGGAATTTTTATAGTTCTAGCAGTGGCTTTACCAATATCTCAAATTGGATTCTCAAATTTAATTTCAACATTATATCCCCTTTTTGGTCTACTAAGCTTAATATTCATAACTCAATGTATTTATTTCTATTACAAACATAAATCAGACCTTAACTAAATTGCGAACTATCGTGTTAATGCCGTGATGCCGAAAATTAATGATATAACCTCCATTAAGTCATATAATTTCGCTAAGAATTTATATTATTATTTCCATAAAATCAGCTAAAGCTTCGAAGTTCGCTATCGCTTACCTCAGCTTCTTAACGCTAATTTTATTACAATAATAATTAAATTCTAAGGCTTATTATATAATACTTCCTTCCGGTTATATCATTAATTTTTCTCTATCACTAGCTTTAAAGCCTAGATCTGCAATTTTGAAAAGTTGAACCCCTCTAAAGTTAACGACTTGTCATACAAATTTGTATCAAAAGTCGTTAACTATAAGGTGGGGGAAATAAGCAAGATAGTGAAGAGAAAAAATGAAATATTAATTTGGAGGGAAGCATTGAAATTAAGCTATAGAATTTAATAATTGATGTAGTAAATTTGCGTTAAGAAGATTTTACTGTTTGAAGCTTTAGCAAGTTTAAAATCTTTAGTAAATTTTACGGAATCAATTATATAAATTCTTAGCGAAAATTTCACCGCTTCCCGGAAAAGTAATATTCCATTTTTCGTTTTCACTATGTGCGCAATATTTTTCAACTAGTCGTCGAAGTAGTTCATTTTGGGTACTTGTTTTGAATTTAAAATATCAAATGATAATGGTGGGACAAATGTTCTTTGCTTAATAGATGATCTTAATTCTGCAATTCTTGTTACTCCAACATAAACATCTGAGATTTTATACCATGTTGCATAATCTACAACTCCTGTTTGTGGTAAATTAAATACGCTTTGAAATACTTTAACTGCTTCTGATGTTTTTGATCCATAAACTCCATCAACTGCTGACTTAGGTATTAATGGATAATTTTGAGCTATTCTATTTAATTGCTCTTGAATTGTTTCAACTTCAGTTCCACTAGAACCTATAGTTAAGTCATATCCCGGATAAGAACTTGGAATTCCCTCAACAATATCTGCTGTAACTAACTCAATATCAGTGCCATAGTAATTAGTTAATATCTCATAAGGAGTTTTTCCTTCATCACCAAGATATTTACTTCCCCATTGAGTCATCCAACCTGGACATTGAACATTCTTTCCATCGCAATACTGTGTTAATAAGGGTTGCTTTCTACCTACTCTTCTTATATAACTTGAAAAAATATCATCAACAACTGCGCTTATACTATCATATATATTTCTTCCATAAGTAAAAGCATGATCATATGCTGTAGAATTAGTTATATCATAATTCTTTCCTTTTCCCCTATACCATTCCGTATATATTCTATTTAATGTAAATGATATTATTGCATAAACATTAGCCCTTATAGTATTTTCTGGCCAAGTTGAATATATTTCACATGAAGCTACATTTTTAATATACTCCTTATACAAAACAGTATAATTAGGTGCTGAAGTATTGCTTGGCGTTCCAGTATGAACAGTTATAAACTCTGGAACTACTGGCTTTGGAAGTACAACTCCACTAGTTGGAGGTGGTAAAGGCTTATCAACTTCTTCTGGAATTTTGGCTGGATAATTTCCATTTAATGTATTAGGGCCTATATTTATTACATCTGCTCTGCTATTCCTACTATCAGATTTTATTAATTGACATTGTTGAATTGCTGTTTGGCCTGGAAATATTTGAACACCATTAATAACTAATGTTTGAAACCCCTCCCTATCTATTCTTAAATCATACAAACTGTAGGGTGTTGGTTGTGATGGTTCTTGTGAATATTCTAGTGGTGGTGCATTTAATTCAATAACTTGCGATTCTCCTGATGAATTAGTAACTAAGTTAACTTCTTTATTATCACTCGTTTTACCTGAAGATGATACTATGGTTATCTTACCACCCTCTACAGGTATATAAGTATCACCTACAAAACATTGTATTTTTAACCTACCTTTATCAGCCATAATAACTCCTTAATATATTAATCCATTAATTATTAATATGCTTTTTTATTATATTTAGTGATTATTATAAATCTCTAGGCTTTCTAATAAATAAGTTTTTAACTCTATACTCCTCAAAATCTGTATTTATTCTAGGTGTATATGTTTGTTGTATCCAATCAAATACACCTTGTAAATCAAACATTCCATATCCCCATTGCCTATTAGGATAAATATCACCAGGTCTTGTCTTTGCTCCACTTATAATATATGTTTTTATTTGTGATGAATATATACCTGGATAATTTCCATCAGTAACTGCCCACTGAAGAATAAGAGCACAACATCCTGCCACAACAGCACCTGCAACTGAAGATCCACTCATCACTGAAGTTGCTCCTCCTGGAATAGTAACTAAAGCATTACTTCCTCCAGCTACTATATCCGGTTTTATACTTCCATACCTTGTATAACCATTACTGGATTCTGATACAATGGAATTATTATTTTGATTATAATATCCTACTGAAATTGCATTATTAGAAGTACTTGGTAATGTAATAGTTGTATATTCAACTGGATTTAAAAACTTAGTTTCATCATCTATAAGTTCCCTTTGAGGTATCCATGCATAATAATTACCCTCTACTATATATTCTCCAGTTAACCTAAATTTCCAAATTCCTGGTCTTAAATTATATGCTCTTATAAAAATAAGTGTATCACCTGTTGATAATTCAGGTGAATTAAAATTAACTATCATTTCAGTTTTTTCATATAAAAATTTTATTCTTCTATTATTTGTATTTTTGGCTTCCATGTTATCAATTATTTCTCCTGTCGGTGATATTATTGATAACTTAACTCTATTAGGTTTATTTATCCATATTGTTATTGGTAAGTTTTTTTGCCTTTCGCCAATTCTTATTTCTATATCTTTAATATCACCTGCTTTCTCAATTATTCCTTCAGTATGAGTATCTGTATTTCCTTGGTTTCCAACTGGAACAACAATTACAGTTTCCGCTTCAGTTGAATAGTTATCAATAATACTTTCATCAATTCCATTTCCAGTATGAGAACCCATATTGCTTCCCATTGGAATAAATAGAACTAATGGCTTATTTAATTCCCTTGCAACTGAAACTACATATCTTATTCCCAGCAATACACTCCATGGGCTATATGATGGCACATCCATTTTATCAATAAGTGCTGCATCAAGTTCTACCTTAGTTGTTCTAGATAACTTAACAATAACAAACTTACAATCTGGGGCAACTCCCTTTAAATCTGGGTTTATTCCTCTTCCACCAATAATCCCACTTACCTTAGTACCATGCCCAATCTCATCCTTAGATGGAACTATACTATATGGATCCCCACCTGAAGTTTGCAAACTTATTGCTTGATTTATTTGATCTTCAGTATATTCTACTCCATATTTTAATCCATATATATACTTATCTCCTTGAATAGTTTGATCCCATAACCTTACTATTCTTGTTGTATCATCTTCCATTTGAAATTCTTTGTTAAGATAATCTATTCCAGTATCAATTACTCCAACCAATACGTCTCTTCCATTAAGCCTTAAATATGGATTGGTATTAAATACAGGTGCTCCACTTGCTTCTACTGGTGAAATATCATTTAATGTTAATATAGTAGAAACTTCAATATTAACTATTCTAATTGCTAATTTTTTTACTTCGTCAACTTTATCAGCTGGTGTAATTATCACCGCAAAATTTGATGATATCATTACTCCTTCAATATCTTGTATTTTCAATAAATTTTTTAAAACTTCTTGATTTGAAACTTCAGCTAAAAGGAAAATTTTATCTTTACTATCTGAATTATAATCCACATTTATTTCATCTGCTCTTTTAAGATAATCATCCATAAGTATAACTTTACTCTCTTTATTTCTAAGACCTAACCCTAATGTTTGAGATACTAAATTAATACTTTCTCTTAAACAAAGTTCACCATATCCCCAGCCTGCATCTGGATACTCTATATCTTGCCTAGTCTTTTTTGAACCTAGAATTAAAAAATATTTTACTCTTTCCCCATATAAATAAGGATCATTTCCATTTACTATTCCCCATTGCATCATAAGAGCTGCGGCACCTGTAACTTGTGGTGTTGCCATAGAAGTTCCTGTTTTTTTATCAAATCCCCTATTAGGTATAGCAGAATAAATTCCTTCTCCTGGTGCAACTATATCAGGCTTTATATATTGTCCATTATATTTTTCTCCTCTTCCACTAAATGGTGAAATAATATCAACTAAATAATTATAACTTCCAACTGATATTACATTTTTAACTGTGGCAGGTATTCCTAATGTTTTATAAACAACAGGTTCTAAAAACTTAGTATTAACATTTAATCCTTCTGAAATAGGTAACCACATATCAAAGTTTCCGTCATATTTATTTAATTTTCTTAATGTTATTTTCCATTGTCCTGAAGATACAAAGCCATTAATTCCAGTTAATATAATTCCAATTTCTCCACTTACATCAAATGGCTTAGGTCCAGTTAAATATATGGAATATCTAGAATTTCCTATTGTTCCTTCATTAACTCCTTCTTTTACTAATATTTCACCAGTACCAATTCCATATGGAGAAATTAACTCTATACTTAATTGTGGCAATATTGATTTATATAAATTTATTACAACTATAGATTCATCTGATGAAATATTAAAATACACATCATTTACTTCTTCTAATGTTCCTCCTACATGATGTGCTGCTTCACCTTCATTTCCTGCTGCTATAACAATTGTTACTCTTTCAGTAGCAGAAACTGTTGAAATATATTGTTCAAGCAAACTACTACCATTATGTGCTCCATCATTAGTACTTAAACTCATATTTATAGCTAATGGCATATTTAGCTCTTTTCCCTTATCAATAAGAAACTTTATTCCCTTCATTATTTGAGTACTTAATGCAAATCTACTTCTAGCCACCTTGACCATTGCTATTGAACTTTCAGGTGCTACACCATAATATTGCTTATCTATTTTTCCTCCAGCACAAGCTATTCCTACAACATGTGTTCCATGTCCAGTAATATCAGTTGAATTAACTATTGAATATGGATCAGATGATTTAAGTGCTTCATTAATTTGCTCCTTAGTATATACCTTTCCACCTTCATCTAAATCATATATATATTCTATTCTAGTTGTTCCATCAGGATTTCTAAATGCAGGATGAGTATAATCTATTCCAGTATCAATAAATCCAATTAAAACTCCCTTTCCATTAAATTCACTTAAATTTAACTGTGTAATACAAGAAGCCCTATTACTTTCATAATCATCTGCATATAAACTTTTAGGTAGTTCTATATATTGAATTTCTGGGCTAGTTGCTAAAACAACAAGATTTTCTATTGGAATTTCTGCTATTCCATATCCATATCCCAAATCAACATACTTTCCATTTAAGTTTTCCACTATTTTAGAAATTTCACTTGGAGAAGCTCCTGAAATTATACTTACTTCAATTTCAGAATCATTATTAGTTGCTAAAAAGCTATGTGATATATTAAGCTTTGATAATATTGATGTTGGCATATTCTTTAATATACCTAAATTATTTAAATTACCTTCTATGTTTACCACCTCGTAATAATTTCTCTTATCAATATATGTTTAATTTAAAATATCTGAACTATTAAATTTATTATTAATATCAAAGTTATCCACATGTTTTATTAAGTTATCCACACTATCCACATATTAATATATTGTTTTTTATTTTATTATTTATATAATAAAAAAGGTGCCCTTTGGCACCTTTTTATAATCTAATTTCTATTCTTTCTAACTTTGCAATTACCGATATTTCTCTAGATTCTACAGTTTCAGTCATAAGAGCTCCCCCGTTACTTACAAGAAGTAGCTTTGAATTTCCTAAGCTCTTTATTTGTCTTATTTTTCTATTTCCTTTATAATCAACCAAGAATATTCCATTATTGCTTATTTCCTTTACTAAATGAGCAAAAGCTAAATCCCCTTGCATCATTCTAAATCCAGACATCTCATTATCTTGGATCTCTAAATACATAACTTTATCTTGAGGAAAACCTTCTACTTTATTTGAATGAATAGGTAACTCTATTTTTCCTTTAACATTTTTTAAACTATAATCATAAATTGGAACGTTCTTTAAAACAGATGAAAATGCATTATCCCATACTTCTTCTGTTTCTATCTTTGCTGGCTTCTTATTAATTGTAGCATAAGCCTTTCTTTCTTCCATTAATGCTTCATCTGTTACAACCATACTTACATCATTTAAATCTGCTTTTAAGATTTTAGCAGCCTTATCTATAAATGATTCTTGTACAATCCTTCTACCCGTTTCAACTTCATTTATAAATTTTTCTGCAACACCTAACTTCTTTGCAAGTACTTTTTGTGTCATACCAGACTTTAATCTGGCTTCCTTTATCTTTTCACCAACTCTACTCATTGCTCTTTTCCTTTCTAACTTTTGAATACCATTCTTTTTCATCTCTTAAATGCTTAATAAGATAACTTATTTGCCAATTAATAGATTGCTGTGTTACTACAGCTAATATCCCATCTTTAATATTTTGCCTAGTATCCGTTATTGCTTTTCTAAGTTCATCTTGTGATAAATTATTATATAGTATTACCTTTTCTTTAATTGGATTACTATTGAATATTTCTAATCTCATACCAAGTAACACATCCATTAATGTCATCTCACACATTTCAGGAGTTATTTCTATTATTTTATATCCTAACTCCTTTAAATTCAATAACTCTACATTAGATAATCCATATACTAAAATACACTTATTATTATCAAGCATTACAATCACCCCAGTATACACATATAAATTTAATTTAAGGCTGTATTAAAATTCAATGTGAAAACCATACTGAATTATTCACATATTTATTTTAATACAGCCCTTAAAGTTTTAGCCCTAATGAAATATTAGTCTTCTATTATTTCAGGCTCATCAAACTTTTCACCAAAAGTTTCTACTGTTACTTTTTTCATTACTTGATCTTCATATGGTTTATCACTGTAATCTCTCTTAGCGTTAACTATCTTTGTAGCAACATCTAATCCTTCTATTAACTTACCAAATGAAGCATATTGTCCATCTAAGTGTGGTGCATCTTCAACCATTATGAAGAATTGGCTACCTGCAGAATCTGGGTGCATTGCTCTAGCCATAGATAAAACACCTTTTGTATGTTTTAAATTATTTGCAAATCCATTTCTTGAGAATTCACCTTTTATACTATATCCAGGTCCTCCAATTCCCATTCCTTCTGGACATCCACCTTGAATCATAAATCCAGGTATTACTCTGTGGAATATTAATCCATCATAAAATCCTCTATTTATTAAATCAACAAAATTCTTAACTGTATTTGGAGCTATTTCTGGGTATAACTCCGCTTTCATTATATCTCCATTTTCCATTTCTATAGTTACTATAGGATT
This sequence comes from Clostridium sp. D43t1_170807_H7, assembly GCF_015555905.1. Taxonomy (GTDB): domain Bacteria; phylum Bacillota; class Clostridia; order Clostridiales; family Clostridiaceae; genus Clostridium. The sequence goes on from NZ_JADNLK010000013.1 coordinate 74,167, forward strand.
TTTCATATAATTACCTCACTTTCATTTTTTGGTATAATTTATTATTATCATATTTCTATATAGTAATTCAATGTTTTAATTAAATTTTTTATTTTTTAAATATATTTTAAGAGATAAAGAAAAAAAGCCTCGAAAATTGAGGCTAAGAAAATTACAATTACTAAAGGACTGTCCTTTAAAATATATTATACTGAATTGAAAAGTTTAATTTATTGTTGAAATGCAGTACCTAAAACTACTCTTGAATAATCACTATAGTTTGATAAATTTTTAACATTAATTTGTTTAAAAATATAGTCTCGTCCAAATTTATTTATCAAATCATTAAATAGACATATTAAAAAAGTTGATGGAATTCTTTCTAAACCGTCAAAATCTAAAGTTACACCTTCATCCAAATTATTTTTTACTATTTCTCTTAATAAAATAGCATCTTCTATTGAATAGCTTTCCCCTAAAAACTCTTTTATCTTTATATTCATACTCATTACCCCATTCTTCTTTTTTAAATTTTCTGAAAATTCTTTCTATACTAATAATATATACAATCTTCAGAATATTGTCAACTATTTAACAATTATTTTTTTATAATTTCCTATTTATAGCTATAAATAAAAAAACGCCTCTTGGCGCTTTTCTTATTTATGGTTGATTAACTTTAAACTTAGATCAATAACCCTTTGTTCATCTAGTGAATTATATATAGTTATACTTCCTGTTTCAGCTCTATCTGTTAATAAATCTTTTTCCTTTAATCTTCTTCTAATTTCTCTTGCTGTTCCTTCTCCACCATCTATTATAGCAACATTACTTCCCACAATCTTTGCTATTGTATCTTTTACAAATGGATAATGTGTGCAACCAAGAACTATAGAACTAATATCATCTTTATTATATAAACTTAATTTTTCTTCTAAATATTCCTCTAGTTCTTTTCCGCTTAATACGCCATCTTCGATAAACTCCATAAGTCCAGCACATGGTATTGGAACTATTTCAGCCTTTTCTTTATATTTATTAAGTAACAAATTAAACTTTTCTTGTTTTATAGTCATTGGCGTTGCCATTATTAATATCTTACCATCTCTATTTAACTCTACTGCTGGCTTTATTGCAGGTTCTATTCCAACTAATGGCATATCAGGATATACTCTTCTTAGTTCGCTTACTGCTGCACTAGTAGCTGTATTACATGCAACAACAAGCCCCTTTATCCCTTTTTCCATTAAAAACTCAACTACATTAAATGTTAAATCTCTAATCTCTTTTGTTGGTTTTACACCATATGGAGCATTTTTTGAATCTCCAAAATATATATAATTTTCATTAGGCATTATCTTTATGGCTTCTCTCATCACACTCAAACCACCTACGCCCGAATCTAAAAAACCTATTGGTAAATCCTTTTTGTTCAAGTTATCTCACTCCAATTTATATATTCCTTAACTTTATTTTATACCTTAATTAATAGTAAATCTACTTTCATTTATTATAATACATAAATTATTGTGTATTTTTCTTTCAACAAAAAATTCTTAATTATTACACATCCAATGTGGTATTGATACTCTATCATTTTCAATTAACTGTGAGTGTAATAAATCTTTCTTTTTAGCTAATTCTCTCCTAGCAGAATTTATACTTAATAATTCTTCTGCTTCTCTTATACTCTTAGCCTTAAAAACCATTGTCCATCCATCTTTATTATATTTTCCTGCACACATAACATATTTATCTTTATTTCTATTTATTCCATTCATACTATCATAAATAAAACTATTAAGCTCTCCGATATTTTTATAATTAACTTTTACGAATATTCCTCTATTACCTTTCATACCGCACCTCCGAACAAATGTTCATTTCTTAACTAAAGAATATCAGAACATTCGTTCGAAGTCAACATTTTTTTGGTTTATTTTACATAATAATTGGATTTTTATTCATGTTAAATTGTTATTATAAAAAAAGAGGATGCTTTTACATCCTCTCTTCAATACCTAAGGCATAATTAACTTTTAACTAAATTTCAGCTATATTAAATACTTCTAAATCTCTCTTATCAATTTCAGATACTTTAACATCAGCAATGGCCCTTAATGTATCTAATGCTGTAATAACTCCGATATTTCTCTCGATAGCAGCTCTTCTAATTAAGAATCCATCTCTCTTAGAGTCATTACCCTTAGTTGGTGTATTAACAACTAAATCAACTTCCTTATTCTTAACAATATCTAATATGTTTGGCTCATCTTCATTAAGTCTTCTTACCTCTTCTGCATGAATACCTGCTTCTCTTAATAATTTACAAGTACCCTCTGTTGCTATAAATCTATATCCAGCCTTAGCTAAATCTTTAGCTATTGGTAAAAACTCAGCTTTATTATGTTTGTTTATTGTAGCTAATATTTTTCCTTTTTCCATTGATGGATACATTCCACCACCAACAAATCCTTTATATAAAGCTTCTTTAACATCTCTACCTACACCTAAAACTTCTCCAGTAGATTTCATTTCAGGTCCTAAAGATACTTCAACCTTTGGTAACTTTTGCGTTGAGAATACTGGAACCTTAACAGATACTAGTTCTGGTTCTGGATAAACATTTACTCCATATCCTAAGTCCGCTAATTTTTCTCCAAGCATAACTTTAGTAGCTAAATCTACTATTGGAACTCCACTTACCTTACTGATATATGGAACTGTTCTTGAAGCTCTTGGATTAACTTCTATTACATAAAGGTTTCCTTCAAATTCTATGAATTGAATGTTTATCATTCCCTTTATTCCTATAGCTAAAGCTAATTTTTTAGTATAATCTAAAACTTTTGCTTTTATTTCATCACTGATATTTTGACTTGGATACATTGTTACAGAGTCTCCTGAGTGAACCCCAGCTCTTTCTAAATGTTCCATTATACCAGGTATTAAGATATTTTCTCCATCAGATATAGCATCTACTTCGATTTCTCTACCCATTAAGTACTTATCTATAAGAATTGGATTCTTCTTATCCTTCATGAATGCATTCTTTAAGTAGTATGTTAACTCTTCTTCATCGTGAGTTATCTCCATACCTTGACCACCTAAAACATATGAAGGTCTAACAAGTACTGGGAATTTTAATCTTCTTGCTTCTTCTATACCTTCTTCTAAAGTCCAAACACCTTTACCCTTAGGTCTAGCTATATTAAACTTTTCAAGTAATTCTTCAAACTTTTCTCTATCTTCAGCCATATCAATTTGATCTGCTGTAGTTCCTAAAGTTTTGATTCCTTTTTCCTTTAAGAAGTTTGCAAGCTTAATTGCTGTTTGACCACCGAACTGAAGAATAACTCCATATGGATTTTCTTTTTCAATGATGTTTAATACATCTTCTTCTGTTAATGGCTCAAAGTAAAGTTTATCTGATATATTAAAATCTGTACTTACTGTTTCTGGGTTATTATTAACTATTATAGTTTCAATTCCCATTTTCTTTAATGCCATTACACAGTGAACTGATGCATAGTCAAATTCTATCCCTTGACCTATTCTGATTGGTCCTGAACCTATTACTATAACTTTTTTCTTATCTGATACTTCAACTTCGTCGTATTGCTCATAAGTTGAGTAGTAGTATGGTGATAATGCTTCGAATTCTCCACCACAAGTATCAACCATCTTATAAGCAGGCTTTATATTCCAAATACTTCTTAATCTATAAATATCATCTGGACTAACCTTTAACATGTCAGCTATAGCTTTATCAGAGAATCCTTTTCTCTTAAGGTTTAATAACCATTCTTTATCTAAATCATCTATTTTGCTTAACTTCAATCTAGTTTCTTCATGAACTATCCATTTGAATTTTTCTAAGAAGAATATATCTATTCCAGTAATCTTAGCTATACTTTCAATTCTATAATCTCTTCTTATCATTTCTGTAAGAGCAAATAATCTTTCATCATCTGGCTTCATTACAGCTTCTTTTAATTCTTGTATGCTCATTTCTTTAAACTTTGGATGGTCTAAAGAATATTTTCCTATTTCTAAACTTCTGATACCTTTTAATAATGCTGACTCTAAGTTAGCACCTATAGCCATTATTTCTCCAGTTGCCATCATCTTTGTTCCTAAAGCTCTATCAGCTGTAAAGAATTTATCGAAAGGCCATTTTGGAATCTTAACTACTACGTAGTCTAATGTTGGCTCAAAGCATGCATAAGTTTTTTGAGTTACTGCATTTTTAATTTCATCTAATCCGTATCCTAAAGCTATCTTAGCTGCAAGTTTTGCTATTGGATATCCAGTAGCCTTTGATGCTAAAGCTGAAGATCTAGAAACTCTAGGGTTAATTTCTATAACTGCATATTCAAATGAATTCGGATTTAAAGCAAATTGTACATTACATCCACCTTCGATACCTACTGCATTAATTATGTTAATTGATGCAGTTCTAAGCATTTGATATTCTTTATCTGATAAAGTTTGAGATGGGGCTACAACTATACTATCTCCTGTATGAATACCTACTGGGTCAATATTTTCCATATTACATACAGTTATACAGTTTCCATAAGAGTCTCTCATTACTTCGTACTCTACTTCTTTCCAACCTTTAACTGACTTTTCTAGTAAAACTTGCCCTATAGTACTTAATTGTAATCCTGATGCAAGAATAGTTCTTAATTCTTGTTCATTTTCAGCTATTCCACCACCAGTTCCTCCTAATGTATAAGCTGGTCTTACTATAACTGGGTAACCAATTTTGTTTGCAAAAGCCATTCCCGCTTCCATATCAGTTACTATTTCAGATGTAATAACTGGCTCATTGATTCTGTGCATCATATCTCTAAATAACTCTCTATCTTCACCTTCTTTGATAGAAGCTATTGATGTTCCTATAACTTTAACGTTATATTTTTCTAATATTCCTGCATCATGTAAATCAACTGCTAGATTAAGTCCTGTTTGACCTCCCATACCGGCAAGTAAGCTATCTGGTCTTTCTTTTGCTATTACTTTTTCAACGAATTCTAATGTTAATGGTTCTATATAAATTTTATCTGCAACTTCTCTATCAGTCATAATAGTAGCTGGATTAGAGTTAACTAATACAACTTCTATTCCTTCTTCTTTTAACGCTTGGCATGCTTGAGTTCCTGAATAATCAAACTCTGCAGCTTGCCCGATAACTATTGGTCCTGATCCTATAACTAAAACTTTTTTAATATCTTTATTTAATGGCATTTTCTAAACCCTCCTATAGTGCATATTCCATAAATCTGTCAAATATATATTCACTATCCTTTGGACCTGCTGCAGCCTCTGGATGGAATTGAACTGAGTATATTGGTAAAGTAGTATGTTTCATACCTTCTATTGTTCCATCATTGATATTTATATGTGTTGCTACAACTCCTTCTGGTAATTCGTCAACTACATACCCATGATTTTGAGAAGTAATATGAACTCTGTTTCTTTCTAAGTCTTTTACTGGATGGTTACATCCTCTGTGTCCAAACTTCAACTTAGTAGTTTTTCCGCCTAAAGTTAATGCTAATAATTGATGTCCTAAACAAATACCAACTATAGGTTTAACTCCAACAATCTTCTTAATATTTTCTATTACAGTTCCTAAATCCTCTGGGTCCCCAGGGCCATTTGATAAAAATACTAAATCAGGATTTACTGATAATACTTCTTCTGCAGTAGCTGTCATTGGGAAAACTGTTATTTTACAATTTCTCTTTTTGAAATTTCTTATTATATTAGATTTTATTCCAAAATCCATTATTGCAACATGCTTGCCAGTTCCATCAATTGTGTAAGTTTCCTTTGTTGAAACTATACTAACTGCTTCTTTATTTGAAAAAGCTTTAATCTTTTCTTCTACTTCTTCTAAGTTTTCATGTTCTAATGAAATAATTCCTTTCATAGTTCCATTATTTCTTAAAACTTTAGTTAAAGCTCTTGTATCTATTCCTTCTAATCCAATTATTTTATTTTGTTTTAAATAATCTTCTAATCCAATTTCACATCTAAAATTATTTGGGAAGCTACATTTTTCTCTTACTATAAATCCTCTTACCTTTGGTGCCTCTGATTCATTATCCTCTAAATTTATTCCGTAGTTTCCTATTAACGGATATGTCATAGTTACAATTTGTCCATAGTATGATGGATCTGTTAATACTTCTTGATAACCAGTCATTCCTGTTGTAAATACAACTTCTCCTACGCTATCTTTTAAATATCCAAATGCCTTACCTTCAAAAGTCATACCATTTTCTAATATAAGCCTTGCTTTCATTCCTAGCCCTCCTGAAATTTATGTATATAACAGCTAAAAATACACTTTCTAAAAGCTCCTTAACTTTAAATATAGTTTACCTATTAAATTCACCATATATTAGTGAAAATAACAGAAAAGGATAGTAGGGAGACATTTAACTATGTAATCTCTCCATACTATCCTTATAATATTTAAAATTAACTTTAGAAAATTCCTTTGATAAATCGATGTAACTATTGCTATTTACGTATAACATACCTACATACTCCTTTCTGGCCTCTCTGGACCAATTTAAAGTGTACTTTTTAACTAATTAACTTATTCTATATCTTTGTATATTATTCTATATGGCACACGAATTAATGTCAAGAATAAAATAGTCATATTCGTCACTTTTTGTATAATTAGTTAATCTAACACCTTTATTTCAAATATTTAGCTGTTTATTTTTATAATTATACATTTCTTCAAATATTTATGCAATAAAGTTATATTTTTATAAATATTTAAAGATAAAGCTATTGAAAGTGTTAACCTCAATAGCTTTATCCAATATTAAAATTTGCAATTATTTTAATTCCTGTAACCATTTTATTATAAATTCAATAGGATTATCATCATTACTAGGTGCTAGATATTTTGATCTTTTCTTTAGTTTCTCACTGCCATTGCTTATACAAAATCCATAGTGAGCTTCTTCTAATAATTCAACATCATTCATATTATCCCCAACAGAAATTATCTTAAATTCCTCAAGTCCCTTATGTACTACTAGTTCTTTTAAAGCTTGTCCTTTTGATACTCCCTTTGGTATTATTTCTAAATATACATCTGAACTTCTTACAATATCTTTATCTCCATATGTTTCTCTTAAATATGTTTCAACAAAATCTAATTCTTCTCTTTCCCCTACAATCAAGGCTTTAGTCCATTTCTTATTCCAGATACTATCATCAAGATTATAAATTACATCATAACCTAGCTTGCTAAATCTTTCTGTCTTTTTACATGCTTGATAAATATATACTATTTCGTCACTATATATTTCTATTCCTACATTAGGATTAATTTCATTAACTACTCTAATTATTTCTTTTCGCTCTTCTTCTAAAAACTTTTCCCAAATTACTTCATCATTATTAAAATCATAAACTTTTGTTCCATTATACATAATTACAGGAAGTGTAACCTTCATTTTATGAATATGTCTCTTTATAGAAGGTAACATACGTCCGGTAGCTAAAGTAAATTGTCCTCCATTATTTACAAAATACTCTATAGCATTTTTATTTTCCTCCGATAATTTTCCTTTACTATTTAAAAGTGTTCCATCCATATCTGAAACTAATAAATATCCATCAAAAATCCCCATATTTTTCTCCTTTATTTTCTATTAGTCTTTAGTATTATCTTTCTTGAAATACTTCTAGGTAAAATCTTGTTTCCCATAACTAATAATCTATTTTTCATTCCTGGAATTATAATGAGCTTTCCTTTATTAAAATCCTTATAGCAAACCTTAGCTACCTCTTCTGCATCCATTAAATACTTCTTAGCAGCTTCACTTTTCTTAATACCAGCCTTACCTTGGAAACTGGTCTTAACTGGTCCTGGACAAAGACACGATATCTTTATTCCATTATCTTTATATTCTTCATATATAGCTTCTGTTAAGTTAAGAACATATGCTTTTGATGCATAATATGCAGCCATTCTTGGCCCTGAACAAAAAGCTGCAGTAGAAGCAACATTTAAAATTCCCCCATTTTTACACTCTACTATTTTAGGTAAAAAATATTTTGTTAATTGCGTTAATGCCTTTATATTTATATCTATTAACGCTTCTTCCTTTTCCCACTCAATATCATTAAAATCTCCAAAGGTTCCTATACCAGCATTATTAACTAAAATATTTACATTTAATTTATTTATTTCTATATAACTAAATAAACTTTTAATATCTTCACTACTTGCTAAATCCAATCCTAGGATTTTTATATCTATATTATATTTTAATAATTCATTCTTTACAGATTGTAATTTAATTTTATTTCTAGAAACTAAAATTAAATTATGTTTATCTTTTGCAAATAACTTTGATAATTCATAACCTATTCCTGTAGATGCACCTGTTATTAACGTATATCTTATATTACTATCAGTCATAGCCCCCTCCTAATCTCTGTACTATATATTTTAACTTTTTATTTTTATTATAAAATATTCTTAGAATAAAATTATATATTTTATTTAATAATGTCAAAAGTAATTAAGTTAATCAAATCTAAAAATAGCCTTATAAAGCTACATATTAATGTATCCTTATAAGGCATAAAAAGAAATCTTTAATTTGTGCTAATAATTCTCTTCTTTTATATTTTTTCATCCTATCATATTTCCTCATATCAGAAGCAATACCATAAGCATCAATTCCTAATTTTCTTGCAATATATATAGCCCTTGGTAAATGATATCTATTGGTTGATATTATTGCACTTTCTATATTAAACACTGTTTTTGCTCTATACATACTATCAAATGTACAGAATCCACAATTATCGATAAGTAAATCCTGTTCTCTTATATTTGCTTTAGTGTAATTATTCATAATCCAATTTTTCATAACCTTAAGTTCATTATAGCTTTCTCCACTATTATCTCCAGTTAATAAAATTGTTTTACTTATTCTTCTTACATATACCTTAGCTCCGGTATCTAACCTATCTGCTAATATATCACAAGGATTTCCATCAGGTCTTACTCCCGCTCCTAAAACAATTACTGTATCACAATCTATCGGAAGGTCTTTCATGTCTAAAATGTACTTTTGTCCATATCTATCCATTACTACTAAAATCTCAAGAACAATTAGCACTATCATTAAACAAAAAATCAATACATAAGCCATATATTATTCCTTGTCGACTATTTCTACTACTATATGATATGTATTGACTCTTTTATTTGTACACTATTTTTTATAATTCTATTTTCATCTTAACATGCGGAATATTTACTTCATCATAAACATCTGATACAACTTTGAAGCCTACACTTGAATACATTTCTTTTACATACTCTTGTGCAGATAATACGACTATATTTTCATCTAAATTATTTTTAATAAATTCCAAAGCTGCTTTTATCATCTTTTGTGCTATACCTTTTCTTCTATGACTATTAAGTACTAAAACTCTACCTATTGAAATATGTTCATATCCACTTCCCTTAGGCACAATTCTACTATAAGCAACAATTCTTTCATTTTCTTTTAACATTACATGATGACATACTTTATCTTTATCATCAAAGTCCTGTTCTTCAGTGATTTCTTGCTCACAAACAAAAACTTCAAACCTTGATTTTGCAATTTCATACATCTCATCAACTGTTAATTCGTTAAACTTCTTTATTTCAAACTTCATAACCTTCTCCTCCCTTCTTATATAGAAACTCTCTATTCGCTTCGCTCATAGGAGTAAGTTCAAGCAACCAAATTACCAAGTAGGTAACTTCCACTAACTAAATCATAGATTTAGAGTGTCAGTTAAAATTTGGGCTTTTTATCTGAAACTCTCTATTCGCTTCGCTCATAGGAGTAAGTTCAAGCAACCAAATTACCAAGTAGGTAACTTCCACTAACTAAATCATAGATTTAGAGTGTCAGTTAAAATTTGGGCTTTCACTTATCTAATTTGGCCATTTCCATAGATAATATATTTAATAGTAGTAAGTTCCTTAAGTCCCATTGGCCCTCTTGCATGAAGTTTTTGAGTACTAATACCTATTTCTGCTCCAAATCCAAACTCTTCACCATCAGTAAATCTAGTTGATGCATTTACATAAACAGCTGCTGCATCTACCTTTTGTAAGAATTTTTGTGAATTTGCATAATCCTTAGTAACTATAGCTTCAGAATGTCCTGAACCAAAATGATTAATAAGGTTAATAGCTTCATCTATATCTTTAACTACTTTAACACCAATTATATAATCTAAATATTCATTATACCATTCTTCATCATTTGCCTTTATTATTGAAGCATCATAAGCAATTGAAGATTCATCCCCTCTAATTTCTACTTCCTTCTCTTTTAAAGCATTTAAAATTATTGGCATAAATTCCTTAGCTATCTTTTCATGAACTAATAGCTTTTCAGCTGCATTACATACTGATGGTCTTGAAGTCTTTGCATTTAAAACTATATTTTTAGCCATTTCAAAATCTGCATATTCATCAACATATATATGACAATTACCTGTTCCAGTTTCAATTACAGGTACAGTTGCATTTTTAACTACTGCTTGAATAAGCCCTGCTCCACCTCTTGGAATTAAGACATCTATATAGTCTTTTAATTTCATCATTTCAGTTGCAACTTCCCTGCTAGTATCTTCTATTAATTGAATTGCATCTTCTGGAAGATTTACAGACTTAAGACCAGCTCTTAAAACACTAACTATAGCCTTATTAGAATTAATAGCTTCACTTCCACCTCTTAAAATAACTGCATTACCAGCTTTAAAACAAAGTCCTGCAGCATCACTTGTTACATTTGGCCTTGCTTCATATATTATTCCTATAACTCCTAAAGGAACTCTTTTTTGACCTATTTGTAATCCATTAGGTCTAGTCCACATTCCTAAAACTTCTCCAACGGGATCCTGAAGTGCTGCTACTTGCCTTAATCCATTGGCCATTCCTTCTATTCTTTCTTCATTTAAAGATAATCTATCAAGCATAGATTTAGATGTACCTTTTTCTACTGCTGCTTGTAAATCTATTTTATTAGCATTAATAATTTCTTCTTTATTATTAACTAAAAAATCAGCCATTGCATTTAAGCCTTTATTTTTTTCTCCTGTACTCAAATTTCCTAATATAAAAGAAACTTCTTTAGACTTTTTACCTTTAATAATTAATTCACTCATTTTTATTTAGCTCCTCCCTATAATTATTTTCTTATAAACAATGTTCCAATCTCTTTTCCCTCAGTAATTTCTAATAATATCCCTGGATTATCTCCGTTAGCTAATATCATATTACATCCTGCATTTATAGCTCTTTTTGCTGCAGTTAATTTTGTAGCCATTCCTCCTGTCCCAAGTGAACTTCCTGCACCACCTGCACAAGCTTCTAATTCAGGTGTAATTTCTTCTACAGTTTTTATAAGTTTAGAATCTGGATTCTTTCTTGGATCTGAATCGTAGAATCCATCTATATCAGATAATATAATTAATAAATCTGCTGATACTAGTTGTGCAACTATTGCAGATAAATTATCATTATCACCAAATCTAACTATATTTTCTATCTCATCTATAGCAACAGTATCATTTTCATTAACTATTGGTATTATTCCATTTTCTAATAAAGTTTCAAATGTATTAACAACATTTTCTCTTATATGATCATCCTCAACAACATCTCTTGTTAAAAGAACTTGACCAACAACATGACTATATTCTCCAAAAAATTTACTGTATATATGCATAAGTTCACATTGTCCTACTGCAGCTACCGCCTGCTTTTCTTTTATACTTGTTGGTTTTTCTTTTAATTTTAGTTTATTAACTCCAACACCAACTGCTCCAGATGTAACAAGTACAACTTCTTTTCCTGAATTCATTAAATCTGATAGTACTCTTGTTAATTTTTCAATTCTTGTTAAATTTATATTTCCATTATCATAAGTAAGAGTAGAGGTTCCTACCTTAACTACTATTCTATTACATTCTCTTATTTGCTCTCTATAATCCACTTCACTCATCTCCCTAATCTTAGATTGTTATCTCTATATTATAATTATCTTTATTCTTATTTACCATAAAAATTTCCTTTACATTTATAACCTTAGTTTCCTCTTAAAATGATTTCTAGTTATAAAGTTGAATAAAAGCCTTATAAAATTTAATATTTTTGCATAAAAATTAAATTTTATAAGTTTTTTTTAGATTTTTATGCATAAAAACTATTGATTTTTAATATTCTTGCATTTAAAATGAACATGTATTAATACTTATAAAAAATTTATGTATATAAATATAAAGGAGACAAAATGGAAATTTCGAATTTAAAACCATTTGATAATAATAAAGTTACCTTAAAAGATAACTTAAAATTTATAATACCTTCTATAATTGGTATCTTATTATTTATGATTCCAATAAAGCACGAAGGTGATGTAACAATTCCAATTGCTATTTTTTCTGGAATGTTGGTAGATTTCCTTGGGGAATATATAGTATACATAATCACCGGAACATTAGCTATCTCTGCTGTACTTAGTTTAATAACTACATTATTTAAACCTAAATTTATTACTAATAATAAATTATTAAACTCGCTTTTTAGTACTACACCTTTATGGTTAACAGCTAGAGTTCTTGGTGGAATATTTGGAGTTCTTGCAGCATTTGAAATAGGTCCTGAAATGATAATAAGTGCAGATACTGGTTCATTTGTATTACATGATCTTTTAACTGTATTATTCTCTATATTTTTATTTGCAGGATTATTTTTACCACTATTACTTAACTTTGGATTACTAGAATTCTTTGGTTCTTTATTAACAAAAGTAATGAGACCTTTATTTAAATTACCTGGTCGTTCATCAATCGATTGTATTACTTCTTGGTTAGGTGATGGTACTTTAGGTATAATGTTAACTAACAAACAATATGAAGATGGATTTTATACTGAAAGAGAAGCTGCTACTATAAGTACTACATTCTCTGCGGTTTCAATTACATTTAGTTTAGTTGTAATAAATACTGTAGGACTTGGAAATATGTTTGTACCATTCTATTTAACTGTTACATTTGCTGGTATAGTTGCAGCAATAATAGTTCCGAGAATTTATCCATTATCAAAAAAGAAAGATACTTATTATAATGGTGAAACTAAAAAAATAGACGAATCTATTCCTGAAGGATATACTTCTTTATCATGGGGATATGAACAGGCTATAGCAAAAGCAAGAAAAAATTCTAGTATAAAAGAATTCTTTACTGATGGTTCTAAAAATGTTTTAGATATGTGGATTGGAGTTCTTCCGATTGTTATGTGTATGGCAACAATAGCTCTTATAATAGCTACTTATACTCCAGTATTTAAGATTTTAGGATTACCATTTGTTCCAATACTACAATTATTACAAGTACCTGAAGCACTTCAAGCTTCTCAAACATTAGTTGTTGGTTTTGCTGATATGCTATTACCTTCAGTTGTTGCCTCAACAACAATAACTAGTGAAATGACAAGATTTATAGTTGCTGCAGTGTCTGTAACTCAGCTTGTATATATGTCTGAAGTTGGTGGAGTATTACTTGGATCAAAGGTTCCAGTAAACATAAAAGAATTAATTGTAATATTTATAGAAAGAACATTAATAACTTTACCTGTTATAGTTCTAATTGCAAATTTCATTTATTAAAATATTTAAGCTATCCTTTTAAGGATAGCTTATTTTATTTTAAATAAAAAGAAGCAAACATAATGTTTAACTCCTAAATCCTTGATATGGTGACCTGTAGGGGAATCGAACCCCTGATTTCACCGTGAGAGGGTGACGTCTTGACCTCTTGACCAACAAGCCATTGTAAATTATTTACTTTACAATATTAATATTACCACATCTCACGAAAATATACTAGATATTTTTTCCATTTTTTTAAAATTATTTATTTAATAATATATAATTTATTTCTTAACTCGTAGCTTTCTAAACCTATTATAGGCACTTATTAATTCTTGTTTCCTTACAGTAGCAAGACTTCCATATCCACCTTTTGTTCTATCAATATTCATAAGATTATCATTTATATCCTCAATTACTTTGTCTGCAATTTCAATTAAAGTTAAATCTTTTCCCATTAAATTATTTTCAACATATTTCATTATGACACCTATAGTATTTAATTGTTCACTATCTACAATCTGTTCAATAGCTCTTAAGTCTATATTATCTTTATTAATAGAAAGTCCATCTTTACCTAGAGTTTTTATTTTAATACCTTTTGGCCCAGACTCTATAGTTCCCTTAAGTATTACTCTATTAAAATTAATATTAATATCTAAATCCTTACTATGATCTTTATTTCCTTTACTTAAAGCTTTAGCCTTTTTCGTAACTTCAAAAGGTTCATAATTATCCATTTGAATAACTAAATCTGCAATATCAAAAAAGTCTCCTGAACTACCTGCAACTAATATAGTTGATATACCCTTTTTATTATAAAGACTTCTTGCAACATCAATAAATGGAGTTATTGGTTCTTTATCCTTTGCTACAAGCTGTTGCATAATAGTATCTCTAATCATAAAGTTAGTTGCTGAAGTATCTTCATCAATTAAAAATACTCTTGTTCCACTTTCAATTCCTTCAACAATATTAGCTGCTTGAGATGTACTTCCACTTGCATTCTCTGTATAGAATCTTACTGTATCTTTTCCATTAGGAAGGTTATTTATAAATAATGATATATCTGTTCTAGTTATTGCTCTTCCATCTTCAGCTCTAACTTTTAAAGCACTATCATCAGTAATAACAAATTCTCTACCATCACCTTCAATATGATTATATACACCAAGTTCTAATGCTCTAAGTAATGTTGATTTACCATGATATCCACCACCAACTATAAGCGTTATTCCTTCTGGTATTCCCATTCCCTTTATAATTCCTCTATTTGGCGTATTAAACTCTATTTCTAATTCTTTAGGTGATATAAATTTTTTCCCATCTTTTAATGGTTTTTGTGATACTCCACTTTCTCTTGGCAAAATAGAATTATTAGCTACAAATGCAACTAATTTCCTCTTTTTAAGCTCACCTCTAATAAATTCTTGATCTTGAACTAAGTTTATTCTTTCATTTAAAGCTTTATTGCTTATATTAGTATAAATTAAAGTATTCTCTATTATATTAGGTAGAATATTAAATAATATCTTTTCTAATTCAGCTGATAATACACTTCTTCCTCTTGCAGGAAATCCTACATAAAATCTTGCTTCAATTTTTTCATTGTCTATTACTATTGAAGTTCTTTCTAATATCTGTTGTGGGCATCTACTTATCTCTAAAAGTCCACTCTTACCTGAACCAAATATTTTTTCATCATATTTATATATATTTTTGCTAAATAATCTAGTCAAAAAATCGCATAGTGCAGTTTTCTTATATTTCTCATTAAACAATTGCCCTGGAAATTTATTAATCTTATTTTCTACTATTACCCTAACTCTTGATGGTGATGCAAATGGATCTCCTTGAACATGATCTATGCTTAATATATAGTTATTAAATTTATATTGTCCCTCTAAATCTTTATATGACTTATATCCTCGGCCATTGATTCTATCTAGTTCTCTTTTTAAATCACTTGCATTTTTCATATATTACTCCTGTTCAGCAAAAAATTCATCAATTAATTTTTCACTCATTCTTCTATACATATTACTCATATTTACTAAAGAACATAACAATAAAAATCTTTTTTCAAATTCATTATTCAATACTTCATTTTCATCAATTTTATTATTTATATTTTCAATTTTATTAATAACATCTTCTTTAAAATTATTTTCATCATTTATGCATTCCTCTAAAAAGCAAGAGTATAATTCTCTTAATGGATAATTTTCTTCTTCTGATTTATTTATAATCTTATCTAAAGAAAGCTTTATATCATTAATAGATAATGCCCCCTTTAAATTATAAATTAAAGACATTAATATTATATGCTCTTTTGAATACTTCTTATTTTTTATTGGTAATAACAACTTACCTTTGGCATAATTATTAATCATAGTTTTTGTTAATATCTTTTCATCTTCTTTTCTTTTTTGCTCACTTAACTTTGATTCAAATAATTGTATTACTTGATCCATGTATAAATCAATCTCTGGTATTTCATCTAACTTTATATTACTTTCCAAGTGTAAACTATTTAATATTTCTAATGTATCCATAGTATCCTCCACATAGTTTTAAAAACCATATCATATCATTTCTACATTTAATAATAATAGCATTTACTAATATTTGCAAGAATATTTGATGTAATTAATGATAATTTCCTTAAATCCCCTATTATAAACTTTGACTCTTTTGCACATATAACAAATAATATTAATATAATATCATATAGTTTTAAAAGCTATATGTTGAATTGAGAGGTGTTTATTTATATGTACAAAAAATTAAGAGAACCTATTAACTCTATTACTCATCTTGCTGGAGCTGGCTTATCTTTACTTGCTTTAATAGCAATGTTAAATAAAACTATATCATCAAATGCTTCTAGTATTGCAATATTGTCAGTAGCTATTTTTGGAATTAGTTTAATTCTTTTATATATAACGTCTGGAACTTATCATGGAATAATTTCTAGTGAAAAGGTAATTTCTACTTTTAAAAAACTTGATCACTCAATGATTTTTGTTTTAATTGCTGGATCTTATGCTCCATTCTGTTTACTTTCTATTGGTGGTAAATTCGGCATTACAATGTTTCTAATAATGATCACTCTTGCTATTGCAGGAATTATATTTAAACTTTGTTGGTTTAATTGTCCTTGTTGGGTTGATAGCGCAATGTATATTGGAATGGGATGGGCTGCTTTGTTTATGATTGAACCTTTAGCTACTATTCTGCCTGGAATAAGTTTATTTTGGTTAGTTCTTGGTGGAATTCTTTATACAATTGGAGGAATTATTTATGCCACTAAATCTAAAAAACTAACTATAGGTAATTGGGGCTTTCATGAAATATTTCACATTTTCATATTACTTGGTAGTTTAAGTCATTTCATCTGTGTATATACTTATGTAATATAATTAAATTTATTTATGAGAGGTTTATATAATGCTTAATCTTAATTTATATGAAGAAGGTATCGAAGTTGGAATAGAACGTGGTCAATACTTACTGCTAATTAAGTTATTACAAAAAAAGTTATTTAATATAATAAACTTATTTTAAGCCGAAACTATTCGGCTTTTTTCTTTTTTATTACACATTTAAATATTATTTCTTTTTTTCGATATTAAATCATTTTATGTATATAAAATTTTTACAATGATTTTTTTCGCAGAATTCTCACTAATTCACTATCTTAATATTGCATATTTTTATGAAAAGATAAAAACTTTGTGTTATAATATCGGAAGAATAAGAAATGAAATGAGGTATGTTGAGTGATAAATGTTTTAAATGTAAGTTTAAGATACGGGTCTCGTAAATTATTTGAAGATGTTAATATCAAATTTACTCCTGGTAACTGCTACGGTGTTATTGGTGCTAACGGAGCTGGAAAATCTACATTCTTAAAAATATTATCTGGAGAAGTTGAACCAAATACTGGTGAAGTTATAATTGCTCCAAATACAAGAATGTCTGTTTTAAGTCAGGACCATTATAAATATGATGAATTCCCAGTTTTAGAAACAGTTATAATGGGTAATGAAAGACTACATACTATAATGAAAGAAAAAGATGCTTTATATGCTAAACCTGACTTCTCAGATGAAGACGGAATTAAAGCTGCTGAATTAGAAGGTGAGTTTGCTGAGTTAAATGGTTGGGAAGCTGAATCTGAAGCATCATCTTTATTACAAGGTTTAGGAATCGGAACTGATGCTCACTATAAATTAATGTCAGAATTAACTGGTGCAGAAAAAGTTAAGGTATTACTTGCTCAAGCTTTATTTGGTAATCCAGGAATATTAATTCTGGACGAGCCTACTAACCACTTAGATATTAAATCAATTAAATGGCTTCAAACTTTCTTAGGTGACTTTGAAGGTACAGTTATAGTTGTATCACACGATAGACACTTCTTAAACGAAGTTTGTACTCACATGGCTGATGTTGACTTCGGTAAGATTAAGCTATATGTTGGTAACTATGATTTCTGGTATGAATCAAGCCAATTAGCTACTCAAATGGCTAAAGACCAAAATAAGAAAAAAGAAGAAAAAATTAAAGAATTACAAGACTTCATCGCTAGATTCAGTGCTAATGCTTCTAAATCTAAGCAAGCAACATCTCGTAAAAAGTTATTAGAAAAAATTACTTTAGATGATATCCAACCATCAAGCAGAAGATATCCATTCGTTGGGTTCAAACCTGAAAGAGAAGTTGGTAATGATATATTAGTAGTTGAAGGATTATCTAAGACTGTTGATGGAGTTAAAGTTTTAGATAACGTAAGCTTTAGAGTAAATAAAGATGATAAAATTGCTTTTGTTGGAAATGAAATTGCAATTACAACTTTATTTAAGATAATCAACGGAGAAATGGAACCAGATGCTGGTGAATTCAAATGGGGTATCACTATAACTAAAGCATACTTCCCTAAAGATAACTCTGAATTCTTTAACGATTGTACATTAAGCTTAGTTGACTGGTTAAGACAATTCTCTGAAGAAAAATCTGAAAGTTATATCAGAGGATTCTTAGGAAGAATGTTATTCTCTGGAGAAGAAGCTTTAAAAGAAGCTAACGTATTATCTGGAGGAGAAAAGGTTAGATGTATGCTTTCTAGAATGATGCTTTCTAGTGCAAATGTATTAATTTTAGATGGTCCTACTAACCACTTAGACCTTGAATCAATTACAGCTGTAAATAATGGATTAAAGGATTATAACAGTAATGTATTATTTGCTTCTCATGACCACCAATTCGTTCAAACAGTTGCAAATAGAATTATAAGAGTAAATGATGATGGATCTATCTTTGATAGAACTATGACATATGATGAATTCTTAGAAAAATTCGGTGAATAATAGGAGAGCCAGTAATACTGGCTCTTTTATTTAATTGCTAAACCATTAAACATTATATCTACAATATTTTTCATAGTATTTTTATAATCTAGGTTTTCTTTATGTAAATTATTATCTTCAATTAAAATTCTAATACTACCAATTAAAACACTCTTCATAAGGGATAAATTTACTTTTTTAATTAATCTCTCTTCAATGCATTTATTTACTAGTATTTCTGTTGGTTTCCAGCATATATCTAATCTATTAATTATTTTTTCATAAATATTAGGATAAAACTTCTTTATTTCATGTATCTTTGTATAATCAATAGTATTATATGAAGTTGGAATTATTGTTAATAATCGCTTTAACTTTTCTAAATCATCTATACTAGTATCTTCAATTATTTTATGTCCTTGCTGTTTAATTGAATCAAACACCTCATCAACTAATAAGCTTAATAATGTTTCTTTACTATCTATATTTTCATAAAGTGTTCTTTTACTAACTCCTAACTTGTTAGCAATATCATCCATTGTAAATTTAACACCTTTTTCCCTAAAAATATCTATAGTCGCATTTATTATTTTTATTTCTAAGCTCATATTATCCTCCACAATTTAACAAACTACTTCCTATGAATTATTCTATAGTTTTAAGTTTATACTTTCAAATAATTTTTCTATTATATTAATGTTAATAAACTATTAAAAGAAAATATGTTAATATATTATAAGAATATTATTGTATTTTTACTTATAATAATATTTTTCTTAATTACAATAATTAATATGAGGTAAATTTATGATACAAATTTATAATAGAAAAACAAATAAATATGATACTGAGAATGTTGCTGGTGGAAAGTACATAAAATGGGCTTATGAGTCACCAATAGGTAAAAGCTTTGTTGAATTATTTATAAAAAGAAAACTTTTTTCCAAATTATATGGTAATTATTGCGATAGTAAATTTAGTACTAAAAAAATTAACTCATTTATTAAAAACTTTAATATTGATACTGATATATTTACTAATGATCCTTCTGATTTCAAAAGTTTTAATGACTTCTTTATTAGAAAACTTACTCCAGAAGCTAGGCCTATTAATAAAGATAAAAATATCTTAATCTCTCCTGGTGATGGACGTTTATTAGCTTATACTGATATTGATATAGATTCTTTAATTCAGGTAAAAGGAATTACTTATAGCCTATCTGAATTAATAGAAGATAATCCTATTGCAAATGAATACGTTGGTGGTACTTGCTTAGTTTTAAGGTTATGTCCTACAGACTATCATAGACTACATTTTATTGATAATGGTATTCCTGAAAAATCAAATATAGTTAAAGGAAATTATTATTCAGTTAACCCTACTGCTTTAGAAAGAGTTCCTAAATTATACTGCCAAAATAAACGTGAATGGTCTATTTTTCATTCTGAAAATTTTGACGATGTAATTCTTATGGAAATAGGTGCAACTTGTGTTGGATCTATAGTTCAAAGTTATGAACCTAATAAAAAGGTTGCTAAAGGTGATGAAAAGTCATATTTTAAGTTTGGTGGTTCTACTACTATTCTTTTCTTTAAGCCAAACACAGTAAATATAGATGACGATATACTTATTCAATCATCCTTTGGCTTTGAAACAAAAGTAATCATGGGAGAAAAAATAGGAGAAAAATCTAACTAAAGTGCTTTGCACTTTAGTTATTTATTATATTCTTAATTTCTTTAATGAATTTTTCTTCGTTTCCATCAAAAATAATCAAATAAATCCCCATTTCTTTTGCTCTTGTTCTTACTGGAGATTTTATTGGCTCTTTTGTAGCTACTAATATTTTATAAGAATTTTCTCCTCCAAATTTAGTAGCATATACATTTAATTCATTTAATGCCATTTCATTATATTTATCACTATCTTTACAGGAAATAAAAATTGGAACTGAATCTTTTACTGCAACAACATCAAGTTCATTTCTAACAGATTGATTTTCATCATTCCATAAAAACATTACTCCATTTTTAGATTCGTCTATCTCTTCAATACTATTAATTAATTTATTTGTTTCTATTTCTAACCATGTTCCACTTTTAAATATAAAGGCTTTTAAGTACTCATTATTAAAGTTAACAACTACTCTATTTTTTTCTTTCTTATAACTAATCTCATTCATCTCTTTAAATTTAGATAATATTTTATCTAATAAATTAATTTCTTCATCTTCTAAGGTTTGAGTATGAATATATATTCTTTGTGTTTCATTGCTATCATGTTCAAATATACTTGATTCGTATAATTGTTGCTTATACTTATGCCATAATTCTAAATTGCTAGATATTTTTTCTGCAAAGTAAATTAAATCTTTTTTATTACATAACTCTGAAGAATCTTCAATAATTTTTCCTCCTGAGGCTTTAACAATATCATCAATCTCTAGATCTTCAAAAGTTTTTTCATATATTTTTATATTATCCTTAAATTCATATATAATTTTCTTCTTAATATTTATATATAACGCTATAAGTTTTTCTTTTATACACAAATCTAATAAAATTAAAGAATTTATTCTTTTTCCCCCAGTTAAGTTAATTAAGATATTTCTATTCTTTTCTTTTAATCTACTTATTATCTTTTCTAACCTTTCTTTATCTCCTTCTTCAACAAGTAATTCTTCAATTTTAATTTTTTTAAAATTTTTTTCATAATATAATCTAAGTGTTTTCATTTTTTCTTCTGAGTCTTTATCTTTTATGAAATAAACTAAATTTGGCTTAAATTCTTGAGTTGCTAGGATATTACTTTCATTATGCTCATCTACTTGATTTATCAATATATCAATCATATATATCTACCTCTTTATTCTAACTCTAAAAATAGTTTTCCTAGTAACATAAAATTTTATAATAAAAAAAGAACTGTTGAAATTCAACAGTTCTTTTTTGGCAGAGCGTAAAGGAATCGAACCCTTAATGCGCCGTCCGTAGCGGCGTGTTATATCCGTTTAACTAACGCTCCATAGTGTTAACAACTCTATGTTAACACAAAAATTATAATTTATCAACAATTAAAATTTTTTACATTTAATTAATTACTTTCTATGTTTTGCTTTTCATTATTTAAAAATATATAGCTTAACCCAAACATTAATATAATTCCACCAACTAAAATAAAATATCCACCAATTGGATATATTAAATTAATTATTGCTGGTAATGTAACAGCATATAATGAAAGATTAAATAACTCTCTATAAGATATCTTTCTATTTCCAATTAGATTGCTTAATAAACCTACTAATGAAATTAATAATGCTTGACCTTCCTCTTCTTTTATAGGAGATGCTTTAAAATCTAATATTCCATTTTTCATCTCAAATTGAACTTCATCTTGATTTAAAATCATTTTTGTAGTTTTTTCTAAACCAGAAATAACTATAGCACTCATAGCCCCTTGAATAACTCCAATAATCAAAGCAAGTACTAAAACATATAGAAATGCTTTACTTAATTTTTCTTTATATAGATAAACATATTTTTTAGGATTAATACTAAAAATAAATGGCTTTGTTTTAATAAACTGTTGATATTTGATTAACCTCTATAAATATGGTTATAATATAATATATAGCGACTATTTAGGAGGTTTTTTCATGCCAAGAGTTAATAATGTTATTCAACAAGTTTCACAATTAAATACATATGAGCAAGGTAAGGTATTTGAATTTTTGAAGAATGTATTGATGTCAAATATAATTACTAACTCTGTAAATGAAGAAATCGCTGAAAATAGATTTAATAAGGGAAAGTGTTGCCCTTTTTGCAATCATGACAAAATATCTAAGTATGGAAAATATCATGGTAAAAATGGTGTTAAACAAAGATATAAATGTCAGAATCCAGATTGTAAAAAAACTTTCAATGACTTTTCAAAGTCTCCAGTTTCAAGTAGCAAAAAGGGAATAGATAAATGGTTACTATATGCCCAATGTATGGTAAATGGTAATACAATTAGGCAATGTGCCGAAATCGTTGAAATTAACATTGCAACTGCTTTCTTCTGGAGACATAAAATTATAGACGCAATTAGAAAGTTTGTTGGCTACGGTTCTCTTGAAGGTGTTATTGAGCTTGATGAAACCTACTTTGCTATTAGCTATAAAGGCAATCACAGTAAAAGTTCTAATTTTACTATGCCAAGGGAGTCGAGAAAGCGTGGTAAAGAAATAAATACAAGAGGTATATCCAAGGAATTCGCCTGTGTGTTATGTGGTGTAGATAGATTAGGAAATATCTATACTGGTCTAATATGTGATGGTAGACCTAAATATACTGATATAGATAGAGCTTTATCAGATGTTGTTGAATCAAATTCTATATTATGCACTGATAAGCATAGGAGTTATATCCATTTTGCAGCTCAACATAACTTAGAATTACATCAAATTAGAGGTGGAAGAAAAACTGTAGATGTTTATAATATTCAAAGGGTTAATGCTTTTCACAGCAGTTTAAAAAGATGGATAAATAAATTTAATGGTGTCTCAACAAAATACTTAACTAATTACCTATTCTGGTATAAATGGAGTCAACTATTTAAAACAGAAATTGAAAGAAATAAGCCTAAGAAATTCTTTATTCATGCTAACTCAACACATTCTATATCTTTAATAAAGGACTTTAAGATAAGAAGACCAATATATGTATAAAAGGTAAAATTTGTTTTTATTTTACTGTTTTTAGTGTACAATAAATATAATGATTGATGAACAATCGTTATATAGAACTAAATCGCTAAAAGCGACGGCTGGATTAAGTGATTATTAAAAGTTTATATGGAAAAAATAAGAAGTGAAGTT
>NZ_JADNLK010000014.1 GCF_015555905.1 Clostridium sp. D43t1_170807_H7
ACATATTTTAAATTATTCATGTTTGCATGGAAGAATTTTTAGTTGTATTTTGGAACAAAAGTTATGTATAAAATACAATTGATGATTTTGCAAAATATATTTTAAAAAGAGAATTTAAAGAAGATAATGTAAGTAATTTTATTGATGATATAATTAATGAGATTAATCCTTATAAATGTTATTTAAGTAGTGGGGCATCCAGAGATAAAATACAAATCAAATAAATATTAGCATAAAAGTGTATTTAATTTTGCATGAGAAAGTTACTTTAAGAGAATGCAAGAGTTAGGACTTTATAGTGGTGATATTGATGAAATTGCTGATAGGATAAAGAAGCTTAATTTAGATAACATGGAGGTTCAGTTTTTATATTTGTATTTATTGGGTTAATACTAATATTGCAATTTTTCAAACCAGAATTTAAAAGGTTTAAATTAGGAACTTGGTATGGAATTTGGATACTTATTTATGGAATCATTTCGAATATTCCTATTTTACCTTTTATGAATATTACAACAATAGTAATACATGTTATATCATTTAGTGTAGGTATTTTAGTAGGAACATTATTTTCTTTTATGATATAACAGAAAATAATGTTAACAATGTTAGATACAATAATGAAAAGAGAACCATATCATAAGTAAGTGAGAAAAGTAGTCTTAGCTAAGAAATATAAATAGCTGAGGCTATTTTTTATTTAAATTTAAAATAACTATTGAATCTAACGTTACGTAATAGTGTATTATAGTAATATGGAATAGGGGGAAACAGATTATGAATGTAAATATGGTGGCAAAGTTATTAGGAATAAGTATTAGAACATTACATTATTATGATGAAATTGGATTATTAAAGCCGGATAGTACTACAGAAGCGGGACATAGGCTATATTCTGATAAAAATGTAAATACATTAAAGGAAATATTGTTATTTAGATAGTTAGGAATGAATTTAAAGGCGATTAAAAAAATTTTAGATAGTCCTGATTATGATTCAAAACAAGTAATGGAAGCTCAAAAGCAGTTGTTGATAATAAAAAGGAACAGATTAAATCACTTAATAGAAAATATAAATGAATGTGCAGATGGTAATAATAGTAAGATTGATATTTCTGAGAGTGAGTGGGAATTAATATGGAACGATATTTACCATAAGCAAGGAGAGGTTCAAAAGGGGATTCTTCCCACAGTGATAGGTATTACTAAAAAGCTAAAAGAAAATAATGTTAAAAAAGTTTTGGATTTAGGGTGTGGAATGGGTAGACACTCTATATATCTTAAAGAAGCAGGATTTGATGTTACAGCTGCTGATATTTCAGAAAAAGCAGTAGAAACAACTAAAAAGAAAGCAATAAATTTAGGATATAAAATCGATACAGCTATATGTGATATTAGAGAATTACCTTTTAAGGATGAAACTTTTGATGCTATAGTTTGTGTATGGACTTCGGGGCATGGAACGTCAGAAGATATGAAAAAGCATGCTTTAGAAATGCTTAGAGTAGTAAAACAAAATGGAATTATTTTTGTAGACTATCCATCTATAGAAGATAATATGTATGGTATTGGAAGAGAAATAGAACCTAATACTTTCTTAGACAATATGCCAGGTGAAGAAAAAATACCACATCATTATTCAGATAAACAAGAGATAGATAAAATTTATGAAGGATATAGAAAAGAAATTAATTCATATACGTATTCATTTTATGATAGATGGAACAATGAGCATCATATAAAAGCTTACGTTTGTACTATAGAAAAAAGGGGAGTGAGCGAAGATGATTTATTATGCTAGTAGTGACTGGTTACCAACGGATAACAATCCCTTTAGTTATAATGGTTAAAGCATTATTTAGAACCAAAAGATTATTCAGAGTATATCATGCTTGATACACTAAATGGATGTGGTGAACTAGTTGTAAATTCACGACAACTAGGATATGTATGTACTAATGGTGATATGGTGTATACGCCTGGAGCTAGATTATACTTTGATGCTTATAAAATGATAGAAGATGGTTTAGTAGAAAGAGATGGGCTACATATCTTAAAGGTAAAAAAACAGGTTCCATTAGAAAAATATCTTGTAATGGTAGTTACAGAAAATATGGCATTAGATAAAAAGAACTGGACGCCTACAAGTTATACAGAATGGGCCAATAATTACTTTTTAAAATATGTAGAGAATATATAAAAAGTAAAATGTGAAAATCTCATTTGAAGATGTTACGGAGAACCGTATCATAAATAAATGCAAAAAGTAGTCTTAGTTAAGAAATATCAATGGCTAAGGCTATTTTTCACTTGAAAATAGTATATTATAAGTAATATAAAATTTACAAAATATGTTATGATATATATAGGCAATAAGCTAAAGTAAAAGATAAAAGATAGGAATTTCGTAGGGGGACTATAAATGAATAGAAATTATGTAATGACAGAACCAAAAGATTTAGTAAGGATTGAAATGAAAAATGCTGGATTTGACCTTGATAAAATAAGAATTCCAAGAAGAGTGTTTTTATTAGCTGATAGTATCTATGATGAAATGCTTGAAAGAAATTGTGGAACATATAAATATCCTTTAGGTGGTAAATTATATGTGTTTAATAACAATGAAGATATAGGATTTGTTAAAGGAGAAAGGTGTTCTCCGGGTATAGCAACTCAGGCGGAGGATTTAATTGCAGGTGGTGTTAAAGAACTTATACATATTGGTTTAGCAGGGGCATTACAGTCTGATATTAATGTAGGAGAAGTAATATTAACAGAAGGTGCATTTAATGATACTGCTGTTGCAAGGCTTTATGGATTTGACTATGAATTTATAGATATTTCTAAAGACTTAACAGATGAATTAAGTGAGTTGTTAATAGATAATTGTATCAGTGCTAAGAGAGGTAAACATTGGACCACTGATGCGGGATATAGAGAAACATGGGGGCAGGTTTCAGATTATAGAGATAAAGGTGCTTTATGTGTTGAAATGGAAGGTGTTGGACTATTTACAATAGCTAAATATAGAAATTGTTTTGCTTCTGCTATTTATGTAGTTACAGATACACTTAATGAAAATGGATGGAGCTTGGGGTGGGAAGGAAATCAAATTGGAAAATCAGTAGAAAAAGTAATTGATATGATTATCAATTATGTAGTAATATAAATTTAATTTTGTAGGAATGATTATTATTATAGAATATATAAGATTAATAATTTAATGATGCAAATATAGTAATAGATACCAAAAGGGCATTGGATTTGAATTCCAATGCTTTTTGATTATTTAAGATCCCATTTTGTAACTTCTCTTTGTACAACTTGGGTACTGTATTTACTTAGCTTTTCACCATCTATTGGAGGGGTAAGACCATTTACTATTGATAGTTTTCTCATATCTAAAATATCTGTATTATTCTTTTTAGTTTTTTGCTTTTCTACTTTAGTTTTTTCTATTGTAGATGGAGGTATATGTGCAAAATTTACTGCCTCATTTGTAAATGAAAAACCTTGAACTAAGTTACCTTTTATTTTATTAGGTGCTTCAAAACCTATTTCTTCACATTCTCCTTCATAACACATATCACTAAGATCTTAAATAATGTTTAATATTTACCATTATTTGTGTATAATTAAATAAGAAAGTAGTGTGTAATCATATTAGATTACCAACGGAGAATATGACGATAAATACAAATTTGGAGGATACCTTGTATGCACGGAGTGATTATAGGTGTTTCAGGAGGAGATTTAGCTTCAACAGCTTCTTTAAATGAATATGCTATTAAGCGGACTGGTAAAGAGCATCCGCATGTATTATTTATTCCAACGGCAAGTAATGATTCGGAAGGATATATAGAGAATATACAAAAATATTATCAAGGATTAGAATGTACTGTGTCTACATTGTGTGTAGTGACAGAAAAATATGAAAAAAAAGAAATAGAAAATATAATTAATGATGCAGATTTAATTTATATTGGCGGTGGTGATACAGAACAAATGATGAAAATATGGAAAGAATATAGTATTGATAAATTGGTTCAAAAAGCATATATGGATGGAAAGGTATTAACTGGAATTAGTGCAGGAGCTATATTATGGTTTAGCTATGGTTTTTCTGATAGCGATTATTTTAAAAATCCTGAAAATTGGGATTACAAATTTGTAAAATGCTTAGGTCTATTTCCATATGCTATATGTCCACATTATAATGAAGAAGGAAGAAATCGTTTTGATGATAGAATTAAGTGTTTGGGTATAGATGGAATTGCATTAGAAAATGATACAGCTATTATAATTGAAAATAATCATATGTATGTAAAAAAAGCAAGGGAAGATGCAAGAGCATATTTATTTAAGAATAACGGAGGAGGGTATCACAAAATACAATTAACTAATGAAATTTTCATATAATATCTATATATCAATCTAAAGCACCAGTAAATTACAAGTTTTGAAGATGACTATATTCGTAATATTAATATATTAGCTAACTATAAAAATGACTGAAGTATACAACAGTCATTTTTATTATTTTTAGCTTAATAATTACAGATTATATATTAATATTGACTTTGCCCTTAGGGTAAGATTTAAGATAAACATATAAATATTATAAGGAGGACAATAATGCTATCTATCGGTGAATTTTCAAAGATATGTCAAGTATCTACAAAAACACTTCGTTACTATGCTGAAATCGGATTAATTCTGCCTAATGAAATCAATTATGAAAATGGGTATAGATATTATTCTATTGAACAACTAGAAACTATGTTATTTATAAAGCGTTTGAAATCATATAATTTCTCTTTAGAGCAAATAAAAGTAATATTACAATCAGAAGAATTTAAGGATGAAAAGCTTTATTTATCACTTATAGAAAAGAGAAAAGAAATTGATAAACAAGTAAATGAGTTAAATATAATTTTAGAAGAATTAAATAATGACATATTAAATTTAAAACAAGGAAAATCGATTATGTCATATATGGAAAACTTTGATGTTAAACTTGTAGAGATACCCAATATGAATATTTTATATATTAGAAAAATGGTTCAACAATATGAATTTCCGCTAGAATACGCCAATTGCTTTGGTGAATTACTAAAACATATTGAAGATAATAAATTAACTATGACATCTCCACCAATGGTACTTTTTCATAGTGATGAATATAGTCCATTTGGGTTAGATACTGAGTTCGCTATTCCTATAAAAGAGTGTGTTAAAGGTACAAGAGATTTTAATCCAGGATTATGCTTAAAAACAGTTTTAAAAGGTTCTTATTCTGATTTGTCTTCTGTATATGCGAAACAACTTGAATATGCTGAAAAAGAAGGTTATATAGCTAAAGATGCTCTTTTTGAAGTATATGTAAATGATCCTACTCAAGTTGAAAGTGAAAATAACCTTATAACAGAAATTTATTATCCAGTTAAAAAAATAGGAACAAATTCTTAGATTAAAAAATAATGTTATTAATTAAAAATTTATTAAGAGTTAAAGGAAATATTGATATGAAACAAGATAAAGTGAGAAAGTTGGAAGATAAGATAAATAAAGATTATAATAATATTGCAGGTATTGTTGTATTAAAAGATGGAGAAATACAATATGAGAATTACTTTAATGGATGTAGTAGAGAAAGTACAATTCATATTTATTCAGTAACTAAAAGTATTGTTTCAATATTAATTGGAATTGCAATAGATAAGGGATATATCAAAAGTGTAGACCAAAAAGTATTAGATTTTTTCCCAAATTACATAGTTAAAAAAAGAGAAAAATCAATACAGAATATTACACTTAAAAATTTGATTAATATGACAGCTCCCTATAAATATATAATTCCTCCATACATAAAATATTTTACTAGTAATGATATGGTAAATTTCAGCCTTAATTACTTAGGGGGATTAGGTAAGATAGGAAAATTCAAATATACTCCACTTATAGGACCAGATATTTTATCAGGTATTCTTGCTAATGTAACTGGACAATCAGTCCTTGATTTTGCAAGGGAAAATTTATTTACACCACTGGGAATTAATATTTATGGAAATATTAGATTTAATAGTAAAGAGGAGCAATTAGCTTTTAATAATGCTACTAATATTAGTGGATGGGTAGTTGATAGCTGTGGAATAAATACAGCAGGATGGGGACTTACTCTATCTTCTATGGATATGGCAAAAATAGGCAAATTGTATTTAGATGGTGGTATATATAATGGAAAACAAATTGTATCTAGAAAATGGATAGAGGAGAGTACAACAGAACATAGCCGTTGGAAAAAGCTTAATCTTCCATATGGATATTTATGGTGGATTAACAATGGTATAGAAGATGGATTTGCGGCTATGGGTGATGGAGGAAATGTTATTTATGTAAATAAAGATAGAAATATTGTAGTTGCTATCACATCACTATTTAAACGTAATGTAACTGATAGAATAGACTTTATTAAAAATTATATCGAGCCAATATTTGAGTAGTAAAGTAAATTTAATGAGATGTTTATTGAAAAACTTAAGCACATCAACACTACTCTAAAGGAAAGAGTAGTGTTGATGTGCTTAATATGAGTGTGGAGGATGCTTGCCAGTTCTTTAATGATAATAAGAAAATAATTATACAATAAAATTAATAATTCCATATAGCGCATGGCATATCATAAACATAATTGATAATATAAAAGCAAATATATTTTTTCTTGCTATAGAAAGCAGCATAAATGCTACGCAAGGAGCAATACATAAATCTATAATTACCAATGCATTTACAATACCTATATAGTATAAAATCCATCCAGCAAAATATATAATTATGGAAACAATAATCAATTTAAACCATATTTTTTTCATTGGCTTTTGGCAATGTTTATTTTTAATTATACATAAAGCTATAACCATAATTACTTGAAAAATTGAAGCAAGCAGATCTATTACTGGAGTTATAGATTCATTCCTCAATATATCATTTGAAGTTGGAACTGCAAACCATATAAAATTTGGGATCATAATTATCAAGAATAAAAGTAATCCCAAAATATCAAAGCCAATTTTATATTTTCTTATTTCAAACATTATTTTATCTCACCTACAAATTCCTAGTTGTATATATAATAGCAAAAATAGCGTTACTTAGCATTATAATACTATTGTAAATTAAAACAGAGTTTAAATAAAAGTTATAGTTTAACGTTGATTTATGAATAATATTAATAATGTATACAAATATATAGATTAATGTTAATTTCAGTTGATAGAAAATATGGATTAAATTAAATAAAATAAGTATGAGGAGTATGAAAAATATGATTAGTAGAAATTTAAAAACTTTAAGAAAAAAGTATCAGTATACCCAAGATGATATAGCAGAGAAGCTTAATGTTTCTAGGCAATCAATAGCAAAGTGGGAAAGTGGAGAATCTACTCCAGATATATATAACTGCATTAAGCTCGCAGAATTATTTAATGTTAAATTAGATGATTTAGTTAATCATTCTGAAGAGGAATCAGGACTTGTAATACCACCTAAAGGTAAGTATTTCTTTGGTTCAGTTTTAGTTGGAGAAAGAGGTCAAATTGTAATTCCAAAAGAAGCAAGAGAGAAATTTAAGATAAAGTCAGGAGATAAACTATTGGTACTAGGAGATGAAGATAGAGGAATTGGTATTGTTCATGAGCGTGATATACTAAACTTTGTTGGAATGATTGGAATAGCAATGAAGGATGATTAAAATAAGATATGGGGGAAGGTACTATGGAAGCTATAAAGACTGTTAATTTAACAAAGCAATATAAAAATTTTATAGCTGTTGATAAATTGAACTTACAAATTGAGCAAGGAGAATTATTTTCTTTACTTGGTATTAATGGTGCAGGAAAAACTACAACAATAAAAATGCTTTCTTGCCTTACAAAACCTACAACTGGAGATGCTTTTGTTGGTGGTAATAGTATTATACATAATGAAACAAGTGTTAAAAATATTATTGGTGTTTCACCACAAGAAACAGCAGTTGCTCCAAATTTATCAGTGAAAGAAAATTTAGAGCTTATATGTGGGATTTACAGTTTTTCAAAAGAAAAAAGTAAAGCAAAAATAAAGGAGCTTTCAGAGCAATTCAATTTACAAAGTATTCTAGATAAGAAAGCAGGAAAACTTTCTGGTGGGTGGCAACGTAGAGTAAGTATTGCAATGGCTCTTATAAGTGAACCAAAAATATTATTTCTTGATGAGCCTACTTTAGGACTTGATGTTATTGCACGAAGTGAGCTTTGGGATATTGTTAGTTCTTTGAAAGGTAAAGTTACTATTATACTTACAACACATTATATGGAAGAGGCAGAGGCACTTTCTGATAGAATTGGAATTATGAAAAATGGGAAGTTATTAGCACTAGGAACTGCTAGTGAGTTAATTGAAAAGACAGGTACAGATAGATTTGAAAATGCCTTTATTTCAATAGTAAAGGAGGCTAAAATATGAGAATGCTTACATTTTCAAAAAGATGTGCAAAGGAAATTTTAAGAGATCCACTTAATATAATGTTTGGATTAGGTTTTCCAATTGTCTTATTGTTGCTACTTACTGCAATACAATCAAATATTCCAGTAAGTTTATTTGAAATTGAAAGTTTAACACCAGGTATTACTGTATTTGGTCTTTCATTTATGACACTTTTCTCTGCTACATTGGTGGCTAGAGATAGAGAAAGTGCTTTGCTACAAAGGCTATATACTACTCCATTAAAAGCTTTTGATTTTATTATAGGATATATAGTACCGATTTTACCAATTGCAATATTACAATGTACAATTTGTTATGTTGTAGCAAGCTTTCTTGGACTACCTGTTACGATAAATATTGTATATGCCATTTTAGCGATTATTCCTTTTGCAATTTTTCATATTGCACTTGGACTTTTATGTGGAAGCATTTTTAATGTAAAGCAAGTTGGTGGTATTTGTGGTGCTTTACTTACAAATCTATCTGCTTGGCTTTCTGGAGTATGGTTTGACTTAGAGCTTGTAGGAGGTGTATTTGGTAAAATAGCGAATTTATTTCCATTTGTACATGCAGTAGAGCTTGAAAGAGCCATGATAAATGGGGACTTTGTAGGAGCAATATCAAGTATCTATCCTGTTGTTATATATGCCATTGTTGTAGTAATTGGTGCTGTATTATTATTTTTATGGCAGATGAAAAAGCAATAACTATTTGTGTAGGTAGTCATTATTATTATATGAAGATACAAACTTTATTTAAGGTAAACATTAAAAGTATAGAAAGTATTAAATAAATATATATAATAAAATTATTAAGTTGATATAATATGCTGTTAAAGGTTGTCTATATAGGCAACCTTTAAGTTTAGATAAATAAAGATAAAATTTTGAAATATAGCCAAATAAATAGTTATTAGTATGAGTATCAATGGGTTCATTTATTTACAATACATTTGTTCTGATATAAAATAATATTAATTATAGATGTATTTTTTGAATTTTATAGGAAATGTAAAAATTAAATTTATGGATAATTTTTATTAATTATTATCTGTTGTATAAAATATATAGAATTCTAAAGAGTAAAGAAGAAAAAAATATATATGCTATTATTTAGTATAGTTTTAAAAAGGTATATGTGTTAAAGATTTACAGGTAATGAAATAATAAGAGAGATCTACAAATATAAAAGACATAAATTAATCTGTATAAATATGTGGTTCAAAGTTAAACTTAGCTGCTAAAAAAATTATTCTAAAAAATAAGGTTAAAAATATATGTAATATATATACATTGGAAAATATTAAAAGTACATTGGCAAAGGCTAAATCTTCTGGTATAGAAGGGACTGCTATTATAGACGTGGAAACAGTGGAATCAACTGAAGATAACGATTACGTTGAGTTGATATTAGAAAACATAGTGGTGACAGATATTAATATTTTTAAGCATAACGATATAAGAGAATATATACATTTTTACACTATTTCTAGGAAATCTGACAGAAAATTTGATATATATTTAAAAGGAATAACAAACCAGAATGAAACATGCAAAAAATTTGAGCTAATTGAAACACGCAAATTTGATGACAGAATAAATGAAATTAAAGGCGAATGTGGAGTAAGCTATTTTGACCAAACTGGTGAGGGATTTGGAGATAAAAAAAATCAATTGGAATGTCTAAAAGAAGAGTATAAAAAAATAATGGGAGAAGAATTAAATTTTCAGGTTTTACATTTTTGTAAGGCTAGAGATGCAAAGAAAACCTTCTTTCCATTAAAAGATCTAGCATCTATACAAACTGAGGAAGATTTTTTTGGAATCAATATTAGTATTAATGGAATAATAGTTAAAGAAAGAATTCCTATGAAAAATATTGGAGGTGGAGGTAATGGTGCAGTACAATACTATGCTGTATTTGAAACGAATAAACTTGGACACACGATAGACAGAAATGGGATTAATGCCAATGAAAATAATAGTGACTTCTTGAGAATAGTAAAAAATACTATGAAACTTATTGATACAATAGTACAACAGAAGGAAAACGTTTCAAATAAGATTATAAAAAAGGAAATAATAAATATAGGTGATTCAAAAACAATACAAGGGCTTTTTGGGGAGCTAGTTTGCATCAATAACGATAGTAATTTAATTAAGGATTGGGCTCCAATATTTAGGAGTAATAATGATAGAAAGCCAGTGGATTTTGAGGGGAAAGAAAAATTTGTTGAGACTAAAACCAAGCTATTAACTGGATCGATGCAGGATGATATTATTCATATAAACAGTGTAGACCAATTAGATCAATCCTGCGAAGTAGAATTACGAGTATTTTATTTAAAGAGATATCAAAATAGTGCCTCAAAAGGCCAAACAATACTTGAGCTTATTAGTGATGTTAGTGATGAACTTCCAGAAGAGGAGGTTGATGAACTATTTGTGGGTATAGGAAATTATTTAAACATAAGTGATTTTAAGATAGAGTATGATAGAATTATGAATCAAATCAAAAATGGGCTAGCAAATGAAAAATTATTGGATCGATTTGAAGTTATAAGAGAAGATATATATACAATTAATAAAGATTATATAGTCACAAAAGAAATGGAGAAAGATGGTTTTCAATCATATATAAATGGATATGACCTCGATTTAAAAAAAGTAAGAGATGCTAAGTATGAGTTTTCTAGTGTGTCTTATGAAGATAGCTAGTTTTATACAAACTTAAAATACTATTATTTAAGTGAACTTTATAGAGGAAAGACCGGTAACCTTAAAATTACCGGTTTTTAAAATAAGTATAGTTAACATTAAGAATATCTACTATTTTTTTATATGTTCTGTTTGATAATTATATTTTTATCTTCATAATTATATGCGCTATTAAAGCTTCTATTTAATAAATTAGAAATTTTATGTTGCACTAGGTTTCTAATAAGTCTAAGATATCTTAACTTTTGAACAAAAGTATTTAAGTATATATATTAATAATAGTATTAATATTAAAATGATAGCTGGTATTTTGTTAGACTTTTTATTAAATTCTATATTTTAAAATTAAAGCATTAATGTATTACAAATTAAACAAAAGTGGAGGTAAGCTAATTTTAACTCGACTTAAAAGTATAGGCTTATGGGGCTATACTTTTAGGAGCTTATGAGTATAAAGGATATAATACTTATGGCCCATGGAAGCTAATAGGAGGTATGAACAGAAATCATCTAAACTTAGATGAAATACAGAAAGCTATTGATTTTGTAGGAAGTATTAAATAAATATAATACGTTATTAAGGTTGTCTATATGGGCAACCTTTAAGTTTAGATAAATATATACATTTTCGTTTAAAAACAATAGAAATAAAAGTTACAATAATGAAAGATAAATGTAATGTAATAAGATATCAGATTAAAGAATCAGGAATTATAATAAAGGTATAAGGTTAATATAGCACTAAGGAGATGATAGTAATGAAAAAAGTATTAGAAGTTATAAAGGTACTTGGATTAGTTATATTAGTAGGTTATGATGAGGAAAAATTTCATTTAAAACATTAATAAGTTTTGAGGGGAATAATATGAATAAGATTTTTATAGTAGAAGATGAAAAGACAATAAGAGAGGAACTTAGTATATTTTTAAGTAGGTATGGATACAAGATTGAAGCACCAGATAATTTTGAAAATATTATAGACAAAATAAAAGATAGTGATCCAGATTTAATACTTTTAGATATAAATCTCCCTATATTTGATGGATATTATATTTGTAGGGAAATAAGAAAGTTTTCTGAAGTTCCAATTATAGTTGTCACAAGTAGAAACAGTGATGTTGATGAACTTATGAGTATGAATTTAGGAGCAGATGATTTTATAACTAAGCCGTATAATACTCATATTTTAGTAGCTAGAATAGAAGCTATATTAAAAAGAGTAAATAGGAATTCTAATGTATATGATATCATAGAGTATAATGGGATGAAAGTTAATCTATCCAATGGAACAGTTTCATATAGTGATAAGATTATTGAAATAACAAAAAATGAATTAAAAATAATTTCGTATTTAATAAAGAATAAGGGGAAAATAGTATCAAGAGAAGAGTTAATGAACTATCTTTGGGACTGTGAAATGTTTATTGATGATAATACACTATCTGTTAATGTTACAAGGATAAGAAAAAAACTTGCTGAGATTGGATTAAGCAATATTATAGAGACTAGAAGAGGGTTAGGGTACATAGTTGTATGAGTGTAATTACATATATAAAAGAAAGATTAGTATTTATAGTAATTAATTTAATTATAGCTCTTTTATTATCCCTATTAATGAGAGGTATATCAGTACCAATAAACATAATAGCAATAGTACTTTTTATATGGTTTATGCCATTAATAACATATATGAGTATAGAGTTTTTTAAATTTAAAAAGTATATAGATAATTTAACTGAAACAGCAAAAAATTTAGATATAAAATATTTACTACCAGAAGTTATAGATGAAGCAGGATTTCAAGAAGCAAAAATAATTAATAGTGTATTAAAGGAATGTAATGCATCTATGCATGAAAAGGTTAATTATTATAAAGATGAGCAGTCTGAATATAGAGAATATATAGAAACATGGGTTCATGAAATAAAAACTCCTATAGCATCTGCAAAGCTTATTTTAGATAACGATGACAGCATTTTAAGTAAAAGAGTAGGCTATGAGATTAAGAGAGTAGATGCTTTTGTTGAGCAGGTTTTATATTATGCTAGAAGTAGTGATGTAAGTAAGGATTACATAATAAAAGAATTTAACCTAAGAAGTGTAGTTATCGGAGCTGTAAAATCAAACAGCAGAGACTTTATAAATAAAAAAATTAAGATAGATATAAAAGAAATAGAAGGAATTATTTATAGCGATAAAAAGTGGATTGAATTTATAGTAAATCAGATTATTGTAAATGCAATAAAGTTCTCAAAGGAATATGGAGTAGTTTCAATATCCTCTAATATAAATGAGAATAATATAACTTTAACTATTAAAGATAATGGTGTAGGTATAAATGAGAAAGATATAAACAGAGTATTTGAAAAAGGCTTTACAGGGGAAAATGGACGAAGATTTGGTAAGTCTACTGGTATAGGTCTTTATTTATGCAAAAAGCTTTGTGATAAATTAGGAATAGGCATAGAATTAACTTCTAAGGTAGGAGAAGGAACAGAAGTAAAATTAAATTTTCCTATTGGAAAGTTTACTGATTTTTAATAAGAATAAAAATTAAAGAGTTAATGTATAGAAAAGCTGATAATATAACCTGAAATGTGGAAGAGGTTACATATCAGCTTTTTATATTTTAGATTAACTTGCAAAAATGTAAGATTACTGACATGTAGTTCAATATGTATTTATTCTATAGACGGATAAAATAAATAATGAAGGTATACCAATTAGATATTAACTTAATAATAAAAGTTTTAAGCAATAAGATTTACTTTGCAATTAAAATAAATGGAGGGAAAGTTATATGAAAAATATATTAAAGGTTGAAAAAATAGAAAAATATTATGGAAATAAAGGTAATATAACAAAAGCTATAGATAATATAAGTTTTAGGGTTGATAAAGGGGAATTTGTAGGAATAATGGGACCATCAGGTTCTGGTAAGACTACACTTCTTAACTGTATATCAACAATAGATAGTGTTACTACAGGAAACATAATTATAAATGATAAAGATATTACTAAACTGAAGTCAAAGAAACTAGAGCAGTTTAGAAAAGATGAGCTTGGATTTATATTTCAAGATTTTAATCTATTAGATACATTAACAGCTTATGAAAATATTGCTTTAGCATTAACAATTCAAGGGGTAAATCCTAGAGAAATTGATGACAAAATAAAGAGTGTAGCTAATAACTTAGATATAGTAAAAGTACTAAATAATTACCCATATCAAATGTCAGGAGGACAAAAACAGAGAGTTGCATGTGCAAGGGCAATAGTTACTAATCCATCTTTGATTTTAGCTGATGAGCCTACAGGAGCTTTAGATTCTAAGTCATCAAGGCTTTTATTAGATTCTTTTGAAAGATTAAATAGAGAATTAGAGGCTACAATTCTAATGGTTACCCATGATGCATTTACAGCTAGCTATGCTCATAGAATTTTATTTATTAAAGATGGAAGAGTTTTTAATGAGTTAGTAAGAGGAAATGATACAAGAAAAGAGTTCTTTAATAGAATAATTGAAGTTGTAACTTTACTTGGGGGTGATGTAGAAAATGTATTCTAAAATAGCAATAAATAATGTAAAAAAGAGTTTTAAAGATTATACTATATATTTTTTAACTATAGCACTTGCAGTATGTATATTTTATAGTTTTAATTCAATAGGAGCTCAGAAAGCAGTATTAGAGATGACTAATAGAACAGATGAGTATATAGACTTAATACAGATGCTGATATCTATATTATCTGTATTTGTTTCATTTATTTTAGGTGGACTTATACTTTATGCAAATAATTTCTTGATAAAAAAGAGAAAAAAAGAACTTGCAATTTATATGACATTAGGTATGAGTAAAAGAAAAATATCTAAAATATTGATATCTGAAACTTTAATAGTTGGAGTTGGGTCTTTAGTAGTTGGTTTATTGTTAGGACTTTTAGCATCACAAGGGTTATCTTTGTTTACAGCTAAACTTTTTGAGGCAGATATGTCTCAGTTTAAGTTTATAATATCAGGATCAGCGATTATAAAGACAGTACTTTATTTTGCTTTAATATTTGGAGTTATAATCATATTTAATACTAGAATTATTTCTAAATATAAACTTATAGATATGATAAATGCAGAGCGTAAAAATGAAGAGGTTAAAATTAAGAGTACATTAATATCATCTATAATATTTATAATATCATCAGCTATTTTAATAGCTGCATATTACCTTGTTACCAAGAGTGGATTAAATCCAGAGGATAATAGATTTAAATTGTCTATAATTTTAGGGATAATAGGAACAGTTGGGGTTTTCTTTGGGATATCAGGATTCTTATTAGCTATAATTAGAAAAAGTAAAAATATATATTTTAAAAATTTAAATATATTTATTACTAGACAAATAAGTAGTAAGGTTAATACTTATTTTATTTCAATGTCTATAATTTCACTTATGCTATTTGTTACTATAGTTTCATTATCAACAGGGTTTTCAGCTAAAAATGCATTAGAGGCTGGTATTGTAGCACCTTTTGATGCATCAGTAAAGCTTTTTACTGATGAAGATTGTAAATATAAAAGTGTAGAAGATATTATGAAAAAAGTTAATCATGATTTTAAGGATGATAAATATATCTTTTTCAATGAGTATAAAATAAATGGGATAGATGTTGCAGATATATTAAGAGATTATGCAGTTGGAAGCTTAAAAAAGGATATAGATAATGGGAAAGAAAGATGGGGATTTATTAAGGCACTAAAAATATCTGATTACAATAAAATAAGAGATATATATGGTGAAAAACCATTAAATCTAAATAATGATGAAGTTTTATTACTTTCAAATGCTGAAGGAGCTAAAGAATCAGTAAAGAATTTAATAAAGAGTAATACGACTATAGATATAAATGGAAAAGAATATAAAGTAGCAAATAAAGAGTATTTAAATGAAGCGATATGGAATTCATCTACAGCAGATAATACTTTAACACTGATAGTACCAGATAATATAAATGAAAATATGGAACTTGTTAGTGCATATATGGATGTAAATTATAATAATCCAAATGATATAAAAGCAGAAGAAAATATGAGGAAAACATTTAAGGCTATGGGAGGTACAACAAGTGAGGTTGGAAATTCTAACTCATACAAAGATAGCGAAGATATTAGTATGCTTCCTATGGTTATTACAACAAAGCAGTCAGTATATGCTTCTAATAGAGGAACAAGTACTATGATTTTATATTTAGCCTTATACCTAGGAGTAGTATTTTTAATTTCAAGTGGTGCAGTTCTAGCACTTCAACAATTATCTGAAGCAAGTGATAGTAGTGATAGATACAAGGCTTTAAAGAGAATTGGTGCAACTGAAAAAATGATAAATAAATCTATATTTAAGCAAACAGCAATATACTTTGTAATGCCTCTTATACCTGCAATAATAAGTTCAATAGTTGGAATAAATGTAGTAAATGATTTCTTAGAGATATTCGGAAAATCAAATATAATTCCAGCAGCACTTATTACGTTAGTAGTACTTATTATTGTTTATGGAGGGTACTTCTATGTAACATATACAGGATATAAAAGTATAATTAAAAATAATAAATAATTTCTATGATGATAAGAGTGAGCAATTAATTTGTTCACTCTTATTAATTTACATTATTATTAAATATGTGGTATATAATAAATAGGAAAGGTATGGATTGTTTATAAAGGAGAAAAATATGAAGGAAATATTATTAATAGAAGATGATTTAGATTTAGCTAGAGAGTTATCATTATCTTTAAATAAATGGGCATTTAAAGTTTATCAGATAGAAAGATTTGATGATATATTAAAAGAATTTTTAGAGAATAAACCTATGTTAGTAATAATGGATGTAAATCTACCTTATTTTGATGGATTTTACTGGTGTGAAAAAATAAGGGATATTTCAAAGGTTCCTATAATATTTTTATCTTCAAGGGATTCCAATATGGATGTAATAATGGGAATAAATAATGGAGGAGATGATTATATTACAAAGCCATTTTCTGTAGAAGTATTAATAAGTAAGATAAATGCTTTACTTAGGAGAAGTTATGATTATGTAAGTTCTGATTCACTTCTTTATTATGATGATATTATTTTAGATACAGAAAAATGTATATTGAAAAAAGCTGATAAATCAGTAGAGTTAACTAAAAATGAGTTAAAGATATTATCGGTATTAATAAAAAATAAAGATAAGTTAGTATCAAGGGATAAGATTATGATGAGTCTTTGGGATGATGATGAATTTGTAAATGATAATACTCTAACTGTTAATATAACAAGGCTTAGAAATAAGTTAAAGGATATAGGAGTTGAAGATTTTATAAAAACTAAGAAGGGATTAGGGTATATGGTATAGTGAGTATCAAAGAGTTTTTAAAAGAAAAGTTATCAAATTTTATTTATAGTGCAGTTTTATTTTTAATAATTAATATATATCTTTTTTCTTTAAATAGTATAAAAAATCTAAGTGATTTAATATATTTAGATATTTTAATTATAACGATATTTATTGGCTTTACTATTTTAGACTATAGAAAAATGAAAGATAGATATAGCTCTATAATGGAACTAATAGAAGATGAAAAGGATATTGATAGTTATTGTATAGATGATAATTTTTTAGAAGGAAAAATAATTAATTATATTATAGATTATAAGGATAAAAAACTTGAGAATGAAACTAAAGAGTGTGAAAATCAGTTGAAAGACATGGAGGAATATATTTCAAGATGGGTTCATGAGATAAAACTACCCTTAAGTGCTATGAAAATCATACTAGATAGAGATAGTGATGATATGATTTCAAGTATAGAAAATGAACTAGAGAAAATGAATTTTTTAGTTAATTCAGTTATGTATGGGAGTAGGGCTACGGCTTCAGCAGAAGATATTTTTATAAAAGAAGAGAATTTAAAAGATATTGTAAAAACAGCAGTAAAAAGTAATTCTTTCTTTTTAATAAAAAATAACATAAGTCCAAAACTAGGTGATTTAGATTTTAAAGTTTATAGCGATAAAAAGTGGGTTACATATGTTTTAGGTCAGCTAATAAATAATTCTATAAAATATTCAAAAGAAAATGGAGTTATTGAGTTTAGTGCTGAAGATAAAGGAGAATTTATTGAACTAAAGATAAGAGACAATGGTATAGGAATAAATGAAGAAGATTTAGAGAGAGTTTTTAATAAAGGATTTACAGGAAGTAATGGCAGAAACTCAGTTTATAAATCTACAGGAATGGGATTATATTTTTCGAAGAAGATAATTGATAAATTAAATCATAGTATTGAAGTTGAGTCAGTAAAAGATAAATATACTTTATTTAGAATTAGGTTTTATAAAATATCAGATTATCTTAGTGTTACAAAATTGTAACATTAGATGTTTAAAAGTAATGTTAAGTGAAGGAATCCTTAATGAAAAGCTATTAAAATAAGTATATAGTTTGAATTTGGAGGAAAGAAAATATGAAGGAAGTACTGAAGTTAAAAGATGTATCTAAGGAATATGGAACTAAAGGATTTAAATTTAAAGTATTAAATAATATATCTTTAAATGTGAAGGAAGGAGATTTTATTTCTATAATGGGGCCTTCAGGAGCTGGGAAAACAACTTTACTTAATCTTATATCTACTTTAGATAAACCAACTAAAGGGCAAATTTTATTAGACAATATAGATATAGCGAAAGTTAAAAATAAAGATTTATCAAAATTAAGAAGAGAAAAAATAGGATTTATATTTCAAGATTACAACTTGTTAGATAATATGAATCTTATGGATAATATAGCACTGCCACTTGCATTAGGTAGAAAAAGAAGTAAAGAAATTGAATATGAAGTTAGAAGAATATCAAAAATATTTGGATTAGAGGAGCATTTAAATAAATATCCTTATGAGTTATCAGGCGGACAGAAACAGAGAGGCGCTGCTGCAAGAGCGTTAATAACTAATCCTAAAATAATATTTGCAGATGAGCCTACAGGTGCTTTAGATTCAAAATCATCTTCAGATCTTTTAGAATGTTTAAAAAGAGCAAATGAAGAGGAAAATGCAACTATAGTAATGGTTACACATGATGCTATAAGTGCAAGTTACTCAAAGTCTGTCTATATGTTAAGTGATGGAGAAATAAAGTGTAGATTAGATTCTAACAATAATAAAAAAGAGTTCTATGGAAAAATAGTTGATATGCTGGCAGCTATGGGAGGTGCTGAGTAATGAGTATTTTTTCTATAGCTTATAATAACTTTAAAAATAATATTAAAGTTTATGGAATGTTTTTTATATCAATGATATTTTCAGTAGCAATACTAAGTAATCTTTTTATTCTTATACAAGGTGAAGCTTTTTCATT
This sequence comes from Clostridium sp. D43t1_170807_H7, assembly GCF_015555905.1. Taxonomy (GTDB): domain Bacteria; phylum Bacillota; class Clostridia; order Clostridiales; family Clostridiaceae; genus Clostridium. Next base: position 19,636 of record NZ_JADNLK010000014.1, read on the forward strand.
TTTAGGTGATATAAATGAAAATAATACAAAAGTTATTACTTCTGCAACAACAGTAGTACTTATTATCTTTATGATATTTTTTATATGGTATGCTACTAACATATTTTTAAAGAATAGAAAAAAAGAAATTGGTATATATACTTTTATGGGGATAGACTCATATACAACAGGTAAGATTTATTTTGTTGAAGTAATGCTTATAGGAATAACTTCTTGTTTACTAGGTACAGGTATAGGTATTTTATTATCAAAGTTATTTCAAATGATTATATTTAGATTTGCAGGTTTTAATATTGATATTAAATTTAATGTAGAGCCTAGAGCTATTTTTCATAGTGCCACAATATTTATGATTATATTCTTATTTATGAGTATAAGAGGTTTTATAAATATTGTGAGAAGTAATGTTATAGAGCTTTTAAATGCAAATAAGAAACAAGAGAAGATGCCTAAAATAAATTTTATGATTTATTTAATAGCAATTTTATCTTTAGCAATAATAGGTATAGGATATATTTTTGCAGTAACAACAAATTCATCAGGAAACGTATTTAATGCCTTTAAAGCTTTAGTTTTAGTAGTTATAGGAACTTATGGATTTTTCGGTAGTGTAGTCCCTATAGTATTTAATATTTTAATAAAAAATAAGAATATTTTATATAAAGGTGAAAGTATAATTACAATTAATAATTTAGCATATAGATTAAGAAAAAATTCAGCAACATATGCAACAATTGCAGGTGTTACAGCTTGTGCTATAACAGTTCTTGGAACAGCAGCATCTATGAAAACACTATATGATAATGCTGAGAAAAATGCTATGCTTTACACTTTTGCCTTTGCTTCAGAAGATAGTATTAATATAGATAATATAAATACTATTATTTCTAAAGTAAGCAAAGAAAAATATATAGTAGATAATAAAGTATTAATGGTAGATACATTAGACAATGGTTCTGAATTTGTAGGTAGTACTTTGGAAGGAGAAAAATTAACAACAAATGTAGTATCTTATAGTGAAGCTAAAGAGATATTTAATACAATAAATAATAAAAAGGGTAAAAAGTTATTAGAAGAAAATAAACTAGAATATAATCAGTGTATTTATCTTCAAAGACCAGGAACTTTAATGAGTATTGCTAGCAATCCATCTTCTGTAACTATAGGAGATACCAATTTAGAGATAACAGAATATACAAGAACAGAACTTTTAGGAAGCTCATTAAATAACAGTACAATTATAGTAAGTGATGATATGTATAATAATCTTAAAGCTTATGGTAGAGAAATAAATTTCTATGGTTTTAAATGTAGTGATGAAAAGTCAGTAGAAAATAATATTGAAAATATAAGCAATGAATTAGAAAATGCTAATGTTATTACGGATAATAGCTTAGCATATTATGGTGGATATGAGCTTCTTTCTGTATCTTGGTTAAAGATTGTTTATGCTATAGGAGCCTTCTTATTTTTAGTATTTATATTAGCTGATGGAAGTATAATTTATATGAAAGTATATAGTGATGCTAATGAAGATAAAGAAAAGTATAATACTCTATTAAAGATAGGAGCTGATAAAAAAGATATAAGTAATGTAATAAATAAAGAAGTAATGATATTTTATATATTACCGTTTATTGTAGGAGGAATTCATAGTCTCTTTGCAATAAAAGTTCTAAGTGATTTTATGAGTGAAAATTTATTTAGTGTTTATTTAATAAGTATTTTAGTATGTATTTTAATTTTTGGATTATTAGCAGTTTTATCTATAAATACTTTCAAAAAGATTATAAAGATTAGATAGAAAAATTAAATTTACTAATGAGAAATTTAAAAAGCTTAATTTAGATAATATTTTTGAACAAAAATTAGTATAGAAATAGATGCCCTAAATGGTTGTTATATACAATGATTTAGGGTTTTTATAAAAAGTTAATACTTTTAAATAATATACTCGTAAATGATGATAAAATTATAAAAAAATTCAACATTATGTTTGTGAATTAGTCAAATTTAATAAAGTATAAAAAGATTATAAATATATGATTTTAAATGATATTAAAGCTTTATCATTCTTAATATTATTGTTATATTTGGGGTTGTAATAATAGTATATATATAATGATAAGTAAATAATACTTAGGAGGTATAATTTTGAAGTGGTATAATGTTGAAACAGTAGAACAATTAAAGAGTATTGGAAAATTTAGAGAGGTTTCTAAAATAGTTAAAAATGATTGTGGGAAGATAATAAATGTAAAATTGGGAAGTTGGAAGAATCTTTATAATAGTATTATTGAATTAAAACAATTAATACATGAATTTGAGGGAGAGATAAATGAAGGTAATATAAATAATAATTATAATGATAATAAATATTTTATATCAAAAGCATCTGAATATATTTTTTATTTAGTTGAATTAGATGGTAAAGAAAGAATGGAGAAGCTTAAAGTTACTAGAAAACATTATTCAAATAAGAAAGTAGCAAAAGAATGGAGAGACAATATTGCTAAAGAGATTCATCCAGATGTATGTAAAATAAAGGATGCAGAAAAAGCAATAGCAAAATTGAATCAATTATATTCTGGTATGATAAGCAATGAAAAATAATGAAATAGTTCCATATAGTTATCCTATAAGAGATATAAATTTTATAATGCCAGATAAACCAAAGGAAGCTAGTGCAAAGGTAATAAAAGAATTACAAAACTCCTATAATAAATGTTGTTTTTTAGATGAAATTGGACAAGTTTGGTTTGAGGCTGAAAAGCTTCATTCCATTTTAAGAACTACAAAGATAAATGCCAAATTTTATATAGATAGAATCAGTGATGAAAGTAAGCTTTATTTTAATAATGAAGTTTATATATTAGGGTATGAAATTATTAAAATAATAGATAAATTTATTCAAGGTGAAGCAACAGGAAAAAGAACAATATATCTAAGATTTTCAGAAGCTATATATAAAGCAATAAGAGATACTCCAGAAGCTCAAGTATTAAGAACTAAGTATCAAATTACCCTTAAAGAAGAAAGAAAAAAACTTAAAAATAAAAGAATTAAAAAGTATAAAATTAAAAAGGATGAGTTAACAGATAATGCTTTAATTAAACATAGAGCAGAGTTTTCTCATATTAGGAGCTTTGCAATTTTTAAGGATATTGCAGATGACATTGAAAACGGTTTAATAGTTAATAAAAGTACTCATGAAATAATAACTAAAGAGGGAATTAATGATGAAGATGAATTATTAATATTATGTAAGGAAAAAGGATGGAAGACCGATTGGTATAATAAATTTAAGTGTTACTTTGAGTTAAATTAATCATTGTAAATTTCCAAAGACCAGTAATCATTATTCCTGGTCTTTAAAATATGTATAATTAACATTAAGAACTTCAGCTATTTCTTTTATAGTTTCTGTTTTGGGGATTCGATTTCCTTGTTCCCAATTACATAAACTAGTAAAGATCCTATTCAACAAATTAGCAAATTCATGTTGATTTAGATTTCTCTGAAGTCTAAGATATCTTAATTTTTGAGCAAATGTATCTAATTCCATATCTTGTAGTATAATAGCAGGTGAAAAGGCTGGACTTTTTGTTGGTCATACTGAAGCTATATGTACAGGTAGCTTAGCTGGTCATAATGCTGTAAGATTAATAATGGGAATGCCATTATTGATATTACCTTCTTCTATAGCTATAGGAGATTTGATTACATTTGCTAATGAGAAGGCTGAAACTAGGGAAGGTAGAAAGGATAGGTATACTTTTGCTGGAGCTAGTTATTTTAAGAGAATGCAAGAGTTAGGTCTTTATACCACTGATAAGGATGAAATTAATGATAGGATTAAGAAGGTTAATTTAGATAATATATTTGAGCAAAAATTAGTATAGATAGGTTAAAACCTCAAGGAGCTATTATGACAGACTTGGGGTTTTTATATTATTATCTTATATTATTTTAATTAATTTACATTGTAGCTTTCTACAAAATTAATACAATCTAATACTTTAATAGTGTGAAAACTAAGGAGAGTAAAATAAAGTATTAACGTTTTATCTTGAATATTACCCTGTATTTTACATATATTTATACAAAAAATATAATTAATAATTAATTAAATAAGGGGGGATTATCAAATGGTAAATAATAAGTTTAATTTACTTAGATTTATTATTGGAACAATTATACTGTTCTTTGCATTAGCTTTTACTACTTTAAGATTAGATTCACCATTATTATTCATAGCATCATTCGTAATTGCTCCAGTATGTGTCTGTTCTTTTAACAAGTATATAAATCTAAGACAAAGAAATTGCTATAAGGGATTAATAGCATTATTTGTTGTCACATTTATATTGATTGGAGTTAATCTAGTAAGTTGTGAGGATCAAGCAACAAATAAAAATGTAGTTGAAAAGAATGATGTAGTAGAAGAAACTGCAACTACAGTAATAAAGGAAGAAGAGTTTACTGAAGCAACTGTACATTTCATTAATACTGGTGATTCAGATTCAATATTAATTGTACAAGATGATAAGTCAGTTTTAATTGATGCTGGTGATAATGATGATGAATCATTAATAGTAAATTATCTAAATGATTTAGAAATAAAGAAAATAGATTATTTAGTAAATACTCATCCAGATTCAGATCACTGTGGGGGATTAGATTCAGTAATAAACAATTTTGAAATTGGAACATTTTTTATTGGTAATGGAAATGCGGATTCTCAAACATATACTGATGTAATTAATACTGCGGCTAATAGAGGTATTAATCCATCAGTGCCACTAGAAGAATCTAAGTTTGAATTAACAAATAGCAGTTATATTCAATTTTTTAATACAGCTGGTGGAAGTGATAGTAATGAAAGTTCATTAGTAACTTTATTTGTAAATAGAGAAGATAAATTTTTATTAACTGGAGATGCTGGAGCTGAAACAGAAAATAAAATTTTATTAAAGATGCAAGATGTTGATGTATTAAAAATAGGACATCATGGCTCTAACAATAGTACAACTCAAAGTTTTTTAGATAAAGTTAATCCGGAATATGCTGTAATTCTAACTGGAAAAAACAGTTATGGACATCCACATGCAGAGGTTTTATCTAAGCTAGAAAGTGCAAATATTGAAATTCATAGATCAGATGAATGTGGAGATATAATATTTAAATCAACAGGAGAAGGTGTTTTTACTGGATGTAAAGAAGGTAGTTACTTAGCAAATGATAAAGAGTCTAGAGAAGAGGCAGAAAGAAAAGCTGAAGAAGAAAGAATTGCTTCAGAAGCAAAAGCAGCTGAGGAGGCTAGGTTAGCTGAAGAAGCTAGATTAGCAGAGGAAGCTAGGTTAGCTGAAGAGTCAAGAGTTGCAGAGGAACAAAGAATAGCAGAACAGGAGAGGCTTGAACAAGAAGAAGCTGCACAGACACAAAATAATGTTAGTGAAATGGTTTGGATAACTGCAACAGGTAAAAAATATCATAGAACTAATAATTGTGGCAATACTAATTCAGCAAATGCGAGACAAATAACTTTAGAAGAAGCTCAAAAGAATTATGAGCCTTGTAAAAAGTGTTATTAGAATATAAGGAAAGTAGTAGTTGATAGAAGTATAATTTATATGAAAATATATAGTGATGCTAATGAAGATAAAGAAAAATATAATACTTTATTAAAGATAGGCACTAACAAAAAAGATATAAGTAAAGTAATAAATAAAGAAGTAATGATGTTTTATATATTATAATAAAAAGGCTGAAAGTAGAAAGGATAGGTATACTTTCATAGTAGCTAGTTGTTTTAAGAGAATGCAAGGGTTAGGTCTTTATGATGTTGATAATGATGAATTAAGAAGATTAATTTTGATAATATATTTGAGTAAAAATTAGTATAAATAGATAAAAACCTCAAGGAGCTGTTATGGCATACTTGAGGTTTTTATTATTGTAGGAAGAGGGTTGATTATATTTATGCCAGAACAGATTCAAGTTAATAATATAGAAAGTATAAGAGAGAGTGTGTGACATATTACATGTAAAAATATGGATTATTTTAATAAAAATGTTTATAAAAATAAAGTTATTATGTATAATTATTTTAAGGGATTAACAGTAGTGTAAAAATTAATATAATTTGAGGTGGTAAATAATATGTTAAAAAAATTAATGTCGATATCAATAATAGCTTTAGCTATGTTTATATTGGTATCTTGTGGACAAAGTGTATCAAAAGAAGTAACTCCTGAAGAACAATTTATTAAGATATTTGAAAAAGAATTAAATAAGAGATGGACAGAAGTGGAGAAACTAGACTCAAAAGAATTAGATGCAGATAAATATAATGAAGAGCTTATTAAGATAGTTACAAAAGAGTTAGATGAAATTAAAAAAGCGGCCGAAGATTTAACAGATGTATAGTTAAAAGAAATAGCTGAAAATTATATAAAAGGTGCTGAAGCCCAAATTGAATCGTTTAAAACAACTGATTATGAATTGCAATGGAAATATCAAGAAGAAGCTAATAAATTAAGAAAACCAGCAATAGTATCATTGGTTGAAAAGTATGGAGTTATAATTGATGAAGAACATGCGCAAACATATAAAGACTTTAAAGAATCTGCTAATATTATGGAGTTAGAAAACGAAGCAAAAAAATATGCTGAAAAACTTGCATTAGAAATGACATTTACAAAAATTGAAGATGAATATGGATCAGAAGAATTTAAAACAATTATTGAAAATTCTTCTGAAATAGATTTTGAATATTTAAGTTTTGTTGTTAAGTGTAAGGAGAGCAATGGAGTTACAGTTTCTACAGAATATATATATTTAAATGACTTTGGACCAGGAGAAAAAACAAAGGGAGTTATTTATTCATTTGAAGATGGTATTGAAACATTAGAAGTTAATCTAGATAGCTTCTATTTAAAATAGTAGTATTATTAAGATAATATAAAATAAATTTTAAAAATTAACCTATTCCCTTTAAAAGAAATAATTTAAATATATAGTAATTTAAACGATGATTTAGTTATGTGATTGAAATCATCGTTTTTTAGTTTATTTATATAAGAATAGATAGCTATTTGAGTGTGTAAGAATATGGAGATTCAATTACAATTTTAGTGTTTATTTATTTGAGAGATATTTTATTAAGTGAAATTATTAATATTTATTTAAAAAATAGTCTTAATTTTTTCATTAAATATACATACTATATTTAATTTTATAAATGGTATTATTTTTAAAATATATTAAATTACACTAATTTATTAACTGGAAAGCAATTAGAAGTATTTAATTATATTGTAAATAATATAAATGAACTACCTAAATTTAAGACTTGTGAGGAATTGGCAGATAAGTTAGGGGTAAGTCCTGCAACTATTAGCACGACACTGTTGAGATTGAGTAATTTTATGATTTTATTTCTAAGATAAGAGAGTGTATTAAAAAATATAGAAAAAAGTAGAGTTATTAAGTTAGAAAGGGAATTTACTTATGACTAGAGAGCAAATAATAGATAAGATTATAAATGAAATTAAAGAGAAATATAGTGAAATTAGTATAATGAAAAATAAGGATCATTATGTATTAGAAATAAATTATAAAAATAAGAAAAGAGTATAGAGAATATAAAAAATTAATGTAAAATTTGAGTTATATTAGGAGGTAATTTATGAAGTTATTTTCGTATCTAAGTATTATTGTTGGTTGTATGTTAGTTATAGTGTCAGCTATATGGAATCTGAGTGGTACTATGGGTTACATAATAACAACAATAGGTGTGTTATTATGTCTTTTAGGAATTTTTATAAACAAAAAAGTACGAGAATTCATATTTAATTTATTTATAAATTTCTTTTAAATAATTAAAATAGATAAATAATATTTCAATGAGAAATATATGAAGATTAATAGAGTTAAACTAGGAGAATAGTTTTTTATAGTATTAAGATAAGCAAATCATTTATGGTAATAATTAGGGGGGGTGGCTATGAACGAGGTTTTATTAGTAAAAAATACTGAGCAAATGTTAGAGGAAAATAATATTGAGTATAAACAATATTATATATTAAAAGCTTTAAGAAAAAGACAAGATGGCAATAAGTTTTCGTTTAATGACCATATTAGAGCATTAGTATATTCACTATTAAGTAATCAAAGAAAATGGAAGCAAATTTAAGAGCACTTAATAGAAATAGATAAAATTTTTTATAATTATGATAAAGAAAAAATATTAGAAACATCATATGAATATTTTGAAATTAAATTAAGGGCGATTTCATGTGGAAATAGAAATATTCATAATCAAATGTTAAGCCTACATGAAAATATAAGAACATTTGAAAAAATAGAAAAAGAATATGGTTCATTTGATTCATTTGTTTTAAGTGATACTATAAATAATATTGCAATACAGTTATCTACAAGTAATAGTAGATATAAGTTAAAACAAATAGGATTTGCATTAGCCTTAGAATATCTTAGAAACGTAGGTCTTGATGTAGGAAAACCAGATCTTCATATTAGAAGAATTCTATCAATAAAAAGGTTAGGATATTCTAAATATGAAGAGGTAAAAGAGAAAGAAGCAGTTAAAATTATAGATGATATTACTAGAGAAAGTGAAAATTCACCAATGTATATTGATTTAATACTATGGTCTTTTTGTTCAAATATTTGTGGTGAAACTCCTAAATGTGATATTTGTAAAATTAGAGAAAGTTGTAAGTTTAATAAATAATATTATTGTAGAGTATAGTATATAAATAATGTAATTATAAATGTTTACTAATGATTATTATAATTAAATATTAGATGTTTTTTAGAGTGTATAAAAGTCTCAAGAGTTTCTCTTGGGATTTTTTAGATTAAATAATTATTTAAATTTAATGTATATTTTAAGTAGATTACTATGTTGCTATGATAAATAAATACAACTATAGTATAATTAATATAAAGTAAACTAAAAAGTAAATTAATATTGATAATTAATACTTTAGAAAGAAAGGATACTTATAGATTGTTATGGCATATTCATTTATAGATTTAGCAAAAGAAACTTTTAAATTAGTTAAAGAACCATTAACACAAAAGGAGATATGGGAAAAAGCAAATGAACTTGATATTGCTAATAAAGTAGTGAGTAGTGGTAAAACACCATGGGCTACAATTGGAGCAAGGATTTATACAGATATTAGAGATAATGAAAACTCAGAATTTGTACAAGTAAATAAGAGACCGGCAAAATTTTATTTAAAAGAGTTAATTCAAACTGTATTCATTTGAACTAAAGATTAAATTGAACTTTAGCAATTTAAGAGAGTATTATTTCCAAGCAGTATCAAATTTAAGTTGGGCAAATGAAGGATATTTAGTTGCATTAGAAATTGATGATGAGCCGTTATTAAGAGATGAATTAAGAAGATTAAATAATTCTTTACGAAAAGGAATAATGTAGAGGGATAAGTGTTATAATAATTACGATTGTATTAAATATAGAGATGGTCATTTATTTAAATATATTTATTTTATGAAAGTATTTAAAATTAAAAAATACGTTTATAACCTAAGGAGGAATTATTATGGCAGGAAACAGAGTAATATGTCATTGTAAAAATGTAGACTATTTAGCAATAAGAAAGGCAATGGTAGCAGGTGCAAGAACTTTAGATGAGATAAAAGAAATGACAGGTGCAGCTACTGGTTGTGGAAGATGTGCAGGAGAAATTGAAAAAATATTAGCTTCTGTATGTGGATGTAAAAACACTTCTCTTGAAGATGTAGTAAAGGCTGTGAAAAATGGAGCTGATACAGTAGAAAAGGTTGGAGAAGAAACTGGTGCTGGAACATGTTGTGGAAGATGTAAAGGCTTAATACAAAATGTTATTGATATAAAGAGATAAAGTAAAATAGCTATATTAAAATTAATTTAAAGTTTTGATATAGCTTTATTTTTTTACGTAAATATATTTATAAAACTACATCAAATATATTTTAATCACAGGTAAAATATGGTACAATAAAGAAAAATGTACTGAAAGGGGAATGTAAGTTATGACACCATCTAATTGCTAATATAAATTAAATTTTTAATTTTATATTTTATAATGAGTGAAAATTCACCTAATTAAATAGGTTTTATTGTTGTGCTCTTTATGGAATTAGGCATTTAGAAGGTAACTTACTTTACTGAATACAGACATTATAGTTTTTTATATATTTTAGATAGATATTCTTTTAATTATAGTATTATGAAATAATATAAGAAAGTTTTTTATGTTATTTATCATAGTTTTTATGTAATATAATTAATTAGAATACTGTTATTTTTAAAGACTATATTAATAATGCAATTTTCAGACTGTAGGGAGAGTGAATCTTCTTACAGTTTTTTTGTTTTATAGCTTTATGCCTTTCTGTTTAGAGTTTTAAGATAAAAAGAAAGAAGGCGTGTTTATGTTTGAATTATTCATGCAGTAGTTGATGTTATTGTATATCATGATGATGGAACTTATTTATTAATGCAAAGAGATTGGAATAAACTAAGTTAATTCACACTGAAAGTTTTATTAATCCATATACGAATAAGTTTCGAAAGTTTATTAAGACATTATATTAGGAGAAGGTAATTACATGATTGGAAATATTGTCACAGTAATAATAGATATACCAATGGGAACTTATCACCCCAAGCATAAAGATATTTATTATCCAATTAATTATGGGTACATTAGAGGAATAATAGCTCCAGATGGGGAAGAACAAGATGCTTATATAATAGGAGTGAATGAACCAGTAGTAGAATTTACAGGTGAGATAATTGCTATTATTAATAGAGTAAATGACGTAGAAGACAAATGGGTTGTAGCACCAAAAGGCTTAAGATTTACTAGTTCTGAAATAAAAAAAGCAGTACACCAATCCTTGTGATGAAAGATATATATGTGAACGTGAAAAGTGGCTTAGTGAAGCTGTTGATGAAAATAGTAATTATGTTAAAAGTTTTAGACAGTGTGCTAAGGAGTTAGAAATAGGTGTTGTTATAACATATCTTTCAAAAGGAGAAAATAATCTTATTTCAGCAGGCGATACTGAAGAAGTTATATTAGTGGTAGAATTTGATTTAGATAATATAATTTTATACAAATGAGGATTAATCAATTACAAGAAGAAGGGGCAAAACCTATAATAGATTTAAAACCTAATTTAGAAGAGTATTATAAGAAACATTTATTTTACTATATGATGATTATGGTTTTGTAAAAAATAATAATTTTATGAACTATATAATAGAAGGTGAGAGATGAGCAAATATTATATATTTATAAAAGAGGGGAGAGTAGATAGATTTGTTTTTTACATAAATCTATCTACTCTCCTGGAACTTAAAAAGTGCTAGGTATATTGAAATATAAATACCTAGCACTTTTTTAATTTATTAAAATATTTTTTGATACACTTTTATTTAATTTAATATGCATTACTATCATAACTATCAAAATTAATAGCAAATATATAGGAAAAACTATCACACTTATATGATTTGCAATAATACCAAATAGCGGTGGCATTAATAAATTTCCCACATAGGCACTTGCCATTTGTACACCTATAATTGCTTGTGACTTATCTTTTCCAAAATTGCTAGGTGTAGAATGAATAATGCATGGATATATTGGAGCGCAACCAAGACCAATAGTAACTAAGCCTATTAGAGACACTTGATGGCCAAGAGGTAAACACATAATTATAATACCAATTAAGATTATACCTTGCCCTAAATAAATCATTTCTTTATCCTTTAATTTCATTGTAATAAATCCACTAATAGCTCTGCCTACTGTAATTCCTATAAAAAATAGGCTTCCATAACTTGTTGCTACTTCTAAGTCAAACCCATGTTGTAATACCAAGTAGCTACTAGCCCATAATCCAGCCGTTTGCTCTAAAGCACAATAACAGAAAAACATAATCATTACTTGTTTAGCTCCAGGAATATTAACTATTTCTTTTAAGGTAAGTACTTTATCTTTTTCATTTTCAGTCTCAGCTTCTTGCATACCATTTATAATAGGACGTTTTTTCCAAAGAGGTAAACTTAATATAATTATGACAGTTAGACCAACTTGAATTAGTGATATATAACGATATCCCATATTCCAAGTTTGTCCATTAAGTAATGCAAAACTCATAATATATGGACCTATACTAGCTCCAACACCCCACATGCAATGAAGCCAACTCATGTGATGACTCTTATAATGGAGTGCTACATAATTATTTAAGGAAGCATCAACACTACCGGCACCAAGGCCATAAGGTATTGCCCATAATATTAACATCCAATAAGAATTACTTATAGAAAATCCCCATAAAGCTATTGCTGTCATCAGAACACTAAAGGCTGTAACTTTACCTGTCCCTAATGATTTTGTAAGACGATCACTTTGTAAACTAGAAAAAATTGTACCAGCATAAGATACAGGAACATTAAATTCCTGATACATAGTGGGCCAAACAGATCCTAATAATGAATCTGGTAATCCTAAACTAATAAAAGCTAAATATATGACTGCTAATAATAAATTAAACATATTGAATTTCCCCCCTTATATACTTATACGATTATATCATCTTTATTAAAAATTTTGTGAATTTTAAGTTTTTATATTTGAATTTATTAATTTTTTATGATAATATTGTTCGTTGTTTCAAACAATTAGAAAAGAGAAATGGAGGGAATTTTATGAAAAATAAAATTATATCTAATACTATAATGTTTATAGTAATTTTATTATTTGTTAACTTGTTTGGGCGTATATTTGGAGCAAGTAACAACTTAGTAGGAGTTACTATACTAGTGTCGATATTAGTACTAATGCAAGAGGATTTAACTAAGAACTTATATAATAATTTTATAAAATTACTTTTTATAAATTTAATTTCAGGAATTTTCTCTAATATATCAAGTCATCATATATATTTGGGATTAGTTTTAAATTTTGTAGTTTTATTATTAATTGGTTATTTTTTAACATCTAAATTAAATAAGGTAATCCTTGTTCCTTTTGGATTACAATATTTATTTATGTTATATACTCCTGTAACAGGCAATGATTTTATAAAAAGACTAGTGGGACTAACGATTGGGGCATTTTTAATAATGCTGATTCAACTTATAGTTCATAGAAAGAGCAAAAATAATAAAATTGAAGTTAAAAATATAGAAAAAGATATTATAAATAAAGAGAGTGAATATATAAGAATATTTAATAAATTTGATATTCATCATGTAAGAGGAGCTTATGCAATTAGGGTAGCTTTAATTACTACAATAGCAGTATTTTTAGTAGATTTATTTAATTTACCTCAAGGACGTTGGATAGTATATACAATATTTGCAGTAACAGAGTTATATTCTGAACATTGTAGAGTAAGATCAAAACAGCGTTTACAAGGTACTATTATAGGTGTAATTATAATAATGTTATTATTTATGGTTATTAAAGATAATGCTATAAGAGGATTGCTAGTTTTAGTAGCTGGGTACTTAGATTCATATACTACCAACTATAGAGATAAAATTATATGTATAACTATGTCAGTAGTTGCTTCAATTTCATTAACTAATGGAACTATTATAACAGCTATAGAAAGAGTAGGTTATATATGTATAGGAATTATATTAGCTCTTTTAGCAGATAAATTAATATTTAATAAAAAATTAGAATGTGTAGACAAGCTTATATAAAAATATGAGCTTGTCTCTATTTTTTGCCAGTATGGAATTTTAAAGATGTAGGAGATACATAAAATAAGAATAAATATAAATAATTAATAAAAATAAAATTTAATATAATCTTATATAATATAGTCGTAAATGAAGATAAAATAATAATAAAAGGTAAATTGACCTATTCAAAACATAGCAATAAGTGCTAATTATTGTAAAATGTAAGTGATTTCTATATAATTAGATTATGTTAATGAAGAAGTTAATAATTATTAGAAGGGGGAGAGATATGGGGAAAAATAGAATGGTATATCATTATTGTTAGCTAATGAATATTCAATTAATGAGTTAACAATAAGTAAATCTGAGGCAACTTATAGGTAAAGTTTAATTTCAGAACGATGAAAAAAATTTTTAGTATAAAATACAAATAATTTTGAAACAAAACTATGATAAGATCATAAAAAACAAAGAGAGGATAGTTTTGATTAATATATTAGTAGTATAAAGATGATACAAATTTAAGCAAAGCAGTATGAGTTATATAAAATCTGTAAAAAAGAGATATAGAGAGGTTGTAAGTTTAAATGAGAGCTAAAAATACTAAAATAATAGTTTTAAAGATTCCAATAGTAAAGTGGCAGTTACGTATTATTATTTATCTTGTTACAATTTTACTTGCAGTGATATCTTTGGTACAGGTGAATATTAATATTGTAGATGAAGTATTCTCAGACTTTATATATGGCATAACTGGAGTAAACTTATGTATTGCAGTTTATTATGCATATACAGATATCAATTATATTGTAAAACAAATAATAATACCAGTTATCCACAAGTATTCTTTTACCAATCGCCTTATAAAGAGTTATAGATTTCGTACTGTATTTTGTACTTATATATCTTGATATTCTAATTTTAGCAGTAGCATCCTATACGTTTTATAAGATTATAGTAAGTGTAATAAATATTTTTAAAGCTAGAAAGTATCAATTGTTGTACCTAAATCTATGACTATAATACTCATTTTATTCCTACTAAAATAATATTATTTTATTACAAAGTTATTGGAAAAAAAAGTAAAATATGATACTATGTAAGTATTATAGAATTGGGGGGATAATAATGAAGAGAGCATGTATAGCATTAAGTTTATTAATGCTAATATCATTAAATGGATGCAAAAAAGTAGAAAAAGAAGATGAGAAAGCAGAAACAAATACAATAGAAGTTCAAGAAGATGTAAAAGATGAAGAAACAGAAGAGAGTATGGAAAAAGAAGATGACAATAAAGAAGATAATATAATACAATCAGATGATTTATATAGCTATGAAATAATAATAAATGGACAACATTATAAATTACCTTGTAAATATTCAGAAATTAAAGAAGCAGGCTGGGTGTTAACAGATGATGAGACTACAGAATTAAATCCTGATAGTTATGGGCTAACAGGCGCATATTTAGGGGATACTGATAATTATATGGGAGTATCAATTATAAATCTTTCAAATGATGTTAAACAGTTAAAAGATTGTTATGTTGGTTATATTTCTATAGATTTTAGTTATGACAAAAATAAAGATATCGATATCCTTTTACCACAGGGAATAACTATTGGATCAACAATTGATGAAGTAGAAGAAGCATATGGAGAACCAACATCAGATTATGAAGGTGAATATTACAGTAAATATACCTATGAAGCTCAAATTTATAAAAATGTTGAATTTACATTTGATGTTGAAGATAAAAAACTTATGAAAATTGAAATGAGAAATTTTGTAGATGAGCCATCTGATATTGAGACAGCATCAAATAGCACTACAAATGATAATGAAGTTTTAGAAGTTGATTATACGGCACCGACAGAGTTAGGAGATGATTTATTAAGTTTTAATGTTAAATATGAAGGTGTATTATATAATGTACCAATACCGGTATCTGAATTAGAAAATAATGGATGGGTCATTGAAAAAGCTCCAGTAGATAAAATACAAGCAAAAGGATCACAAGGTGGATTTAAATTAAGAAAAGATAATAATACATTAACAACTAGGATGTATAATCCCCATGATACAGAAACATCTATAAATAATTGTTTAGTTACTACTATTATAACTGATAACTATGATTCAAAATTTGATTTAGAAATGCCAAAGGGAATCACTGTTGGAGCTACTGAAAGTGATATAATATCAGCATATGGTGAAACAAATTTAGAGAAAGAAGAATCAAGTAATATAATTTATTATTCATATAAGAAGAGTGCTTTGGAATATGTAACATTTATTATGAAAAAAGAAGACAAAGTAGTATATAAAATTGAAGTTGAAAATGAACCTTAAGGGCTATATATAAATTTATTTAATTATGAATTTTAATACTGTAATATTACTGGAAATACTTATTTCTAGTAATATTTTTTTACATTTTAGTCTCCTATTATTGCAATATTTAATTGGAATGGATATCTAGTAATATATATAGCTTTAAATGAATAAGTAACAAGATATGTTGCTTGTAGAAGAGCTAAAAAAGAACAATGAAATAGAAGATAATTCTATTAAGTTTTAGGAACTAATTTATAAGTGGTTCCTTTTTTGTTTTTATGTTTGCATTAAAATAATATATTGAGGTTGTAATAAATTTACTACTGTTATTATATTTTGAAATATTTTTAATAAAATATAATATGAGGGGTGATGACGAGGGTGTGAAAAAGAGAAATATAGTAATTACAGATGTTGGGTTGATTCTTTTGGTTACGGTATTTATTGTATTGCCAATAGTTTTATTTCTAAATTGGATAGTAAGAAATGATGAGCTAATTATACTTATAAAAATATTAACAATAGTATCATCAATAGGATTAATATTAACTTCATGATTACCTATTACGGGGATTAGAGGCGTATTTTCATAATAACTAGCTACTATGTTTCTAAAATCATTAACTTGAGTTAATAAAATATTAGAATCATTGCTACCAGCTATAGAATCACCTAATACAACAATAAAATCAGCAGAAGGAATGAGCTTACTGCTTTCCTTTAACAATGAATGCAATATCTTTTTATTTATACCATTTTCTTTACCTTTTGAATCTCCAAAAACAATAAACCTCATTATTTCTCCTTACTTAAATTATTTCTCCATTTTTTTAAAATATCAGGTCTCACAATTTTAACATAGCTTAAAAATTGATTTTTATATCCTAAATCATTTAGAGCATTAATAATTAAAGTTGGATATACTACATTTTTACTCATGGCTCTAGCCGTATCTATAAGCTTTATATCTTCATTATCAGTTATAAAAATATGAAATAATGCTGTATCTAATCTTGAAAATCCAACTCTATACATAGCATCATATAATTCTAATATTTTATTAGATAATGCAGGGGTAAGTGAGTTATTCAGTAGATATTTATCTAAATCAATACCTTTTATTAATTCTCTTATAATGTAATTATCTCCATAGCTATATAGCTTAGGAAAATGACTATCATTTTGTGATATAATCAATGTAAATACTTCATTTTCACAATAATTTTTTCTTTTAAAAACTTTAATACATTTTTCTTCATCTATCTTGTATACTTTTCCCTGTGTACCTTTACCTAATAGTTGTAATTGATTTATATTTATATCACCATACAGTTTCATTTAACACCATTAAAACGTAATAATACAATAATATATGTATAAATAGAGTAAATTTGCTACTGTGAAATATGAAGGCAAGAAGTAAGAATATAGATATTTATTTTGAAATCTAAATGTATATTAATAGTTTATAGATATAAGGATTAATTTATAGATTTAGCAACTTTAAAGTTTTATCAAAACAATGAAGTGAAATTTATAAATGCAATAAATTAACAAATATGGTATAATTAAATAAAAGTCATATACTTATATAAAGCATTTCATATAATATAGAATTAGGGAGATTAAATTATGGGGAAATTTACAGAATATATTGGTTCGCAATTTGCAAATCCAAGAGGGGTTATAGGTAAATGTTGTTGTTTAATAATGAATTCTATTAACAAGGCTATGTATAAAAATATAGTTAAAAATATTTTTTTGCAAGAACAATCAAATATATTAGATATTGGATATGGAAATGGGTATTTAATAAAGAAGATATATAAAAAGTACAAGCCTAATATTTATGGTATAGATATTTCTGAAGATATGAAAAAGATAGCCACTAAAAAGAATAGTGCAGCAGTAAAAGTAGGAAAGATTAATTTAGAGGTAGGAGATTGTTGTAATTTAGATTATGAAGATAATACATTTGATGGAGTTACATCTGTAAATACAATTTATTTTTGGAGTGACACTTTAGTAGGTTTATCTGAAATACATAGAGTTTTAAAAAAGGATGCTATTTTCTATAATGCTGTATATTCAAAAGAGTTTTTGAAGAAACTTTCTTATACTAAAAAAGGCTTTAAATTTTTTGATAAAGATGAACTAATATCAATTGGAGAAGAAGCAGGATTTTCAAAGGTAGTGGTCAGTGATATAGTAAATGGGAAAAGTTATATTGTTAAATATATAAAATAAATAGAGAAGTTAGTAAGAGGTATAGTATATGAGATAGGAGATTTTGCAATATATAGTGTTTTACACATCGGTTTATAATTTATTTGAATTAAGCAGATTATTTAATATATCTATAGAAGAAATCTTAGTTTAAAAACAAACAACTAAGGTTTCTTTTTTTATATTAATGAACATAATATTTTAGATTATGACTTTTCATATATAACCCAAAATTATAGCTATTAAGAAAATGTAAGAAAAATATTAAAAATTGCAATAAATATCTTATATAATATACTCGTAAATAAGTATTAACAATAAAAAAACTAAGTACAATTCTATACTCTCTTTTAACTCACAATAATATATAAGTTTTCATAATATAAATAAAAGGAGTGATTACTAATGAAAATAGCAGTAAGAGGGGGACATTGTCCAAATGTACCAGGAGCAAAAGGGATATTAGATGAGTTAACAGAAGATAGAAAAGTAAAAGAGTCAGTAGTTAAGTATTTAAAACAACTAAATCATGATGTTTTAGATGTTACTCCTCCAAATTCAACTTCAACATCATCAGAAGATTTATATTATGGGGTTAATAAAGCTAATAACTGGGGTGCAAATTTATTTATATCTATTCATTTTAATAAAGCCTATGACTCTTATAATGGAGCATTAGGAAGTGAAGTTTGTGTATATTCTAATTTTGATATAGCGCAAAGAGTTGTTAATGCGTTAGGGAATTTAGGATTTAAAAATAGAGGACAAAAGATTAGAACAGGTCTATATGAATTAAGAAATACAGCTATGAAATCTATGATAGTTGAGACCTGCTTTGTGGAAGCTACTGAAGATGTAAAATTGTATAATAAATTAGGTCCAGATAAAATTGGTAAAGCCATAGCTGAAGCAGTAGCAAATAGTAATGTTAATAGCTAAGATGTAGAAATACCATCAACAAATAATGAGTCAAGTTCAAATAATGGTGATAACTGGGTTAGAAGATTACAAGAGGAGTGTAATAAGCAAGGTTTTAGCAATCAAACTGTAGATGGTATTCCAGGACCAAACACATTAAAAGGTTGCCCAATTATGAAAGAAGGTGCTAGAGGAAATATTACTAAATTGCTTCAAGAAAAGCTTATTTCACTAGGGTATAATACTAATGGAATTGATGGTATATTTGGTTCAGGAACTAAGGCAGCTGTTATAGCTTTTCAAAAATCTAAGGGACTTTTAACAGATGGAATTGTTGGAGAAAATTATTAAATATGTAATTGTTACGGCTAGAAATTAATCTTTCTAGCCGTTTTTGATCAGCAATATTCTTTTAATAATGTATAAAATAATATACTCGTAAATGATGATATAAACATAAAAAATAAAATCAAGTATAAAACATTTATAATTAAATAATTTTTAAAATAAAAAGCAATATTATTAACAAAATATAATGATATTGCTTTTTATATAAAGCTATATATAATATAAATTTCATGATATAATTTTAGACATTATAATATAGTAGGGGGACAAATTAATATATGACATTTGATAAGTTTATAATATGGTTAATGGCAATAGGTATACTTGTTGGTGCTATAGACCGATTATTAAAAAATAAATTTGGATTGGGAGAAAAATTTGAAGAAGGATTAAATTCGATGGGCCCTTTAGCACTTAGTATGGTTGGTATAGTTAGTTTATCTCCGGTAATATCTAATATTTTAGGACCTATAATAATACCTTTTTATAAATTTTTAGGAGCAGATCCGGCTATGTTTGCTTCAATTTTAGCAAATGATATGGGTGGGTATCAATTAGCCTTATCATTAGGAGAAAACAAAGAAATTGCTTTATTTTCAGGATTAATAGTTTCATCTATGTTAGGATGTACTATAGTATTTTCTATTCCTGTTGCATTAGGATTAATAGAAGAAAAAGATAAAGAATTTTTTGCAAAGGGATTATTAATAGGGTTATCAACTATTCCCTTAGGATCAATTGTTGGCGGAGTAATAATGAAAATAAATATAAAAATGCTTCTAATAAATATTATTCCTATTATTTTTGTTTCATTAATTCTAATTTTAGGATTAAAGTTTTTTCAAAATATATTTATAAGAGGGGTATTATATTTTGGAAAATTTATAATGATGATTACTACAATAGGTTTAGCTGCTGCAGCCTTTGAAAAGTTAACTGGTATAGTATTAATTAGGGGTATGTTGCCTATTGATGAAGGAATGAATGTAGTAATAAATATCGGAATAGTTCTTTTAGGAACATTTCCTATGTTAACATTAATAATAAATTTATTAGACAAGCCACTTAGAAAATTAGGAAGATATATAGGGTTAGATTCCACTAGTGTTGCAGGTATAATTTTTTCATTAGCCAATAGTATTCCTGTTTTTAAGATGTTAAAAGATATGAACAATAAGGGTAAAATAGTAAATATAGCATGGCTAGTTGCAGCTACATCAACATTAGGAGCTCATTTAGGATTTACTGCTGGTGTTGAATCAAAGATGATAATTCCAGTTATATTAAGTAAATTATCTGCAGGAGTATTTGCAATTATGATAGCATTAATTTTTACAAGAGATAGTGAAAAAAAGGTATATAGTAATATATAAGTTTTAGGGAAGTATTTTTGACTTCTCTTAATTTATCATAGTATATTAAGATTATTTTAGGGGGATTTAAATGAGATATTATATTAAATCAAAGTTATTTAAAATTAAAGAAGACTTTTGGGTTAAAAATAACAAAGGAGAAGATTCTTATTTTATAGATAAGGAATTTTTCAGTTTTGGATTACAATTTAGAGTAATAGAAAATAATAATGAAATATATAAGGTTAGAGAAAAACTGCTAAAGTTTATGCCAAGTTATGAAATATATGATGCTAATGATAATATAATAGGTATGGTAAAAAAACAGCTTACATTTTTTAAGGATAGTATATTTGTTGAAAGTAATTATGGCAATTTTGAAATTCAAGGAGATTTTTGGCATTATAGTTATACAATTAATCATAATGGAAGAACTATTGCAGTTATTGATAAGGAAATTTTATCATTTACAGATAATTACTATGTTGATATAAATTATGAGAATCATCCTTTTATAATAGCTTTAGTTATAATTATAGATAATATAATAGATAAGCGTAATAATAATTAAAAGAATTTAGAGCTATCCTTATTTTCAACTATATAAGGATAGCTAGTTTTTATTTATAATATTTTAAATTTTTATTATATAGGAAATTATTATGATGTTTTGAAATAATAAAGCATTTTCTTAAGAATTTCGAGTATAAGAAGAAAAAAAGTTATGAATATTTTACAAAAAAACATAAAACATAACTTTATTTACAATATATGTTGAAATAATTCGTTTTATGGAATAAAATAATATAAATTGTAAATATAAAAGGGAGAGAATAATGGTAGAAAATATTATAAATAAAAAATTAAGAGAAATTAAGGAAAAACCAATACTATATATAAATATTATTATGTTAACTTTAATATCACTAATTTTTATAAATATAATTTTTAAATTAGATAAAAATATGACATATACAGGGGTAGCATTAGTATTTATAAAATCATTTAATTCTATATTATCAATATTGGCGTTAGGAAGTTGTCTAATTTCATATTGTAGATTAAAAAATGATAGTGTTTTTATTATTAGTTTGATGTATTTAGTATGGTTAATAGATATACTTCTAGGGCATATAGATTATCTAAGCTTTTATTTTACCGAATATACTCTTTCAAATTACTTAACTATATCAACTTCATTAGCTAGGGTGTTTTTAATTATAGTAGCAATAATCCCTAGAAATAAATTTAAAAGTATTATTGTAAAAAATAAAACCTATTCATTATTATTTGTAATAGGATATACTGTGATATTAGGTCTTATAGAAAATACTATTAAGGTTAATAATTTATATCATTCAAATTTTGTTTTTGTAAATTATAATAGAATGTTAATTATAGTTTATATATTATGCTCACTTAAATTATTTATTACTGGTATGAAAGAAAAAGAATATTTATTTGTAGTTTTGTCATTAAGTATATCAATGCTAGCTATTAAAGCGATGATAGCTATATATGGAGTAAATAATATATCGTTTTATTTAAAATTAGTTTCAGTATCAATAACATATATTAGCTTTTTAATAATAATTTGTGGTGTATTTATAGAATTATATATGTATATATGCAGGACAAAGGTATTAAATAATAATTTTAAAGTGTTTTATGATTTATTTGAAAATAATAAATATATATTCATGTTTATATGTAAAGAAGATGGTGAAGTATTGTATGCTAATGAAAAACTAAGGTCCCATGGCTTAATTGGAAACAATATAAATTCATTTAAATTAGGAGAATTAATTAAAATAAAAAATAAGTCTTTATGGTCTGATGAAGTTACTACATTACTTAAGGATAATGGAGGGTGGAGAGGTATAATAAAAGATGATACTGATAATATTACTATGGATTGTACTGTTCAATTAATAGAGACAGATTACGAAAATGTTATATCTGTTTCGTTTATGGATATTTCTGATGAGATAAAAAGAGAATTAGAGTTAGAAAAGTTAAAAGTCTATGATAAATCTAAAAATGAATTTTTTTCAAATATATCTCATGAGTTAAGAACACCTTTAAATATAATATATTCTACACTTCAATTATTTAATATGTATAGTAAAAATGAAAATGTTGATTTTAAAAAAGTATATGAAAAGTATAAAAGGCCACTAGATATAAATTGTAAAAGAATGCAAAGGCTAATAAATAATATTGTTGATATATCAAAGATAGAGAGCAAGCTTTTAAGTGCCAATTTTATGAATTATGATATTATTAATATTGTGGAAGAGTTAACATTATCAGTTGTTGAGTACGCTTTGCTAAAAAATATTAATATACAATTTGATACTAATGTTGAACAGCATATTATAAAATGTGATGCATCTATGATTGAGAGAGTAATTCTTAATTTATTATCAAATGCAATAAAGTTTTCTGATTTAAATAAAAATATATTTGTTAATATTTTAGTAAATGAAGAGTGGGTTGAAATAGAAGTAATAGATGAGGGAATTGGAATTCCTGATATTAGTAAACAGATTATATTTGAAAAATTTGTACAAGCTGATAAATCTTTTACTCGTATGAATGAAGGTAGTGGAATAGGACTTAGTATTATTAAATCTCTAATTGATCTTCATGATGGAGAAATAAAATTAGAAAGTGAAGTGAATATAGGAAGTAAATTTAAAATATTATTGCCTAATTTACAGATTGAATCATCAGAAGCTAAAAGTTATTCTATTGATAAACACAATATAGAATTAGAATTGTCTGATATTTATGAGGTGTCTTAAATAATTAATGTAATTTTACAAAAATATTATCATTATACTGTAATTATTATCACAGTAATTCTGTTGCTTTTCGTGATATTATAGAAGAGATTGTATTATTAAGTATAAGTTTTATGGTAAAGAAAGAGGCAGATACATGAAAAAATTTATAAAAGAACAGATACTAAAAGTAGTAGATACACTAGAAATGATAATAGGAATACTTTTAGCAGTTTGTATTGCAATATCAGTTGTATATCTTATTTTTGATATTAAATCTATTTTTTCAAACAATAATTTAGAGGCATTTAATAATTATTTATCTATAGCCTTTAATTTTGTTATAGGAATAGAATTTATAAAGATGTTATGTAAGCATACTCCGGAAACAGTAATAGAAGTATTATTATTTGCTATTGCAAGACAATTAATTGTTGAACACATGACAATATTTCAAAATTTAGTTGGGGTAATAGCTATTGCAGTATTATTTGCTACAAGAAAGTATTTATTCTATAATTTTGATGAAGTAGATAAAACAATTTATAGAAGCAGTGAAAGAGTAAAAAGAATAAACTTTTTAGAACATATTAATATACCACATGATAATAAGGAAGATACTTTAGAAGATATTATTTTACGAGAAATAGAGTCTAGAAAGTTAGAATTAGGAACAGGTGTATGTATTTATTATCCAGGTTTTGCTTTAAGAGTAGCCAAAATAACTAATAATGTAGTTACAAGGGTTGAAGTAATAAGATCTATAAAAAATAAATAGATATTTCTATGAAAATATAAAGTTTAATATAAAGAAACAGTTAAAATCTCAAGGATTCTTATGAATCCTTGAGATTTTATGTATTAATGGTTTGTTTTAAATAACTTTTTAGTTTGCATATTATAAAGTAAACTAATAGTAAAGTTTTTAAAGTTTATTTTTAGTTTATAATTTACTATTATTATAGAAATAAAATTTATTTATATAGATAATTTAATAAGTAAGTCTTAATTAAAAATAAATTTTATATATAAATTATATTAATACTAAAGGTAGGGATATTATGATTAATATATTAGTTGTTGAAGATGATAAACATACGAGAAAACTATTAGAGACTATTTTAAAAAGAGAAGGTTATTCAGTTTTAAAGGAGGAAGATGGTATAAAAGCAATGGATGTATTAGATAATCATCATGTGGATTAGAGCATTTTATTGAAATATTACATGATGGATAGCTGATGTAATTCTTGTTATTAATATAAAGAATTTATGTTAGATATACTCATTTAATATGGATAATAATCTGAAAAAATAGTAAAATAGTATTAAAGGTTTTAGGGTATACCTAATATAAAAGTAGGTGAGTATTTTGAATGAATCAATTAAGGAATTGCTGAGATGGATTCTGAAATATTTAGTAATTATCGTAACTACTATAGCTTTAGTTCTAGCAGGAAATTTACTATTCATTGAAAGTCATAAAGTAATTTCTCAAAAAAAATCATTTATACTTTATACTATATCTTCAGAAAGTATGGCAGCTATTATGGTACTTATTGCTTCGGTTATATGTATAATAATATTTAAACTTAATAGCAAATTTTTAAGTAAAAAGGTATCTTCTAAAAGTAAGGAGAAGTTAATATATGATAATATTAATTCTTACAGCTCTTTAGTTAGATGGACCATAAAAGTTGATAGGAAGATAAATAAGTTCTCAAAAAGTAATTTAATTAAAGTATTATATATTGTTTTTGTAGTTGGAATTATTGTATTTAGTTATACTAACTATACTGCAGTAACAAATAATGAAATAATTCATAAAACAGTATTTTCGGATAAGGTATATAATTATGATGATGTTGAAAGGTTAGAATTAGGTTTTACTAAGGGTCAAGAAAGTAATGTATACTATAATTTAGTAATGAGAGATGGTACTAAAATAAGCTTAATTGGAGGGTCTATTGAAGTAGTTAATGAAAGTTATGAAAATGTTATATATGAAATAGATAGTAAATTGCAAAGTTTAGGAAAAGATAAAGTAATTGATGAGTTCTATATAGAAGATTTTAAAAATCAAGGCTATAGTCAAGATTATGTTGAAAGAGTACTAAGATTATTTGAAGAGTAAATATCCACCAGGTAAGCTGGTGGATATTTATTTATGTCTGAAAGCAATAATATTCAAATAGTAATATTAAATAATTAACCTGAATAAAATATGATATACAAAATAAAAGCTTTGTATAATATAAGAGATGAAGGAAGGATTGCAATGGATAATTTAGTATTCAACATATGTGAAAGAAGTGAAAAGGGAAGTAAAGTAAGAAAAAATGGAGAAATCCCATGTATTGTTTATGGAGATAATCATCATAAGTCTTTAGCTGCCAAAATGACTAAAAAAGAAATGATTAGATTATTAAGATATCCTAAGAGTTCAATTGTATCTTTAAAATTAAATGGAAGTTTAAAGAAGTGCATAGTTAAAGAAATGCAGCAGGATCCCTTTGGAAAGATAATTCATATAGATTTTCAAAGTATAAACAAAGGTGATATAGTTAAATTGAAGATTCCAGTAAATTTTGTTGGAGAAGAAGTCTTAGCATCTAAAAACTTATTATTAGAATCTTTTATTACAGATGTTGAATTACAAGGGGAAGCAGATAAATTTCCAGAAAATTTACTTGTAGATGTATCTAACTTAGAAGAGGGAAATCAAATTTTTATTAGAGATTTAGCTATACCAAGTGAAATGGTATTAGAAAGTAATAGAGATTTAGCTATGGCTAAAATAAGTTATAATTCTAATAATAAAGAATCAGATGAAGAAACAACAGAATAAGTAATTTTTATATAATTAATAAAAGTGATTATAGTATAAAATAAATGAAAAAAGCTTCTATTAGAAATAATATATTTTTAATAGAAGCTTTTTTGTATATTATAAAAATAACTATTGACTCTATAGTTACTATAGACTTTATCATGATTAAAGAAACAAAATATGGAGGTGTAATCATGATAAGAGAATTTTTTAAATATGCAGTTCCTTCAGCTTTAGCCATGTTTGTTTCATCTCTATATACAATAATTGATGGAATTTTTGTTGGACAAGGCGTTGGAGATTCTGCATTAGCAGCAGTTAATATAGTTATGCCATTTACTATAATGCTATTTGGTATAGCAACTATGTTTGCTGTTGGTGGGGGAGACCTTGTATCTAAGAATATAGGAAGTAATAATAAGGATAAAGCAATAAAAATATTTAGACAAGTATTTAAATTTTTACTAATTTTAAGTATAGGTATAAGTTTAATTTTTATAGTATTTTCAACACAAATAGTAAAAATACTAGGTGCTACAAATAACTTAGTTCCATTAGCTTCAACTTATTTAAAGTATTATAGTTTATTTTGTATTCCAAATTTAATAGGAATTGCCTTAAACAGTTTCGTTAGAAATGATGGTAGACCGAAACTTGCAATGATATCAACTTTATCAGGTGCAGTAACTAATATAGTTTTAGACTATATATTTATAGGATTATCACTTGGTGTACAACCATTATTAAGTTATAATTATGGTGCTAAAAAATCAAAAAAAATGTTAAAATATTATTCTATAACAATGAAGGCATCAATTTTAATAAATATTATATTTATAAGTATATGTTTTTTATTTGGAAAAGATATGATATTGATTTTTACGTCTGATACTATAATTGCTAATATTGCATATATAGGGTTAAACGTAACAAATATTGCATTTATAATGGTAGGTTTTAATTTAATAAGTACAGTTTATTATCAGTCAATAAGTATGCCTAAGATTTCAAATATTTTCTGTGCTTTTAGAAGCGTTATACTACTTTCCATATCATTATTTATTTTAGCTAAATTATTTAAAATTAATGGTATATGGATTAGTTTATTTGTTTCTGAGCTATTAACTTTTATTATATTGAGGTATTCTGTTAATATAAAGTCGTATACTGTGAGGGCTATTGACAATGCAAATTAACTTAGGAGATTTTTAATATGGAAACTTATTTTTCAGTTGGAGAAATATCTAAATTAACAAATGTTCCAATTCAAACATTGATATATTATGATAAAATGGGTCTACTTAAGCCTGCTTATATAAATGAACAAAATAATTATAGATATTATTCAGTAAATCAATTTATAAAGATTGATTTATTAAAGCAGTGCAAAGTTATAGGATTATCACTAAAGGAAATAGAAGAGTTATTAAAAAATGAAATATCAGTAGATTCTATGTTGAAATTAATAGATCAACAGCGAAAAGTATTAGATAATAAGATACAAGAGCTTGAAAGTGTTAAATCATATATTAACTTTTTAGGTGATAGATTAAAAGAAACTAAGAAAATAGAAGAAAATAAAATATTTATTAAGTATAATGATGAAAGAATAGTTAAGAAGTATAAATGTATATTAAAAGATCAAGAAGATATAGAACTAAATCTAAGAAAGGTTTTACTTGAATCAGAAAAAGAGAATTGGATGTTAAATTCAGAATTAGTATTTGAAGCAGCATTAGATATATTAGAAAGAGAGAATAAGGTAGTTTATACTGCTATAATGCTTTATAAGCATGAAAATGTAAGTGAAGGAACAGAAAATGTAATATTAGAAAAGGGAAAATACCTTACTATGTATTATGATGATAGCTATAAAAATAATTTAAAATACTATAAAATGATGTTGGACCATATTAATAAGTACAATATAGAACCGATAGGTAATTTTAATGAATTTTCTATATTATCCAGGGTGAATTCTAAAGAGGATGAAAAGTCTATAATTCAACTTGAAATAAAAATTAAATAAAAAAGGTTAATTAAAACGAAAATCCTATAAGAAATACGTTTAAATAATTTCTTATGGAATTTTCGTTTTAATTTACATGGTTACATTAGGAAAATAAGTATACAAACTGCATAGATAATATTTATTGCACCTAATATTATTCCTAAAATAGCTAATACTTTTCCTTTTTCTTGAGCTTTATATATTTGGGACAAACCTATTGCTGAAAGAACAACAGCTACAATTCCAACAATTCCCCAGAAGTTTAAAAAGCAAGAGATAATACCTAGGATAAAACCTGCAATAGATAAACTATTATAAGAACCGTTTGATTTTTGTAGTTGATTA
Source organism: Clostridium sp. D43t1_170807_H7 (assembly GCF_015555905.1). Classification (GTDB taxonomy): domain Bacteria; phylum Bacillota; class Clostridia; order Clostridiales; family Clostridiaceae; genus Clostridium. The sequence continues at coordinate 48,538 of NZ_JADNLK010000014.1, forward strand.
TTATTGTTATTTTCGCTCAAATTTAATACCCCCATTATTAATTAATAAATTATATGCTCAAATAAATATAATATGATTATTATCTTTATCTTTAAATGTTTCTTATTTTAAAATATATAATTTTATATTAATATAATATTTTTATCAGCTTTTTATATTTTATTGAGATATTGTTAATAATTTAATATAATGATGATAAATAAAAGCAATAAATAGGAAAGATGTGATTATAATTGAACAATAAATTAAAAGTAGATCTAAGAGATGTAATAGAAGCTATAGAATTTGAAGGAGAATTATTACAACATTACTATAACAAAAATACAGGAGTTATAATGTATATAGAGGATAGTAGCTCTGCAACTTACAAAGCTGATGATATACATAATTTAGATAATTTTGAAGAGTGGGAAAAGGAACTTATACTTTCACTTCATGATTTTAGAGAAAATCCAAGTGACTATATTCAACTTCCATCTTATGATGATATTAATGAATATAGTATGATGATTGAATTTTGTAATAATATAGAAGATATAGAATTAAGGAATAAAATATTAAATAGAAAAGATTCTTTTAGAGAGTTAAGGCAATCAATTGAAAATGAAGGTCTTATTAATAAGTGGTATGATTATAGAGAAGATGCTGAAAGAAAGTTAGCTATTAAGTGGTGTAATGATAATAATATAGAGTATTAAATTTAGAAAGGTTGAAACAAAATGATAAAACCAATTGTTAAAGATATAGTGTTTTTAAGTCAAAAATCAGAGCCGGCTACTAAAGAAGATATAGCTATTATAGATGATTTGGTAGATACATTAAGGGCAAATTTAGAATATTGTGTTGGTATGGCTGCTAATATGATAGGGGTTAAAAAACGTATACTAGTATTTACTATAGGTGATCTTATTATACCTATGATAAATCCGGTTATATTAAATAAAGAGAACAGTTATGATACTGAGGAATGTTGTTTATCATTAATTGGATTTAGAAAAACAACTAGATATGAAAAAATAGAAGTAGAATATTTAGATAGAAACTTTAATAAGCAAAGACAGATATTTAAAGGATTTACAGCACAAATAATCCAACATGAAATTGACCATTTTGAAGGAATAATAATCTAGGTTATATTAGTGCATAAAAAATATTTATTGATTAGTTTGTGTTAAATATGTTGATGTATTGGAGTCAATATACTTAGATACTATAAAAGAAGTAAATTAAAAAATAATATTTATTGAGATAAAGAGGATAAACTTGAGAAATTATAAAAATTTCTTGAGTTTTTTTATTTAATAAGTATAAATTCTAATAAGATACATTAAAGGTGTTAACATTAATATCAACTCAAATAATAGTAAAAAATTAAATTATTATTTCCATCTAACTAATAGTAAATTATTATCACTATTTTTACCTATTATAATTTTAATAGTTTGGTTTGTAATAGCAAAATTACAGATTTTTTCAAGTGCTATACTACCTAATATAGGACAAGTTGTAGAGTCTTTTGTAAATCAATTAACTAGTGGGCAACTGATAAATGATATATTAATTTACCTTCAGCAATTCCTTCAATATTTGTTGGTTTAAAACTAGGACTTGGAATATCATTAGATGGTAAAACAATATGCGGTCCAGATAAAGATAGAGCTATGATTTTTCAAGAGCATAGGTTGTTTCCATGGTTAACTATAACAGATAATATATCATTAGGTTTAGATAAAAGTAATAAAGAAGAAAATGATAAATTAATTAGAGAGCATCTAAAAATGGTAAAATTAGAAGAGTTCGAAAATGCATATCCAAATCAATTGTCAGGAGGAATATCACAAAGAGCAGCAATTGCAAGAGCATTAATAAATAATCCAAAAGTATTATTATTAGATGAACCTTTTGGAGCATTAGATGCTTTAACTAAAATTCAATTACAAAACGAAATTTTGAAAATTTGGTAAAGAGAAAAAACTACAATGATTATGGTTACTCATGATATTGAAGAAGCTATTTATTTAGCTGATAAAATAATAGTAATGTCTTCTAGACCAGGTAAAATAAAAGAAATTATAAATATAGACATTGGTAAATCAAGAGATAGAAGTAGTTATGATTTTGCAACTATTAAGAAACAAGTATATAAACACTTTTTTGATACTGAGGATATTTCAGTAGAATATACAATTTAAGAGAAGAGGAATTAAATAATGATTATACAATTAATTGACCAGAAAAACTGGAGGTTAATCTTATAAATTTTATTAGTTTAAAATTTATAATTTTAGCCTCCTTATTTTATTTGAAAGGAGAAATAAAAGGGAACATATATGCCATAAGTATATTTACGAGATATTAGCTTTGAACAGTATAAAATTAGATTAAGTTGAATTAATAAATACTACAGATGCTGAATCAGCGTTACAAGGTAATTCTGTAGATGCTGTAGTAACTACTGGTTGGAGTGAGGGATGATAATAAATTTGACTTTATTTCTTTAGATAGTACAGAAGATTCAATAAAAAAATTAGAAGAAAGTAAGGATTTTATGCTAAATAATCATATCATATCTAAAGATTTTGATATAAATTCATGGGTTGATAGATCTTTTTATGAAAAGGCAAATAAATAATGTATATTAAGGGAGGAATTAAAAATAGGTCATCCAACTATTTATCCAACAGGAGTAACAGTATATAACAAGGAAAAGGCATGGGGAGGATATACCTTATTACAAGTAAATGATTTAGGCGCATTACTAATAGATATGAATGGTAGAGAGGTCAATTATGGAAGGGGTTAAAAGGCTTTCCTAATAAACTTTTACTAGGTGGTTTTGTAATTGGAAGTACAGGAGAAAGGGTATGCAAGATATGCTTGATTTAATTCAAGTAGATTTAGAAGGTAAGATTGTTGGAAGTTTAATAAAACAGAGTATATAGAAGATAAAGGTGAAATACCACAATGGATGGCAAGACAGCATCATGATTATCAAAGAGAAGGTAGTTCAGTTGGTTATTATTCACCTAATAGTGAACCACTTGTTGATAGAGGAAATACATTAATTTTATGTCATGAAAATATTATAAACAGTGAGATATCACAACAATTACTTTTAGATGATAAAATAATTGAAGTTAATTGGGAAGGTGAAATAATATGGCAATGGAAAGCTAATGAACATTTTAATGAGTTAGATTTTGATGAAGCTGCAAAAAATATTCTTTATAGAGATCCTAACATGAGACCAGCAGGTGGAGGAATGGGTGATTGGCTTCATATAAATTCAGTGTCAACACTTGGACCAAACAAATGGTATGATAATAGTGATGAAAGGTTTAATCCAGAAAATATAATATGGGATAGTCGTGAAGCCAATATAATAGCAATAATTGAAAAAAGCACAGGGAAAATAGTATGGAAATTAGGACAAAATTATAATGAAAATGAAGAATTAAGAAAAATATGTAGTAGAGCTAAAAAATATACTACATATTTTTTTATATTAATATTTTGCTAATTTATTTAACACTATTAGCACAACTGTGAAATTGCTTTCATAGTATGATAAATGAGAGGTGATGTATATAATGTTACCAATACAAAGGAAAATAAGTTCTTTTAATTATTCAAGTAGAAATGGTAATAGTGTTAAGTATATAGTTCTTAATTATACTGGAAATAAGGGTGATACAGCTAAGAATAATGTTGATTATTTTTATGGTGGAGATAGAAGTTCAAGTGCACATTATTTTGTAGATGATAATTCTATCTGGCAATCAGTAGAAGAATTTAATGCTGCTTGGTCTATTGGGGATGGTCATGGTATATATGGTATTACTAATCAAAATTCTATTTCCATAGAAATGTGTTGTAATTATAATGGTATTATATCTGAAACAACAGAGAATAATACATTAGAATTAGTTAAGTATTTACAAAACAGATATAACATTGCTAGCAGCAATGTTGTAAGACATTATGATACAAGTCGTAAGATATGTCCTAATTGGTCAGAAAATAATTGGAACAGATGGACTTCCTTTAAAAATAAATTAGAAGGTAAGTATGGTTATGATAAGGAGATGAACTATTCTATGTATGTATTCAGTAAGAATTGGTATCTAAAAAAGTATCCAGATGTAGCTAAGAGTCCAATCTATAAGGATAACCCTTATAAACACTATGTTGATTATGGAAAGAAGGAAGGAAGATTACCATTGCCACCCATTCCAAAAGAATATAATGAAGGTGAGTATCTAGAGCTTAATCCTGATGTAGAAGCTGCAGTTAAAAAAGGCACCTTTGTATCTGGGGTGGATCATTATCTTCAATATGGATTTGATGAAAATAGAAAAGTTTGCAAATAAACTATTAAAATTGAATAATAAAAATGTTATTAAATATAAATGATAGTTTATATTATAAGCTTTTAAGAAAAAATCTAGCAGCTAGAAATAGATTTTCCCTGTAGAATTTATTCTATGGGGATTTTTGATGTTTAAATATAAATGGAAAATAATAAATAAAAATGATAAAATTATTATAATGGTGTAAAATAATTTATATTTAATGAAAGATTTGGAGGTAAAAATGAATATAGCTTGGATTGGAACAGGAGTCATGGGAAGTGCTATGGCTAAAAATTTAGCAAAGAATGGGCATAATGTTTCTGTTTTTAGCAGAACAATTTCAAAATGTGAACCATTAAAGGAATTTGGAATAGCGGTTAAAGAGAGTATTAAAGAATGTGTAGAAAATGCAGATGCAATATTTACTATTGTAGGTTATCCAAAGGATGTTGAAGAGGTTTATTTAGGGAATGAAGGAATCTTTCAATATGCAAAAGAAGGAGCTTACTTAGTTGATATGACTACTTCATCGCCGATTCTTGCTAAAAGATTATATGAATTAGGTAATAAATTTCATGTTTTAGATGCACCTGTATCAGGAGGGGATATAGGTGCACAAAATGCTACATTATCAATTATGGTAGGTGGAAATAAAGAGGATTTTGAATATATGTATAGTATATTTGAATGTATGGGTAAAAATATAATTTATTTAGGTGAAGCAGGTAGTGGACAAAACTGTAAGGCATGTAATCAAGTTGCTATAGCAGGTACAGTAGCTGCAGTAGCGGAATCAATTACTTATGCTAAAAAATCTGGTTTAGATCCTAAAATTGTTTTAGATGCTATATCAAAAGGAGCTGCTGGAAGTTGGCAACTTCAAAACAATGGCTATAAGATGATTGAAAAAGATTATGCACCTGGATTCTTTAATAAGCATTTTATAAAGGATATGAAAATAGCTAAGGAAGTTATGGAAGAAAAGGGTGAAGATTTACCTATTCTTAATAAGGTATTAGAAATGTATGAGGAATTAGAGAAAAATGGTTTCGGAGATTATGGTACTCAAAGTATAATAGAAATGTATTAATAATTATATTTTTAAAGGTTTTGAGGGAGTTTAGATAAGTTTAAAACTTCGGTAATTAATCTAACTAATAGTTATAAATTAAATGAAGTTTTTATATAATTTTTATAGAAAATTGTTATAGGAGAGTTTTGAATGAAAGTAATATTACTTAATGGAAGTCCAAAATCGAAAGGATGCACATATACAGCATTAAAAGTAATTGAAAATGAATTGATTAATGAAGGAATAGAAGTTGAATTCTATGAGGTTGGAAATAAGCCAGTAATAGGATGTATTGGATGCAATGCATGTAGAAAGCTTGGCAAATGTGTCCATGATGATTTAGTTAATGAAGTAAGCAAAGAGATGGAGAGTGCAGATGGCTTTATTGTAGGTTCTCCTGTTCATTATGCTGCTGCAAGTGGAGCAGCAACTTCATTTTTAGATAGGCTTTTTTATTCAACAGATAAGAATCATTTAAGACATATGTTTGGAGCAAGTATTGTTTCATGTCGTAGAGGAGGAGCTAGTGCTGCCTTTGATCAATTAAATAAATACTTTACAATAAATGAAATGCCTATAGTATCATCTGTTTATTGGAATCAAATACATGGAAATACTCCAGAAGAGGTTGTACAAGATTTAGAAGGTATCAGAACAATGAAGGTATTAGCAAGAAATATGGCCTATTTAATCAAGTGTAAAGAAGCTGCTAAAAATGTACCACTTCCTGAATTAGTTCCAGTAGAAAGAACAAATTTTATTAGATAAATATTTAATTTTATCTCAAGGTGTAATTTAGTATTTAGATTATACTTTGAGATAATTTTTTTGAAAATCATTTACAAATAATAGAATTACAGTTAATATAAAGGATAATATCATGATCATACTAACTTTAGCTAAGTAGTGAACAAATTATGTTATTCAAAATTTAAATTTGAATATGGGGTGATAACGATGTATTCCATTAGAGAACACATATTACAATTAGAAAGTGATTTATTAAAATCAGAAGTAAGAAAATCGGCACAAAGGATAAGTAATATATTAGCAGATTGTTTTATTGAGTTTTGTAGTAATGGAAATATATATCATTATAAAAATGGTGATGTATTTCAAGAGCAAGATGATAACAAAGAATTGTTTTGGCAAATTATAGATTTTAAAATAAATGAATTATCAGATGATTGTATTTTAGCAATGTATAAAGTGATAAAACACAATGAACCGAATGAAAATAAAAAATATTCTCTTCGTAGTACAATATGGAAATATATTGATGGGAAATGGAAAATGTTTTTTCATCAAGGAACATATACATCTAAATTTGATATATAAATAACTTGTTAAATACTAAAAAGTCAACAACAATAAAGATTGGAGGATTTGGTGAGAGTTTGTCACTTGTCATATACTCTTTCACTAAAAATAAATTATGAAAGTTAATATAAAAGATAAAGATGGATTAACAGAAGAAGAGTTTATTAAAGCATATAATCCAGCAAGGTATGAAAGACCTAGTGTTACTAATGATATTATTATTTTTACAACAGAAGATAAAGAAGAAGAGAATATACGTAAAGTTCCTAGAAAAGGAATGCAAGTATTATTGATAAAAAGAAAAGAACATCCTTTTATTGAAAAATGGGCTATTCCAGGTGGATTTGTGAGAATGAATGAAAGTCTACAAGAAGGAGCAGAAAGAGAATTAAAAGAGGAAACAGGAATAGATAAAGTCTATTTTGAGCAACTTTATACTTTTGGTGAAATTAATAGGGACCCAAGAACTAGAGTTATAAGTGTTGGTAATGTTGCACTAATTTCAAAGAATAGTGTAAAACCAATTGCTGGTGATGATGCCAAGGAAGTTCAATGGTTTTGGATAAGTAAAAAACTAATTAGTACTGAAAATTTTACCACTGATATTAAAAAGAGATATTTATTAAGTCTTGCTTCAGAAGATGATAAAATAAAAATAAATTATGAAGTAACTGAAATATTAGAGAAAAATATTTTTAGGCAAAAGAAAGTAAGCTATAAATTTCTAAATAGTAACAATGATGAATTAGCCTTTGATCACTATAAAATATTAGACTATGCAATTGATAGGATAAGAAATAAGATTCAGTATACTCCAATAGCAGTTAATTTATTACCTAGGCTTTTTACTGTAAAAGAACTTCAATATGTTTATGAAGCTATAATGGGAAAAGAGTTATTGAACTTTAGAAGAAAAATTGGAAATATGATAGTTGAAACTGATGAAAAGCTTGAAGGAAAGCCCTATCGCCCAGCACAAGTTTATAAGTTTAATGAAAACTGGGAATATGAGTTTTAAATAATTTAAAAAAATCTCATAAATTTATGCATTATTTATGAGATTTTTAATATACTATAATATAAAATCAAATTGATATTATCTATATGATATAAAGTAAATTATATTTTATTAACAGTAATAAAATATTTTTTTGAAAATACTTAATATCAAATTGAAAATAAGTAAAATGTTTAGGAGGTATTAATTTATGGGAACAGGAAGATGGTCAGAAAGAGATTGGAGAGAATATTCACAAAGGAATATTAGTGGAAGAGAGAGGGTAGAGGATATATATACTTCTATAAGTTTAAATCCAGATTTAGATCCAAGAGGAATAACTTATAGGGAAAGCTGTGATAGTATTGATAATCCAAATGCTACACCTATTATTATTGGATTAGATGTAACTGGTTCAATGGGATTTATTTTAGATAATATGGCTAGAGTAGGATTAAGAAATTTAGCTACTGAAATATATAATAAAAAGCCAATAAATGATCCACATTTGATGTTTATGGGAATTGGTGATGTTAAATGCGATAGTGCACCACTTCAAGTAACACAATTTGAAGCTGATATAAGAATAGCAGAAGCATTAACAAAGATATATCTTGAGAAAGGTGGCGGTGGAAATGACTGTGAAAGTTATACATTACCATGGTGGTTCGCAGCAATGCATACTAAGTGTGATAACTATATTAAAAGAGGTAAAAAAGGATTCTTATTTACAATAGGTGATGAATGTCCACCAGAAGATTTAAGTTCATATGAAATAGAAAGAGTTTTAGGGTATAAACCACAATTTAATACAATTTCAACTAGAGAGTTATTTAGGCTAGTTTCAGAACAATACGAAGTATTTCATATTGTTATTGAAGAAGGTAGTTACTGTAGATATTATCCTGAAAGAGCTTTAAATAGTTGGAGAAGTATTTTAGGTGAAAGAGTATTATCTTTAAAAAATCATGAGAATTTGGCAGAGCTTATAGTAGAAACATTACAAAGATTTAATGGAAGAGATTCTTTATATAGAAATAATGAACCAAGAAACTATTATGAAAATTATACTAGCCATGATTTTAAGACACAAAGAAAAAGGAAAATAGGATTTTTGAGATTTTAGTATAAAAATAATTTATGGAGGTATGGATTAATGAAAGAGGTAAAGGTAATAATAGGTGCAAACTTTGGAGATGAGGGAAAAGGATTAATGACAGATTATTTTTGTAATAAATGTGATAATCCAATTGTAGTTAGATTTAATTCAGGGGCTCAAGCTGGGCATACAGTAGTGACTCCAGATGGAAATAGACATGTTTTTGGTCATTTTGGAAGTGGAACCTTTAATAATACACCAACATTTTTAAGTAAATACTTTGTAGTTAATCCATTATCTTTTTTAAAGGAATTGAATGAGTTAAGGAAGCAAGGATTAAATCCTCAAATATATGTAGATGATGAATGTTTAGTAACTACACCTTATGATATGATTATAAATCAAATTGTTGAGATTTTTAGAGGTAAAAATAATCATGGTAGTTGTGGTTTGGGTTTTAATGAAACATTAGTTAGAAACTCAAAAGATAGGTTTAAGTTAAAAGTTAAAGATATATTAGATATAAATCTTAATAAAACTAAAGTTTATGAGATATTAATGGATATTAAAAATCATTATGTTAATAAAAGGTTAAAGGAACTTGGAGTAAATAACATTGACAATGAATTTAAGAGTATACTTGAAAATAATAACTTGATATTTAATTTTATTGAAGATATACAGGATTTTATAAAAGATATCAAAATAACATCATTTAAAGAAATAAATAGGAAATTTACAACGTTAATATTTGAAGGCGCTCAAGGTTTAATGCTCCATGAAAACTATAAGTACTTCCCTCATGTAACTCACTCAAAAACAGGCATGGAAAATGTAATTGAACTTTTGAATGAAGTTTATAGTGAATTTTCAAATGAAGCAAAAAATAAAATTAATATTGAAGTCATTTATGTAACTAGAAGTTATTTAACAAGGCATGGGGCAGGTCCGCTACCTGGAGAATTAAATTGTGCGCCATATAATAAAATAGTTGATTTAACCAATATACCAAATAGATTTCAAGGATGTTTAAGGTTTGCTTTATTAGATTTAGATTTATTAAATGAAAATATATATAATGATTTTAATAAAGTAATAAATAGCGGTTATAATATAAGAAAATCTTTAGCAATAACCTGTTTAGATCAAATTGATAATTTTGCAAAATATATTTTTGATAATAGTCTTAAAGAAAGTAACTTAAATACTTTTATTAATAATGTAATAAATAAAATTAAACCATATAGATATTATTTAAGTAAAGGAGCATCCAGAGCTACTATAGAAATGGTTGAGAATTAAATTTTATATTTAATAGTAGCATATACTATTAGAAGAATGATTGTAAAATATTAAGCCCTGAGTAAAAAGCTCAGGGCTTTTTTTGAATGATTTATTAAATTCAAATTAATTTCATTGTGAGGTGATAAATTTGGATGAAAAATTTATGGAGTTAGCCATTAAATTGGCAAAGAAAGGTGAAGGAAAAGTAAATCCAAATCCAATGGTTGGAGCTGTAATTGTAAAGGATGGAATTGTAATCGGAGAAGGCTATCACGAAAGATATGGAGAAGGACATGCTGAAGTAAATGCATTTAAAAGCTTAAAGGAAGATCCAAGTGGATCTACTATGTATATAACTTTAGAACCGTGCTCTCATTATGGTAAAACGCCACCATGTGCAGATAAAATAATTGAAAATAATATAAAGCGAGTGGTTATTGGAATGATAGATCCTAATCCATTAGTTGCAGGAAATGGAGTAGATAAATTAAAAAAGGCTGGTATAGAAGTAAAGGTTGGTGTATTAGAAGATAAATGTAAAAACCTTAATGAAGTATTTATAAAATATATATTAACTAAAAAGCCTTTTGTGGTATTAAAAACTGCTATGTCTCTTGATGGGAAAATAGCAACAAGAACTGGTGAATCTAAATGTGCTAATTATAGACGAAAAAAATGGACAGGTTGATTTAAGTGCTCTTATAAAAAAACTTGGGGAATTAAATATAGATAGTATTTTATTAGAAGGAGGGTCAACACTTAATTATTCTGCTTTAGAAGAAAGTATAGTTGATAAAGTAATGATTTATATATCTCCTAAAATTATAGGAGGAGAATCCTCTAAAACACCAGTAGGTGGAATAGGAATAGATAAATTAAATGATGCCTTTAAATTGAAAGATATTACTACCAATATTGTAGATGAAGATATTTTAGTTGAAGGATATATATGTTAGGTGGTGATTATATGTTTACAGGTATAATTGAAGAATTAGGTGTTATACAGGAAATAAAAAAAAGTAGCAAATCTTCAAAATTATTAATTAAAGCAAATAAGGTTTTAGAAAATACAAATGTAGGAGATAGTATTTGTACTAATGGGGTATGCCTTACTGTGACAGATTTAAAAGCAAATAGTTTTGAGGCTGATGTAATGGCTGAAACATTAAGAAGGAGTAACTTAGGAGATTTAACTGTTGGAAGTAAGGTTAATCTAGAAAGAGCATTAACACTAGAAAGTAGACTTGGAGGTCACATTGTAAGTGGACATATAGATGGAGTAGGCGAAATCATTTCATTAGTAAAAGAAGATAATGCTACTTGGGTAACCGTAAAAGCTAAAAGTGATATTTTAAGATATGTAGTGCTAAAAGGTTCAATAACAATAGATGGTATAAGTTTAACAGTTGCATATGTAGATGAAAATGTATTTAAAGTTTCAATAATACCTCATACTGCACAAGAAACTACATTGTTAAATAAATCTATTGGTGAAACTGTTAATCTTGAATGTGATGTGATTTCAAAATATGTTGAAAAGCTTATGGGACTTACAACAAAGGAAGAAAATAAAAAGAATACATTATTAACAGAAGATTTTTTAAAAGAAAATGGATTTTTTTAATTTGAAGGGAGTAATGGTTTATGTATAAATTTAATAGCGTTGAAGAAGCAATAAAAGATATAAAAGATGGAAAAATTGTTATTGTTGTTGATAATCCTAATAGAGAAAATGAAAATAATCCTAGGAAGATAGATGGTTTGGAAAGTTGTGGAATAGAGATTGTAAATAGAGTTCCAATTCAGATGAACCATAATGAGAAAAATGAGTTTTACTTACAAACTAAAAAAGAAAAACTTGGGCATATGCTTTAAAGTTATTAGAGTTTTATAGTAAAACCAATGAACAAGTATAGTTTATATTACTTTTAGAAAAATAAGGATTCAAGTTAAAAATGTAGGACAAGTTATAAATTAAAAATTATATAAAATGAATGAAAATTTAGGAGGAAGAAAAAATGAGAATAATAGAAGGAAATTTAGTAGCGGAAGGACTTAAGGTTGGAATAGTAGTAGGAAGATTTAATGAATTTATAGTATCAAAATTATTAGGTGGAGCTTTAGATGGTTTAAAGAGACATGGTGTAGAGGAAAATAATATAGATGTTGCATAGGTTCCAGGAGCATTTGAAATACCACTTGTAGCAAAGAAAATGGCTAAAAATGATGAGTATGATGTAGTAATTTGCTTAGGTGCAGTTATAAAGGGATCAACACCTCATTTTGATTATGATGGCACTCTGCATAATAGTATAAAAATATATAAACCTGCTTTTATGAAAGCTTATGATTATTTAGTTGCCAATGGTTATGCAAAGAAAAGAGAGTTTGAAGAAGAAGAAATAAGTAAATTTCTTGGTTTAAGTCCAAAGGATATGTGGAATACATTTATGCCTAATCTGCCAAAGTGTGAAAAAGAGAAGTGTAGTTCAATTATAGGATAAGCTATGATTGAATATATAGATAAAGGAGAAGTTCAGTTATATGATTGTACTATTGAAACACTTAATAAATTAAATGAATATGGATATAAATTAATATTTTTAAGTAATTGTAAGTCTAGTTATATGAATAAACATATAGAAAAATTTAATTTAAATAAGTATTTTATAGATTTTTATTGTAGTGAAGATTTTCACTTTATTCCTAAGTATGAAATTTTTAAGTTTATTAAGGAAAATTACCAAGGAGATTTTATTGTTGTTGGTGATAGATTTGTTGATATAGAATTAGCAAAAAAGCATAATTTATTTTCTATTGGTTGTAGTTATGGCTATGGAAATTATGATGAGCTTAAAGAGGCTGATTATATTATAGAGAATATTAAGGATATTATCCATATATTAGGGATATAGCTTTTATTAGCTATATCTCTTTTAAAAAAGTTAATAGTAGATATATTAAAGGAATAATGGTAGTAGATGTAGAATAAAAGAAATATGGTATATGGGTGTTTATAAGGAGGTGTATTATGACAATTATTAAAAATGAAATACCAATATTAGAATATGATGATAATGAACTTTCAGTTATAATGCCTAATCATGAGAAATTAGAGTTAAAACTACCTAAGAAAGCAGTCTTTGCTTTTTTAGGTAAGCATATTGATGAGTATGCTAATAAACACAATTGTAAGGTAGTTGCCGAATTTGAATCAGCAACTAAATCATATCCTATATACATAACTAATTATAAAGGCTATGAAATATGTTTATGTCAAGCTCCTGTAGGTTCTGCTGCAGCAACTCAAATATTAGATTGGTTAATTAGTTATGGAGTTAAAGAAGTAATATCGGCTGGTTCATGTGGTGCGTTGATTGATATACCAGAAAACACTTTTTTAGTTCCAACAAAGGCATTAAGAGATGAGGGAACTTCATATCATTATTTAAAACCTTCAAGATTTATTGAGTTAAATCAAATTGGGTTAAAAGCTATTGAATTTGCATTAAATGAGAATAATTATTCATATATAGAATGCATAACATGGAGTACTGATGGTTTTTTTAGAGAGACTAAAGATAAGGTTGATTATAGAAGAAGTGAGGGGTGCTCTGTTGTTGAAATGGAATGCTCAGCCTTAGCAGCATGTTCTAGTTTTAGGAACATAATATTTGGACAAATTTTATTTACAGCAGATACATTGGCTGATATAGAAAATTATGATGAGAGAGGCTGGGGTGGAGATTCATTTGAGATTGCTTTATCTTTATGCCTAGATTCTGTTATTAGTATAAAATGATTTAAATCTTTAAATTACTTTGATTATTCCAAAGAAGTCTGTATCAAAACTTATATATAAGTATTTTGATGCAGACTCTATTTATATTGTTTTTGAATTTTCATTAACATAATGGATAATTTGAATAACAATAAACTTTTCTATTTAACTCAACCTCCTAATACTTATTTCACCTGAATTTAATATTTTTATAGAACCATCATCATGTTTTATTACTAAAGAACCATCATTATTTATATCAATAGCTCTACCCTTGGAATAAATTCCACCACTTGTATACATTATCTCTTGATTTAGAATAATACTTCTTTTCTTATATTCTGAAATAAAGTTATAGTCTTTAATTTTGGGAATAATACTTAAAATATTATTCAGTATTTCTGCACAAAGTATATTTCTATTTATACCATTACTATTACCATTATAAAGAGAGTCTGCAATTTCTTTAAGATCATCTGGGAAATTATCTTTAGGATTATTAAAATTAATTCCTATTCCTAAAATTAAGTAGTCGATAGTTCCACTTTCAAAGTTAGTAGAAGCTTCTGTTAAGATACCACCTATCTTTTTATTATTTATATAAATATCATTTATCCATTTAATTTGACATTCTATGCCCGTAACTTTATGTATTGCATCACATATAGCTACAGATGAAGATGTTGTAATTAATACAGAATCCATTGCTGTTAGTGTTGGACGTAATATAATGCTCATATAAATACCTGTATTAGCTGGAGAGTAAAATGATCTGCCCATTCTACCTTTACCTTGTGTTTGTTCTTCTGAAATAACAACAGTTCCATGCTTAGCTCCAGATAAAGCTAATTTTTTTGCAACTTCATTAGTAGAGGAAGTTGTTTTATAAATATATATATCTACATTTGAAAAATCTTTATTTAAATATAGAGAAATACCTTCTTTAGATATAAGATCTGTATTATCTGCTAGGGAATATCCTTTGTTTGTTACAGCATTAATTGTATATCCATCATCTCTTAATGAATTTATAGCTTTCCAAATTGAAGTTCTTGATAGGTTTAAAGTTTTGGCCATTTCAGCGCCAGAAACCGTTTTTCCTTTATTTTCTTCTAAAACTTTTAAAACCTTACTTTTTAACATAATAATTTACCTCCTAGAAAAATTATATTGACTCAAAAATAGTTTGTCAATCAAGATATTAAAGTCAGTTAACAATTAAGTGTATATATTTATAAATAGGGTTAATTTGAAAAATATCCCAGAAAATTATGTAGATATAAAGTTGAGAAAAAAGTATTAATGTGACAATCATAAAAAAAGTCTATATAATATTAAATGAAGTTATGATAAAAGAAAGGGATGATTTAAAATGGGAGAAAGAAAAAATAAAGCAATAGAGTTGCATAGTAATAGATATACATGTTCTCAAGCTGTGGCATGTGCTTTTTGTGATTTAGTTGATGTGGATGAAGCTACAATGAAAGATATGGTTAGAAGATATAGTGGTGGAGCATATAAAGTATGTGGGGCTGTAATGGGTGCATATGTTATAGTTAATTACTTAAATGAAAATGTAAATCTAGAAAATCCAGCAGAACCAATTAAGGAAGATATAGAGCTGTTAAATGAAATAGAAAGAAGATTTAAAGAAAAAAATACATCAGTTTTATGTAAAGAATTAAAAGGAATTACTACAGGTACAGTTTTACGTTCTTGTAGAGGATGTGTAGAAGATGCAGCTGAAATACTAGAAGAAATAGTAAAGAAAAAGATGAATTGATGTTGTTAAATAAAGCTTATAAATTAAGGTAAGGTTGATTAATAAATTATACTAAAATTTAAGTAACTATATATGCAAAAATAAATATAATAACTGTGTGTCAATATTTAATGTTAATAATTAGTTATATAAAATAAGAAATTTATGGAACTTTTTATGTGCTTTATAAATCTAATAGGTATAAATTAAATTTTAGTTATGTAGTATGGGGGGTAAAAGAAGTGTTGAAGAAATTAATTTTATCAGAAAAAGATTATGAATATTTAACAAAAGGATTAGCTAGCGGGGTGGGCTTAGGAATAATAATTGGAGCTTTAGTAGAAGATATTTTATTTTTCTTTGCACTTGGAGGCATTTTAGGAATTATAGGATCAGGTATATTTTCATTTTATAGAAAATTTAAAGTAGATCATAAAATTTAATATTAATATTTTTTCATAAGAATTAAAAGGTTGTATCTAATAATTATTTATTATTAGTATAATCTTTTTTTTATTTTATAATAAACCTTATAAAAGTTAACAATGAAGCTACTAAAGTGAATATATTATTAATAATAATGAGAGTTAATTTAAAAGTAAGTATAACATTGAATAAATATACTGGAGGAATATAAAATGGATGTTAAAAAGCTTATATCAGAAATGACTTTGGTGGAAAAGGCAAGTCTTTGTTCGGGAAATGATTTTTGGCATACGAAACCTATTGAAAGATTGAAAATTCCTAACATTATGTTAAGTGATGGCCCTCATGGAATTAGAAAACAAGAATTATCAGGAGATAATTTAGGTATTTATAATAGTATAAAAGCAGTATGCTTTCCAACAGCATGCGCAACTGCATCATCTTTTGATTGCGAGTTAATGTACGAGTTAGGAGAAATATTAGCTATTGAATGTCAAAGTGAAAATATAGGCGTTATATTAGGTCCTGCTATAAATATTAAGAGATCTCCTTTATGTGGAAGAAATTTCGAGTATATTTCTGAAGATCCATATTTATCTTCACAAATGGCAAGTAGTTATATAAAAGGTATTCAAAGCAAAAATATTGGCACATGTCCTAAGCATTTTATTGCAAATAACCAAGAAACTAGGCGTATGACGTCTAGTTCTGAAATTGATGAAAGAACCCTTAGAGAAATATATTTGGCTTCATTTGAAAAGGCAGTAATTGATGCAAAACCTTGGACAGTTATGTGTTCATATAATAAGGTTAATGGTATACAAATTTCAGAAAGTAAGAGATTTTTAAATGATATATTAAGAGATGAATGGAATTTTGATGGATGTGTTGTTAGTGATTGGGGAGCAGTTAAAGATAGAGTAAAGGGGCTAGAGGCTGGTTTAGATTTAGAGATGCCATCATCTAATGGATTAAGGGATGAGTTAATAGTAAAGGCTGTTAAAGAAGGAAAGTTAGACATAAATACTCTTAATAAAGCCGTAGAAAGAATTTTGAATTTGATTTATAAACTTGAAGAAAATAAAAATACCAACACATTATATGATAAGGAGCTACATCATAAAATAGCTAGAAAAATAGAAAGTGAATCTATTATTTTATTAAAGAATGATAATATATTACCCTTAGATAGTGAATCTAAAACAGCATTTATCGGTTTATTTGCAGAAAATCCACGTTATCAAGGTGGAGGAAGTTCACATATAAATTCTTTTAAAGTAGAAAGTGCTTTAGACGCTGTCAAATCTAAACAAGAGATATTTTATGCTAAAGGATATAATATAGATGATGATATTATAGATGATAAATTAATTAATGAAGCAGTTAAATTAGCTAGTAATGTAGATACTGCTGTGATTTTTGCCGGATTACCAGATAGTTTTGAATCAGAGGGATATGATAGAAAACATATGAGATTACCAGAATGCCAAAATACTTTAATAGAATCAGTAAGTAAGGTTCAGCCTAATACCATAGTTATACTTCATAATGGATCACCAGTTGAAATGCCTTGGATAAATAATGTTAAAGGTATAATAGAAGTATATTTAGGCGGTGAGGCTGTAGGAGGTGCAACTATTGATGTATTATATGGTGATGTAAATCCAAGTGGAAAGCTAGCCGAAACATTCCCTATTAAATTAGAAGATAATCCTTCTTATATATTTTATGGTGGTGAAAAGGATAAGGTTGAATACAGGGAGGGAATTTTCGTAGGATATCGTTATTATGATAAAAAGAATGCTGAAGTATTATTTCCATTTGGATATGGTTTAAGCTATACAACTTTTGAATATTCTAATTTGAGATTAGATAAAAAGTCTATGAAAGATACAGAAACTTTAAAGGTATGTGTAGATATAAGTAATATAGGCAAAGTTTTTGGTAAAGAAGTACTTCAACTTTATATTGAAGATTTAGAGAGTACAGTTATTAGACCTATTAGAGAGTTAAAGGAATTTACAAAAGTAGCTTTAAAGCCTGGTGAAACTAAAACAGTAAAATTTGAATTATCCAAACGTGCTTTTGCTTATTACAACACTAAAATTAATGATTGGCATGTAGAAAGTGGAGAATTCAATATTGCTATTGGTAAATCATCAAGAGATATAGTTTGTAGAGAAAAAGTATTTGTTGAATCAACTGTGACTATACCTGTTATTTATGATGAAAATAGTACAATAGGTGATATTTTATCAAACCCTGAATCAGTTATCAAATTAAAGGCTTTATTTGATAAATATGCTTCAAAAAATGAATTTACAAGTATAAGTAAGGAGTACGCTTCATTAGAATCATTATCTCAAGAACTAATAGAAGAAACTATTAACTCTATTCCTTTAAGGCAATTAATTGTTTTTTTAGGTGGTGTATTTACTTACGATGATCTTAACGAAGTTATAAAATTGTTAAATGAATAAAATATAAATCTGAAATGATTTAGTTATCTATAAGATAATTGATACAAAGAATATACGTCAAAAAAGGTTATTGATTTGTTATATAAAATTGTTGATAACAACAATTTTATATAACAAATATTTATGCTGTATAGAAGATAAGTTATTAATATGATTTTAAAATAATCAGTATGAACTTTATATAAAATAATCTATACTAATATAAACTTAATTATTTTTATAATTTAGAGTAAAATATATAAAAAGTATAATAGTAAAGGAGTAAATATAATGGAAAATACAATAAATAGAATAAGAAAATTTAGAAAGGATAGAGAATGGGATCAATTTCATTCACCTTCTAATTTAGCAAAAGCAATTTCTATAGAAGCTGCAGAGTTATTAGAAGAATTTTTATGGGATAATGAAAATTATAATAAACAGAATGTTGAAGAAGAATTAGCTGATGTTATGGTCTATTGTCTACAGATGGCAGATGCTTTAAATGTTGATATAAATGATATTATTAATAAAAAAATGGATAAAAATGAAAAGAAATATCCAGTAGAAAAGTCTAGGGGAAACAGTAAAAAATATAATGAATTATAATTTTAAAGTTTTGTAATTATATGTATTGTAAATAAAATTAAAAAAATGTATAATTATTCTAAAACTTATAAGTAAAGGCAGGAAAGCAAATGAATAGGGGCAATTTAATTGATATTTTAAAAAATAAAATAGTAGTTCTAGATGGAGCTATGGGAACTAGTATACAAAACTTTAAGTTAACTGAAGAAGATTATAGAGGTGAGTTACTTAGGGATTTTAATAAAGAGCAAAAAGGTAATAACGATTTATTATCTATAACAAAGCCGGAAGTTATAAAAGAAATACATAGAAGTTTTTTAGAAGCTGGCGCAGATATAATTGAAACAAATACATTTAATTCAAATAGTATTTCACAAGAAGATTATGGTTTATCTCATCTAGTTTATGTTTTAAATTATAAATCAGCAAAACTAGCAAGAGAAATTGCTGATGAATTTACTGCAAAGAATCCTAATAAACCAAGGTTTGTAGCAGGCTCTGTAGGACCTACTAATAAAACAGCATCTTTATCACCAGATGTAGAAAATCCCGGATATAGAAATATAACTTTTGATGACCTTGTAGAATCTTATAGCGAACAAATTTCTGCACTTATGGATGGTGGAATAGATTGCTTATTAATAGAAACTATTTTTGATACATTAAATGCTAGAGCAGCTATAGTTGCAGCAAATAATGTTTATAAAACAAAAGGAAAAAGTCTTCCTATAATGATTTCAGGTACTTTAACTGATAAATCTGGAAGAACTTTATCAGGGCAAAAATTAGATGCTTTTGCACAATCTGTTAGAAATGAAAATGTTATTTCTATAGGATTAAATTGTTCTTTTGGTGGAGAAGATATAATACCATTTATAAAAGAATTGGCAAATACTCAAGATATGTTTATATCAGTTTATCCTAATGCAGGGTTACCTAATATTTTAGGTGAGTATGATGAATTACCTAATATAACTGCTGGATTTATAAGAGAATTAGCAGAAGAAAAAAAAGTTAATATAGTTGGTGGATGTTGTGGAACAACAGCAAGTCATATAAAAGCAATAGCTGATGCTGTAGAAGGATTACAACCTAGATCAATTCCTAAAATAAAAAGAGAAAGTATATATTGTGGACTTGAAGTAGTTATAAGTAATAAAGAAAATAACTTTATAAATATAGGGGAAAGAACCAATGTAGCTGGTTCAGCTAAATTTGCAAGACTTATTAGAGAAAAAAAATATGAAGAAGCGTTATCTATAGCAAAGGATCAAGTAGAAAATGGTGCTCAAATAATAGATGTTAATTTTGATGATGGCTTACTAGATAGTGCTAAAGAAATGGATTATTTCTTAAAACTGTTAGCATCTGAACCTGATATATCATCAAGACCTATCATGATAGACTCATCAAGATGGGAAGTTATTGAAGCAGGTCTTAAAAGTATTCAAGGAAAACCAATAGTAAACTCTATTTCTTTGAAAAACGGAGAAGAAGAATTCTTAAATCATGCTGAAGTTGTTAAAGAATTTGGAGCAGCTGTTGTAGTAATGGCATTTGATGAAGATGGACAGGCAGATACTTTTGAAAGAAAAAAAGAGATATGTGCTAGGGCATATGATTTATTAGTTAATAAATTGAAATTTCCACCACAAGATATAATATTTGATCCAAATATTTTGGCAATTGCTACGGGAATAGAAGAACATGATAATTATGCTGTTGATTTTATAAATGCAACTAGATGGATAAAAGAAAATCTTCCATATGCCAAAGTTTCAGGAGGAGTTTCTAATTTATCATTCTCATTTAGAGGTAATAATACTATAAGAGAAGCTATGCATTCAGTATTTTTATATCATGCAATCGAAGCAGGAATGGATATGGGAATTGTAAATCCAGGAATGATACAAATTTATGATGATATTCCAAAGGATTTATTAGAGCTAGTTGAGGATGTAGTTTTAAATAGGCGTAAAGATGCTGCAGAAAGATTATTAGATAAAGCAGAGGACTATAAGAATGGATCTACTACAACTCAAAGTAATAAAAATGCATGGAGAGAAAATAATTTAGATGAACGATTGAGCTATTCATTGGTTAAAGGGATAACTGAATATATTGAGGAATATTTAAAAGAAGCTGTTAACAAGTATCCTAAAGCTCTTAATATTATAGAAGGTCCATTAATGAATGGGATGACTAAAGTTGGAGAACTATTTGGAGATGGGAAAATGTTCTTACCTCAAGTTGTTAAGTCAGCAAGAGTTATGAAGAAAGCTGTTTCATTTTTACTTCCTTATATAGAAAAGGATAAAGAACAAGGTGAAACATCTAAAGCAGGTAAAATTCTTTTAGCAACAGTTAAGGGTGATGTCCATGACATTGGTAAAAATATTGTTGGTGTAGTTCTTGCTTGTAATAACTTTGAAATAATAGATTTAGGAGTTATGGTTCCTTGCGAAGATATAATAGAAACGGCTATTAAAGAAAATATAGATATAATTGGGCTAAGCGGTCTTATCACACCCTCTTTAGATGAAATGTGTCATATAGCATCTGAAATGGAAAAAAGAAATATGAATATACCAATAATAATTGGAGGAGCTACAACATCAAAACCACATACTGCATTAAAAATAGCTCCTAATTATAGTGGCACAATTGTATATGGATATGATGCTTCAAAAACAGTTGAAATATGCAAGAAGCTTTTAGGAGAGAATAAACATGAATATATTAAGTCTATTAAAGAAGAGTATGAAGAAATAAGAAATAATTATAATAAATATGAAAAGAAAATGATATCACTAGAAGAAGCTAGGGAAAAGAGACTTAAAATAGATTGGAATAATAGAATTATTTCTAAACCTAATTTTATAGGAATAAAGGAAGTTAGTGATTATAAAGTATCTGATTTAAGACCTTATATTGATTGGACATTCTTCTTTGTAGCATGGGATATGAAAAAGTTATATCCAGATATTTTAGAAGATTCAAACTATGGAGAAGAAGCTAAAAAGATATTTGATGATGCTAATAAAATGTTAGATTTTATAGAAAAAAATAATATTGTAAACATTAAAGGTGTCTTTGGAATTTTTAAAGCTAATTCAAACGGAGATAATATTGAAATTTATAATGAAGATAATAGTTTAGCTACAACATTTAATTTATTTAGAGAGCAAAGAGAAAAAAGCAAAGATGAGTATTTATGTCTTTCAGACTTTATTGCACCTAAAGAGTTACAAAAAGAAGATTATCTGGGTGGATTTATTGTAACAGCCGGTCTTGGAGCAAATGAATATGCTAAGAAGTTAGAATCAGAAGGTGATTCTTACAGTTCAATTATGTTAAAACTTGTGTGTGATAGGCTAGCTGAAGCTTTTGCTGAAAAGTTACATGAAGATATAAGGAAAGATTACTGGGGATATGCACCAAATGAAAATTTAAGTATGAAAGAGATATTTAAGGGTAGCTATAGAGGAATAAGACCAGCATTTGGATATCCATCACTTATTGACCAAAGTCAAATGAAAAGATTATTTGATATTTTAGATGGTGAAAATGTGACTGGAGTAAAACTTACTGAAAGTTATATGATGGATCCAGTATCTTCAGTATGTGGGTTATATTTTGCTTCAGAAGACTCAAGATATTTTAACTCTAATTTAATAGATAAAGATCAAGCTGAAGATTATGCAAGAAGATGTGGTTGGACTAAAGAAGAATTAGAAAATGCTTTACCTAATATACTATCATATAAATAAAATATATAGTTTAGGTAGATATATGGAAGGATAAACAAATGAATAAAAAATTAATTATAGAAAAAACAAAAGAATTTGTTAAGGAAAAGCTTTATGGTGAGGGGAGTGGACATGATTGGTTTCATATTGAAAGAGTATATAATTTATCTAGATATTTAGCAGAAAAAGAAAATGCAGATAGTTTTATTGTTGAAATGGCCGCTTTATTACATGATATAGATGATTGGAAGTTTTCAAGTAGTAATGATACTAATACTACTAATACAGAGGTATTTTTAAGAAAGATTCAAGTTAATGAGGAAGAATTAATTAAAATAATAAAAATTATTAATACTATTTCTTTTAAAGGAGGAGTAGTAGACTCAAGTCAAGAAACAATAGAAGGAAAAGTAGTTCAAGATGCAGATAGATTAGATGCTATTGGTGCCATAGGAATAGCTAGAACATTTGCTTATGGTGGAAATAAAAATAGAGTTATTTATGATCCTAATATTAAACCAATTAATTTTACCTCACTAGAAGAAGTAAAAAGTGAAAATAATCATACAATAAATCACTTTTATGAAAAATTATTAAAATTAAAAGATTTAATGAATACAAAATCAGCAAAAGAAATTGCTGAGAAAAGGCATAAATATATGGAAGAGTTTTTAAATGAATTTTATTCTGAATGGAATTTTAATTCAGATAATGCTTAATATAAAAACAGAGTTGAAGATTTCAACTCTGTTTTTATATTATATAATTAATTAAAATACAAGTAATTCCAGCAAATATTAATGAAACTGTATTAAGGCTCATTCTTATAGTACTTTTTAAATTAGATTTATTATAATTCTCCATCTTTAAAACTTCTAAATTAGCATTAGTAGCATACTGGGTATTGTTTTGACCTAATGACTGTAATAACAATTATATTATATTTCCAAGAATGTATTTAATTGACAAATATTTCAAATAGGTATATGATTTAAATATGAATTTATTTACAAAAATAATATAATATTAAAAAGCGTGTTAATAGAATCTGATAGAAAAGTTAATTCTGATCTAAAAGAGAGTGATTAATAAATTAAGTTAAAGTATATATAAATGCCTCTTTTCGTTTATATATATTATTTAGCTAGCTTTCTTTTTGATTAAGAAAGCTAGCTTTTTTTATAGTGAAAATTTGGAGGATGAGAATTATGAGAAAAATAGCTGTTATAAGTGCAATATTAGAAGAACCTAAAGAATGCCAAGAAAAATTTAATGGTGTAGTTTCAAGCTTTAGGGGAAGTATAAAAGGGAGAATGGGAATACCTTTTGAAGAAGGAATTTCAGTTATAAGTATTACTGTAATTGGTACATTAGAAGAAATAAATAGTTTAACAGGTAAGCTTGGTAATATTGATGGTGTAGTTGTAAAAACAGCTATTGCTAAAAGGGAGATTTAAATAAAAATATGCAAGTAAGGAACATTATAGACAAGCTATATAATACAACTAATGCATCAAGAGAAGAACTTTTATTTCTTTTAGATAATTTATCTCAAGAAAATAAAGCGTATTTAATAGAACAGTCTCATAAAGTTGCTCTAAAAAATTATGGTAAAAATGTTTATATAAGAGGTCTTATTGAATTTACAAATTATTGCATAAGAGATTGTAAATATTGTGGAATAAGAAAATCTAATGGTAAAGCTGATAGATATAGGCTTACTATAGAAGAGATTTTAGAATGTGCAGATATAGGCGATAGACTAGGATATAAGACATACGTATTACAAGGTGGAGAAGATCCATACTTTACTGATGAAAAGATGGTTGAAATCATAAAGAGGATAAAAGAAAAATATCCTAATAATGCAATAACTTTATCTTTAGGTGAGCGTTCATATAAATCATATGAGAAGATGTTTAATGCAGGTGCTGATAGGTATTTGTTAAGACATGAAACTGCTACTAAGGAATTGTATGATTCATTACATTCAAATGGAAGTTTTGAAAATAGAAGACAGTGTCTTAGAAACTTAAAAGAAATAGGATACCAAATAGGGGCAGGATTTATGGTAGGCCTACCTAATCAAAATAATAGTAACTTAATTGATGATTTAATATTCTTAAAAGAGTTAAATCCACATATGTGTGGAATTGGTCCATTTATTCCACATAAAGATACGCCACTTGCTAATGAACAAGCTGGAACTCTAGAAAAAACTACAACTATGTTAGCTTTAATTCGACTAATGTTACCTAAAATTTTATTACCGGCAACTACAGCTCTTGGAAGTATTGATCCACTGGGGCGTGAAAAAGGTCTTAAAGCTGGTGGTAATGTTGTAATGCCAAACCTTTCTCCAACTAGTGTTAGAGAAAAATACTCATTATATGATGGAAAAATATGTACTGGAGATGAAGCTGCAGAATGTAGATCATGTATTGAAAGAAGAATTAATGCTGCAGGATTTAACTTAGAGATTACACGTGGAGATAGCTTAGTATTAAGTGATAAGGAAAGAGAAAAGAGTAATAAAAAATTAGTTGATAACAAAAATAATGGAATTAAGTTAGATAATATTCTTTTTATAAATTAATAAGGAAGTGGAGAGAATTTAATGTATATTAATCATGAAGAGGTATATGAATTATTAGAAGAAGGAAAGAAGGCAACTAGAGAGGATATAATAAATATTTTAGAAAAAGCAAGAGAAAAGAAGGGAATTTCTCATAAAGATATTGCAGCATTACTTCAATTAGAAGATAAAGAATTAGAAGAAGAAATGTTTAAAGTTGCTGGAGAAATAAAAAAATCTATTTATGGGAAAAGAGTAGTTTTATTTGCACCATTATATATAAGTGATTATTGTGTTAACAATTGTGTTTATTGTGGTTATAAAAAATGTAATAGCTTCAATAGAAGAAAGTTAACTCAAGATGAAATAAAAGAAGAAGTTAAGATATTAGAAAAGATGGGCCATAAGAGGCTAGCATTAGAACTTGGTGAAGATCCAGTAAATGCTCCAATAGAATATGTTTTAGAAAGTTTAGACACGATTTATAAAACTCAAAACGAAAATGGAAATATAAGAAGGGTTAATGTAAATATTGCAGCAACTACAGTTGAAAATTATAAAAAACTTAAAGAGGCAAATATAGGGACCTATATTTTATTTCAAGAAACATATCATAAACCAACTTATGATGTAATGCATCCTAATTCATTAAAATCTAGCTATGAATATCATTTAAATGCTTTTGATAGAGCAATGGAAGCTGGAATTGAAGATGTTGGTGGAGGAGTATTATTTGGCCTATCAGACCCAAAATTTGAAGTTTTATCATTAATGATGCACAATGAACATCTTGAAAAAGAATTCGGAGTGGGTTTCCATACTATATCAGTTCCAAGACTTAGAGAAGCTGAAGGAGTTACTTTAGGAAATTTCCCTAATCTTTTAAGTGATGAAATGTTTAAAAAGGTAGTTGCTATAATTAGAATTGCAGTTCCTTTTACAGGAATAATTATGTCTACAAGAGAAGATGAAGAAATGAGAAGAGAAGCACTGAAATTTGGAGTAACTCAAGTAAGCTCTGGTTCTTCAACAGGTGTAGGCGGATATAAACAAAGAGAAGAAGGAAAAACCGTAGAACAGTTTAAAACATCAGATGAAAGAACGCCAATAGAAGTTTTAAACTGGTTATTGGATGAGGGATATATACCTAGCTATTGTACAGCATGTTACAGAAAAGGAAGAACAGGAGAGACCTTTATGGGCCTTGCAAAAACTGGAGAAATTCAAAAAATGTGTGAGCCAAATGCATTGATGACTTTAATGGAATATGCGTTGGATTATGGTGATGAAAGTACATGTAAAAAGGCAGAGAAATTAGTAATGAAAGAAGCTGAAAAAATAAATAATGAAGCTATAAGAAAATTCATTAATGATGGAATAATTAAATTAAAAGAAGGTCAAAGGGATATTTATATTTAGGAGGTCTAAATGAATAGTACACCAAATGCTAATAGAAAGCATATAGCAATATTCGGAAAAACAAATGTAGGAAAATCATCATTAGTTAATAGTATTTGTGGTCAAGAAATTGCAATTGTATCAGAAGTTGCAGGAACTACAACAGATCCAGTTTTAAAGGCCATGGAGCTTATACCACTAGGTCCAGTTTTATTTATAGATACAGCAGGGCTTGATGATAAAAGTGAAGTAGGTAAACTTAGAATAAAAAGAACAATGGATATGATGAAGAGGACAGATTTTGCCTTATATGTAATGGATGTAAATAACATAGATTCTAATGATTATGAAGAAATAAAATTAGAATTTAAAAAATATAATATACCTTATTTATTAGTTATAAACAAAATAGAAGATATAGAAAAAGATAAGTTAGACCAAATAAAAGAAAAATATACAGAAGCAATTTTTGTTTCTACTTACACAAAAGAAGGTATAGATAAGTTAAAAAATGAACTTATTAGTAAGTTACAAAATTCTGAAAATGAAATTCCTATAATAGGCGATTTAGTTCCTTATGGAGGAAAAGTTATATTAGTAGTACCCATAGATTCAGAGGCGCCAAAAGGCAGAATAATACTTCCACAAGTACAATGTATAAGAGATTGTTTAGATAATGGAATTAAGACATATGTAGTTAGAGACACAGAACTTGCTTCTGCTTTAGGAGATATAAAAGATGTAGATTTGGTAGTTACAGACTCTCAAGCTTTTAAAAAGGTAAGTGAAATAGTACCTGCAAATATTAAATTAACAGGATTTTCAATTCTTTTTGCTAATCATAAAGGTGATTTAAAGTCTTTTGTTAATGGAGCAAGAAAGATTGATTCATTAAATAAAGATTCTAAAGTATTAATATCAGAAAGCTGTACCCATAATATTTCTCATGAAGATATAGGAAGAATAAAAATACCTAAACTTTTGAATAAATATGTAGGTGCAGAGCTTAACTATGATTTTAGAGTTGGGCATGATTTTCCAGAAAATATTAAAGATTATGATTTAATTATTCATTGTGGTGGATGTATGATAAATAGAAAAACAATATTAAATAGAATTGATTTTTGTAGAGATGAAGAAGTTCCTATTACTAATTATGGTATAGTATTAGCCTTTTTAACTGGAATATTAGATAGAAGTTTAGAAATCTTTAAAAATAATTAGTTACTTTATTACAAATATCTTTATTAAAATAAATAATAAGGTTGTCCAATTGAATTGTGGCAATCTTATTATTTGTTTTATAACAATTATTAGATGAAGTATACTGAGTTTATTTAACTATATTTTAAAGTTACATTGATTTAAAAATATATCTGAACATTCATTAATAAAATTAATATAATCATCTTCATGGAGAATTATTGGGCATGTTGTACTAAAATTTTTATTTAAGCATTTATACTTAAAATCATTAAAAATATTTATTGATTTATTTAGCTTTATAGGGAGAAAATCGGTAAATGATGTTTCTATTATAGTTATTTTAGATATAAAGTTAACTATTGATTTTATATCATAATTTTTCATATTTTCATTTATTATTACATTAGACCTAAAATTTCTAAGATTATATTTAGAAAGAAAAAAATTTTCAACATTTTCGTCAAAATAGTTATCAAGCCAAAGATGAATATAATAACCCATAGCAAATGATTCCTCTGAATAGTTTAAACTCTTATTAGATAAATTTAATTTAAATTTTGTTAAATCACATTTATCGCTTGGATTCTCTTTAAAGTGAGAGAAACATTCCTTGGGAATATCATTAAAAATAACATAATAGTTAGGAGCAATATTACCTAATATTAAAAATATAACCATTTTGATGATAGAGTAATTTATATGGATGTTAATATGTCACAGAATGGAAAGGAAGTCCATGATAAACTTATAGAAATGATGAGTGAAATACCTTATATTAAATTTAATAAAAAAGATGGTAAAGATAAGATTTTTCATGTAACATTGAGTTCAAAAAGAATTCAAAATATATATGAAAAGCTATGGGATTATATAATAAAATTTCCTTGTAACTATAATTGTGAATTTGATAATATTTGCATTTATAAATGGGAAGATAATACTTGGGTATTGCATAAAGAATTTTTATTTAAGAAATAATTTAGAAATATAAAACATCGTAAAGCTTTCTTTATTGATGTTTTTTAATTATATAAACATATAATTAATATTGTGTACATAGATTATTATAGAATAATTACATATGGAGGAAATATGAAAAGAGTATTAATTATTAAACCATTATTATATGGTATTTTTATTTTACTTGCATATTATATTACATTTAAAACAGAATTATTTTTTACTAATGAAGAAGTAACAACATTTATTAGTTATATGGAACAAAGAAATAATTTTTTAGGTGCAACTAATTTCATGATATGGCTAGTAATAATTTCTGCATTAGTAGTAACAGCTTTAAATAAGATAGATAAAGTTAAAAAGCAATCATAAATTATATTTATAGAAATATAAATGAGATAAAATATAAAAAGATATTATAGATAATCACTAAGAATATGTGTTGTGTGATTATCTATTTTTTTATAAAAAAGCTTGTAAACCTTTAACATTTTAATCACTTTAACAACAAAAATTTACTAAAATACTAATAAAATATAAAAAAATAATAAAATATTTTAATAAAACTCTTTCTTTTTTGTAGATTTAATATTATAATATAAGAAATAATAACCTTATATGGTTATTATAGTAAACACAACTTACAATAGGATTAGTGATTATATTAAGGTACTCGATAAATTATTAAGTACAATTGGGGAAAAAGTAACTATATTATTTATATTAACTATAATTTAAAGTTTTAATAAGAATAGTTCATAAAATTTTAAGAAATCATTAAATCAAATTGTAATAAGTATTTTTATTTTAAAAGGGGGCAATTTCAATGAAAAATCCAAAATTGAAAAAACTATGTGCAGTATTAATGGCTGCAACTATTAGTACATCTCTATTCGTTGGATGTGGTAGTAATGATACATCTAATGAACAAAGTAAATCTAATAGTACTTCTACAGAGGTAAAACAGGAGATTATTTATAACTTAGGAGCTGATCCACAAACAATTGATCCAGTGCTCAACACAGCTATAGATGGCTCAAATATTATTGTTAATGCTTTTGAATGTTTAATGGTACTTAATGATAAAAATGAAGCTGAACCTGCTGCAGCTGAAAGTTATGAAGTTTCTGATGACGGTTTAGTTTATACATTTAAGCTAAGAGAAAATGGTAAATGGTCAGATGGACAACCAGTTACAGCTAATGATTTCTACTATGCTTGGATGAGAGGAATGGATAAAAATACTGCTGCTGAGTATTGCTATCAATTCTTTTATATTAAAAATGCTGAAAAATATTACAATGGGGAAGTTTCAGCAGATGAAGTTGGTCTTAAGGTATTAGATGATTATACTTTAGAAATTACATTGGAAGCACCTACTGCATACTTTACTCAATTACTAGCTCATCAAACTTACTCACCAGTAAGAGAAGATATTGTTTCTGCTAATCCAGATACTTGGGCTACTAGTCCTGAAACATATATTGGGAATGGGGCATTTAAATTAGTAAAATGGGATATGAAAGATCAATTAATATTTGAAAAGAATGAAAATTATTGGGATGCAGATAATGTAAAATTAGAAAAATTAACATTTAAGTTAGTAACAGATGAAACAACTGCTTACTCTGAATTAAAATCTGGTAATTTTGATGTTGTAAATTCTGTTCCTTCAAATGAAATTGAACCTGGTAAAGAAGAAGGTTTAGTTCATATAATACCAAAGCTTGGTACCTATTTCTTTGCAATTAATGTTGGTAAACAAAATAATCTAGGTGATGATGTAAAGAAAGCATTAAGTAATAAATTAGTAAGACAGGCTATGTGTTTAGCTATTGATAGGCAAGAAATAATAGATAATGTTGGTAAAGCTGATCAAGTTGCTGCTTATAGCTTTGTTCCACTAGGAATTCCATCAACAGATGGAGGTGAATTCTCTGATAAAGAATATTATGATCCGAAAGATATGGAAGGGAATATTGAAAAAGCAAAGGAATTATTAAAAGAAGCAGGCTACGAAAATGGCAAAGGACTTCCAACTATTGAGTTAATGTATAACTCAGAAGGTTCTCATAAAGACGTTTGTCAGATTGTACAGCAAAATTTAGCTGAAGTTGGTATAAATGTTGAATTAACAAATCAAGAATGGGCAGTATTTTTAGATACAAGACAAAATGGGGATTATCAAATTGCAAGACATGGTTGGATTGGTGACTATAGTGATCCTATGACATTCTTAGATATGTGGGTAACTAATGGTGGTAATAATGATGCAGGATTTAGCAATGCGGAATATGATTCCTTAATAGCTGAAGCAAAAATTGAAACTGATATTGAAAAGAGGGAATCATTATTAAGAGAAGCAGAATATATATTAATGGATGAAATGCCTGTTATTCCAATATATTTCTATACAACAGTAATGGGATGGAATGACGATGTTGAAGGTATTTTAGTAACAGCTTTAGGTAAAGTTCATTTTAAAAATGCTTATAAAGTAGCAAAATAATCAAAAAGAGAGTCAAATTTGACTCTCTTTTTGATTATAAATATAAAAATACACCTAAAAACCACAATAAAATTTAATTGTTTTAGGTCTAAACCTTTAATATTTACAACTATAAATAAACTTTTTAAATAAATTTAAGGTTGTATTATCATATGGCGCCATCATTTCAGGATGCCATTGTATTCCTACTACAAATGGTTTATTTATCATTTCAATAGATTCAATAATTCCATCAGGAGATATAGACGTATTCTTAAAATTAGGGGCAACTTCTTTAACTGCTTGGTGATGAGCACTATTAACAATGTAATTATTACCAAATATTTCGTGTACAATGCTATTTTCTTCAATATAAACAGGATGGCACTTTTCAGAAAGATGACTTTCTTGTTTATGAAGAATTGGTGAATCTGTAGCATATGATATATCTTGATGTAATGTTCCACCACAAGCAACATTAAGAATCTGACATCCTCTACATATTCCTAATATGGGCATATTTAATTCAAGGGCTTTTTGGGCTAAATTAATATGATACCAATCAACTAAATCGTTACAATTTCCTAAAAGGGGTCTAGGAAGCTCTTTATATGATAGTGGATTAACATCAATACCTCCTGGAAGTAATAATCCATTACATATAGATAATTGATCACTTAAAATATCAATATCATTTATTAAAGGCAAAATAACAGGAATTCCTCCAGCATCTGCAATTGCTTTTGAATAGTTATTATTTATTCTAGTAAAATCTTCACCTGCAAATTCTATTCTAGAATCCTTAACTATTCCACCAGCTATAGCAATCAGTGGTTTTTTCATTTTATCGCCTCCTTGAAATAAATCTTCATTATATATTATACGAAAAAAAGGAAATTTTTTAAACATTTATAATGAAAAAATGTATATATTTATAATATTGTTTTCTATTAATATGTTATTATGGGAACGAAATCCAATAGAAATTATAAGATGTATTGTAAGCATTTATGGAGGTAATATAAAATAGTAACTATATCAAAATCAAATTATACTTATGATAAAATGATTATAGATTTACAATCTTTCAAAAAAATATATAGAGATAATTTAGATATAAATATTATTGGTAAATCTCTTGATAATAGAGATATTTACGAAGTAATATTAGGAAAAAGTAATAGTGAAAAACATGTATTAATCCATGCAGGAATTCATGGTAGGGAATATTTAACATCTTTATTAGTTATGAAGCAAATAGAATATTATTTAAATAATTATGAAAGTAAAGAATATTGTGGAATTAAATATAGAGATTTATTTAACTCAGTAGCATTTCACTTAATTCCAATGGTAAATCCAGACGGAATTACAATAAGTCAAATAGGAGTAAAAGGAATAAGAAGTAAAGAATTAAAAGATTCTATTTATGAATGCTATTATAATGATTTAAACTGTAGATATACTTGTGATAGATTTAAAAGTTATCTAAGAAAATGGAAGGCAAATGCTAGAGGAGTTGATTTAAATAGAAACTTTAATGCTGGATGGGACGAAATAAATCAAAGTAAAAAATCTTCATTTGAGAATTATAAAGGAGAGTTTTCTAATTCAGAACCTGAATCTAAAGCACTCGTTAATTTAGTTGATAAATATAATTTTATTTATACAATTAGTTACCATTCATCAGGAAATTTAATTTACTGGGATTATAAGGATAGTTTAGTTAAAAATGAATGTAGTAAACTAGCAGATCTTATTGCATGTGTAACAGGATATACAAAAGAAAAAAGTGATAGTGAATGTGTAGAAGTTGTTCCTGGTGGATTTAAGGATTGGGCTTCATCTAAATCAAATAATCCAATACCAAGTATAACTATTGAAGTTGGCCTAGGAACATGTCCTTTAAAAAATTCAGAGTTTAAAGATATTTGGAATGCTAATTATAAAGTTTTAGCAGCTATTGCATATATGTTGAAATAGTATTGGAATTGATTCTATATTAGATATTGAAATTATTTCCAAAGATAAAGTATAATAATATTAAGTGATATCATTAGTAGAAAGGAAATTATTAATATCTAAATATGAACAAAAAGAGATTTGTAATTAAAGTTGAAGATAATAATAGAAAACTTCCAATTGAAGGTGAGCCAAATAGTATAATAGATTTAGTAGAAAATAATAAGGTTAAGCAAAGAAGAATTTTCGATGAAAATGGAAAGGTTATAAAAGATATTGATACTTCAAATCATAATCAGCCTAAGTTTCATCCCATGGGTGCTCATAAACATGTGTACAATTTTGATAATTATAATCATCCTCATGGAAGAAGTGAAGATTTAACGGCTGAGGAAATAGCTCAAAATAATGATATAATTTTTGAAGGAATTAATCATCATTATAATTATGTCAATGATGATATTGATTAAATATAGTAAATAAACTATATATTCACATATACCCAATAAAAATTTCAAAATACTAAAAATTAATATAATAAAAATAGAAGTAAAAAATACCAATTAAACAATTTTGGTATTTTTTTCTTTATATAGTAGACAAATGTATTTAACCCATGTATAATGTAAAAAAACGACATAAAAAGCAATAAAATGATAATATATATTATAGTTTGTTATTAAATAGTCATTGGGGTTATTAATAAAATATAAATATTACAATTTGTAATGAAAAACAATATAATATGTTAATTACAATAAAGCTACAATATATATTTAGAATATTAATTCTTACACAGGGGGTTAAAATATGATTAATATTAAAATTTTAGAAGAATTATCAAATGCATTTGGACCATCAGGATTTGAAGATGAAGTTACAAATGTAATTAAGAAACATTGCAATGAAATGATAGTAGAAAATGATTCTATGAATAATGTTTATGCAAAACTAAAAAATTATGATGGTAATAAATTAGTTGTTATGTTAGATGCCCATACTGATGAAGTTGGATTTATGGTCCAAGCTATTAATGATAATGGATTATTAAGTATTGTTCAATTAGGAGGATGGCATAATACAAACATTCCAGCACATACTGTTTATGTTAGAAATAGATATGGTGAACTTATTAAAGGCATAACAACTTCTAAGCCAGTTCATTTTATGACAGCTAGTGAAAGAAGTAGTAATTCATTAGAAATAGAGAATATTTTTGTAGATGTTGGTGCAAGTAGTAGAGAGGAAGTTTTAGATGTTTTTAATATTAGAGTTGGAGATCCAATAGCTCCAAAAGTTGAATTTGATTTTAATGAAAAAAATGGAGTTTGTTATGGCAAAGCTTTTGATAATAGAATAGGATGTTTTTGTATTATAGAAACATTAAAAGCATTATCTGAAATAAGTGGATTAAATGTAGATGTTGTTGGAGCTTTTGCAGCTCAAGAAGAAGTTGGTACTAGAGGAGCTCAAGTTACATCTCAAGTTGTTAATCCAGATTTAGCAATAGTTTTTGAAGGTTCACCAGCAGATGATTTATATTACTCTAAAAATATATCACAAGGTGCATTAAAAAATGGAACACAAATAAGAAATCTAGATCAAGGTTATATAGCAAATCCTTTATTTAGTAGACATGCAGAGGAAATTGCTGAAAAGCATTCAATAAAATATCAAAATGCAGTTAGACGCGGGGGATCTACTAATGCCGCGAAGATAAGTTTAACTTATAAGGCAGTACCAGTATTAGTTTTAGGTATTCCATCAAGATATGTTCATAGTCATTATAACTACTGTGCTAAAGAAGATATAGAAGCATCAGTATCATTAGCTGTTGAAGTAATAAAAAGTCTTACTGAAGAAGTTATTAATAATATTTTAAGAAAATAATATTAATTAACATTCGAAAAGAATTAGAATTATCTGACATATATGAAGTATTAAACTAGTTTGAGTAGCAAATTTGCTACTCTTTTAATTTTTATAATATAAAATAAATTAAAAGTCATTTTCTTAATGAATACATAATATTAATAAACTAGGTATATTGTTAATTCTATGGGGGATATATGAGATACTTAGTAGAGATAATAATCAATATTGTACTAATTCTTCTTTATGTTATAGTATCAACATTAGAAAATAAAACTATTTCAACAATTTTTTCAATAGTATTAATAATACTATTGATATTCTCACTTTTAAGAATAAGCGTAAATTTAATAAAAGAGAAAAGAAAAAAGAAAATAATTTTTATACTAACAAATATATTTCTAATTATTGTAGTCTCATTATGGAATTATACTATTAATAACTTAGAAGAAATTATAAACGTATTTGGAAGTTACTATATTTCAAATTTAGAGACAGATAATTATAATTCTGAATTTAATGAAATTAATTATAAAGATGTTAAAATATTATATAAAAATAATATAGAAGAAGCAATTCCTTTCTTAAAAGAGTATATAGATAATTCAAAGTATGATTGTGAAAGAATATTTGACGAAGTAAATATCTCATTAACAATAAAATTAGATTATAATAAAGATGTGTTTTTATCTAGGTTTGGTAGAAATATGGATAATCTATCTGCATATTATATTGATTCTCTTAAAACGATTTATATGTATGTTGATAATTCTTATGATATTTTAAATGATAAAAATAATTTTAGTAAAATATTAACTCATGAGATATCACATTATTATTTTTCACAGTTTTTAAAAGAAAATAATATCTTAGCTAAAAATGTACCAGTATGGATAAATGAGGGGATAGCAGATTATATATCTCAGCGTATACAATATTTTAGCTATGATAATTCTGAATTTATTCCATTTAAAAAGCTCTCCAGTGCAAATGATTGGAATAATATAACCTCTGGAAAACAATATATACAAAGTTTTTATTCAATAAATAAAATTATAAGCATGAATAATGAAACTGTTATTAAAAATTTATTACTTGAATTAAAAAATTCTGACTTTAATATAGCTTTTAAAAAAGTGGTTGGTGAAGAGTTTCCTACATTTGAAAATAATATTAAAAATGAAATGCAAAATGTAAAAAATAAAAAAGCCTAATATTAAATCTAATGGTAAAATTTAATATTAGCCTTATTTTTTATACTATGTATAAATTATAGCTATACTAGAAAATATATAAATAGAAATATAATAAATAATATAGCATTAAAATTTATTTAACAATGCATTAAAAATACGATTTTAAAGGAGACTTTATGAAAGATAAATATAAATTAACAAATGGATATTTTAAATTGGAAAATACATATTCAACTCTTCCCAAAAATTTATTTTCATTTCAAACTCCTAGTAAAGTACCTAATCCTAAGTTAGTAGTTTTTAATAAAACATTAGCTCAAGATTTAGGATTAAATGAAGAGTTTTTACAAAGTGATGAAGGTATACAATTTCTGTCTGGAAATAAAGTTTTAGAAGAGACAAGTCCTATTGCCCAAGCTTATGCAGGACATCAATTTGGTCATTTTACAATGTTAGGAGATGGCAGAGCAATTCTTTTAGGAGAATTAATATCAAAGGATAATGAAAGATTTGATATCCAAATTAAGGGTGGAGGAAGAACGCCTTATTCTCGAGGTGGAGATGGGAAAGCATCTTTAGGGCCAATGCTTAGGGAATATATTATAAGTGAAGGAATGCATGGCTTAGGAATTGCAACAACTCGTAGCTTATCTGTAATCACAACTGGAGAAGAAATAATTAGAGAAAATTTATTACCAGGTGCAGTATTAGATCGTATAGCAAAAAGTCATATACGTGTTGGTACATTCCAGTTTGCAAGAAATTTTTGTGATATTAATGATCTTAAATTATTAGCTGATTATACGATAGAAAGGCATTTTAATAATGATAAATATGATAAAAATCCTTATTTATACTTGCTTGATGAAGTAATAAAAAATCAAGCAATGCTCATTTCAAAATGGCAATTAGTTGGATTTATTCATGGTGTTATGAATACAGATAATATGTTAATAAGCGGAGAAACTATTGACTACGGTCCTTGTGCATTTATGGATGTTTATGATCCTAATACTGTATTTAGTTCTATTGATATTAATGGCAGATATGCATATGGTAATCAACCTAAAATTGGAGTTTGGAATTTAACAAGATTTGCGGAATCATTATTACCTTTGTTAGATAAAGATACTAATAAGGCAATTGAAATTGCAGAGAAATCGTTAGCTAATTATGGAACTTTATATAATAAATATTGGGAGGATGGAATGAGAGCTAAACTTGGAATATTTAATTTTGAAGAAGATGATAATAAGCTTATTTTTTCTCTTTTAAACATTATGAAAGATTATAAAGCTGATTATACAAATACTTTTCGTAATCTAACCTTAGAGAATTTAACAGAAGATGAAATATTTAAAAGTGATGATTTTAAGAAGTGGTATAAAATTTGGCAAGAAAGATTAATAAGACAAGAAAAATCTAGTGATGAATCTAGACATCTGATGGAAATAAGTAATCCAACAGTTATTCCACGTAATCATAAAGTTGAAGAAGCTTTATATGATGCAGTTAATAATAATGATTATACCCTTATGAAACAACTTTTAGATGTAATTAAAAATCCTTATGATTATTCAAACATAAATGAAGAGTATTCAAAAACACCTAAGCCTACAGAATGTGCATATAAGACTTATTGTGGTACTTAATTTTTAATTAAGACTCTATAAAAAAGCTAAAAAGTTAGCTAGTGATGAAATCTTATTATATAAGTGAATACTTAGGTGGTAATGGATACTTAAGTGTTTATATAACAGGAATAATCATAGGAAATAGTAAAATACCTCATAAAAAAAGTATTTTTCAATTCTTTGATGGTGTATCCTGGTTAATGCAAATTTTACTATTCTTCTTACTTGGATTATTAGCTTTTCCATCCAAGATACCATCTGTGATGCTTAAAGGTGTGTCGATTTCAATATTTATGATTTTCATAGCAAGGCCAATTGCAACATTTAGCATATTAAGTTGGTTTAAGGTTCCAATTAAGCAACAACTTTTTATTTCATGGGTTGGAATTAGAGGAGCTGCATCAATAGTTTTTGCTATATTTGCTGTAACATATGGGGTTCCTATAAACTATGATATTTTTCATATAATATTCTTCATGGCTCTATTCTCAGTAGCAGTACAAGGTACTCTTATACCTACTGTAGCAAGAAAGCTTGATTTAATTGATGATGAAGAATCTGTTCTAAAAACATTTAATGATTATAAAGAAGATAAAAGCACTAAATTAGTGGAATTTACTATTAGTAATAATAATCCTATGGCTAATAAAAGTATTATGGATGCAAATATTCCTGAAGACATACTTGTTGTTATGGTAAAGCGTAAAGATAAAGTAATAATTCCAAATGGAAATACGGTTATAATGCCAGAAGATATATTAGTTGTTACAGCTAATGATTTAAAAAAATGTAGAAAACATGGTAATAGCATGAAAAATAACAAATAAGTATTATAGTCTTAAAATTAACTATAATAGTGCATTTTTTCTTGAATAATTTTACAGTTGAATAAAAAGTAAACTTTAACAAGCTATTTTTAATGACTCAAAAATTACTTCTATTGGTATACCACTTGCGGCAGATTCGTAAATATATAAAACTTTAGATTTTTCTAAATCCTTTTTAGCAGCTTTATATCCAATGTTAAAGTGATAGGAATTGTTAGAATATATTTTGCAATAAGTATAATTTACTAACATTATTGTTAAATATCTATTGATACTTTTTTCACTTCTTACTTGATAGCTATTTAAACCTAAATATGTTTTACAATCTCTAAAGAACGGTTCAATCGCCCAACGGTCAGTATATTGAGTTAAAGTGTCTAAGGGATTTAAGGTCTTATCCAAAGATATAAAAGCTTTTAATGCTTTATCTTTTTGAAAGGAATCTTTAGGGTAACTTAAAATAATAGAAATATTTTTTCTATCCTTCAGTTTGCCAAGATAATTATAGATATAATATTGTTTTTCTTTAACGGTGACAAGGTCAAAGTCTTCAATATTCAATGATTTAGCAAATTGATGAAGTTTTATTCCTAGTCTTTCATGACCTTCTGGGAAAATAACTCTGTTAGTTTTCAAAGCTCCAATATAACTATAGCCGGCTTTTTCAGAGGAATTAAAAATATCTTTGCAACTATACCAACTATCACACAAAATATAACCTTTATTCTCAGGTTTAGGAAGTGTTGAAATTAAATTTTGAGTTAATTTTATTTTACTCATAAATTCTTTATCGTAGATATCAATTGAATATGGAAGAACTAACCCGCCACACGATA
>NZ_JADNLK010000015.1 GCF_015555905.1 Clostridium sp. D43t1_170807_H7
ACCCAGCCGTTAATTGTTGATTTTGCAATGCCATATTCGCTACTTAGCTCTGCTAAGCTCATTCCTGACTTAAATAAGTCTACTATCATATCTTTATATTCTTGATCGTATCTTCTGCCCTTACCCATAATGGACACATCCTTTCTTAATTAAATATAATTTTACTTAGTTCTACTTAATGTGTCCACTACTTTATACTAACACCAAGATTATCTAGAAGTAAAGGATACTTTATGGTAGATGAAGCTGGAGAATATGAATTCCAAGCTTTTGGAGATGATAGAGCTGCTTTTCAAATACATTTAGATGATGGAACAACACTACAATCTATAACTAATGATTATGCAAATAATGCTGATGATGCACTTAAGCTTGCACAGCAAACTGATAATCAAGGCAGAGCTAAATCAACTAGCTTTACTGTAAATTTAGAAGCTAATAAAATTTATCAATATACATTGGTAGCTAAAAATACTGGAGGTATAGGCTGGGCTGATGTAAATATTAGAAAAACTTCTGGCGACACTAGTTGGAAATCAATAACTAAGGTTTATTCTAAGTTAGATGATGTAGGTAAAACTACAGATAGAAACTATATCATGCCAGATCCTGAGTATATTAGACCATCAATTTTAGCAACAGCAGATGAAACTACAGTAAAAGGATTAACAGTTATTAGTACTCCACAAGGAGTTATTCCTAATAATGATCCAAACTCTCTTAATGAAGGTATTAAAGAAAATATAGTTGACGGAGATATAAATACATATTTCCACTCATCTTATGATAATTCTAATAAAACACCTTTTCCACATGAATATATATTTGATTTAGGTGGAGAAAAATCTTTTAATAATCTAGAAATATATACACGTACATATGACCATGTTGGTGTAATAGGAGATTATGAAATATTTATAGCAGATGAGTATGATGGAGATAAAACTGTTTGGACACAGATAGCTGATGATAAAACAAGAAAAGGTAATTCAAAGGCCTCTGCAGACATAAAAATATCATTACCACAAACAAAGGCTAAATATTTAAAAATTAGAGCTTTAAATAATAGAGATGGCAATGATATAACAATAGTTGCAGAGGTAAAGTTATCAAATAAAACAAATGTTAAAAATGTAATAGCTCAAGACTCTAGTTTTATACAATACGAAGGAGATTGGACAAAACATTCTAATGGAGCTTTTGTAAATGGTGCAACATACAATACAACTACTGGTTACTTTATGTATTGTTTTGAAGGAAATGAAAGTAATATATATGTAGCTAAAGATGTTGAAGTATAAATTAGAATAGATGGTGGTAAGTGGGAAAAAGTTAAATTAACAGGATCACTAAGAGAACCTTCAATTACATTAAATATGCAAAGCGAAGGTAAGCATGTAGTAGAAGTTCGTGCTATAAATGAAGAAATAGCTCTTAATATGATATCTACAGATGGTATCTTTTATAAAGGAAAAGTTCCTGCTAAATCAAATCCACCAGTTATACATGGTGCTGATAATATAAAAATAGGAGTTGGACAAGTTGACACCTTTGATAAGATGAAGGGAGTTAGCTACAGTGATGATGTTGATACAACTGGATTACAAATAAATGTAACTGGGGAATTAGGTAAGTCTACTCCAGGAACAAATAAAGCTAATGGAGTAAGTGTAACAGATTTAGAAGATGGAGATTTAATAAAATCACTACAATTACCTACACTGGACTTAAGTAGCTTAACTGAAGGAAATTATTCTGTAAAATATGAAGTAACAGATAGCGATAATAACACTATTATAGTTGAAAGAAAAATAATAGTATTGTCAAATAAAGTTAATGATGAAACAAAACCAGGAGAAACTCCTGATATGCCAGAAACACCTGATACTCCTGTGGAGAAACCTGAAGGAACTCCTAATGTACCAGTAACACCTGATACTCCAGTAGAAAAACCGGAAGAAGCTCCTGATGTATCAGAAATACCTGGATCCTCAGATGAAACTTCTGATAATACAAATAGTAATAATGAAACTAATAAAAATCCAGAAAAGCTTCCTTCAAAAGGAAATGTATTATCAAATTATGTAGTTGTTTTAGGCTCATTACTATTAGTAGCATTAGGATTAGTTTTAACAAAAAGAAAAATTACAAGTTCTAAATAAAATATAAAAAGAGAATTGGATATATAATCTAATTCTCTTTTTATCACTTGATAACTATTAAGATATTTTATAATTCTTAATAACACTATACTCTCTCCTAAAACTATATTAAGGCTACAAGGTGCCATAAGAATTTTTCCTGTTCCAGTATATACTTTAATCATATATTATTAATATTTATATTTTTCATAAATTATCCCTTCTCTAAGTCCTATAGCACTTATAATATACTTTTCTGAATCAAAATACTTAAGTATTACTAAAATAGCTCCAAGAGGTGCTGCAAATATTTCAGCTCTCTTTTTTGATAACCCCTTAAAATTACTTCTTTCTTTTATAGGTAATTTTAAAAACTCAGCATATATTTTAGAAATCTCATCTCTTGTCATACTATAATTATGAAGTAATTCTTTAGGATAATCTTCATTACCTTTAGATACTCTACCTATATGTTTTGCAATACCACCAATTCCAATTACATTTAAGTTATTATTTTTCTTCAACCATGATATTTCTTGCAATCTATCATAAATAAATTTATTAAGCTCAATCTCCATTTCCTTACTTTCAAGATTATTAAACATTTTAGTAAGAGGAATACTTCCTAGTGGTAAGCTTATTGTTTCTTTAAATTCCCCATTTTCCATAAGTGTGATTTCCATACTAGATCCACCTAAATCCAATAAAACAGCATTTTTCTCTAACATTGAATTTTTAATTGCTAAATATCCATACTTAGCCTCTTCCAGTCCAGATAAAATATTTACCTCTAATCCTAAATCCAATTTAATTTTATTGCATACATCATACTTATTTATAGATCTTCTAATAGCTTCTGTTGCAACAACATATATTTCTAAGACTTCATATCTTTTGCATATATCCTTAAATACTTTTAATACTTTAAGAAGTATATTTAATCCACTTTCACTTAAATAATCATCTTCTCTTAAATAACTACCTAATCTAATTGTCCTCTTTGCTTCATTTATTACTTTAAATGTTGAATCTCCCTTTATTCTATAAATTATTAATCTTACTGAATTAGATCCAATATCTATTATTGCTCTTCTCTCCACCTTACTCACCCCTTAATTAACATTTTAAACCTTTCCTCATCTGATATAAATTTTTTTTTACTTTTATTAAATTTTATAATATTATATTTAATTTTATTTCTTATAAACAAAATTAAATATAAGTATATTAAAAATGATAGTTAAACGTTTCCTTATTATTTTTGTTTTTACTTTATTGACGTTTTATTATTACTTATCTATAATTACTAATATATTATAATTTATAAATATTTTGTAAATTATATTTAATTTTTAAAAGGGGGCTTTTATAATGAATGGATTAACTATAGTAGGACTTGCCATATTAGTTTTAGCTATTGCTTATGTTACTTATGGAAGATATCTTGCTAAAACTTGGGGTATTGATCCAAATGCAAAAACACCAGCTTATACAAAGGAAGATGGCGAAGACTTTATTCCTACACCAAAAGCTGTAGTATTTTCACATCAATTTTCATCAATTGCAGGGGCAGGACCTGTAACAGGACCAATTATAGCAGCAATGTTTGGCTGGGTTCCTGTTTTATTATGGTTACTAATTGGTGGAATATTCTTTGGGGCAGTACATGACTTCGCAGCTTTATATGCATCTGTTAAAAATGAAGGTAAATCAATTGGAGGCTTAATTGAGCAATACATCGGAAAAGCAGGAAGAAAATTTTTCTTTTTATTTGCTTGGATATTTACTTTGCTAGTAATTGCAGCCTTCTCTGATATAGTTGCTAGCACATTTAATGGAATAGCACAAGATGGTTCTTTACTTACACCAAATGCATCAGCTGCATCAATTTCAATGCTATTTATAATAGTTGCAATGATTTTTGGAGTTTTTATTAAATATAAAAACCCAAGTCAAAGTTTACAATTTATAATCGGAGTTGTTCTTTTAGTAGCTATGCTAGCTGTAGGAATAGCATTTCCTCTATATTTTGATAAAACAACTTGGTTAATAGTAACTTTTGCTTATCTTTTCTTAGCATCAATTACTCCAATGTGGCTATTAATGCAACCAAGAGATTACTTAAGTACATTTTTGTTACTTGCAATGATTATTGGTGCTGTTTTAGGTGTTGTAGTAGCTAAACCTGAAATGAACCTACCTGCATTTGTAGGATTTGAAGTAGATGGAAAGTTCTTATTTCCAACATTATTTATAACAATTGCTTGTGGTGCCGTTTCTGGATTCCATAGTTTAGTTTCATCTGAAACTTCATCTAAACAAGTAAAAAATGAAAAAGATATGCTAAGTATAGGCTATGGTGCTATGCTTATTGAATCTTTATTAGGTGTAATTGCTCTTGTTGTAGTAGGTGC
Organism: Clostridium sp. D43t1_170807_H7; assembly: GCF_015555905.1. GTDB lineage: Bacteria > Bacillota > Clostridia > Clostridiales > Clostridiaceae > Clostridium. The sequence goes on from NZ_JADNLK010000015.1 coordinate 4,556, forward strand.
TGCTGCTATTGGCGGAAAGATGCCTGAAGGAACTCCTTTTGCTATATTTTCAAGCAATGTTGCTGGTTTCTTAGGTCTTTTAGGAATTCCAGAACATATTGCTAATTGTATAATGACAATGTGTGTATCAGCATTAGCACTAACCTCTTTAGACTCTGTTGCACGTATTGGCCGTATGTCTCTTCAAGAATTATTTAAAGATGATTCTAAAGAAGCTACTGGAATTTCTAAATTAATGACAAATAAATATTTTGCAACAATTCTTACTTTAGCAATAGGACTTATCCTTTCACTTGGTGGATACAATAACGTTTGGCCATTATTCGGAGCAGCTAATCAATTATTATCTGCATTAGTATTAATTACTCTTGCTGTATTCTTAAAAAGTACTAAAAGAAAAGGCTTTATGTTATGGGCTCCTATGGTTGTAATGTTATCTGTAACATTTACAGCATTAGTACAAGCTATTTTAGGTATTATTAAAAAAATAACTGCAGGTCAATTTGTATTTCTTACTGATGGATTACAATTAATATTTGCAATTCTACTAATATGTTTAGGATTTATGGTTGCAGTTTCTTGCTTTAAAAAATTATTTAAAAAAGATTCTAAAAATAATGTAGTTACAACTAATTAAAATAATTAAAAAGCGTGGAATCATTTATTTGATTCCACGCTTTTTACTATATTTATCTAATAGTATTTCTATTAATGATATATTAAACTGTTATACCAAAATGTTGTTAACAACATTTTGGTATAACATAATGCTAAGCTATTAAATAAATATAACCATCACTTATCTTATTTAACTATCTACTTCATTATTTATATAAAGGTTTATTTTTATCAAATCATTTTAACTTATAAATTTAAACATCAAAAATAAGCCATCATCAAAACTAACAATGGCCAACCTTATAATATATTTTTTATTATTCATTCTATAGAAATAATGCTGTCTTTCTATATTTTATATAGGTATAACTTTTGCTTTTATATTATTCCATGATAAATATGTGTTAATTTCTGCTTTTATATTAACTTTAAAATCAAATTTTTCTATTATAGATATATTCTTATCATACTCTATATTATTTCTATATTCAAAAGCTCTCCAATTCAAATAATTATCCAAATACTTACTTGCCACCCCATTAAATCTACCAAGCCATTTCTTAACTTTATTTGAATATAATATATCTATACTTGAAATTTCATTAATACTTACTTTTATTTTATTAATTTCATTAAAAGCTTTAGCAAAAGTTTTTAATCTGCCATCTATAAATCCAACAACATATGCTTTCCTATCAATTCTTGGAATAATATTGTCTCTTATATCAAAAAATCCAATAAAATTCCTAGCCGCAAATATTGGAAGAATATCTATAGAATCATTAATAGCATTAACTACTATAATATTATCCCTTTTTTCTCCATGATATTTTCTTGCACCTTTAAAATTTTCAGGTAAAACTAATTTTGTTAATTCAACATATGATCCTATTTTTTCAATATAATTTTTCTTACATAAATCATGTAAAAATCTATGTCTCCAAAAAAATGCTGTTACTAAAGTAATACCTATCTTTAGAGCACATTCTCTTAAAGATAATCCTTGAATAAAAACTTCAAAATATTTTTCCCACATCTTTTTAAATTTTTTAGAATATCTAAATGGATTATTTTTATTACCATTAAAAGTTTTTCCACACTCTTTATTTTTACATTTATATCTTTGAATACCGTTATAAAAACCAAATTTAATAATATGGGCTCCTTCACAATAAGGACATATATTTTCATGATTTTTTTCAAAAGTATCAATAGTATTTCTTATTTCTTTTATATCTTTATTATTAGATTTATTATTCATTAAAGTTTTATAGACATTGATCATAATTACATCACCAATTGTAATTATTGACCTGTATCTATAGTAATAAACAAAATCTACTTCTAATTTTTATTTTTTGTCGATTTACCAATCTAGCTTTTGTTCTATAATTTTATAAAAAATACTATTACCCAAAAGATTATTGAGTAATAGTATTTTTTATAACGTATAATCTGTAATACACAACATAATCAATTAATTTCTACTTATGCTGATTCACTAAACTTATCCATAGTTAAAATCTTAGTTTTATTTGCCTTTATCATAAGAATAACTGCCACTACTAAGGCAACAGCTTCAGCTATTGGGAAAGCAAGCCACATTATATTTATTCCATTTGAAAATTTAGAGAATAACCAAGCAAGAGGTAATACAACAACACATAATCTTAAAAGTGAAACAACTAATGAACTTATTCCACACCCTAATGCTTGGAAAACACCTTGAATTGCAATGCTACATCCTGCAAATAAAAATCCTACTGAAATAATACGTATTGATAAAATACAAAGTCTTGCTGTTTCATGTGATAAACCAAATAAATTAACTAAAGGCACTGCAAAAATTTGAAGTCCTATAGTTCCAACAATCATTATAATACTAGTATATAAAATACCATATTTAATTCCATCATTTACTCTCTTATGATCTTCCATTCCATAGTTAAAAGCTACAATTGGAGTAATTGCACCCCTTAAACCTAATGCTGCAAATAATATAAATTGTTGTATCTTGTAAAATATTCCATAGGCTGTTACTGCTGCCATAGATACTGCTCCAAATATAATATTTACTCCATATGTCATAAATGACATTAAAGCTTGCATTATAATAGCAGGAAGACCTACAACATATATTTCTTTAACTATTTTTTTATCTAATTTTAAATAAGCTATCCCATTTGATATTTCCTTATTCTTTTTATAATGGAAGTACATTGCTATTAACATAGATACTACTTGCCCAATTACAGTTGCATATGCGGCACCAGCAACGCCCATTTGTGGACAACCAAGCCATCCAAATATTAATATTGGATCTAATACAATATTTGTTATAGCGCCTGCAATTTGTGCTATTGTAGAATATAGTGTTTTTCCTGTTGATTGTAAGACCTTCTCATAAATAGAAAACATAATCATCCCAAATGATAATAATGTACAAATCATTAAATAAGTTCTTCCCATTGATAAAACAACATGATCAGAAGTCTGACTCTTTAAATAAATATCAATTCCTAATATTCCAAATATAAAAAAGCATATATAAATAATAATACCTAATGATACACCATTTCCAGCAACTCTTGCTACTTTCTTAGGATCATTCTGTCCAAGTGTTTTTGAAAGTAATGCATTAACACCTACCCCTGTTCCTATTCCAAATGCTACAATAAGCATCTGTATTGGAAATGCTAGTGTAAGAGCATTTACAGCATACTCTCCTGCATGAACTAATCCTCCTGAATCTGGTATTCTAGCTACAAATATACTATCAACTATATTATAGCAAGCTTGTAATACCATTGACAAAACTATTGGTATCCCCATACTAAGCATAACTTTTGGAACTGCTACTGTTCCCATTTTGTTCATATTTATTTTTTTATATTCTAAATTATCTAATATTATTCAACCATCTTTTCACTATTAATTTCTTGATATGATGAATTTTTATCTTTAATTGTATGCAACTTTACCATTGCTAATCTTGCTATAGGCTGTGCTATAAATAATTCAACTGCAAAGGAAATAGCAAAATTTCTTGGCCACTTATAAAAGAACATTTTTATTGGTTCCATACTGATTGATCTCATTCCAATCCAGCTTCCTATAACAGTTAAAAATATAGACATTAATAATACTGTACATAAAGTATTTACAATAATATGTGAGTTAAAACTATCTTCCTTGTTTATTATTTTTTCAGTCATTATTTCTGCTGGTTTAAAAGTAAGTAAAACAAGAACTACAACACTAATCCATATTAAAGGTAATACTTTCATAACATCAGCCCATACACTCATATTAAATCCAATTTCAAAACAAGTGATTAGTGGTGCAATTATATTTACTGATATAATTGATATCATAACAATAAAAAGTACTGACTCCTTGCTATTTCTAGGTAGTTTCATGTAAAAATCCATAATTTAATTCCTCTTTCTTTTATTTTGTATTGAAATTTTTCCGGAAAAAAATAAGCGTGAGACCAATTGCTTGATCTCACGCTGAACCATTATACTCGCTAAAACTTTCTTTTTTATTATAAACCAATTTAAAAATATTTTCAAATTATTATTTTATATAAATTTTAGATTTTCTTTTCCTTAGAAATTTCAAGATTATAACCCTTCTAACTAACCTTTTTTTCTCTTTAATAACCATAGCTCCACCTAAAATCATAATAGCTGCAAAAGCTACTATTGGCATTACATTTTTGCCCCCTGTTTGTGGCAACTTATTATTTTGATTATTATTGTTATTAGAATTCTCACTCTTGTCTTCACCAGGACTTAAAACTACTTCATTATTTTTATTATCTTCTGATTCATCTTTATCACTATCATTTTCTGAACCACTATTATCGGCATCATTGTCTGTTTCATCATCTGAAGCTTCCTTAACCACCAATCTCTCTTCCTTATCAATAGCAATAATTCCTTCTGAGCCAACTTTTTCAATATATTTAATTAAGCTCTCATCTAATGCTGAGTATTCATTTAAAGTTGGATAATCACTAAGCATTGTATATCCATCTCCACCTACAGCCATAAAATCATTTGTAGCTAAAACATATTCTTTGTTTAAATCCAAATCTTCACCATTTATCTTAATAGAAAGAACTTTATGTCTAGTTACACCTTGATCATCTGTTTCCTTTTTAGTCTCAACTGTAATTCCTGCAAAATGTGTAAATGAACCAGCACCTTCTACCATTCCATGCTCTAAAGCTGCCACTATATCACTACCCTTAACCTTTTTAGTTACAATATAATTACCAAAAGGTAGAACTTTAATAACTGAATCTTTAGTAATATCTCCGGCTTCTATTGAATCTCTTATTCCCCCACCATTAGTTATTGCTATATCTGCTCCAGTTTCATTTAACATAGCTGAAGTTATTAATCTTCCTAGATTAGTATGTCCACTTCTAACTAATTCTCTAGAACCTTCTAATTTAATAGGGGTACTTCCAACAACTTCATTTAAAATATCCTGTTGATTATCTCTTATACTAGTAATCAAATTAGAAATTTCTGCATCTTCTTCTACTAAATTAGCTGTATCTACAGTTTTTAAATCAATATTTTCAACCTCTAAATTTTCATTAAATGATACTGTAACTTGACCTAATCCCTTTAAGTACTCTCCAGTACTTGCTATTTTAGTTTCATTATTATTATTAAACTCTGAATAATCTTCTAATATTGAATGGCTATGTCCATCAATAATTAAATCAATTCCGTCCACAGCTTCTGCTATATCAGTTGCTTTTACTGTGCTATCAGTATCAATACCTAAATGACTTAATGCAATAATTATATTAGCTCCTTCATCATTTAATTTTGATACCATATTTTCAGCATCTTTAATTATAGAATCTTTAGTTCCAAAATCTAATCCAATTACATTATTAGGATTTGTTTTATATGCTGTTTCTGGAGTCGCAAGTCCAAAAATACCTATTTTTACTCCATCTATCTCTTCTATAGTGTATTCATCATATTGAGCAACTCCATTTTTCTTAACATTTGCAGCTAAAACCTTTATTTCTGCTTCTTCCCCTAATTCCGCTAATCTCTCTTGTCCATAGTTGAAATCATGATTTCCTGGAGCCATTGCTGAATATCCCATTGCCTTTAATATTTTAGCTATACTACTACCAAACTCTAAAGTTGCAATACTTTGACCATGGAATGTATCTCCTGCATCAACTAATAATTTATTATCGTAATTATTTATATAAGCCTTAACCTTGGAATAATTATCAACTCTTGAGTGAACATCATTAGTATTGAAGATTGTTATTTCTTTAGACTTCTCAACATATCCTTCATTTATCTGCATTACAGCAACTGTTCCACTTACTTCGCAAGCAACTAATAATAATGGATATCCTGTTTGACTATCTTCTGCCGCTATAAAATCCATCCCCTCAGGCGCAACGTCTCCTGCCATATCACTGCTAAAATCTCTAGTATTTATATATTCTTTAAAAGATATATTATTAGGATCTGTAATATCATATGCCATTACTCCACCAATTCTCTCAAGACCTACAAATGCATAAATTTTATCACCAACAACTCCAACTCTAACTTCTTCTGGTTCAGGCCCCTTTTTACCACTTCTATTATCAATTTCTACTGATTTATTAGTACTATTAAAATAATCTGGATACACTTCTGCAGTTATCTTTTCAAAATCACTACCACTATCATATACTAACTCCATAGTATCAGCATCCCAAACTGAAAAAGAGCGTCCACCTAATACATAGTTTTTATCTTCTTCTAATCCATCAAATTTACTATTATCTAAAACTTCTACTTTTTTACCATCTATTTTTATTTCTTTTACCGCATTAAAGTCCCCAAACTCTCTTGCATCACCTTCATTTGCAGTTAAAATATAACTTTTACCATTTACCTCATATAAAGTTATACCATCAGGCATATACACACCATAAATATTTTCTTCTTTTTTAATATTAATATTCTTGTCTTTAACTACATCAATTTCATTTCCTTCTTGTGAATGATCTTTAAATCCTAACCCCTTTACAGAAACAAATTCTCCTGATTCAATATCTAAGGTTGCTATTGAGTTAGCTTCTTGTAAAGAAATATATGCCTTATTGCTACTTGAATCAACTGTAATATATTCTGGCTCTAAATCAACTGATGGCTTTGCATCTTTCATTAATATTACATTATCATTTAAAAGCTCATCTCTCTTATCATCAAACTTTTCAAATGTAGCTAACTTTGATTCCCCACTTTCAAGATTAACTATAGTTACTGAACCCTGTGGATCAACAATTCCTTCTCCAACCCCTTCTCTTGGTTCACCTTCATTAGCAGTTAAAATATATTTTGAGTCAGGAGTATATGTAATCATATCTGGTTGAACTCCACATTCATAAATAGCTTTTAAGTTACCATCATAATCAACAATTACTATCTTTCCATCCTTAGTATAATCTTGCTCTTGTACTGATACTGCAATTTCTTTTCTTTCATTATTTATAGAAATACTTGTTATATCACCATATACAAAACCGTCTTTTTCAACAAAAGATTTAACATTAATAATACTATCCTCATTTAAGGTACCACTAGCATTATCTAAACTAACAATATGTATTTGAGACATAATACCATTAATAACATAAAATTTATTATTATCTTTATTATATTTTACAATTTCTGCAGCTCCACCATCTTCACTAGATGAACCTGTGCTAAAGCTTGCTACCTTTTCTATAAAACTTTTACTTTCTGCTTTTACTAATGTGAAATCAAACATAGATGTCATAATCATAGTAGTAAGTGCAGCACTTAATATTTTATAAAGTATCTTCTTTTTAATCACTCTGTTTCCCCCTAATAATCTTAATAAATACTACTGTTTTACAACCTAATTATAGTTATGTTCTTTAAAATCTAGTTTAATTCCATGTTAAATATTGTTAAATAAGAGAATCTGATTAAATAATATAAAAAAATATGGCATGTAATATAAGTTAATATATTACATACCACATTTTACTTATCAAATATTTAATAAAACTTTATTTCTTTAATCCTTTAGAAACTGCATATTCTAACATTAATACAACTAATGCTAAAATCGATAATATAGGGTTAGGAAATCCTCCTAATTGTTGGAACGTAAAAAAATCTGCTAAGAAAAATATCCATATTATAGCTGTAATAATATGCAATATGACTCTTGGCCACTTTTTACTCATGAAATTCATAAAAGGACCCTTTGCTTTTATGTTATTTTCTTCTTTAATAACTTTTTTATTTCTTATACTACTTGATTTTTTATTTACTGTTTTATTCTTACGTTTCTTACTTTTTGCCATTATATTGCCTCACTTCTCAGTTCATACTTTAATGAGTTAATTATATAATTTTTATAGGTATTTTAAAAGGCAAAATATTCTCACTTATTAACACTGCTCTACCAAAAAATATATAGTAAAATGCTTTTACTCTATACTTTTTAAATATTCTACAAACTGACGAGCAATTCTGCCTGAACGTCCTCCCCTTGACATAGCATGTTGTTCTGCTAACATATCAACATTTTCAATTTTTTTAACTTTATATTCCTCAAGCAATCCATGTATAATATCTAGATATTCCTTTTTATACTGTATTCTTCAACTTTTTTAATATCACTTTTTTCTTTAATATCTATCATATTAAGAAATGCCTTCATAACATCATCTTCTAATATATTATTAAATACTACAAATGATTTAGCCTTCATTCTAATTCCTCAAATCCTTTTTTAGTTACAAAAAAGCCTTCCCCAAAATAAAGGTCATATGTTGCTAAACCAATCAACTCTTCATTCAAAAACCATAGCCCAATTTTCTCTATTAAACTTCTATTGAATTCTGGGTGGAAAAACATCCACTCCCATCTTGCCCAATTCCAATTAATATGTTCACGATTATATTGAGATATTTCAACTAAAAAATCACATACTTTATCATAATAAGTATAATTAAAGTTTTTAAACTTAAATTTCAATTTTTTCATCTCCTTTATATACAAAATATAAGTTATCTCCACTACAAATTTCTACTTATAGAGTTGTTAAAGAAACAAATAACTTGCAAAATAATACGATTACTAAGCAACTGTTGCTTTTCCAACTGGTTCTCAAAATTTATTTGTTATTTTTCATTTAGTTGCATAGTTTTAAATTTACACCTATTCTAAAAATGTATTACACATCCATTCATAAAATTTTTCTTTCTCTTCAAATTGTGGGTAATGGGCAGAATCTTCAAATATAACCATTTCCTTTCTTCTTTCTCCTCCTAGATTGGTTAAATACTTTTCTGCTACTTCTGGTGAAGTCATACAATCATATTTCCCCATAACAAAATAAACTGGAATATCAATACTTTCTACAATATCTGTTATTTGATATTTTATTGTTTCCATGATTAATTCATCTTGATATTTAGATGTTGCAACAAAAAAACGAATTGCATCACTCCAATTATATTCAGTACCAAATAAAAAACCTTTTATATAATCTTCATTTTCATCAATATTTCTTGCTGCAAATTCATATTTTCTAACATATTGACGTGGAACAATAGCATTACCTTGTTCAATATCATTTCTAAAACTTTCCAACTGCTTCACATCCTCCATATCTCCTGCTATTTTTGCAGCATTTATGCATTTATTTAGTCCATCTAATTCGCTTTCAATCATATAAGATACTTGTCCTATTCCAACATAAGCTTGATATAACTCTGGTTCTTGACTTGCTGCCATTGTTGCTATATATGTTCCATATGAGTGTCCAATCAAAATTACTTTTTCTTGTCCTAAGTATTCCTCAATATACTTTGTAACTTCAATTAAATCTTCCACATGGGTATTTGCATAAACATCTGAATAATCAGTCCCAAAATCATAAGATTTTCCACTGCCCCTTTGATCATAATGAACAATTGTAAAATTCTGTTCTAATAAATTCTGATACTTTCTGACATATGGTATTTCTGAACAACATGGCCCGCCATGTACAAAAATAACAATTGGATTTTCTTTATGATCCCCTCTAATCATAACTTCTAATTCTGTTCCATTTATTTCAACTTTACGTAATTCACTTATACTCTTTTCAGCTTTTATTTTAGGACTCCATGTCGGCTTAAAGAACTGAAATAATAAAAATATTACAATCACACTCAATATAATCATGATTATCTTTAATAGTTTATACTTAATTTTCTTACTGGTATTCACATTGTTTTCTCCCCTTTAAATTCTTATTTATCACTCTCTGTATTATACAATTGTTCATTCAATCTACTCTATAAATTAATATTAGAAACGATTCCATAAATAAGTATCCAATTTCCACACCATGTACCAATCTTTAATCTTTGAAGTTCTGGTTTCAAAAATTGCAATACAACTATTAAACCAATAAATACAAACGTAAAAACCCAATCTCCAATTGAATTGTCTGTTGGTTTACTATCAATAATCTTTATGAATTCAAGAAACTTAAAACTTGACGATTAAAATCCTTTGCTTCTTCATACGCCATGTGTCCAAGGCCCTTAAGTATTATTAATTTGCTATATGGTATTCTTTCAGCAATTTCCTCTGATGAGTTTTTTCCCACTACCTTATCACTGTCACCACCTATCACTAATGTTTTACACTTTATCCTCTCCAGTTCATTATATGAATCATGGTGAATGCAAGCATTTGCCTGTATTATAAATCTACTAAAATCTTTTGGTTTTCCTATTCTACTAAGAATAGGGTATAGTAGCCTGTATTTTTTTATATTCTTATCACTATATGATTTTTCAACTGTATCAATAACTATACCTTTATAATTGTTTACTTCAGCCATGGCTATCCAATTGCTAACAACACTCTGCACCGTTGCATTTTGTCTTAATCCATATTGGTATCGCCTATCTTAATATTTCCGTTTGTTGCATTGTAAAACATATAAATTTTCCCTCCTTCTATTATTTTTTACACAACATTATATAAATAACCTAAACACTAAATTCCTATTTAGCTGTTAGTTTTTTATGCATCAATCAAACTTTATATACATTAATCATTTGTAAATTTATACCTATTATTATATATCACTTTAATCACCTGGTAAATAATACAAATAAAAATTCCTCAACAGCATTAAAGATTAATGTTGAGGAACTCTATATTCTATATGTTATCTCATTTATTAATTAGTCCACTTTAATAAAAACCTCATTTATTTTTGATACGGTTCTCCGTAAACTCTTCAAACGATGTTTTTCCATTTTATTCTTGTGCTTATTTTCTACATAATTATGGTATAATTCTAAAGTAATATTTAGAAAATCCGTAGTGGATGGCTACGGGGGTTTTGAACGTTTTATCTCCCTAGGACTATTGGTGATACTTTATCATAGTCAGGGGGTGGTATTGGATATGCTTGAATTAATTATAAAGAGCTTTGTTGTTATTTATATAATTAGATTGGTTTTAAAACATAATCTTTTTATTCATTATTTAAAGATTTCAGTAAAATTTATTGGTCTTGATATTGAAATTAAAAGCAAACAAAAAGATGCTCCATCCTCACAAGATTAGCATCCTTTTTTGTTGATATTCATCTAAATTCAATAGCCCTAAAACAAAATAAATGTTCTAAGGATTGCTTAGTGTTGACGCACTAAGCTTTTCTTATTTATATTATATCAAATTTTTATAAAAAATAAACATAAATAATTTTAATAATTATCTCATCTATAAATTAGAATTTGCATCATAGCGATGTCTTTATTTCAAAACCAAATTCATGAAGTACAAAATCATTGTTAATCACTTCATCATAAATTCCATCAACCTTTTCAAAACCGGTTTTCTTATAAAGATTTATTGCAGGATAATTTTCATCTACAACAAAAAGTCTTAAATATTCAGCACCCATTTCTCTTGAAAGTTCAATTGCTTTATTAAGTACAATACAACCAATTCCTTTTCTTAAGTAATTAACATTTACACCCAATCGGTCAATGTATAAAGCCTTAGCATGATTTTCTTTCCAGTTTACACTATCTGCTCCTGCATTTGAATGACATAAAGCAAAAGCAGAAACTATTTCATCATTATCAATCAAAACATAAAGTTGATTATTTTTAATATCATCTTCAAAAAACTCACATGGATAAATTTCATCCCAAATTTGAATATTATTGCTATCCATATTTTTAATAATTTCTTTATAGATAGCTTTAAGTTGTGGTAAATCCTCCATAACTGCCAGTCTCAAATCCATATAAAACACCTCTTAAAATTTCTATTTTTCTTTTAGTTGCATAGTTTAAAATTTACTATTCAAAGCGTTTATATCCCCACCAATCGGGCATAAGTTCTTTTAACTTTACTGTTTCACGATTAGAATAATCAGTAAGAATTTCAATTTCCCCACTTTCTTTATCTAACTCCATTAAAAGTTCTCTACACGCACCACATGGTGAACCCACTGAACCATCTGGAATAATACATACTAATTTAGATATTTTATGTTCACCATTAGTAAACATATTAAAAATTGCATTACGTTCAGCACAAATCCCTAAGCTACAAGGAGCATCAATACATACCCCTGTATATATATTTCCTTTTTCACTTAAAATAGCTGCCGATACTTGTCCGCCAGCTATAAAAGGCGAAACTTCTCTATCATTTTGAACTTCTTTTGCCTTAATATATAACTTTTCCCATATATCCATACTTTTATAATCCTTTCAACTCCCTATTTAACTGTTATCTTTTTTAGCTATATACACTATCTTATATATTAAAAATATAGTTATTTTAATTAGCTCTACAAATTGAAATTTACATACTCCTATTATTTTAAAAGTTCGTATGGTGATTTTTTATATTCAATATCTCCAATAGAAAATTTCTTTGGATTCACCCTATTACTTAACTGTCTTGTCTCAATAAACTCTTTTGATACAGATACAAAATATTGTTGATTTTCTTTTTCAATCAAATAATACTCATTACGATCTTTTAGCTGATACGCTAAATCAAAAATTCCAGATTGAGTGATAAAGTCCAAAACATTCTCAATAGGAGTTAGCTTCTTTTTACGCATAAGTGGATAAATAAAATTTGCGTCATTAAATTTATTTAATACCACTGCATCTTGCTTACATCTACAACGTCCACTCTTTTCAAAGTCATCCAAATTAATATACTCTTTGATTACTAGTTTATCTATATTACTATCATTATCTACTAAATAATCAATACTTGTATTAAGTAAAGTTGCTATTGCTTTTAGATTCCCTATATCGGGCATTCCTTTATCAGATTCCCATTTAGTAACCGCTTGTCTAGATACACATAATTTTTCTGCTAATTGTTCTTGGGACAATCCAATCTTTTTTCTTGCTTCTTTTAATTTTTCTCCTAACGTCATAATTATTACCTCCATATTCTGATTTTTACATAAACTCATTTTACTAATTTCATGGTAAGCTATAAGATTCAAAAGTAAAAGAAACTGTTGTTTTCCTTAATGCAACGTATCGTAGCAGCTAATATTTAATTTTATCTTATTTAATATTTTATATTTGTTTATCTTGCTTATTTTATTTTTTAACTTTAAATTTAAGTGTAAAATAACTAAATAAACTTAATGATAATATATATATAGGAACCATAATATATGAAAAATTCCCCATATCATAACCTAATAAAATATTTATTATACTTTGAAATGGTAACGTTGTGTAAATAGCAATAAAGCTCATTGTAGTAAATATAGTAATATCTGGTGTACTCCATCGTGAAATGAAAAGATCTAAATTTAAAAGTACAAATAAAAGTAGAAACATAATTATCCCTAAAAATATTAACACTGATTGATATTTTACTTTAAATAATCTTATTAGTATTAAAAATAATATTGTAAATACAATTAAAACCCAAAAATAATTTTTTAAATCACTTTTTATATAATCATATTCCACAACTAAGTTAGATACCACCATACTAACAACAGTAGTAATAAAATATACTATTAGTATTTTATTACTATCTTTTAGATTAATTATTTTTTTCACATATTCCTCCATGAACAATTAAATATATATTTTAATACGCAATTTATTAAAATTGTTCATCACTATTTTCATCATCGTCAAAAGCTTTGTCAGGCATAAAAACTAATAAAATAAATAGTAAGAATATAACTATACTATTTAAAACTGTAGCTTTCCCCCAACCTATAGATAATATTAATAATATTATATTTATAGTCACTATTAATTTACTATGTTTTTGTACAAAGTTCTTAATAAATTCCAATTAAATCCCTCCTCTTATAAGTCGTATTAAAATACAATAGTTCATAACTTAAAATAAGCTAAGCAGCTGTATTTATTCCTTATTTCTTATAACTTTTAACAGCTTGTCTACATATACTTTGTCCATTTGTACATACTTTGATCCTTTTTCACTAGAATCCTTTTTAGCTCCACTATTCATAATATATTCATCTATATCTACATACTCTTGCCATGTGTCATCTTCATATTTTTCTGAAAGCTGATGCATAGAGGGATAAGCCAACCTTAACTTTGTCCCATTTTTTAACTCAATATTATAAAAAAATTCACCCTTATTTCTTCCATAATCCACAAATCCAGTATTTACATACTCTACATCACTAAAGGTATATTTATCCCCCTTTAAATTATAAAAGCTATAATCATAAATCCCCTCTTCTGTAACTACAACTACGCTTGTTACTACTATGTATATAAGTGGAATTATTGCTAACATCAGAAATTTATCAAACTTTCTCCATAATGATAACTCTTTTTCCTTAGAAAATAATTTTTCTTTCTTTAACATCATCATTCCGATTTTTATAGCCACTAGTACCATTATTACAAATACTAAATATGAATATGGATATTTTATAAGATAAATTATATATTCTCCTTTTATAAATAATTTTTCCTGTATTAATGAAATTCCTATATAGAATGCTAAAAATGCTATTACTAATACTGCAATTAATAAAATGTAAAATATAAATGATATTATATAGCTTAGCAAATCTAAAAATATATTAGATTTTTTATTATATATTTTTAAATAATTTCTCAAATTATAGAATACTACAGTAATTCCAAGTATAACAAAAATTATGTTCAATACTATATCTTCATAATTTTTATCGTATATATTCATAAATAGCCACAATATTGGACCTAAAGCTATAAGTATTGATGAAAATAATCCATATTTAATATATTTCTCTTCTCTCATATATGTATCTCCTTAAAATTTATTCTTTGATTAATTTATATAGTTATCTATCTAAGCCACTTACTATAACATTTTAATACAATTATTCATAAATATTCAATATAAGTTTACGCCAAAATTAGTAATATTAAAATATTTTTTACTTTTATGTATTTATTATCATTTTATAATTAAATTTATTTATTAAAAAACATTTCATTATTTTAGTATTATTGTTATATTTTATTGATTAATGGCAATAATAGAGATATAATATTAAATAACAATTATTATTCATAGAGGTGATTTTAATGGATATTAAAGAAACTATTTTAAATGTTATGAGAGAAGCAGGAAAACCTGTTAGCGCTGGAGAAGTTGAAAAATTATCAGGACTTGATCGTAAAGATATCGATAAGGCTTTTAAAGAATTAAAGAAAGAAGAAGCTATTGTTTCTCCTGTTCGTTGCAAATGGGAACCAGCTAAATAAAGACCGCACAATGTACGGTCTTTTTTATATTTATTTACTTTTCTATAACTTAATTTTTTAATTACATCAATTTTATCCTTCAATTATTTTAACATAAAAACTTCTATTTCTTGGTCCATCAAACTCGCAAAAGTATATATCTTGCCATGTACCTAAAATAAGTTTTTCATCATCTATTATAAGAGTCTGCGATGCTCCCATAGTTGATGATTTCATATGTGCATGTGAATTACCTTCAAAATGTTTATATTTAATATCATTAGTTGGATATGCCTTTTCAAAACCATAAATTAAATCCTTAACCACATCTGGATCAGCATTTTCATTTATAGTAATTCCAGCAGTTGTGTGAGGACAGTACACTACAACAATCCCATCCTTAACTTTGCTATCTTTAATATCCTCCTTTATTATTTCAGTAATATCAACCATAGTTTGAGCCTTATTTATACTCAATGAATGCTTATATAAATTTTTCATTTTTCACTCCTTCTATACTAAAAAGATTATATTTCCTACTGATTATAATATCATATAATAAAATAAAAAAATTAAATGAGTAGTGGATTATTTATTATGAAATCTGAGTCTATTGATGATGTACATAACAATTTATCTGATGAGCCTCTTAAAATTAATAATATACAAGATTATAATATTACAGAATTTTCACCTCACTATTTTAACGAATCTCCTAGTGAATAGTTTAAAAAGTAAGATGATTTTTACACATAATTCTGATTTTATAAAAGAAGAATTAAAAAAACAAAAACACAGTAATTAACTATGTTTTTTGCTTATATTTTTATCTTTTTTCACATTTATTCCACTTCATATAATTATATATTAATTCAACTATATATAAAATAAATACATTATTTTCTTTTGCTAAATCTAATACTTCTTTACTAGTTTTATAATTATATGAAAATGGTTTTTCACATAATATATGCTTCTTTGCCTTAATACATTTTATTGCATATTCCATATGATAATTATGTGGAGTAGCTATATATACAGCATCTATATTATCATCATTTAAAAACTCATTTATATCACTATAATATTTTTCTATATTATATTTTTCTGAGAAGCTTTTAGCTCTTTCTTCATTTCTTCAAAATACAGCAACAACTTTTCCCCCTTGAGAGTTATTTACTTCTTTTGCAAAAGCATTTGCTATTGCACCTGGACCTATAATTCCCCACTTTATCATAATACGTCTCCTACCTTATATATAAATTTTCTTAATTTATTCTAACACAAATATCCAATTTATTTTATATTTTGGAATAAATAATTGGACTCAAAAAATATAAAACTAGACCTAAAATAAAAAATACCTAATAGCATTTTTATCATGTCATTAGGTATTTTTTCATATAATTTATTCAAATTCACTTCTAATTTTCTTAAGTTCATTTAATAGTTCATAAAAATTATTGATATAATCAATATATTCTTCTTTAGTTAAAATTTCATAATCATCACTAGCATATCTTCTACTAAAATAAAAATCTTTTAAGTCTCTACATAAACTTTTATACTTTTTTAATTCATAATAATCTTGTAAATATAATACTTCTAATAGTTTAACAAGATTATATAATACTTTTATTATCATCAACTAATATTAATATATCAATATCACTACTATTTCTATATTTTCCCTTTGATATAGAAGCAAATATTAATAAAAAATCCTACATCAAAAATTTACTGTAGGATTTTTATTAGTAAATTATAATAATTATTTAATTCTATTTACACTCTTTAGAATCTTTTCAAGCTTTTCTACAGATTCTATTCTTTCATTACATTCATCACTATCTAAGCATACATAAAATCCTAATGACTTATAATCATCTTCTCTTACTTGCTTACATATTGGTGATACAAAGGCTACTTCCTGTTCTGAACCAATCTTATTACAAAAAGTACATATATTAGTTGATTTACTATTTGTCTTTGGAAGTCTACAAGCCATTCCTAAAAGTTTCCCCTCTAACTTATAAGTAATAAGAAGTTTTCTAGTTGATTCATCAATCCAACCTAAATATACAAGTTTAGAATCTAGTTTATCTAAATTGGGTATCTTTAGCTTTTTCTCCTTCTTAAAAACTTTAGTGATTTCCATTGCTGTTATCTTTTCCATCCCATATACATACTTATCTAATTCTTTTAAATAAGGTTCTATATGCAACGGATCAGTAATTTTACTAATATCTAGTATGTCTTTTTGCTCTATTGATAAATCATTAAAAATTGATAAAATCTTTTCCTGAGAGCACGCCTTTACAGTTTCTATAATGTTACCATCTACGCAATTTCTAAATGCACCATTTAAATCGCCTAAACATCTTTTTATATAATTATATTGTTGTTTTTTTATAAATTCTTTCATTATTCATTACTCCTTAACTTTAAAATACTAATAATTAAAGCAAAGAATACTAAAAATCATTTATGTTTTTCTAAAACCTTTATTAAATTTACAGCTATTTTTATTTATTTAAGCTCCAGACAAAGCATAGCTGACTTTGTTGTAGTCCTTGCAAGGAGCAAGCTGATTTAAATCTGAAAGCATTATATACCTTCATGCTAATCACCTCCTAATTATAAAGAGATTATATCATATTTTTTTCAACTGCCAAATAAAAAGTCTATATCAAAATCATATAATCTTTTGATATAATATTACAAAGAATATAAAAAGGAGGATAGTAATGAATATAATTGTTTGTTTAGATGATAAAAATGGAATGATGTTTAATAAAAGAAGGCAAAGTCAAGATAAAGTCCTTAGAGCTGATATAAAAGAACTTGTTAAAAATCAAGATCTTTTTATGAACGAATACTCTTATAAATTATATAAGGATATTGATGACGGTAATATAAAGGTTTGTGAAAACTTTTTAAATGAATGCTCTGACAATGATTTTTGTTTAATAGAAAATACAGAAGTAAAAAATTATATAAACAATATAAATACTATAGTTGTCTATAAGTGGAACCGTATTTATCCATCAGACTTCTATTTTGATATTGATTTAAACACTAACTCATGGGAACTACTTAAAACAGAAGAATTTCAAGGATCATCTCATGAAAAAATAACAAAAGAAACTTATAGGAGAATATAGCAATGAAAAATATATTTAAATTAAAAAACTCACTAATTATGACATTAGGGATTTTATTATGCTTAGTTGGATTTATTGGTTGTTCTTCAACTAATAATTCTTCTATAAATAATAGTGGACAAGTAGTCGAAAACTCTAATTCTAATAATGTACCTTTAACTAATCCAAATGGAAGTAATAACAATAGTAATACTAATATTAATATTTCAAATACTACTGATATTCCAGATTACTCTGGTCAAGACTATATAATATTAAATAATAATGTTCCTAACTTCTCTAAAGCTGATTTAACTACTACTTCTTTTGAAAAATATAGTCCACTAGATAGTTTAGGAAGATGTGGTGTTGCATATGCCAATGTAGGTAAAGATATAATGCCAACAGAAAAAAGAGAATCTATTAGCTCTGTTAAACCAAGTGGTTGGCAATCAATAAAATATGATATTGTTGAAGGAAAATATCTTTATAATAGATCTCACTTAATTGGTTATCAATTAACTGCTGAAAATGCAAATGATAGAAATTTAATTACTGGTACAAGATACTTTAATGCAACATTAATGTTGCCATATGAAAATATGGTAGCTGACTATGTAAAAGAAACAAATAATCATGTTTTATATAGAGTAACTCCTGTATTTGATGGGAATAATCTTGTTGCAAAAGGGGTTCAAATGGAAGCAAAATCTGTAGAAGATGATGGTGAAGGAATTCAATTTAATGTATTTGTATATAATGTTCAACCTGGAATTACAATAGATTATGCAACTGGTAATAGTGCCCTTAGCGGTGAAGAAGTAAATAAAACTGGTTCATCAAACAGCACAACTACTTCTTCAAGCTCAAATAATAACTCAAATAACACAACTTCTTCTAATAAAACAACTGTAATAAGAGGAAACTCTAAATCAAAAATTTATCACTGCCCTGGTCAAAGAGATTACGAAAACATGGCAGATTCTGAATACCTTGTTAAATTCAATAGTGAACAAGAAGCCATTGATGCAGGCTATCGAAAAGCTTCTAGATAGTTTTTAATTTTATCTACGAAAGCTGATAATTAGTAGCTTACTAGAAATATCTTATAATAAAAAAATTCCTACAGTAAAAATTGCTGTAGGAATTTTTATTATCTCACCTCAAAACCTTTAGTATCTACCATCCTAGCTTTTGCTCTTTTTTTGTAAAATGACTATTATCATTTTTAAATTCTATATGAAATTTATTATTTTTATCTACATTTACTTTAGTTAAAGTTGCTTGTCCCATAACTTCAGAATTTACCTCTTCATCTTTAAAATAATACATAATAGCCTTTAAGGTTATTCCATGAGCCACTATTAAAATAGTTTTCCCCCTATTTGCTTCAATTATTTTATTCATTGTTCTAGCTACTCTATCTCTAACTTCTGCTAAGTTTTCTCCATTTGGTGCTGCTAATTCAGTATTTCCTTTCATAATAAGACTTATATCCCAATCAGGATTTTCTTTCATAACTTCATCTGTTATTTGACCTTCATAGTCACCAAAACACATTTCCATAAGGCCATCATCAGTTATTACTTCAATACTTTTATCGCCTTTAATTATATTAGCAGTAGTAAGTGCTCTCTCTATAGGACTTGAATATATAATATCTATATGTATATATTTTATTCTATCTCTAAGTTCTTTAGCTCTTTCTATTCCTTGTTCTGTTAATGGAGAGTTTCCTCTACCTTGTAATCTTTTTTCTATATTCCACAGAGTTTGTCCATGCCTTGTTAAGTATATTATTGTATCCATTAAATTTCTCTCCTAAAACTCTTTACTTTTATTATTCTCCATCACTTACTATTTCAGCTTCAACATAAGGAACTTCATTTTTTCCATATTCTCTTCTAATAACTTCAGTATCAATGTCTATACCTCCAAAATATACTTCAACTTCTTTGTCTACTATTGATACATCTATAACTTGTACTTTGTTTAAATCAATAAATTTTTGCTCTTTATAGTATTTATTTATTAAAGTAGTAACTTCTAATTTAAAGTCATTTTCTTCAAATGTAACACCTTCTATATCAGTAAAAGCATTAATTACATGATTAAATACTTTTTTAGATATTGGATTTAATATATTCATTTTTAAAACCTTAAAACTCTTTATATTTAAATAGATATTATTGTGTTCAACCTTAGAAAAACTTAATTCTGTTTCTATGTTTATATTCATTCCAAACACTTGAACAGTTCCTATTAATCTTAAATAATCATTAATAAAAATATCACTTATATTAATTTTATCTTGTAACTTCAAAAAGTTTCTTATATCTTTCTTTGTTATACAAACAACCATCTTTTTTAGTCTCATTTTTATCACTCCTAATAATATTAAGATAAACTATCTAATTGATTTTTATTTTATCTCTTATATATGTTAAATTCTTCTTTACTTCTATAATTTCCTCCTCCGTAAAATTTTTAAATATATTATCAAAACTATCATTTAATTTTAAAAAAATACGTTAAAACAATAATCAATAGACTATTCTTTTAACGTATTTTCTATAAAATCTATATCTTTACTAACCTCTTTAATGATTCCCTTATCTACTATATGCTATTCTTTTCATTGATATTTCAACAACCTTATATAGGAAGATACCTGCAACTAAATTAATTATTGTTGCTGGTAATACTACTGTTAAAAATAAAGCTATAAATGGTGCTGGTAATCCAACTATTAGTTGTGCAGATAATAAAAATATTGTTCCACTAATTAATGTACCAATTGGAAAAACCACAGCTGCTATTAAAGCATTTTTCTTTTTCTCAGTTAAACTACTAATAAACTTAACTTTATTTATTAAAATTATAATTAAATATACTATATTGGCAGATATAATTTTATCTATAATATTAGGTACTTGTCCACCTGGAAATTTCGTTGTTAATGCAGTAAATACGCCTGTAATTATAGCTGAAATAATTGAGGTTTTATAATCATCTTTATTAATTATCATTATTATAAATAACATAACTAATGAGAAATCTGGTTGCATAGGTAAACCTATTGCAGGTGTTATTTGATGTAGTAATGCTCCAACAGCTAAAAGTATTGCATTAATAGTTAACTTTCTTGTATTCATAATATTATCCCTCCAAAAATTAATTAATATATTATTATTCCATTGTCCAATATCATTTTCACTGGATAAAGTTCATACCATCAAAATCACCTCCTAAGAAATAAAAAAACTCCGTCCTAAATAAATAGGACGGAGTATAATCCGCGATACCACCTAAATTGCATATATAATAAGTACACCAAACTATATATTGCCTCTCATTTTCAAGCACTAACATGCTCTATCTCCTATAACGTGGAGCTTACGGTAACCGGTACTTTCAAAAATTTCCCTTTACTCCTCTCAGGCCCATTCACTAAACCTTTTCTTATTAGGATCACACCACCCCTAATTCTCTGAAACGAACCTTAATTTAGCTACTCTCCCTGTTCATTGGATTTAAATTGAATTAACTACACTTCTATATTATTCCAATTATTTGAAATTGTCAATATTTTTTAAATTTAATTTTGATTATTCTCCATCTAGTTCTTATAAATTTTACATCATTATAAATCTCATATATCCATATTCTAAAATTATATGGCCAAATCCCTCTTCTAAAAACTCAAATACTGCTTCATCATTATTAGAAATAACTCTAGAAAATATAACAATATAATCTTTAACATCTTGAATATTAACTTCATTTCTTTTATTTATACAACATTTCAAAAATATAGCATATCTAATTAATATATATTCTAATATAATTAACTCAAAAGAAAGCGCTATTTCTTCTATATCATCATTTATACAATTACTAAAAATCTTAGATGCTATACAATTTTCAATTAAATTATCATATTTCTCAAATTCATTTATATACTTTTTCCAACTATTATTAACTGAATTTGCATCAATACCTTCTGCAAATTCATATATATCTTTTAATGAATTTTCTAATCCTATAACATCTTTATAATTTTGAGTAATATCTAAAAATAAGTATTTAACTTCTTCTATTGCTTCCTCTATATTTATGTCAAATTCATCATAATTATGACTAAGGTCATTAATATATTCCTTATCCTTATAAACTTCTAATACTTTATTTATATTTTCACTTTTTATAAGATTTAATATCATTTCATAACAAATAATTAATTTCTTATATAATGGAAAATTATTATTTTGTATTATACTAACTAACCTCTCTCTAATTTCAAAGATTTTAGAATTGCTTTCAAATTTATAATTCTCTTCTGATACCATATTAATTTTTTCATTTATATTACTTATTATTTCTACAACTTCAGGACATGCACATGATAATGTTAATTCCTTTATATCTTCAAATATATTTTCTACCCTAGGAAAACTCTTACAAGTTAAAGATAAATATTCTTCTCCATCCTTTTTTACTATATTGCATAATCCTTTTTTATCTAAAAAAGGACATACATCCTGTGTTTCCTTATTAACAAAATATTGTTCTTCATCATCTATTTTTATTATATTTTTTAATATATAGCTTTTATCACATTCTCTCCACTTATTATAAGTATCGTCATCAATATTTACATCCCATCCTGCACAACATGTAAATTTACATTTATCTGCTATACACTTAAAATTATCATAATTTTGTATCTTAAAATTTTTTATCTTCTTAATCATAGGTTACTAACTCCATTTTTTATTATTAATCTCCCATTATTTTAACGTCAATTTAAAGTTTTTTACAATACTTTCTTTAGCTTAGCTAATATTACTTGCCATTTATCACTTATAATTGACTAAACTGGTAATAATAAACCTGATTTCTTTAAAATTGGTCTTATTGCATTATATATAATAGCTACTAAAATTACAGATACTACTGCATTTATAAATGTTGTAGCTGCACTTAATTTAGCTAAAATCATAGCTGCATCTTGTGGTTGCCCTAATATATATTGCTTATAGAAGAATCCAACAATAGGATCTGCTATTACATTAAAAGCAAGTCCACCAATTGATGCTATAATACTCCACTTAAAAATATATTTTCTATCATTGCTTTCGCTTATTTTAGCAATTTTATGTGCAATTAATCCTGTTATTAAGCCAATACATAATTTTAATACGAAAGTTTTAGGTGCCACTAATATATATACAGGATCCATTAAGTCTGCAATTGTCATTCCTATTGCACCTGCTAATCCTCCATACCATCCCCCAAGTAATAATGCAGCTAAAACACAAAATGCATTTCCAATATGAAGTGAAGTTGCATCTCCACCTGGTACTGGAATTTTAATTTGCAAGTAAGTAAAAGATACAAAGCATAATGCTGCAAGCAATGCTGTTTGAATTAATTTTTTAAATTTAATGTGCTTATTCATTAATAATTCCCCCTTGTTATAAAAGCTTATATCCATTTTATACCTACTAATACAAATAAATCAATTGTATCCATACAAACTAAATTAAACTGATTTTTGTTACTTACTATTTATCTTTATTTCAAAGATAAATCTATATATTACATCTTTATTTTTTTAAAACTTATTATAAACTCAATTACATTTCTATTTATAGAATATTCAATTTTAAAATTATTTTTTTCGCATAATCTTTTGCAAATATATAATCCTAGTCCTGAGCTAGATATTTCTCCCCTTCTATTAGCCCCCTTTATAAATGGCTCTAATAGCTTATCCTTTATTTCATCTTTTATATCCCCAATCCCATTCAAAATCTTAAAATAACTATTACTATAATACTGTCCTATTTTAATATCAATATTTTGTGTTGTAGAGTACTTTAAACTATTTTCTATTAAATTGGTTAATATACTTTCTACATCTTCTTTAATTGCAATAGACTTAATTTCAGTATTCTCTTCCAAACAGATATTATAACCTTTATCTTTTATTTGATTATGAAAGGCGTCTATAATTCTTTTAGTCATTTTATTAATATTTACTTCTTCCGGATATACTTGAACTAAAGCTTCTTCCCTTGAAATAATAAGTAATTTTTCTACTAACTTATTCATCTTAATACTTTCTTCTTCAACTCTCTCTAGAGCCCTAAGTACAAACTCATCTTCAAATTCTTCTTCCTGTAACATTTGAGAATATCCTCTTATAGCTGTTAAAGGTGTTTTTAGTTCGTGAGTTGCATTATTAAAAAATTCTTTAGTATTATTTTGCATTTCTACTATATTATTTTTCATATTATTAAATCCTTCAAAGATCTTCACCTTTTCCATCTGGAAGCATTAAATCTAATAAAACTAAGTCTGGTTTAAATCATTGAAATAATATTAATGCTTCTCTAACTGTAAATGCAGACATTGCATCATAACCTTCTCTCTTAAGTGATGTTGTAAGTATATCATTTATTGATACTTCATCTTCTACTATAAGTATTTTTCTCATTTTCTCCTCAATTGTTACCTTTCAATATTTATTTTAATAATTCTATCTTGCCATTCATTAGTATAAAAATCACCTATTAGATTAGCTGTTCTAAAGTTAATCAAAATTTCATTATTATCTTCATTTATAATATAATTATATAACCACACATTCTTATCTTCATCTGTGCTCACTTCTATCTTATTATATATATCTATTCTATCATCTTTTAATTCTCCAATGTAAAATTCCTGATTACATCCATTTTGCTTATTCTTTTCAAGTATACATAAATTTGATTCTCCTAAGAAAGATACAACTTCATAATTTTTATCTATGCCTTGCATAATTCTTTTAACATTATTTGTAGAAGAGTAAAAAACTTATACATAAATATAATTTCTCCATCTTCATTTATAGCTATTTGATTTTCATCCCATAATGCTATTCCACTTAAATCTATCTTCTCTTTTTCATCTAATACTACTTTATCATTCTTAAAAGACATATTTTGAACTAAATAAATACTTATTATCTAATCCACTTACATCAGATATTTCAAATAAAATAATTAATCTTTATAATGCTATGTACTCTATAGGGTATAAAAGATTAGATACAGCTCTATTTCATATTTTTTTAACACCATCAAAGGAAAGAGAATCATCATATTTTATATTAAAACACTTCTCAAAATCATCTTTATTTTCAAAATATATTTCTGTTACTAAATAACTATCCTTTACCATAAGACTTAATAACTTTAATAAGGGCTGTAAATCAGTAACATTATTACTTTTTTCTATTTCAATTTCATATTCCTCAGTATTTAATTGTAGCTTTCCCTCAAAAATAATATGATTTATATTTTTTGCTAACTGTAATAAGTTAATACTCTCTATTTTTTGTAACATAATAATTCATCTCCTTAATTTACAACCTAACTTGCTGATTTAATAAACTTTAATAATATTATGTTACTTCTAAAATATTTCTATTAATTTTACAAAATAATATATTTTTACATACATTCCATTATACTTCTAAAATGGTTGACTTTTACCCTGCATGAATATATACTTAAGTCAGATTCTAGACTTTAAATATAATGAATCTAACTTGCAACTGTAGTCTTATAAAAAAGTTGCTTCATAATTTAATAAGACAGTTCGAAACCATCCTGTCTCAAAATAAAACTAGGGATTAATAATAGAATACTATTATTGTTTATTTAGGATGGAGTTTTTTCATCCTTTTTTTATTTTTCTGGAGGTGATAGTTATGGAAATTACTATGTCAAAAACAAAAAAGCTAACAATTTCAGCAATAGTTATTGCTCTATATGTTGTAATAATGACAATAACTCAAAGTTTTTCTTTTGGAGCTATACAAATTCGTTTAGCAACTAGTTTATATGCATTAGCTTATATTTTTCCATTCCTAGTTTTACCTTTGGGAGTTTCGAACTTATTATCTAATATGCTTTTAGGAGGCTTAAGTATATTTGATATCCTGGGTGGTGGATTGGTTGGTATATTAACAGCTTTATTAGTTTATTGTGTTCGCAAATATAAACTAAATATTACACTTACAATACTACCAATAATATTTATACCAGGATTAATAGTTCCTATTTGGTTATCAATGATATTAAATGTTCCATATAGTGCTCTTGCTGTTAGCTTATGTTTAGGGCAAGTTATACCAGCAATACTTGGTTCATTTTTAATTAAGGTACTAAAAGATAAGATTGGAGATTAATTTATGAGAAATGACTTAGATTTAAACTTACTTGGAAATCAAAATGTAAAATATGATTTTGGATATAATCCTGATATTTTAGAGACATTTGATAACAAACATCCCGAAAATGATTATTTTGTTAAATTCAACTGTCCTGAATTTACTAGTTTATGTCCTATTACTTCCCAACCAGACTTTGCTACAATTTATATTTCATATGTTCCAAATATAAAAATGGTTGAAAGTAAATCATTAAAATTATATTTATTTAGTTTTAGAAATCATGGTGATTTTCACGAAGACTGTATGAATATCATAATGAAAGATTTAATAAAATTAATGGATCCTAAATATATTGAGGTTTGGGGTAAATTTACTCCAAGAGGCGGTATTTCTATTGATCCTTACTGTAACTACGGAAAACCAGGAACAAGATGGGAAGAAGTAGCTTTTAATAGATTAGTTAATCATGATTTATATCCCGAAAAAATAGATAATAGATAATAAAAATAGACAGTAGACAAGCTTATATTCCATAAGCCTACCTACTGTTTTTTATCCAAACATTTTCTTATATTTTTCTAATTCTCTTATAGCATTAAGTTCTTCATCTTCCTTCATATATCCTTCAAAGAAATCATTTAATTCTATAGATTTAAGTATATCTTCTAATGCTAACTCTAATTTATTAACCGCTACATAAAAGCAAGCTCTATTATAATATAAAAATCCTTCATCTTCATTTTCTAATATACCTTCATTTATTATTTCAATAGCTCTATTGTAATCTTCTTTTTCTCTATACATTACTGCATAATTTAAATAGCTATATGGATAATAAGGATTTTCTTCTATTGATTTCTTATAGTATTCTTCAGCTAACTCTAAATTACCTAATTTTTTATTAAATACTCCCATATTAAAAAGAATTCTAAAATGCTTACTATCTACTTCTAAAGCTTTTTCCATATATTCTAAAGCTAATTTAGTATCTCCTAATTCATCATAAATACATCCTAAATTAGCATTTGCCCATAAATCCTTTGCATTTAGCTTTAATACTTGTTTATAATTTTTTATTGCCTCTTCCTTATTACCTAATTCATCATAAGCATTAGCTAAAAAGAAATATGCCTTTTCATATTTTTCATCATACTTTATAGCCTTTTTATAATACTCAATTGCTTCTTCATATAATTCATCATCATCGTAAATTATACCTAATCCATAATAGGCTATGGCATTAGTATCATCTAATTCTAATACTCTTCTATACATTTTTTCAGCTAAATCAAAATGTGCTATTTTATCATAAAGAAATGCTAAATCTAAAATTAAATCTATATCATCTTTTCCTTCTTGACAATTATATGCTTTCTTAAAAAACTTCAGAGCTTTTAAATAGTTCTTTTCAATCATAAAATTACGTCCTATAGATATATAATTATCAAACATGTATGTCTTATCCAAAGTAATCCTCCAAATTAAATAAGATTGCACCTTAATTGGTACAATCTTATTTTTACACTAATTTTATCATATCTAACTTATATTATATTAAATTACAGTAGCACCATCAACAGATAAAATAGCTCCACTTATATAACTTGCCATATCTGAAGCTAAGAATAAAAATGCATTTGCAATATCCTCTGGTTCTCCAATTCTTCCTACTGGAACATTTGCAGTTATTGCTTTTATCATATTTTGATCAAGTGCCGCTACCATATCAGTAGCAATTATTCCTGGTGCTACTGCATTAACTCTTATTCCATCCTTACCTAATTCTCTTGCTAAGGATTTAGTTAATCCATTTACAGCAAATTTAGAAGTAGGATATCCAACACCTGACTTTTGACCATTTATACTTACCACGGAGCTTGTATTAAGTATTACACCCTTACCTTTTTCCTTCATCTTTTCAGCAGCTATTTTACTACAATTAAACACTGCTTCCACATTTACGTCTATTATCTTTGCAAAATGATCTGAATCTTGGTTATATATACTAACATTATCACTTATACCTGCATTATTGATTAAAACATCTATAGATCCCCATTTATTCATAACTTCTTCAATCATGTTTCTAACCTCTGATAAATCTAACAAATTAGTTGGAAAACCAATGACCTCATAACTAGAATTTATTTTATTAAGTTCTGATAAAGCTTTATCTACAGTTTCTTTTTTTGATCCACATAATGCAACCTTTGCTCCATTTTCAAGGAAAGCTTTTACTGTTGAAAATCCAATTCCTCTAGTACCTCCAGTTACTATAACCACTTTATTTTTTATACTTTTCTCTAATATTCCCATAATGCCCTTCTCCTTTCACCTTAATTTACTAAATAAAATATATATTTTTTTAATTAAATATAATTTTTGCAATAATATATTCAATTATTCTATGTCTTTATTACTAAAATTAATTAAAAAATTGGTTCTTGATTATTCATTGAATATCCATCATTTCTAACATCTTTCATATCTACTAGATTATCTTTTACTTCAACTTTGCTAAGCTTTTTAACTGCACCATGAGGCTCATTTAATGAAAGCTTATCTCCTCTTCCAGAAATAACCCATAAAACTTTATATCCTCTAGGTTTAACTTGTAATTTATCTTCACCCTTACCATCAGTAAAATAAACTAACAAATTAATATTTTTATTATTAGCATATTGAAAAACAGGAGTAAATCTAGTTCCCCCACCTGAGGAACATCTTTCTTTTATATCATTTATAGTTTTAACTTTATATGCACGCTTAACTTCTTTATCACATTCTATTATAGTTATTTCATGATTATAATTTTTTACTATAGATAGTACTTCTTTAATAGCTTGTTTAAATTCTTCATCACTAATACTTCCACTTATATCAATAGCAACTGCTATTTCTGCCTTGTGATTTCTAAGTTCACCTCTTAAATCTAATCTATTAGGCTGTCTTCTATTTCTTCTTGTTATAGTTTTCTTTTTATTACTTTCTACAGTTCCCATTAATCTCTTAAGATATAAATTCCAAGGAAGTTCTCCTTTACTTTTTCTTAAAGCAGATATCATTCCTTCTACATGAAGGGGAATTGTACCTTTTTCAGCATTACCTATGAACTTTTCAGTAAAATCCTTAAGCATTTTTTCATCTATGGACTCATTCTCATCCCATAAATCATGAGCTTTTTCTGGATCAAATCCACATTCTGAATCTTCAGCCCAGCTATCATCTTCTTCGCCTTCATCATTTTCTTCAAGTACATTTAATACATTTTGAATATTTTCAGCATAATATTCAAATGTATTATAAGGCTCAAGATTTAAACCGTACTTTAAATTTATTCCCTTTAAAGTAATTGCATATGGTGGTAAATTATTAAGATATTGATTTACTACTATATCCATAGCTAAATTAATTGCAAGTGTACTAAAGTTACCTTTTAACTCCTTAGCTCTTATTACGTGCATAGATAATATATGATGAATTTCATGCTTAATAGTACTTTCCATTTGTTTTATATTAAGCTGCAAGAATATTATTGGATTAAAATATATAACATATTTAGCACCTTTAAAATTTATACCAGTAGGAGTACTTATATCAAAACGTATTTCTCTTCCCATTTGAAATAAAAAGTAACCATAGAAATTATCCTTTTCTTCCATAAGACTTAGATTTACTTTATCTATAAGTTTAAAAAATTCTTCTTCAAAATCTTTAGGAATATCTATCTGAAACTTTTCACCAGCACGTAATGCTTTAAACATAACTGAACTATTTACTATTTTATCAGCTTTAATATAAAGTTCCTTTTTTAACTTTTCAAAATAACTATCCATATGCTATCCCCTTATTGCACTATAAGCTTCAAAATAACTTTCTACAAACTCTTCATTCTCTAAAGCTCTTTTATAACTTTCAGGATAGCTATTTTTCATATCCTTCATAATCCCTACCATTAAATCTACAGGATATTTCTTTAAAAATTCAATAAATCTATTTATGTGATATACATCTTCCTCATTACTATTTTTTATGTTTTCTTCTAAACTCTTTAAAATATTCATTGCACTTAAATAAAGTCTAGTATGACTTTCACTTTTAACCTTTTCTATAACTTCTTCACTTAAAGTATCACCTACGAAAACTTCCTCAAAAGATATTAAAGGACTATGTTCTGATTCAACAAAATTTATAAATTCCTCTGCTATAACCTTTCCAACATTACCTTTTATAACATTTAAAAATACTGCCCTAGGTATAGAATCTTTCTTCTCTTTATAAGCTTTAAATGCTTTAGATACTCTTTCATAACTTCTTGGTGTTGCTCTTACATCATCTTCATTTATCTTATGTAAATATTCTGGGAAAACTCCAATAAACTCTATTACTTTTTGCTCAATTTCAGCTTCCATTGCCCACTTTAACCAAGCTTTATAATCACTTTCCATGTTAAGCCATACAAATCTATTTTCTTGAGCTGCATCCATATCAACTACTTGATAGTCAAAATCTGAACCATATTTACTTGATGGATTCATTGCTGCTAATATATTTACATCATCATGTAATTTGTATCCATTAATTTCTCTATTTAATATTAAATTCATAAGTTCTTGCTGTACTGTATGCTCACAACGATTTATTTCATCTATAAATAAAAGAACTTTTTTCCCTTTTGCTATTTCTTCATCAATTTCCCTAAGCTTTGTATGAACAGCATATATTGTTGTTTTCTTTTCAACTTTATTTCCATAAGAGTCTATAGATATATACGATTCTACTGTAGGTAATCCACCTATTTCTCCTTCTTTAAGAAGATTTCCATCAATAACTATTAAACTCCAATTATTTTCCTTAGCTAATCTATTTGCTAAAGCTGTCTTTCCAATTCCACTTTCACCAACTACTAAAGGAACTTCCTCAGTTGCTAATACTAATTCCACACTTCTTAATGTATCTATAAAATTCATTTTAACTTCTCCTTACATTATCTTTAGTTTTTCATCTACAGCAATTCTTTTTGCTTTTTTACTTCCATATTTATAAATAAACATAATCTTATCAATAGCTATAACATCACTTTCTTTATCAATAACACTACAGTTTAAAAAATCTCTCACATACTTTTCTTCTACATCATCTTTTGATAATACTTCTCTTAATATCTCTTTTAGTTCATCTTGAGATATTTCTTTTAACATATCTTTACTAATATATCTAATTACTAAAATATTAGCCTTTAAAAAGCTTAATAACTTATCTTTATTTAAATTATTAATAAATTTTACTGCTGCTTCATTATTCTTAATGGCTGCAACTTCTGCTTTATAACATGGTGAATTAATATATCTTAATGCATCATAACTTATATTTACAGCTGCTTCCTGAACACTTTCATAGGGCTCTTTAATATATTTAATTGAATCGTAATCTTTTCTTACAGCTAGTAATTGTAATTCTTCATTAGGGTTTTTTGCATATCTAATAGCCCATCCCCTTTGCTCTATAGCTAATTTAATTACATAATTACTAGGATTTTTAATATAATTTAAATTACTCCACCCATTCTTTATAGCTTCTATCATCATTTCCTCTGTAGGATTATCTATAAACTCAATAGCTCTAGGATTACTTTTCATAGCTATCTCTTGCATTTCTATAGTTGGATTTTTTATATATCTTAATAAAAGTCCATCTTTTTCTATAGCTATTTTTTTCATTTCCTCTGTAGGATTACTTATATTTTTTATAATAATTGGATTTATCTTTATCATTTCAATTACTTTTACTTCATCCATAAAACTACCTCTATCTCTATTATTAATTTCTATTTTTATTTAATAATAATTATTATCTATATTCATTATAATACTTTTTCATTTATTTTAAAGTAGATAAATATAGTAGGATTTATTATTTTTTCAAATTATATTTGTATTTAATTAATATTCTCTAGTTTATTCTTTATTCTATATAAAAACTCTCCATATATTGAAACTTAATCAATATATGGAGAGTTTTATTATTCATCCTTATAAAATTTTCTATTTACTATTACTTGTATTCATATTCATAGCTGTTGTACTACTAATTCCATATGCTCTAGATCTATTTATAACATCATAAATTTTAATTGTTGGTGCAAGCCATACAGTTCCAGTACCACGATATACATTAACAAGACCTTCTCCACTTACAGCTGATCCAATTAATGACTTAGCTGATCTCTCTACTGTGAAACTAATATTTCCACTTCTTAATATAGCAAAATTTCCATCTACTTTTAAAGTTTCATTATCTAAATGTATTTCATCTATTTCGCATACAGGAACTCTACTTTCTAATACTACTATTCCCTTACCTTTTAAAGACAATTGGAATATACCCTCGCCTCCAGCTAAAGCTGATGATATATTTTTTTGAATTATAGGCTTAACTTGAATGCTTCCTTGTGCACAGTAAAACATTCCTTTATCTACTATAATCTCACCATCAATTTTTAAAACTAAAAAATGATTAAAAGAAGGTTCTAGAACTATCATTCCTGTTCCTTTATATTCCGGTTGGGATACAGATTCACCTGTTACAGCTGATGAAAACATCTTTCCTATTAAGTTGCCTGCTGTTACTCCAGAAACCATTTCTAAATTTCCTTTAAAGTAACTCATTGCACCTGGCTCTAATCTTACTTTATCATTATTTAAATATATAGCAACTTGTCTTGCTTTTATATTTTGTTGCTCCATAAAATACATATCCATTGCAGCTGATGTATCAGTAGAGCCTTGTAGTTTGTTATATTCTAATATTTCTACTTTCACACCTTCATATTCAGTTGTATCAATAACACTTACATTCTTTCTTGTTCCTATAGCACTAATCCCCATATCTATCACTTCCTAATTAAAATTCTCAATTATTATTATATCAAAACTATTTATTTTAAAATATTGTAAATATACTAAAATTCCACAAATAATATGAACCATATTATTTATGTTGAGTATATTATAGTATAAAATAAATTCAACAGAATATGAATTAAGTTTTTATATTCTACAGAGGAAAATTATGGAAAAATGTTGTAATAATCGCAACAGAAATTGTTGTAGAAATAATTGTGGTAATTTTAATAACTGCGGATTTGGTAATTGTGGATTTGGCAACTGCGGATTTGGCAACTGTGGATTCAACAACTGTAGATGTGGTAACAGCAGATTTAATAATAACTCATTGATTTGGCCATTACTATTTTTATTTTTATAAGTGCACTAAGCTATTATTAATTTTAACATTATTATTGTTATGTTGATACTCTATTTTGGTACACTTCCTTTAATATTATAATAACAAAAGTTAGGATATCATCTCCATCCTAACTTTTGTTTTCTTATATTTCTCTAGTTTCTTCTTTTAATAATTTCTTTTCCTCATCATTTAAATATGGACTTAACTTATCATAAACTTTTTTATGATAATTATTTAACCATGCCTTTTCATCATCACTTAATAACTCTACCTTAACTCCATTTAAATCTATAGGACAATATGATATAGTTTCAAATTTATAAAATTCTCCACAATCATTAATTTCATCTTTAACTACTACCATAACATTTTCAGTTCTTATTCCAAATTTCCCTTCTTTGTAAACACCTGGTTCATTAGTTAACATCATTCCTGGTTCTAATGGAACTATATTTCCATTTTGTCTTATACTTTGTGGTCCTTCATGAACATTTAAGAAAAATCCAATTCCATGGCCTGTTCCACACTTATAATCTAAACCTTGCTCCCATAATGGTCCTCTAGCCAGGATATCTAAGTTACAACCTGTAGCTCCCTTTAAAAATTTAGCTTTTGCCAAATTAATATGACCTTTTAATACTAAAGTAAAGTCTCTTTTCTCCTCTTCTGTAATATCTCCTAATACAAATGTTCTTGTTATATCAGTAGTTCCATCTAAATATTGACCACCTGAATCAACTAAAAATAATCCCTGTTTCTTTAATTCATAATCACTTTCAGCAGTAGCACTATAATGCATCATAGCTGCATGTTCTTTATATCCTGCTATAGTTCCGAAACTATCTCCTTTTGCTAATTCACCTTGACTTCTTAACTCTGATAATTTTTTACTAGCTGATATTTCAGTAACTTTTTCTTTACCAACATTATCTTTTAAGTATTTTATAAATTTAACCATTGCAACGCCATCTTTAATATGGGCATTTTCAAAGTTAGCTATTTCAATTTCATTTTTTATAGCCTTTAAATTAGTAGTTACATTTAATTTTTCTGTTATTGTGCAAGATAATAAAGAATAAAGCTTAGCATTAACTTTAGCTGGATCTATTAACGTATTTTCCTTAAGCTGTTTTACATGTTCTTCAATTTCATTATAATCATATATAACAACTTCTTGTGCCTTTAAAGCTTCTTCTACTTCATCATCAACTTTAGATTTATTAATATAAAGTTTTGCCTCATTTTCTGTTATTATTGCATAACTTAATACTACTGGATTAAATAAAATATCATTTCCTCTAATATTAAAAAGCCATGCTATATCATCTAAAGAAGTTAATAAATAGTTTTGAGCTTCATTTTCCTTCATATATTTTCTAACTTCACTTATTTTTTCTTTTACACTTTTTCCACAATATTTTTCATCATGAACAAAAATCTTATCTTCCGGTAAACTTGGTCTATCATTCCATATTTCCTCTAATAAATCCTTGTCCATCTTTATTTTGAAACTATTCTTCTTAGCTATCTTTAATAGCTCTTTATATTGATTAGCACTATAACAACTTCCATCAAAACCTAAAGTTTCATTTTCTTTAATATTCTTTTCTATCCATTGATCAATAGTATCATATCCTGGTGTTGCCATCTTCATTAAATCAATTCCAGTTCCCTGTAATTGCTCTGCCGCCTGTATGAAATATCTTCCATCAGTCCATAATTTAGCTTCTTTTTCTCCAATTAATTATTATTTTCCCCCTCTAACTTATTACAATAAACTTTTACCTTATTTATAACTTTATTATCTCCCTTTAACATATAAGTACCTATAAAAATACTTATTGGAATTATAAGTAGACATCCTATATTAGAAATAGCTAAACTAAATAAATTTTGAAAAAATTCTTTTGAATTAATAACACTTTCAAATGTATAGTTATTTTTCATAAATAAAATACTGATCATCATAGTTTCCCCTATTGTGGCAAAGAAAAGTGTGTTAACTGTAGTTCCTAATATGTCTCTTCCCACATTAAAACCCATCTTTATTAACTCTTTAATAGTAATCTCACTCTTAACTTCATTAAATTCAAATAATGATGAGGTTATTGCCATTGCTGTATCCATTATTGCACCTAATAAGCTTATTATAATCATACATATCATTAATTGATTCATATTAATATTTACATTAGGAGATAAGTAAATACTAATATCCGAACTTAAATCCAATTCACTATATCCACCAAAATTAGATTTATTACCTATAAACATAATCATTAAACTTAATATGAATGTAACACAAATAACTGATATAACTGCAGCATAAGTTTTTAAATTATGCCCATTTTGATATATTAATGTTATCTGACAAAAAACTATAACAGCTAAAATAGTTACTATTATTGGATTAATTCCTAAAATTATAATATAAAGTCCAATTACTAAAGCAAATATATTACATACAAGTGCAATAAAAGATTTTGCCCCTCTATCTCCCCCTATTAGAATCATCAGCACTAATAATACTATCGCCAATATTAGTATCATCTTTCTTCATTCCTTTCCTAAAAAATAATACCGCAACTAAAGCTGATATAGGTACAGCTGCAACTATTCCTATAGATCCAATTAGGAATCTAACTATTTCAAATGAAATATCAAATTGAATCATCCTTACCAAACTATATCCATTTATTATTTTCAATATAACAATAGCTAAACTTCCTCCTATATAAGAAAACATTAATACATTTATCATAGTTCCCATAATATCATGTCCAATTTCCCTTATAGATTTAACTAACTGCTTTATAGTAATAGATTTTGTTGAATTAACAATTTCATTAACAGCAGAATTAATTGTTATACTTACATCCATAACAGCGCCTAAACAACCTATTATTACACCTGATAAAAATATATTTTCTATATCATTGGGTCCTGCTATATAGTCCATTAATTCATAATGCAAATCACCAGTAAACTCTATAGTTAACTTATATAACACATATATTAACGAAGTTGTTATTAATGTTGAAATTATTGCACCTATATTTTTCCTTGAAAAACCTCCAAGTAACAATAATGTTACAGTACTAAAGAATATTATCATTAATAAATTTATTAACATAAAATCTTTTCCTGAAATATATAACCTTATAAAATATATAAATGCAGATATATTAACAATTAATGTAGCTAGTGTATATACTCCAAAGTTTCCAGCTATAACAACAATAGTAAAGATAAATATTTCTATAAATAAAACTATAAATTTATCTCTTTTTATCCCACTAATGCTACCTGTAAATTCTCCATTATTCTCTCTTATATTTACAAGCAAATCATCACCTTTTTTATATTTTTCATTTTTAAGCATAGATGATGAGTATGTATTTTTTAATGTAACGATTTCTCCTTTAAATTCACCATTTTTCACTTTGGCAGTAATAACCTGATTGTAATAATTTTCTACCCTTCCATCAGGTCCTTCTTCAGTTTTATCAAGAGATTCACTAACCTTTATGACCTTTGCTATAGTTGATTTGTATACACTATAATTATTATTAGTCCATATAAATATAGCTATAGAAGTAACAAATAATATTAACAAGCTAAAAACTCTTATTTTATTATTTCTAATATATTTTTTTACTTTTTCCATAGTAACTCCCTTCTTAATATTAATAGAATAACAACAACTTAAAGTTTATATCATTTATAAGTATACATCAAATATAAAAAGGTTGAGAATAATATACTCCCAACCTTTTATAACAATCAATTTTATTAACCTAATATTTGTTTTACCATTGGATTAATTTTAGCTCTATCAAACTTACCATTTACCATTGGCATTATTTCTTTCATTATTTTCCCCATATCTTTAGCTGTATAGTTGCCATTAGTTATGATTTCTTTTAACATAGCATTAACTTCTTCTTCAGTTAATTGCTTTGGTAAGTATGGTGTTAAAACTTCTAATGCAAAGTTTCCTTCTGCAATTTTTTCTTCATTACTAGCTTGAACTGCATATTCTAAAGCTTCCTTAGTTTGCTTTATGCTTTTTTCTATGATTTTAATAACATTCTCATCTGGAATATCTTCTCTGTTATTAACTTCATATGCTTTAATTTCTGAGTTGACTAATCTTAAAACGCTAACTCTCGCCTTATCTCTTGCTTTCATTGCAGCTATTTCATCTTTTTTTAATATATCTTTTAACATATTTATTATAGTTAGTTTCTATAACTAACCTACCCTCGCTTTCGTTTATTATATTTCTAAGTAAATTATACCAGTTTTATACTTAAAATCAAATTTATCCAAAAGTTATTTTTATTTCTTCTTTTTATCTATTTTCCTTTTTACATCCTTTAAATACTTATAAGCTTTATATAAAGTGGGATTCTTTACTTCCTCTTCTTTCTTATGAACAAATTTTATTAATTCCATAATAGGCTCTATTTTATTAAGAGTATCATTATATCCTTCAATTATTCTTACACGCTTTGCATCTGTATCTAAATTTAAGGTTCCCGTTATAGTATTTTCAGCTAAATTTTCTGGTGCTATTATTATAAGTCTTGAATTTGGATAAAGCGATCTATCAATTTGTGCATCTTTAGATAATAAAATCACAATTATAATGTCACATTTTTCTCCATATACAGGTTGGATTGGAACATTATCAGATATTCCTCCATCTATATATTTTTCTCCTAAAACCTCAGTACTATCATATATTAAAGGTAATGAAGCTGATGCTAATACAATCTTTTTAGCAGTTTCATCATCATAATCATTTATCTTAAAATACTTAGCATTAAAATTAGGTAACTTTGTACATGCTGCATAACATATCTTTTTATTTTTCTTAATTTTATTAAAGTCTAGATATTTCTCTACCATCTCTACAGCTCCATCATTACTAATGGCTCCATGCTCTAATTTATCTGTTAAAAATTTCTTTGCTAATTGTAGATTCTTACCTCCTATATATAATCCAATTCCTCTTTTAATCAATTCTGTTTTGCTAATAGGAACTAATTTATCCATTGTTACTTTTTCCCAAAGTTCATCTGCTTTCTTCATTTCATCCATAGCAAATAATACAGAATTAAAGGCTCCTATAGAGGTTCCAGAAAAAACTGATATGTATTTAGTCAAATTTAATTGCTTTAAAGCTTTCCAAACTCCAAGTTCGTATGCTCCTTTGCCTCCACCACCAGCTAATACTAATCCTATTTTCATAAATTCCTCTCCCTATTTTTCCCATTTTTTTATCATATAAATTATACTATAAAATTTAAGCCCATAAAATATTCATGGAATTTTTTCTCATTAATATTTTTATTTAATATTCTTAGAATTAATTCTAAAGTTTTAATTTTTATATAATAATCATTATTATATATGATATACTATTTATAACATTTCATTTAGGAGCTGATTAATTTGAACAATAAAACATTTAATATAATTATTTCGCCTGCAAAAAAAATGAATATAAATAATGATGATATTATAAGCGAATCTATGCCGTGTTTTATGGACAAGACAGAATATTTATATAGTAATTTAAAAGATTATAGCTATGATGATTTGAAAAAACTTTTAGCTTGTAATGATGAAATTGCAGAACTTAACTATTCTAGATATAAAGATATGAATTTATATAAAAACTTATCACCTGCAATTCTTTCTTATGAAGGTATTCAATACAAATATATGTCTCCAGACTCATTTAGCAATTCAGAATTTGATTATGTATCAAATCATTTAAGAATTCTATCTGGATTTTATGGTATTTTAAAACCATTTGATGGTATTGTTCCTTATAGACTAGAAATGCAAGCAAAATTAGCAATAGGAACTAGCAAAAACTTATATTCTTTCTGGGGGGACTCTTTATATAAAGAACTTACCAAAGATACTAATACTATATTGAACCTTGCTTCAAAAGAATATAGTAAGACTATCGAAAAATATTTAACTAAAGATGATACTTTTATAACATGTGTTTTCGGAAGTCTTGTTAACTCTAAAATTAAAGTAAAAGCAACAGAGGCTAAAATGGCTCGTGGACTTATGATACGCTATTTAGCTGAAAATAATATTACTGATATAGAAAAAGTTAAAGACTTCAAAGAACTTGGATTCTCTTATTCAGAGGAACATTCAAAACCTAATGAATTTGTTTTCTTAAAATAATTATAAAAATTACGCAATAAAAGGGGGCTGTATCAAAATAACTTTTTATACACCCTCTTTAGCTTATCCAATAAAATATTAATTACTTTAATATAATTCTTTATAATTATACAATATAATGATTCAGCAATATTACTTCTCTTTAAATTGTAATTTTTTGCAACAATATAATGTATATTTTTATCAAATTTACTTGTACAAAAATTCCGCTCCAGCAGTTTACTTTATTTTCCATAGGTGTTATTATATATAACTGTAGGGTGGCCAAACTACTTATAATTAAATGAGAAAATAACTAAAATTAATGGGTGTTAATTTTATAAAAATATATACTTAAATGGGGGATAGATTTTTTTATGAGATATTATATTTTAAGAACTAACGTGAAATCAGAGACTACTACCCATAAATTACTTAATGGGTATAACTTTAAAATAAATAATTTAAATGCTGAAAGATTAATTAGTGATGCTAAGGATGAAGAAATATTCTATTTACTATATAACATTTCTGAAAAAAGATTCGTAGAACAAGGATTGATTAGAAGCGTTGAATCAAATAGACCTTCAACTAAATATGAAGCTCTATTCGCTGAAAGAAAACCTTTAAATATTCGTTATTTACCATATTCAACTCCTAATTGTGGAATAATTCCAACTTCTAAAAAGAAGGTAGAAGAAATTCTGAATGTTGCAGTTTAATAAAAAAATACTCAACATTTCATATTATTTTAAGTAATACTAGTTTAAATCTTGGAATAATAAAGGAGCTGATCTATGATAAGCTCCTTTAATTTTTCCTATGTTTATTATATTATTTTAATTTCCAAATATCTTCATTGTATTGAGCAATTGTTCTATCAGATGAGAAGAATCCAGCTTTACTGATGTTTATTAAAACTTTTCTGTTCCAAGTTTCTCTATCTGAGTAATCTTCAAATACTTTGTCCTTAGTTTTAATATAATCTTCAATATCAAGTAATGTCATGAACCAGTCTTTAACTATTAATTCGTTGTGAAGTCTGTTTAGGTTAACTTCATCTCCAACCTTTAACATTTCATCACTTACTATAAAGTCAACTAGTTCTTTGATATTTTCTTTTTCATAATATTCTTTTGAAACATAATCAGCCTTCTTATAATGCTCAATTACTTGTTCACTTG
This sequence comes from Clostridium sp. D43t1_170807_H7, assembly GCF_015555905.1. Taxonomy (GTDB): domain Bacteria; phylum Bacillota; class Clostridia; order Clostridiales; family Clostridiaceae; genus Clostridium. The sequence goes on from NZ_JADNLK010000015.1 coordinate 45,977, forward strand.
ATTGACCAAAGATATAGATGTTGTCATCACCAACTAATTCATGAATTTCAACGTTAGCTCCATCTTCAGTTCCTAAAGTTAATGCACCATTTAACATAAACTTCATATTACCTGTTCCTGAAGCTTCTTTAGATGCTAAAGAAATTTGTTCAGAAACATCACAAGCTGGTATTAACTTAGAAGCCTTAGTTACATTATAGTTTTCAACCATAACAACTTTTAAGTGTTTGCTAACAACTGGATCATTATTTATAATTTCTTGTAAGCAAAGAATTGTATGGATTATATCTTGTGCAATTATATAAGCTGGTGCAGCCTTTGCTCCAAATATCATTGTAATTGGAGTTGTTGGAATATTTCCTGCTTTAATATCTAAATATTTATGAATGATGTATAAAACATTCATTTGTTGTCTCTTATATTCATGAAGTCTCTTTATTTGAATATCAAATATAGAGTTTTCATCTACTTCAATATTTTGAGTATCCTTTAAATACTTCTTTAATGCAATTTTATTATGCTTTTTAATTTCTCCAAGTTTTGCTAATACTTCTTTGTTATCAACATACTTAGCTAAGTCTTCTAACTTAGTTGCATCAGTCTTGAAGTCTTCACCAATAAGTTCTGTAATATAGTTAGTTAATTCATTATTACAGTGGATTAACCATCTTCTAAAAGTTATACCATTTGTCTTATTGTTAAACTTTTCTGGATATATATCATAGAATGGTCTTAATTCTTCTTGCTCTAAGATTTCTGTGTGAAGTGCCGCAACACCATTTACACTAAATCCATAGTGAATATCCATATGAGCCATATGAACTCTATCATCTTTATCTATGATATAAACTCTTTCATCTTCGTATTTTTCTCTAACTAAGTTATCTAATTCTCTAATAATTGGCATTAACTGAGGCACAACCTTTTCTAAGTAAGCTATTGGCCATTTTTCTAATGCTTCAGCTAATATTGTGTGGTTAGTGTATGCACAAGTTTTGGTAACGATACCAATAGCTTCTTGCATTTCAATACCCTTTTCTCCTAATAATCTTATTAATTCTGGTATAACCATTGAAGGGTGTGTATCATTAATTTGAACAACTACATGCTCATGTAACTTGTGTAAGTCATATCCGTTTTCTTCTGCTTCTAAAAGAATTAATTGTGCAGCATTACTTACCATAAAGTATTGTTGGTATATTCTTAATAAGTGTCCTGCCTCATCACTATCATCTGGATATAAGAATAATGTTAAATTCTTTTTGATATCTTCTTTATCAAAGTTTATTCCATCTTCTACTAAAGTTTCATCTATAGTGTCTATATCGAATAATCTTAATTTATTTGATGCTTGATTATATCCTGTTACATCTATATCATATAATGTTGAAGTCACTTTAAATCCACCGAATAATACATCAAATTTAATATCAGATTTATTTAACCAACCTTCTGAAGTTATCCAAGGATTCTTTTCAGCTGTTTGTTTATTATTCTTAAATACTTGTTTAAATAATCCATAGTGATAGTTTAATCCAACACCATCTCCATTTAAACCTAAAGTTGCTATTGAATCTAAGAAACATGCAGCTAATCTTCCTAATCCACCATTTCCTAATGAAGGTTCTAATTCTACTTCTTCTATTTCAGTTAAATCTTTTCCATTAGCAGCTAATACTTCTTTAACTTCATCATAAAGTCCTAAATTTATTAAATTATTTGATAATAATTTTCCAATTAAAAATTCTGCTGAAATATAATATAATTTTTTATTTCCTTTATTTGTTCCTTTATTTTTAATGCATCCTTTTGTCATTTCTAATAATGCTAAATATACTTCTTCGTTAGTTGCTTCTTCTATTGTTTTTTGAAATCTATTTTTTAAGATTTCAGCTAAATTATTTTTTACCATAATAAATTATCCCACCTTAAATTCATTATTTTTAAAATATTTACTTTAGAAATTTATTTTTTGTTTAAATCATTTACAATTATATAATAACAATTTTATAAAATTATCATTGTACATTTTTATTATTTTTTGTATATTTATTATGTTACTTTTAAAAAATAGTATTTTTTTTATATTTTTCCTTATTTTTTTGTAAACATTTGCACCTATTAAGCTAATTCAAAAAAATAATAGGCATATTTTTTAAATATACCTATTATTAAAAAAGATTGATTTATTAAATTTCATTAAAATAATTTATAACAGTTTCCTTGTCACTAAAATGATGTTTAGTTGTTCCAATTATTTGATAATCTTCATGTCCCTTTCCTGCTATAACAACTATATCATCTTTACCTGCAATTCTACATGCATACTCTATGGCTTCTTTTCTATCTTCAATAACAGTATGACTATCCTTAATTCCTTCTAATATATCTTCTATTATTCTGTGTGGGTCCTCTGTTCTTGGATTATCAGAAGTTACTATTGTAACATCACTGTATTTCTCAGCAATTGCTCCCATTAAAGGTCTCTTTGTTTTATCTCTATCTCCACCACAACCAAATACTGTTATTAATTTTCCTTTAACAACTTCTTTCATAGTTTCTAAAATATTTTCAAGTCCATCAGGAGTATGAGCATAATCTACAACTATTGTAGAGTTCATTTTATCATGATAAACTCTTTCACATCTTCCAGCAACTGCTTTCATTGTATCGAAAGCTTCTATAGCATCCTCTACACTTACATATCCACCAACAACAAGCATTCCTATAACACCTAATGCATTATAAATATTATAAAGTCCTGGAATATGAAGTTTAACATTCCCTTTAAACTCTTCACCAATATATAAATCAAAAGTTGAACCATTTGCTTGTAACTCTAAATTTTTAGCTCTAACATATCCATTATTTACTCCATAAGAAGTAACTACTTTATCATCACTGCTATCCTCATGTAATGTATCTAACATTTTCTTTCCGTATTGATCATCACAATTTATAACAGTAGTTTTAGCACCCTTTATAAACTTAAATTTTGCATTATAATAATTTTCAAATGTTTTATGATAGTCCATATGATCTTGAGTTAAGTTTGTAAACATTCCTCTACTAAAGTTTAACCCTTCTACTCTTCCCATTGCAGACGCATGAGATGATACTTCCATTAAACAGTACTTACATCCTGCCTCTCTCATATCCTTAATAAGTCTAAATAATTCTATAGCTTCTGGAGTTGTCATCGATGTTGGAATCATTTTCTCTCCAATGTAATTAGCTATAGTTCCTATAAGTCCAACCTTATTTCCTGCATGCTCTAATATGTGCTTCATCATATATGTTGACGTAGTCTTTCCATTAGTACCTGTTACCCCTAGGAATGCTAAATCATTATCTTGTATGTTAAAGAAAGTCTTAGCAATAATAGCCATACATTCTCTTGTATCATTTACTCTTATATAAGCAACTCCCTCTTTAACATCACTTATATCTTTACTATGAACAATTACTTTTGAGCCTTTTTCTATAGCATCATTTATCAAATCATGTCCATCTACTTTTAAACCTATAACAGCAATAAAAAGACTCCCCTCTATCACTTGTCTTGTGTCTCTTGTAATATCTATAACATCTATTTTTGTATAATCTATTTCATTTGTAGAAGTATAATCTAACTTTGAATCTTTTAATATTTCACTTAATAACATCTAAAATCTCCTTATCTTAAATTGATTTTTACTGTTCATTTATAACAATATATTTTATTGCCCCATAATATTGTACATCATTTATAGTTCTTTATCTATAAAAAGTAAGGTTAATACTACAATAAAGTCCTACCTGTAATTTTAACCTACTATTTTTATATTAATCATTATCTAATGATTACTCCTATATTCTATATTTTTTCAAAATTTTGTTGCATTTTAATACCACTTGTAATATAATTTAACAAATAGTTTTTTTAATAGAATTTCATCAAAGGCGATGATAAAGTTAATTTAAAAATTTAAAATATAAATTTGATTTTAATTTTACTTTTAAATTTTTATTTCTTATCTTTGAGCCTTTGTCTAAGTAAGAATTATTTGTAGGGCTCGCTTTTAGCGGGCCTTTATTATTTTATAAAAGGGGGCTAAAAAATTGTGTAGCTTTGTTGTATTTTCTTCTAATAAATTAAACTTATCTGACTTCTCAAATACTTTAAAAAAGGTTGAACATAGAGGACCAGATAATAACTATGCTGCTATTGAAAATGGTTTATCATGGGGCTTTAACCGTTTATCAATAATGGATTTATCTTCCAACGGAAATCAACCATTTAAATATAATTCCTGTGAACTTGTATGTAATGGAGAAATTTATAACTATCAATCTTTAAGGGAATTATTATCTAATGAATATAGATTTCATTCCAATAGTGATTGTGAAGTATTAATCCCACTATATTATAAATATGGTATTGAAATAATGTGTAAAATGCTTGATGCTGAATTTGCTTTAGTTTTATATGATGCTGAAGCTGATTCTATAATGGCTGCTAGAGATCCTATGGGAATTAGACCTATGTTTTATGGATACACAAAAGAAGATCATAAAATTTCTTTTGCAAGTGAAGCAAAGGGGTTAATTGATTATTGTGACAATATTATGCCATTCCCACCTGGACATTATTATAAGGATGGGGAATTTATTTGCTATAATGATTTATCAGATTCAAAGTTTATCAATAACGATGATTTAGAAACTATTTTTACTAATATAAGAACTAAATTAGTTTCAGCTGTAGAAAAAAGGCTTCATGCTGATGCACCTATTGGCTATTTATTAAGTGGAGGATTAGATTCTTCTCTTGTATGCTCTATTGCTCAAAGATTTATGAATAAACCAATTAAAACTTTTGCTATTGGAATGGACACTGACCCAATAGATTTAAAATATGCAAAACAAGCAGCTGAATTTTTAGGTACTGATCATACTGAAGTTATAATAACTAAAGATGATGTTTTAAATTCATTAGAAGAAGTCATATATCATTTAGAAACTTTTGATATTACTACTATTAGAGCTAGTGTTGGAATGTACTTATTATGTAAATACATTCATGAAAATACTGATTTAAAAGTTATTTTAACTGGTGAAGTAAGTGATGAATTATTTGGTTACAAATATACTGATTTTGCACCTACTCCAAGCGAATTCCAAAAAGAATCTCAAAAAAGAATAAGAGAACTTTATATGTATGATGTTTTAAGAGCTGATAGATGTATTTCTGCTCATGCATTAGAAGGACGAGTTCCTTTTGCTGATATTGATTTTGTAAATTATGTAATGAGCATTAATCCAGCTAAAAAGATGAATACTTATAATAAAGGTAAATATTTATTAAGAAAAGCATTTGAAGGAGATAAATATTTACCTGAAGATTTATTGTATCGTGAAAAAGCTGCTTTTAGTGATGCTGTTGGACATTCTCTAGTAGATTACTTAAAAGAATATGCTGAAGGAAAATACACTTCTGAAGATCTTGAGTTAGCTAAAGAAAAGTATGAGTATTGTACACCATTCACTAAGGAATCTCTTCTTTATAGAGATATTTTTGAAAAATATTATCCTGGAAATGCTAAGTGGATTAAAGATTTCTGGATGCCAAATAAATCTTGGGAAGGTTGTAATGTTAATGACCCAAGTGCTAGAGTTCTTTCAAACTATGGTGATAGTGGAAAATAGTTTGAATTGTATATAATCTATATTTAAAGTAATGAACTTCTCTTTAATGAATAATTTCATTTTAAACAAGTCAAAGTATTTTTGTTTTAAAAAAGGACTATCTAAAAAATTTAGATAATCCTTTTTTCTTTGTATTTATATTATAATTTGTTATATGATTAAAAATATGATTTTATACACTCTTTTATTCACTTATCTCTGTAGAGGCAATCTTTTTTATTTTATGTCTCTTTTTATTATACTCTTAATATGATGTTCTAAATCTATCTATTAGATTCTTCTTCTAATATCATTCCAACATTATATTCCTCAATACTATTTAAAGTTACTGATGATGTTGTTGGTGTATACCAATCTTCATTAATAAAAAAGTCTTTCCATTCATCACTTACAAAAATATACCCATGCCTTGCATATATTTCATTTCTAGCTATTTCTAATTGTTCTTTGCTTAATCCTATCAAATCATCTTCAGTTAAATATCTTGTACTACTATCCGGTATAATAAAATAATTGTCCTTAGTTACAGAAGTAGCTAGTATCTTTTTAACTGTATTACCTTGATTTTGTAAGTTAAATATACCATTAGCAAATAAACAACTTACTAATAGTGTTCCCCCAATTATAATTTATATTTTCTTATTCATGATATCCCCCATAAAAAAATTTTATACCCTTATATAATATTCAAAAGTTAAAAACTGTGTCTATTTATTAAACATTTCTTAACATATCCCCCTATCCCTTTCATGATATAATTAATATGAAGGTTTTATTTTAGAGGTGAATATATGAAGGAAATCATAATAGTTTTATTATGTATTATACTTATAGGTTTAATAATAGTGATTTTCTATGGAGGAAATTACTTATATAACTTAGGTATAAATCCAAAATATCCAAAAGATTTGATATTTAAAAGCAATACTAATGAAGAAACAAAACAAAATGAAACTAGTGGTATTTCTACTATTGACAGTAAAACTTGGTTACTTAAATACAGTAATTATGAAGATTTATTTCTTAAATCTAAAGACAATTTAAAATTACATAACTACATTATAAAAAATAAAAATAACTCTAATAAATGGGTTATTACAGTTCATGGCTATACTTCTCAAGGCACATATATGGCTTCATATGCTAAAAGATTTTATGATATGGGATATAATATTATAATTCCTGACTTAAGAGGTCATGGTAAAAGTGAAGGTACTTATATAGGAATGGGTTGGCATGAAAGATTTGATATTGTTGATTTAACAAATTATATTGCTAATACTTATAAAGACTCTCAAATTGTTCTTTTTGGTATTTCTATGGGAGCTGCAACTGTTATGAATGCTTCCGGCGAAAAGCTACCTAAAAATGTTAAAGCAATAATAGAAGATTGTGGATATACATCTACTTGGAATCAATTTGCTTATCAATTAAAAGCATTATTCAAATTACCAGCATTCCCTATGATGCACGCTGCAAGTATTATTTGCAAATTCCGTTCTGGATATTTTATTAGTGAAGCATCTCCTATTAAACAAATAAAAAAATCAACAACGCCAACACTTTTTATTCATGGTGATAAAGATGGATTCGTTCCTTTCTTCATGCTTGATAAACTTTATAATGCTTCACCTGTGGAAAAAGAAAAATTAATTATATCTGGTGCTAAACACGCTAGAGCTAGTTATGTTAATCCTAAATTATACTGGGAATCTATTGAAAATTTTTTAAATAAATATATTAACTAAATTGTTCGTTAAGGCTTGAATGCCGTGATTACGAAAATTAATGATATTATTAATTTTTCTCTATCACTGGCTATTAAGCTAAAAGATGCAATTTATCTGCAGAACACCTTAAAAGTTAACGACTTCTGCTATATTTTATATAATAAATTGTTAACTTCTAAATATATATTTTTAAATAAACTAAGAATATTAATATACAAATTGACTATCATATCAAAAAAATTGTAGCACAAAACATTAACTATAAAGGGGCACGTTATAAGCAGATACATGGAGAAAGAAAAAATGAAATATTAATTTGGAGAGAACATTGAAATTGAGCCGTAGAATTTAATCTTTGTGGAATTGAACTTGCGTAAAGAAGTTGTATTGAAGCGTTAGCGGCTTTTACAACTTTAGCAAGTTCAATGGAACAAAGATATAAATTCTAGGCGAAAATTTCACCGTTCCCGGAAAATAAATATTTCATTTTTTCGCCCCATGTAATGCGCAATATTATTCAAGTGTTATTTAGAGTTTAGTATTGATCTTGTTTTTATAATAAATTCCGCTTCGCTTCTAGCTTCAACAAATTCTCCATCAACCATGGCAACTATAGTTCCATCCATTCTTCCACCACATTCACCTATGCAGCCATAAACTATCTTTTCATCTTTAAATTCACCTTTCACTATATCGATATCTATTCCTGAACATCCTGGGCACATTACTATCATGTTTATCTCTCCTTTTAATATCTTATGTACTTACTTATACAATTATTTATTTAATTATACAATATAAGCTACCTCTGAGGTCAATCCAATAAATGGATTAACCTCAGAGGTAGCCCGATTTATGTCTAAATTTCTACACCTTTTTTAAATTGACTATTATACAAATTCGCATAGAATCCATCTTTAGCTAAAAGCTCATTATGTGTTCCACTTTCTATAATTTCCCCATCTTTTAAAGCTAAAATCTTATCTGCATTTTTAATAGTGCTTAATCTATGAGCTATTACAAAGGTCGTCTTTCCTTCCATAAGCTTAAGCATTGCATTTTGAATTAATACTTCTGTTCTTGTATCTATTGAAGAAGTTGCTTCATCTAATATTAAAATTGATGCATTTGATAAAATAGCTCTTGCAATAGCTAAAAGCTGTCTTTGCCCTTGTGATAAATTACCACCATTATCAGATAAAACTGTATCATAACCTTGTGGAAGCTGCTTTATAAAATGATGAGCATCTGCCATTTTTGCTGCTTCTATAACTTCTTCATCACTAGCATCTAATCTTCCATACCTTATATTTTCACTAACAGTCTCAGAGAATAAATAAGTATCTTGAAGTACCATTGCTACTGTTTTTCTTAAACTTTCTCTAGTTATTTCATCAATATTTTTTCCATCTATTAATATTTCTCCACTATCAATATCATAAAACTTAGTAAGTAAATTAACTATGGTAGTTTTTCCTGCTCCTGTTGGTCCAACTATTGCAATAATTTCACCTTTCTTAGCCTCTAATGAAACATTTTTTAATATTTCTTTTCCATTAGTATAAGAGAAAGTTACATCTTTTAATTCAACATGACCTTCTATGTTATCAATATCAACAGCCTCATCTTTGTCCTTTTCTTGCTCCTCATCAATAACTTCAAATACTCTTTCTGCCCCTGCAAGTGCACTTTGAATAGTATTAAAAAGATTCATTATTTCATTTATTGGCCTTGTAAAGTTTCTCATATATAATAAGAATGAAAATACCACTCCCACTGTAATTGTTGAACCTTTTAAAATTAGGTATCCACCTGCAACTGAAATTATTAAATATGAAATATTATTTATAAAATTATTTATTGGTCCCATGAATGAAGAAACACCTTGAGCTATTATTGCACTTTTAGTAAGTCTTTCATTTATTTCTGAAAACTCTTTTTTAACTTTTTCTTCTTCTGAAAATAATAATACAACCTTTTGCCCAGATACCATTTCTTCAATATATCCATTTAAACTTCCAAGTTCATTTTGTTGCTTCACAAAAAATCTTTGCGTTTTCTTAGCTAAAGTCTTTGTTACTATAAATATTAAAGGTACTGTTATCATTCCAATTAAAGTCAATATAGGGCTCAATAAAAGCATAGCAATTAACATTCCAACTACATTAATTATTCCTGAAAATAACTGTGTTACACTTTGAGATAAAGTGGTATTTATATTATCTACATCATTAGTAAGTCTACTCATTAAATCTCCACTTGAATTACTGTCAAAATACTTAAGTGGTAATTTTTGAAGGGCAGTAAATAAATCCTTTCTTATAGTTGCTGAAACCCTTTGAGCTATTTTTAGCATAACCATATTTTGATAATATGTTGAAAATATATTAACTAAATATATTAAAACTAGCATTATACAAATAAATGCTAACCCTTTCATATCTCCAGTTTCAATAAAATTATCTATTGTATATCCATTTAATCTTGTCCCCAAAATACTAATTAAAGTTGTTATAAAGCAAAAAACAAATACTATAAAAATGCTAATTTTCTTTTCAATTAAATATCCAATTAATCTTCTTACAGTTCCTTTGAAGTCTTTAATTTTTTCTCCCTTTTTTCTATACAGTTGCTGTGGTCCTCCCCCGGGCCTCATTTGTATTGGTCCCTTACTAGACATTTAAAACCGCCTCCTCTCCTAATTGTGATATAGCAATACTTCTATATATTTCACAAATTTTAATAAGTTCCTCATGAGTACCTATAGCAGCAATTTCTCCGTTATCTAAAACTATTATCTTATCTAAATCCATTACAGCACCTATTCTTTGTGCTATAAGAAATACAGTAGCATCTTTCATTCTATTCTTAATTGATTTCTGTAACTTTGATTCTGTTGCCATATCTAAAGCACTACTTGAATCGTCTAAAATCAATATCTTAGGATTTTTTATTAAAGTTCTAGCAATAGAAACCCTTTGCTTTTGGCCTCCTGATAAATTTTTACCTCTTTGTCCAACTTCCCTATTGTATCCTTCATTACTTGAAGTTATAAATTCAAATGCCTGAGAATCTTTTGTTGCCCTATCCATCATTTCTTCATTAGCATTTTCCATACCAAATCTTAAATTATCTGCAATACTTCCTGAAAAAAGAATTGTATCTTGAAGAACAACACCAATAATTTTTCTTAAATCATTTATTTTTAAATTTCTTACATCTTTATTTCCAATCATTACAGAGCCAGAGGTTGTATCATATAGTCTTGGAATAAGTGATATTAATGAACTTTTTCCACTACCAGTAGCCCCTATAATACCTATCTTTTCACCTTCTTTTGCTTTAAATGATATTCCCTTTAATACATAATCACCATCTTTATTGTATTTAAAATAAACATCCTTAAATTCAACATCAAATTTATCTATTTCATCTGTATCTTCTCTATCCTTTATTGATGATTCCACATCTAAAACTTCATTAATTCTATCTGCAGATACCTTTGCTCTAGAAAAATTAATGATACTCATTATCAACATATTTAAAGAATTCATTATTTGAACTAAGTAATTAATAAATGCCATTATCTTACCTATCTCTAATGAACCATTATTAACATAATTTCCACCAAACCAAAGTATAGCTACAACACTTAAGTTCATTATTAATGTAACTAATGGCCATAAAAGTATAGTTACACTTTGAGCTTTAATACTGATATCCATTAATTCATAATTTGCAGAATTAAATTTTCTTCTCATCTTATCTTCTATTGCAAATGCCTTAATAACTCTAACTCCAAGTAAATTTTCTCTCATAACTAAATTTACATTATCTATTTTCTTTTGCATTCCTGTAAAAAATGGAATAGATCTTGATGTAATCAAAATTACACTTAATACTATTAATGGTATTACTACTAAAAAAATTATTGATAACTTAATACTAATAGTAAGTGACATTATAATTCCGCCTAAGCAAATAAGAGGTGACCTTACCATTCCTCTAAGTGCCATCATAACCATATTTTGAACCTGAGTTACATCATTAGTTAACCTAGTAATAAGTGATGAAGTCTTAAATTTATCTATTTCTAAAAATGATAAACTTTGTATTTTATCAAATAATCCTTGCCTCATATTTTTTCCCATAGTCATTGAAGCAAAAGTTGAAAATAATCCACAAAGCATTCCACCTAATACTCCTATAAAAGCAACTACTATCATTTTAAATCCAACATTTAAAACATAACTAATATCGCCATTTGCAACACCTATATCTATAATATCAGACATAAGTTTAGGTTGATTTAGATCCATTATAACTTCGATAAACATCATTAAAGGTGCTAATATTACATAAATAATTGCACTACCTTTAATGTATTTTAGTAGTTTAATCATTTTTCTTTTCACCATCCTTATTTAAATTATTATACATTCTCTCAAAGAAGTTCTTAAGCTGTTTCATTTCTTCCTCATTAAAATCACTAAAGCAGTCTCTTTCAATTTGAGAAATAACTTTTTGTGAATTAACTTGAACTCTTCTTCCCTTTTCAGTTAAATATACATTAATTATTCTTCTATCATCCTTATTAGGTCTTCTTTCAACAAATCCTACCTTCTCCATTATTGATAAAATACTTGTCACTGTTGCAGCTTCAATATTGCAATTTTTAGCTATATCCTTTTGTATGCTTCCATCATGTTCCACTAAATAATCTAAAATTTTAGGTTGCCCCTTAGAAATTTCAAGCTTCTTAAATTCATCATGACATCTTCTCCAATGGGCTTTTTTTACCTTCATAAATTCTTTAATTAATTCTCCTTCTTTCATACTATTACCTCACTAAAATCAATCATAATTCACAAAATAATTAGACATCTAATAATTAGATATCTAATTATTATTATAGTTCTATCACTTTTATCAGTCAATATCTAAATTACCCATTAAAACTTAGCTACATGATTCTGAAAATTAATAGATACTATGGTATTACTTTTAAATATATATTTTCCTAAATAAAATATTAATATCCACTTTATTTAAAATAACTGCCAACATTTTCTCAAATAAGAATATTTTTATTTTATAAGGATAAAATAATCTAAGATAAAAAAGTAATATTGTTAAGCTAATATAATCTACACTCCTACAATTATATAACTTAACATATCACTTAATATATAGAGGAGGATTAATTATGAAACATAATGAAAGCATCGGCTGTACTGTTACTGAATGTAAATTTCATTGCCAAGATGATAATTATTGTACATTAAATCACATTCAAGTTGTTACTCACACTAGTTGTGCATCTAGTAAAGAATGTACCGATTGTGGTAGCTTTGTAAAAAAATAATATTACTTATATAAAAGCTTCAAGTATAATGGGTAGTCCTAAGCTACCCTATTTTAAGCTTTTTGCTTAATAATAAATAAAATTCTAATTTTTTAAACATACTAAATATTATTGATATTTTAAGGAGTGAAACAAATGAAAAAAATTATAAGCTTTCTTCTAGCAATATTAACTTTACTATCTATGATACTTTATAATTTACCAGTATCTGCAGCTTGTATAGAAAACCCTTACTCACAGTTTATAGATGATCCATATTATGAAGTTACATCTAACTATATTAACGGCATAGTATCTAAACTATCTAAACTTCCTGCTTCAGGTAACGTTTGTATAGATTATTTAGGAGAAGAAATCTTATTACATAGAGCTATATTATTTGCCACTTATAATATAGAAAGCTACTCAAGTAATCCTGAGTTAACTGATATTAGTGAGGATATAATTGACAACTATACTGGTGAATTAAAAGAAATGAGAATTGAATTATCTAAATTAATTGATACTTATGGTAAAAATACGGAACAATTAAAAGACGATACTGAATATATAAAGCAATATAAAGCAATTATAGATAAGCTTCAAAAAGACTTAGCAGAAGTTAAAACTTCAGACAGTAATGAAATTGCATATATAAAACAAGCAATTGCAATTTTACAAGCATCTTATTCTATTTCATCACTTGATAATAAATGTGCTAAAAGTGATCTAGTTAAAGAAATTTCTAAGAATGAGCTTACAAATACCCAAGCTTATATTTCTAGATTAAAAACAGTTGAATCTGCTTTACAATAGTTAAAAAATTAAGAAGTTAAGTGAAAAACTTAACTTCTTAACTAAAATATATTTAATCTCATTATTTCTTAAAATTTTAATTTTTTAAAGGCCATAGGATAAACTCCTATTCCAATTAAACTTATTAATGAATATCTTATAAATGAGAATATTGTTCCACTTGGTAATAGTACTTTTAATCCAACTTGTAATACTAATAGTATTAATACTCCTAATAACACTCTTATTATCTTATTTCCTTTACTTCCTTCTGTTGAAAAATTAACATATTTCTTTTCAATATATATTCCAATTATAAATCCTAGATAAGTTCCCATTCCTTTAATAAAGTCCGCAGAATGTGCAAAAGTTAATGCAGGAATAAATATTACAAATGTTATTACATATAACAACATTTTATTTTCAAATCTATTGTATAACTTATAACATACTAGAGATGTTAATACCCCCAAGATTCCTCCCACTATAACGTCTTTTGGATAATGAACTCCTAAGTATAATCTAGAAAATCCAACTAAAATAATCATTACGGTTGCAATAATGTACATTACTCTCTTCTTCAAATAAATTGCCATAGCTCCATAAAATGAAGATGCACTTTGGGTATGACCACTAGGAAATGAATATCCAGTTGCTGTTTGTTCCCTTAATGTTCTAATCCCCTCTTCCCCTATTGGTCTTTTCATTTTAAAAATATCTTTTATTGTATTATTTAAAAGTACACTAGTTAAAACAGCGTATGCAATATACTCTCCAAATTTTTTATCTAATGTCCAATAAATAATTGATATTATTGATATTAATACTACCTGTTCACCACATATAGTTATAATTTGAAATATAAAATCAAAAAATGGATTTGCTATACTTTGAATATGTCTTAAAATTTCTAACTCCATAAATTCCTCCATCTATTAATGGTTAAAAAGCTTCTTTCTTGACTCTTTATATATAGCTTCTAAAGCATATGCCACATATAATTCAGTACTTATCAATACAGCTTTTTCATCTATATTAAATTTATCATTATGATTTGGATAGTCTCTTCCTATTTCTTCATTACCAGCGCCTACAAAAACAAATACTCCTGGAATTCTTTTTTGATATATAGAAAAATCTTCTCCTAACATCATTCTTGGCACTTTTATAATATCTTTTTCATCAAATATTTTCTTAGCAGCATCTAAAGCTGTTTTTACTGCTTCACCATCATTAATTACTGCTGGATGATGTGCAACATCATATTCAACACTTGCAGTTGCTCCATATGCTAATGCTGTACTATATGCAATTCTTTTAATTGATTTTTGAATATGTTTAGCTGTTGTTGCATTAAAAGTTCTTATTGTACCTTCTATTATAGCATCACCAGAAATAATATTATGAGTTTCTCCTGATTGAATATGTCCTATTGTTACTACTGCAGAATTAACCGGATCTATTTCCCTACTAATTATAGATTGTAGATTCATTACTATAGCTGCACAAACTAAAGTAGCATCAACACATTGGTGTGGCTTACCTGCATGACCTGATTTTCCTGTAACTTTTATTGTAAATTTATTTGATGCAGCCATTCTTGGTCCCTCTTCTATAGAAATTTTGCCACATTCTATATCTCCAAATACATGTAATCCGAAAATTTCATCTACATCATCTAAATATCCATGTTCAGAAATTAACTTTGCTCCACATGAATTTTCTTCACCTGGTTGAAATATAAGAATAATCTTTCCTGGAATACTATCCTCATATTTTTTTAATATCATAGCAGCTCCAAGTAATGATGCCATATGTGCATCATGTCCACAAGCATGCATTATCCCCTTATTTTCTGAAGCATATCTAACCTCTGTCCTTTCTTGTATCTTTAAGGCATCCATATCTGATCTTAATGCAATTACTCTACCATCTCCTTTACCAATAGTAGCAACTACCTCTGTTTTTATTCCTTCTTCATATTTAACACCTATTTTATCTAATTCTTCTTTAATTCTTTTAGATGTTCTATATTCTTCCATACTTAATTCAGGATACTTATGAAAGTCCTTTCTTAATGAAATTATATAATTACTTATAAGTTTTGTCTCTTTTAATATATCCATACTCCATTCCTCCCTTTATAAATTATATAATTTTATGGAAATATTGTATATTATTTTAAATAAATTATTTGATTATTTGTAAATATATGGTAATATTTTTATGTTAAGTAATTTATGTGAGGTGAAATTATGAAAAGAAAACTATTAATTTTAAGTTGTACTGTTGCTTTATGCTTATCCTTAACATCCTGTGGATTAAAAAGTGCAATTACTGGAGATAAAACAGCTAGTACTGATGATTCAAATGCTACAGAAACTATTTCTGAAAATGGGGATGACGTAACAAATACTGAGACTACTGAGGAAGATACTAATACTGCCTCTGATAAAGAAACTTCTGATGATGCAATTTTAACTAATAATAATTCATTTGTAGAAACTAACACTTCTACTTCTGATGTTACTCCAAATAAATCTGCAATTTCATCAACTACTAATACAGTTAATAGAGATTGTAGAGTCTTTTACTTTAATAAAGTAGATCTTAAAACTTATTGTATTGATACAAGTGTCACAGTTACTGATAACGCCTTTGTTACTGCATTAACAGAAAAATTATATTCAGCTCCTAATAACAATAACAACTTTGTTGTATTATCTACGGATTACGGAGTAAGCTCTGCAACATTAAATTATGATACTAATGTCTTAACTGTTGTATTTAATGAGAACTTTATTAAAGATATGGAACTTTCTACTGAAATAGCTAATGGAGTTATAAGTGCAGTAGTAAATACTTATGGATATAATTATGGTGTAGATAAAGTTGCTGTTTATTTTGGAGATGAATTATATACCGGTCTTGATGGTACATCAGCTGCTGGATACTCTACAGTAAATTATAGTGATGTATTAAAACTTGATTAGTAAATAATTAAGCAGTAAATAGGTTAACATAACTTTTAATCTATTTACTGCTTAAATCCTAATGATTTTTCATAGTTGTAAAGAAATTTCTTTTGATTAATAAAAATTCTTCCATATCATTTAAAAATTGAAGTAATTGAGCTCTACTTTCAAACTCATCTCTAGTCTTTGGTAATTCCATTTTTTTAAATTCACTTCTTAAAATATCTAAATCCCTTAATAATGATTTGCAATCATTCATTTCACGTATATTTTCTGCAACACATAAAGTAAACTCTGCCATAACATTCATTTGTTCAACAGGTATATTAAACCTCTGAAAATGTAATCTCATTCTTTTTATTGTATCAAACTGATTAATTCTCATATTTATATAGTCTGTATAATATGATGAACTTTTAAAAAAGTGGTTATTTACTATCTTATAAGCAGTTTCCTTACTTTCATATAATCGCTTTTCAACTTCATTTATAAGCTTTTGCTCATCAATATCTACTGTATGAGTTATTAATGACTTTGCCATTTTACTTATTATAATTCTATAATGTTCTTCAATCCACTCTTTATCATCCTTAAATTTATCCTCAAGAGAAGGCATAAAAATATTAGCAATTGCAGCTACACCTATTCCAATTATCATTAGTAATATTTCGTTAAAAATTAGTGCAATTGTTATATTATTTGCAACTAAAAAATGTGTTGATAAAACTACTGATGGTACCATTCCTTCTTGTACTTTTAATCTTGAAGTAAGTGGTATTAAAATTATTAAAAACAATCCAAAAATCAATGCTCTATTTCCTAATAAACTATATAGAATTACTGATAATAAAATTCCCATGCTACAGGCAACTATTCTTTTGTAACTTATAATTAATGCCTTTTTTCTAGTATCTTGTATACTTAATATAGCAATGACAGCTCCAACTGTTGCATATTGTAAACCTAATATATTACCTATAATTAATGCTATAGTTGCTGATATTGCCATTTTAAATGCTAAATTATATATGTACTTCAAAGTCTTTCATCCCCTCTGTTTATATATTCCATATTATATAATAAGAATTAAATATATAAAATACAATTTTTCCTGTAGATTAAACATACTACTTGAAGTCATAAAATTTCTATCCCATTTTATTTCTATAAATAATTTAACCTTATAAAGTCCATCATCTTTTGTATATCATTAAATTCTTCTCCATAGTGAATCTATCTTTAAAGCATTATTACTACCTGTAGTATTTAATACATTTCCCTCTATACTTTTTAATACTTTTTCTAAATCTTCATATTTATCTATAAAAATTATATTTTTATTATCTTTTAAATCTGTAAAATAGCTTTTTCTTTCATATCTTATATAATCAATATTCATTTTCCTACAAACATTAATCACCGTATTACTTACTTCACTTGCATAAGGATGAGATCCATCTAGAAAAACTTTAATTCCAAACTCTTTAACTAATTCTTCAAACTCTGCCTCATTAAGTGGTTTATAATTAAAATACTTTGCTTTGAAATCCTTATAAATTTCGTATCCATATTGCGTAGCTGTAGAAACAACAATTTCATCAGTATATTTATTTATAAATGATAAAATTGCTCTTCCTTCACCAGTCCCAAGAACAAAACCAATCATTAACTCCACCTCCATAAGATGATTAAAAATTATAAATGGCAAGCTGATTAAAAAATTCTAATGCTTTTCTGCATCTTGCCTCTTCTCCCCTCATTCCAGTTGAGAAAAGTTCTTTATCTTCTACAAGTGGTTTTATCATATCAATATACTTATTATATCCAACAATAATATTACTCTCTTCTATAGCTTTCTTAGCCTTTAAAGTCATATGCTCTAATCCACCTGGACCTATTCCTATAACATATAATTTTCCCATTTTACTCTCCTTAATTTAGCTCACCAATAGCTAATGTCATTCCATCTCTTTTTATTTTCTTAACAATTATCTTTCCACCAGATAACTCAATAACTGGCTCACTTACTGATGCAACTCCAATTGATTTCTTTACAAAATCACTACCTTCATATTTATGCTCAACTGTAGCTATTTCTGATGCCGAAAAAAATAGAAGATCACAATTTAATTTTTCTGCTAAATCCAAAATTGCTTTCTCATCACTTTTTATATTAATAGAAGCAATTCTATCTACAGACCTTATATCAATATTGTTTTCCTTTAAAGTATCATTTATAAAATCAAATAACTTATCACTATCAGTATTTCTTTTACATCCTATTCCTAAAACAATATCCTTTCTAATTAATTTCAATATTGTCCTATCTTCATACTCATCTAAATATCTTACTACGTTATTCTCTTCACTCTTTAAATTTCTTGAAGCTTTATGTGTAATCCACAGAGTATTTCTCTGTATCTCCGCTGTATCTATGTATCCTCTAGGGCATTTAATTATTGATTTATCATCCTTAAAATAAACACTTTCTCCATTAACAAGTCTTCCTGCAATAATCTTAGCTATTTTTAAATCATCTATAATAAGCTCATTATTCATTGCAATTATATCTGGAGCTAAAATATCCATATTATCTGTTGCTGTAGTTATTACTGGAGTATTACCTAATACCTCAGAAATCTTTAAGGTTAATTTATTTGCTCCTCCTAAATGTCCTGAAACTAGGCTTATAGAAAATTTATTGCAAACATCTACCACTACAACTGCTGGGTCTATAGCCTTATTTATTAAAAATTTTGATATTGCCCTAACTGCAATTCCCGTTGAGCTTATAAATATTATAGAATCATACTTTTCAAAACATATATTCATTATATTATTTAGCTTAAAGTCATTAATTTCAGATTTTAAATATAAATCTCCGCCAAGTTCTTTTTCTATCCTTCGTGCTAAAACATTGCCTTTTTCAGTAACACTTATAATGCAAATCATAATTATTCCTTATCCTCTCTATACATATGAGTAAAAGTCTTATCGTATAAAAGACTCTTATCATAATCACAATCTATAAAGTCACCAACTAATATTTGAGCACACTTTGTAATACCAGCTTCCTTAACTTTATCTGCAATATCATCTAAAGTTCCAATAATACATCTTTCATTATCCCAAGTTGCTCTTTCTACTACCGCTATTGGAACATTCCTTCCATAACCAGCTCTAAGCTTTGCTACTACCTTATCAATCATAGAAATTGATAAAAATATAGCCATTGATGCTCCTACTTGTGCAAGCTTTTCTAAATCTTCTGTTTCCGGTACCGGAGTTCTTCCTTCAACTCTTGTTAGTATCACTGTTTGAGTTACTGATGGAAGTGTGAATTCTTTCTTTATTGCTGAAGCTGCTGCAACAAAAGAACTAACACCTGGTACTACTTCATATTCAATATTTAGCTTATCTAATTCATCCATTTGTTCCTTTATTGCTCCATATATTGATGGATCTCCAGTATGAAGCCTTACTATAAGCTTATCTTTATTTTCATTCATAACCTCAATAACATCTGCTAAAGTCATCTTTGCTGAATTATATATTAAGACACCTTCTTTACAATAATCCATATGCTCTTTAGCCACTAAAGACCCTGCATATATAACTATATCAGCCTTAGCTAATATATCTCTTCCCTTCACAGTTATTAAATCAACATCTCCAGGTCCTGCCCCTATAAAATAAACCATAACTCTCTACTCCCTACTTGCTAATTTTAATCCTCTTTCTTCCATATGCTTTAACATATGAATATAAGTACTATAAACATATGGATCTCCAATTGTAAGGAAGTGAAATATCTACTACATAATTTAGCTTCTTAACTTTTTCAATTGCTTTATATGCATTATCTAAAGTTATAAAATTCATGACTATAGTTCCCTCACTTTGTAGTAACTCATTAGAAATTAAACTTGTCTAAATTCTTCTTAGTTGTATCTATTGCTTCATTATCTCTTTCAATAGAATATACAATACCTTTTCTTGAAATCTTAGATGCTTGTACTGTTATTGTTCCTGTTCCAGCACCAATATCAAGTACTATAGCTCCTTCTTTCAAATTCATCTTCCATATACTTAAAGCTCTAATGTCTTCCTTAGTCATTGGACAATTCCCTCTTATGAATTCACTATCTTTAATTAAAATCATAAACTTTCTCTAACCTTCTTTCTCCACAATTAATATTGCCATATCACTAACTTCTTCATTAATAAACTCTCTTGGTCTGCCTTGTAATATTCTTTCATTTTCATAGGATAAATGTTCACCGATTATTACTGTGCATTCAATATTATTTTCATTTAATAATTTACATAAAAAAGTCGAATTATTTTTATTATCTGTAAGCCATATAGATAACTTATTTTCTTTAACTTTCTCTATAAAATCTTCATTTCTAGCATGTACACTTCCTGTAAATGCATAACTCCAACTTTTATTCAACTTAGCAGTTAAGTATTGAAAAGAACTTAATCCAGGTATTACGACAATATTTCCCGGGTAATTCTTTTTTATATATTCACTTATGCCAAAAAAAGTCGGATCTCCTGAAGCAACTAATGAAATAATATTGTCTTGTCCATTTTGTTGTATGTACTCCAGAGTTTCTCTTAAAGAACTCATTACTATCTTATTAGTGTTTATAAAATCTAAATCATTAATTAATCTACTAAAACCAATAATTACATTGCTCTTTCTCAATGTATCTATTGCCTTTGGTAATATATAATCCTTATTTCCAGGACCTAATCCAACAATATAAACCATAACTTACTCCTTTATATTTTTTATTAAGATAGTTTTCATCTTAACTCAATTATGACTTACCTATTTATATCTAATGAATTATACAAAATATTATATTCAGAAAAACCATAATACATTATTGCATCACACTTCATTTCTCCATAAGTATAAATTTTCATTCTTTCAACTATTTTATTTCCTATATTTTTATAAAGTTCTTCATATCCATCACCTAAGAATTTAACTGCACCTTCACTGGTCTTTTGTTCTAAAACACTTTTTACAACTTCCCTATCATATCCTAAAAGTGCAAGCTCTAGCGCTATAACTTCAAGCCTTACATCATTTACTCTACTATGGGTATTAAAGCACCCATAAGCAATTTTACTTACCTTTCCTATATGTCCAATAAGAATAACTTCTTTTATATTTACTTCCGAACAGCACTCTAATGCGAAACCAACAAAGTTTGAAATAAGAATAGAAATTCCACCAACAATCCCAAGCCTTGGATTAAATGTTTTTTGTGCTATTTCTCTTCCCTGGGGCGTACTTATAGTTACCTTTATTCCATTACCTTTAGCAAACTCCCAATTTTCACTATTTCTCTGAGGAAGGTTATCTTTCACTGCTTCTTCTATAGTTTTTCTCGGTGTTGGATTAATTGCATGAAGCCCTTTTTCTATAAATAGCCCATCCTTTGTAACAATTCCTATTCCTTCTCCTCCTGTTAAAGTGAATCCACTTTCCTGCTTTTCAACTTTTGCATATATCTCTATTCCATTAGTAATATCAGGATCATCTCCACCATCCTTAATTACAGAAACTATGCAATAATCTTTACCCTTTTCAACTGAATTTATAGGTATTATTATTTTTATTCCCTTAGGTGTAGTTATTTCAACATTTTCTAAGATAACATCATTAAAGAGCATGATTGTGGCAGCCTTTGTAGCTGCTGTTGCACAAGATCCTGTGGTATATCCACATCTTAGTTTCTTACCACCGCTCATAACATAAAGATCTAACATGCTTTTCCCTCCTGTCCTCTTATACACCATCAATTAATTTCTCAAACTTTTACTATCTTTCAACAACATTATACATAAGTGCATTTACTATAGCTGCTGCAACAGTACTTCCACCTTTTCTTCCTTTAACCCTTATATATGGCACATTAAGTTCATCTAAATTTTCTTTACTTTCAGCTGCTCCAACAAATCCTACTGGCACTGCTATAATCAACTTTGGACTTGCCTTTCCACTTTTTATTAACTCTTTTAACTTAAATAAAGCTGTTGGTGCATTTCCAAAAACAAAAATATCTACATTATCATTGCAAGCCTTTTCTACAGCTGCCATCGAGCGAGTTATTCCCTTTTCCTTTGCCTCTTTATGTACTTCATCTAAATTCACATAACAAATAGCCTTTCCTTCCAGTTTACCTAGAGCCATTTTGTTTATTCCTGATAAAGCCATATTAGTATCTGTATAAATTGTAAAGGGCCTTTTAAAAATCTCTTTTGATGCTTCTATAGCCTCTTTACTTATTTCTACTAAATTCTTATATTCAAAATCGGCTGTAGTATGAATTGTTCTCTTTATTATTGAAAGTTCTTCCTTAGTGAAACTATGCTCACCCATTTCACTTTCTATAATCTTCATACTATTATTTTCTATTTCCATTGGATTTTTAATATAGTCCATAATTATTTTTCTCCTTATTGCTTCAATAATTTCTCTAACCTTAAGCTACTTTAATAGCTCCTTAATAAATTCCAAGTTTCCAAAGAAATGTACATGTGGATATCCTGCCAATGTATTATTCTTCTTATATCCACATCTCCAATTAATTTTATCTCCAGTATATGAAATTTTAGTAACATCATACACTGTCTCCTCATTTAAGTTTACCTTCGATTTATGAAACTCATGACAATTAATTTCTATATTATTAAATAATAATGTTGCATATCCAAATCTATTCAGTCTTTTAGTCATTTCACTATTTCCATTTAAGAATCCAACCATATTAACATTATCTATATTTCCTGTTAAATACATTAATCCTCCACATTCTGCATAGCACTTTAGTCCATTATCAAGTGCTTCTTTTATGTTACTTAGCATTTCTGTGTTCTTACTTAAGGTTTCCTTAAATACTTCTGGGTAACCCCCACCTAAATATAGAAAATCAATATCTTCTGGCAATTTTTTATCTCTAAGTGGACTAAAATAAACAACATCTCCTGCTTCTTCTAGTAATTCTAAATTCTCTTTATAATAAAACCTAAATGCTTCATCAAATGCAATCGCTATTCTCTTATTACTTTTACTTAAATGATAATTATCTTCAAAACACTTTACTTCTTTAAAACTTTCAATAATTTCATCTAAATTTATATATTTCTCAATAACTTCTGATAAATAATTTATCTTTTTATTTAAGTTTCCGACTTCCACACTTTGAACTAAACCTAAATGTCTACTTTCAAGCTTAAGTTCATCATCCTTAGGTATATACCCAAATACCTTTAATCCACAATGTATTTCTATTGCAGGTTTTAATAATTTATTTAAATTTTTCGTTTTCTCCAAGGCCTTTCATATGTACATTTACAATAATCTTGTGGTAACTCCTCTATTCCTTGATAATAAAAAATTGGTCTTCCAACCTTCTTTTCTTTTAACTTCTTTATTATTTTATGAGATGTAAATGCTCTATATATATCATATTCAATGAAATTATCTCTTATTTGCTTTTCTGCCTTTTTAATTGTTTTCTCTAATGTGTCTAAATAGCTTGTCCCAAAACTAACTACTAATATTGCCTTTTTCATAGCACAAAATCTCCTATCAAAATTATTTTTATATAAACTGACTTCTAGCCATGAGATAAATAAAAAAAGTGGCTTTCGCCACGCTCCCTTCGGGAATTTAATTTATAGTATGCCAAAAAGCATAGAGCTAATAGTAG
>NZ_JADNLK010000016.1:0-19262 GCF_015555905.1 Clostridium sp. D43t1_170807_H7
CGGAAGAAATATTGTAAATGAGTTTTAGAATTTAATCTTTCTTGGAGTAAAAACTGCGTTAAGAAGCTGAGGGAACGAAGTGACTTTCGAAGCTTTAGCAGTTTTTATGGAAAGAAAGATATAAATTCTTAACGAAATTTACACAATTTCTGTAGGGAATATCATTAATTTTCATCATCACGGTATTCAAGCTCTAACGAACAATTTAGTTATTATTCTATTTTTTCTGGTTCTTTGTAGTCTACTCCTTTTGTGTCTACTGTAATACTTTCAATAACTACATCTTTTAATGGCTTATCATTCCTATCAGTTTCAACAGAATTAATAGCTTCTACAACATCCATCCCTTCAGTTACTTTTCCAAAAGCAGCATAATCACCATCAAGATATGAGGCATCTTCAGCCATTATAAAGAATTGACTTCCAGCAGAATCAGGATTACTTGCTCTTGCCATTGATAAAACACCGGCAGTATGTTTTAAATCATTCTTTGTATATCCATTACTACTAAACTCACCTTTAATTGAATATCCTGGACCACCTGTACCAATTCCATTTGGATCTCCACCTTGATTCATAAAACCTTTAATTACTCTATGAAATATTAATCCATCATAAAATCCTGAATTAGCTAATGATATAAAATTATTAACTGTATTAGGCGCTTTATCAGGATATAATTCTGCTTTTATTGTTCCAAAATTCTTAACTTTAATAGTTGCTATTGGCAACTCTTCCGTTGATTCAACTGATACTTCACTTTCTTCATCATTGTTTGGATTAGAAGTTTTATTATTTGTACATCCTATTAATCCAATTAACATAGCACTTATTCCTACTAAAATTACTCCTTTTTTAATAACTTTCTTCATAAATATCCTCCATAAAAATTTGTCACTTTTTATGATATCAAAAAAAAGCTTAACCCTCAAGTTAAGCTCTTTTTACTATAAACCTATATACTAGTTTGATATAAGTTTATCTAAAGGGGTTCTCCATCAAAGCTTTTGTATTTACTAGGATTTTTATCATTTCCTACATTATCTTGATTTTGGTGAAGTTTTTGTCTTCTTTCCCCCTTTTGATATTTTTTATCTTTAAATTTATCAGTACTCATTTATAAGACACGCTCCCTTCAGTATTATTTTCTACAAAATCTCTATATATAATGCAAAAAATACTGAGAATTTTCTCATAAATAAAGAAAATGTCATATAGAACTTTTATCTTATGTGAAAGTTTAAGATTGGCCTATATTCATATTAATACATGCCAATCTTTTTAACTAAACCTCAAATTCTTCAATCTCTATAGAATAGCTTCCACAATGCTTACAAACATTTACCATCACAATATAACTATTATCTACTTTTCCACTTTTCATTAATCTTTTAAAAGATAATCCTTCATACTCTTTATCTAAAGTACTTATTACATATTCTCCATTTTTAGTATATATGTAAAAATTAAAGCCTAAAAAATCAAAGAATTTCTTCTTTTCACTAACTCCTTCATTACAATTTTCACATGGAAAATCAAAAAATGCCTTTATAAATTCAACATTTTCACTATTATGTAATATCTCTATTATTTTTTTCTCATCTATGTCTTTAATTGGATTCTCTTCATCATTCACAAAATAATCAAGGTTCTCTTCATTTAAAATATATTCTTTATCAGCAAAAGTAAATTTAAATTCCATTTAAATTATCTTCCTTTCTCTCTTTAAAACTTTTATTAAATAGCTTTATTGTACATAATAACATACCAGTATTGATAAATAAAGTTATTTAATAAAAGTTTACATTAAATTTGTAAAAAAATTATTAACAGTTACATATTTTTAGTGTACAATAGAAAGTATAAAATAAAAGGTGGGGATTTAATTTGAATAATAGAGATATATACATAGTCTTATCTAGAACTGGAACGATGTTTTCTAATATAATTGCTCTTTTTACGCAAAAAGAATACTCTCATGTTTCTTTATCTCTTGATAGCTCCTTCACCCAAATGTTTTCCTTCGGGCGTAAAATCCCAAGTAAAGTTTTACCTGCGGGCCTTGTTGAAGAAAATCTATATAGTGGTGTATTTGCTATGTATCCTAATAGTAGATGCTTAGTATATAAAATTAATATTACTTCTGAGCAATTTGATTTTTTACAAAATGAAATTAATAAATTTTTTGAAAATAAAGACGAGTATAAATATAGTGTTCTTGGAACAGTAACTGCTTACTTTAATAAACCTCATAAAAGAGAGTATTATTATTTCTGTTCTCAATTTGTAGCAGAGCTATTAATCAATAGTGGTATTTATCGAACGGACAAGCTTCCTGAGGTAATTAAACCTATGGATTTACTAGAAATAGAAAATAAAACTCTTTTTTATGAAGGCTTCATAAATGAAGACAGAGCTACTAGAAATAGTTTCACTGTATTTAACTCACAAAGAATTTCTAGAGTAATCTCTAGATTAATATCTTAAAATAAAAAAACTCTAAAGTAGATTTAATCTTAACTAAAACTACTTTAGAGTTTTCTTACTTTTATATATCCTTATTATAGATACTTTCTTTAACATTTCTCTATATTTATTCATAAAATACACTGATACACTATAATTAATTTAAGGAGTATATAAATGTATTCAGTTGACCTTCCATATCCAGAAATTAAAGTAAAAGAAAAAAATTCAAGATATATTGACTTAATCTTACTTAATTACTCTAGTGCTATTTCTGAATTTGATGCTATAGCACAATATACTTATCATCAAATTGCATTAACTTATAGTAATAAAGAAATATCAGATACTCTATGTGGTATATCTATTGTTGAAATGCATCATTTAGAAATGCTTGGTAAAATAATAATTCTACTTGGTGGAGAACCTGGTTATTGGATTAATAATAAAAAGAAAAATTATTGGTCTAGTAAATTAGTAAATTACGATTTATCGTCAATTAAAGATATTCTCACTATTGATATTCAAGATGAAAAAGCTGCTATTAAACAATATAAAGAAACCATAACTAAAATTGATGATGAATGCATAAATGCAGTACTTAAAAGAATTATTCTAGACGAGGAATTCCATATCCAACTTCTAATGAACCTTTACACCAAATACGTAAAATAAAAATATATTGCGCACCACATGGAAGCGAAAAAATGAAATATTTATTTTCCGGTAATGGTGAAATTTTCACCTAGAATTTATATAATTGATTCCGTAAAGTTTGCTAAAGTTTTTAAACTTAAGTGAGATTCAAAATTTCAATTTTGTAAATCGAACTTACACATTCGACGCAAGGAGAAGGTACTTCCTTTTAAAATGAAACTCACTCCTCACTATCGCTCAGAGGAGTAAGTTCAGCTAACTAAATCAAGATTTAGAGCTTCACTTAACGCAACTTTACTCCATCAATTATTAAATTCTACGGCTTAATTTCAATCATACCTCCAAATTAATATTTCATTTTTTCTTTTTTCATGTATATGCTTATAACACGCGCCCTTTATAGTTAACAATTTATTATATAAAATATAGTAGAAGTCGTTAACTCTTAAGGTGGTTACGCAGAAAATTGTATCTTTTAGCTTAAGAGCCAGTGATAGAGAAAAATTAATGATATTACCGGAAGAAATATTGTAAATGAGTTTTAGAATTTAATCTTTCTTGGAGTAAAAACTGCGTTAAGAAGCTGAGGGAACAAAGTGACTTTCAAAGCTTTAGCAGTTTTTATGGAAAGAAAGATATAAATTCTTAACGAAATTTACACAATTTCTGTAGGTAATATCATTAATTTTCGGCATCACGGCATTAACGCTTTAGTTCGCAATTTAGTTAAAGTCTTCTATTCTTATTATGTTTTCTACATCTTTTACTGTTCTTAAATCATATAGCTTGTCTATAGAGTCATTTATTAAAGCTTCCTTAGTTTTATGTGTTATTAAAACTAAAGTTACTTCATGATTTTCATCATGTTTTCTACCCTTTTGAATAACTGATTTTAAACTTACTCTATTTGAACCAAAAATAGTAGTAATTTGGCCTAATACACCTGGTTTATCTTCAACAGTTACTCTTATATAGTATCTACTCTCAACCTCATCTATATTCTTAACTTGCTTTTCCCATAAGTTATTTCTAATAATCGGATTTTTATTTTCTACCTCTATGTTTTTTCTTAAAATAGAAATTATATCACTTACAACTGCACTACCAGTTGGTAAATCTCCTGCACCTCTACCATAGAACATTAAGTCTCCAACAGCATTTCCATTTATAAATATTGCATTAAATGAATCATATACATTAGCAAGTGGATGAGTTTCTGGAATCATAGTAGGATGTACTCTTAATTCTATTCTTCCATTATCATCTTTAGCAATAGCTAATAATTTTATTGACATTCCAAAATCACTAGCATATTTCATATCTATTGGTTTTATCTTAGTTATTCCTTCTCTATATACATCATTAATATCAACTTTAGTACCAAAAGCTAATGAAGCAAGAATTGCAAGTTTATATTGAGCATCATACCCTTCAATATCTGAAGTTGGATCTGCTTCTGCATACCCTTTTTCTTTAGCTTCTTCTAATACTGAATCAAACTCTAATTGCTCAAGCTCCATTTTGCTTAATATATAATTTGTTGTTCCATTAACTATTCCATATAGTTCATTTACTTTATTTGCAGTTAAATTTTCATTTATACCATTAATTATAGGTATTCCCCCTGCGACACTAGCTTCGTATTGAAACATAACTCCCATTTCTTCAGCCTTTTCAAATACTTCATCACCTTCTGTTGCCAGTAACATTTTATTTGCAGTAACTATATGTTTTCTTGCTTCCATAGCCTTTAACATATATTCTCTAGCTGGATCTATACCGCCCATAACTTCAACTACAAGCTTTATAGAGTCATCATTTAGTATCTCTTCAAAATCAGTTGTTAAAATATTATCTGCTACTTCAACACCTCTGTTTTTATTTAAATCTCTAACTAAAATTTTAGAAATTTCAATTTCATAACCTGATCTTTTCATTATTTCTTCTTTATTTTGTTGTAGGATTGTAAATACTCCTCTACCTACATTTCCTAATCCTAGCAAGGCTATTTTTGCTTTTTTCATTAAGTAATCCCCCTTTATCTTTATATCCCCAATTTATATGTATTATAAATATTATAATATATTAATTATAATACATTTCTTAAATTTTCCATATATTATTTTTATAAAATTTTAAAAAAATAAAAGAAGCTTTAAAAAAGCTTCTTTTATTTTAATTTATCTTTTTCCTGCATCAAATATTTCACCAGCAGCCTTTGGTGCTTGTGAAGATTTAGAGAATATAATTAATGCAATTAATGTAACTATATAAGGGAATACTTTTAATACTACTAGCGGTATACTTGCTAACTCTGGAATTACTTGCGCAACATTTGCTAATGTTGATGCAAATCCAAAGAAGAAAGTTGCTGCTAATATTCCTAAAGGTCTCCATTGTCCAAATATTAATGCTGCTAATGCAAGGAATCCTAATCCTGCAACACTTCCATTGAACTCACCAGAATATGTTACTAATATTATACATCCACCTAAAGCAGCTAATGCTCCTGATATCATAACACCAATATATCTAGTTCTCATTACATTAATACCTGCTGCTTGAGAAGCTTGTGGGTTTTCTCCACAAGATCTTAGTCTTAATCCAAATGAAGTCTTATATAATAAGAATGCACTTATTATTAATATTGCTAATACTAACCATGTTGTAGCATAAGTTTTTGTAAATAATAATGGTCCTATTATTGGAATATCCTTTAATACTGGAATACTTTTTGGTAAAAATCCTAAAGTTATTCTTATGTTACCACTACCAGTCATATTTCTTGCTAAGAATACTGTTAAAGCTCCAGCCATCATATTAATTGCTGTACCACTTATAACCTGATCTGCATTTAAGTTAATACTTGCAAATGCATGTAAAAGTGAGAATAAAGCTCCAACTATTGCAGCAACTAAAAGTCCTATCCATAATGCTCCATTAACACCTGCTGCTTGAAGTTTAGATATTGTTAATGCTCCAGCAAAAGAACCTACTATCATAAATCCATCTAAACCTATATTTACAATACCACTTCTTTCACAATAAAGCGCTCCTAAAGCAGTAATTAGCATAGGTATAGTATACGCTATTGCATAAGGAAAAATTTGTACAACTATATCCCACATTATTTTTCCACCGCCCTTTCACCAGATGTTCCTAATTTTTTATCTTCTCTTTTTTTCTTTATACTCTTAATTACTTTATCCATAACCACGCTTGTTGCAGCAAAGTAAATAATTGTAGCTATTATTGTATCTGCTAATTCTGGTGGTACCTTAACATTGGCATTCATGAATCCTTTACCAACATATAATACACCGAAGAATAATGCTGATAATAATACTCCAAAAGGAGTGTTGTTACCTAATAAAGCTACAGCTATTCCATCAAAGCCTTGAGCTGGCATTACACCAATTTGAAGTACTGCAGAGTTACCCATATATTGAGCAACACCTGCTAATCCAGCCAATCCACCTGCTATCATCATAGAAATTACTATATTTCTATTTACAGGCATACCTGCATATTCAGCACCAAATCTATTATATCCAACAGCTTTTAATTCATATCCTAAAACAGTTTTATTTAAAATAAACCATATAATTAAAACAGAAAATATAGCTAAGAATATTCCATAGTTTATGTACGAACCACCAAATATATTTGATAACCAATCAGCCTTTAAAGTTGCTGAATCTGCTAATCTAGCTGATTCCGTTTCTGTAGTTCCCTTTAAATATTGTGGAACCATATAATAAACTATCCAATATGCAGTCCAGTTCATCATAATAGCTGAAACAACTTCATTAACGTTAAATAATGCTTTTAAAAGCCCTGGTACAGCTGCCCAAATAGCACCTGCTAAAATACCACAAACAATCATTAATGGTACTAATATAGGAGATGGCAGGTCAACTAATAATCCTATAGCTGTTACAGTAAAACCACCTGCTAACATTTGACCTGGAGTACCTATATTAAATAATCCAGTTTTATTTGCAAAGGCAAAAGATAATCCAGTAAGAATTAATGGCGTTGCAGTTGCAATTGAGTTACCTATTCTTTGAGGATTCATTAATCCACCTTTAAACAGATAAGTATATCCGTCTATTGGATTAAATCCCATTGCTAGCATTAATAAAAATCCAGCAAGCAATCCTAAAACTACTGCCATCATAGATTTTAATAATTGATTCTTATGCACTAAGCTTCCTCCTTCTTTACGCCGGCCATCATTAAACCAACTTCATTTTCATTTGTTTCATTAGCATTTACTATACCTATTAATTCACCGTTATTTACAACAGCTATTCTATCAGATACATTTAAAACTTCGTCTAACTCAAGAGATACTAATAAAACTGCTTTTCCTAAATCTCTTTGTTCTACTAATCTTTTATGAATATATTCTATTGATCCAACATCTAATCCTCTAGTTGGCTGAACTGCAATTAAGAAATCTGGATCTGACTCTATTTCACGCCCAATTACACCTTTTTGTTGATTACCACCTGATAATGATCTTGCTATAGATTTTCCACCCTCACCAGATCTAACATCAAATGTTTCAATAATTTTTTGTGCATATTCAGAAATTTTCGCTCTATTAAGTAAACCATTCTTAGAAAACGGCTTATTTCTATAAGCTTTAAGCACCATATTATCTTCCATTGTATAATCAAGAATTAAACCTCTTTTATGTCTATCTTCTGGAATATGTGCCATACCATCATCTATTCTTTGACGTATTGATTCTTTAACTATATTTTTTCCTTTAAATACAATACTTCCTGATTCAACATTTCTCATACCAGTTAATGCTTCTACTAATTCAGTTTGCCCATTACCCTCAACACCAGCAATACCAACTATTTCTCCAGCTCTAATATCTAATGAAAAATTCTTTAAACCAAGTACCTTTTTATTATTATTAACAGATAAGTTCTCTATTTTTACAACTACATCCTTTGGTTTCGCTTCATCTTTTTGAACTTTAAATGATACTTCTCTTCCAACCATCATTTTAGCCATATCAGCTTCTGTAGTGTCTTCTACATCAACAGTCCCTATGTATTTTCCTCTTCTAATAACTGTACATCTATTAGCTGCTTCTTTAATTTCTCTTAATTTATGAGTAATTAAAATAATAGATTTTCCTTCTTTAGTCATGTTTTTCATAATTGAAATTAACTCATCAATTTCGCTTGGAGTTAACACCGCTGTTGGTTCATCAAATATTAAAACATTAGCATTTCTATAAAGCATTTTTAATATTTCTACTCTTTGTTGCATTCCCACAGAAATATCTTCTATTTTTGCATAAGGGTCAACATTTAAACCATATTGTTTAGATAAATCTTCGATTTTTTTTGCAGCTCTCTTAATGTCTACTGTCAATCCTTTTCTAGGTTCGCATCCTAAAATTATATTTTCTGTAACTGTAAAGTTATCTACTAACTTAAAGTGTTGATGAACCATACCAATTCCTAAATCATTTGCAACATTAGGATTAGATATTTTTACTTCTTTTCCTCTAACCTTTATGGACCCTCTATCTGGCTTATACATTCCAAATAACATTCCCATTAACGTTGATTTTCCCGCACCATTTTCACCTAAAAGAGCATGAATTTCTCCTTCTTTTAGTTGTAGTGTAATGTTATCATTTGCTACTATTCCAGGAAACTCTTTACGGATATTCAGCATCTCAACTACATATTCCATGGATATCCTCCTCTTAAATAATTATTTTATTAACACACATTATTATTTATGCAAATTATAAATTGATATGCTTACATAATAATTTCATAATTACGCACGAAACTTCATTCTAAGTATAATTTATATAATTCGCATTTTCAACATTTTTTTCACTATTTTTTATAAATAGCATATCACATTAATTATTTTTGTATATTTTTATTTAAAATTACTTAATATAGTTATATTACATCAATAAATACATTATTATTTTTTGTATTATTTTGTTTATTCTACTCACATATTGCTCATTTTTTTATAATTTACAATTTA
Source organism: Clostridium sp. D43t1_170807_H7 (assembly GCF_015555905.1). Lineage (GTDB taxonomy): Bacteria > Bacillota > Clostridia > Clostridiales > Clostridiaceae > Clostridium. Next base: position 9,163 of record NZ_JADNLK010000016.1, read on the forward strand.
TAATTTATAATTAAACAATTAATTTCTTTTTTTAATAAGATATTCATTTGAATTAGTATATACTACTGCCTGTTTCTGCTATACTTTTTACAAAAAAGGAGCTATGTAAATTGCTTTAACATAGCCCCATTTTATTAAAAATCTTATAATTCAGTTTTAACTTCTATTTCTCCGTTCTTAATAGCTTCTAATACTTCATTAACTTTAGTTACTGTATCATCACTTAAGTTTGGATTTTCTGCTGGGATACCTATACCATCGTTAGATGCATCAAATGTTAATGTTTGTCCACCTGGGAATTCATTATTTAATTCAGCTTCTATCATTTGATACGCTGATTCGTTTACTTTCTTAATAGCTGAAGTTAATATTACTGATTTATTTCCTTCATAAATACCATCATCATATTGGTCAGAATCAACACCTATAACCCATACTTCTTCACCATTAACAACTCTTGTCTTAGCTTCTGTTATAACTCCAGTACCAACTCCACCTGCTGCAGCAAATATTACTTTAACACCATTATCATACATTTGAGCTGCTAATTGTTGTCCTAAAGCTGTGTCAGAGAATGATCCTGAGTAAACTATGTTTTCAGCTTTTAAACTAACATTTGTTCCATAATTCTCATTAGCATAAGCTACACCTTGTTGGAAGCCATAATTGAATTTTTGAACTGCTGGTATTTCCATACCACCGATGAATCCTAGTTCACCACTTTGTAATTCAACTGCTGCTGCAACACCTGCTGCAAATCCACCTTGTTCTTCAGCAAAGTATATAGCAACTGTATTATCTGCTATAACATAGTTATCATTTCCATCGTTTGGTTCACCATCAATTATAACAAATTTTGCATCTTCATATTGAGTTTGAGCTTTATATATAGCTGTTTCAAATTTAAAACCTGGCGTTACAATAAATTTATATCCTGCATCATAAAGATTTTGTATTTCTGTTAAATAATTAGCTTCTGTTTCTCCTGCTGGTTGCATGTAGTTTTTTTCAATTCCAAGGTCTTTTTCAGCCTTTTGAATTCCTTCCCATGTACCTTGGTTGAATGACTTGTCATCAATTGTTCCTGCATCAGTAACCATACCAACCTTTAATTTTGTTTCTGATGAATTACCTGATTCACTATTACTTCCGCAACCAACTAATCCTGTTACCATTAGTGCTGACAGTGCTAATGCTAAAAATTTCTTCTTCATAAAATTTCCTCCTAAAACCATTTACATTTTTAATAAATTCATAATACTCTCTTATACAAAAAAACGTATTAATTTCTAAAGTGAAATTAATACGTTAAAACCCCATTATTTTTCGTATAGAGTTAGTATATATCAAGTTCACTCATAGTCGGAAATTTACGGCTTCCGGTAGAAACATCCCACCACATTTGGGATTTATATGAGTCATTCTATTATTCGTCTTTATTATATTTTATTTGTCCATCTTTGTCAATAAAAGTTTTATTTTGCATTTTATTTGTATTTATTTTAGTTTTTTTAGAATTTTACGAACTATTACATCGAAAATAAATAATATTATTATCTCTGTTAATAATTTATCATTTTTAAAAAGGCCATGTTAATCATATGAACATAGCCCTACCTTTATAAAATTTTATAATTCACTTTTAACTTCTATTTCACCATTCTTAATAGCTTCTAATACTTCATTAACTTTTGTTACTGTATCTTCACTTAAGTTTGGATTCTCTTGTGGAAGACCTACTGCATTATTTTTAGCATTAAATATTAATGATTGACCACCTGGAAATTCATTATTTAACTCAGCTTCTATCATTTGATAAGCTGCTTCGTTTAATTTCTTAATAGCAGAAGTTAATATTACTGATTTATTACCCTCATAAATACCATCAGCATACTGGTCACAGTCAACACCTATAACCCACGCTTCTTCACCGTTAACAGCTCTTGTTTTAGCTTCTGTTATAGCACCCATACCAGTTGCACCAGCTGCAGCAAATATAACTTTAACACCTCTATCATACATTTGAGCCGCTATTTGTTGACCTAAAGCTAAATCAGTAAATGAACCTGAGTAAACAATATTTTCAGCTTTTAAGCTAATAGATGTTCCAAGTTTTTCATTAGCATAAGCTACGCCTTGTTGGAATCCATAATTAAATCTTTTTACCGCTGCTGCTTCCATACCACCTATAAATCCAAATTCACCAGTTTGTAATTCAAGTGCTGCTGCAACACCTGCTACAAATCCACCTTCTTGTTCAGCAAACTGTATTGCAACTGTATTATCTGCTACAACGTAATTACCGTTACCATCATTAGGTTCCCCATCAATTAAAATAAATTTTGCATCTTCATATTTTTCTTGAGCATTATATATAGCTGTATCAAGTTTGAATCCTGGGGCTACTATAAATTTATATCCTGCATCATATAGATTTTGAATTTCTGTTAAATAATCAGCTTCTGTTTCTCCTGAAGGCTTTAAGTAGTTCTTTTCAATTCCAAACTTCTCTTCTGCTTCTATTATTCCTTCCCATGTACCTTGATTAAATGACTTGTCATCAATTGTTCCTGAGTCAGTAACCATACCAACCTTCAATGTTCCTTCTCCTGAATTTGACGAACCGTTACCACTGTTTCCACATGCAACTAATCCTGTTGTCATTAGTACTGAAAGTACTAATGTAATAATTTTTTTTCTCATTTGTACATTCCTCCCAAATACTTATCTTAAACAAACTCATCTAACCCAAATAAAAAAAGACGCATTAATTTCCAAAGTGAAAATAATACGTCTTAACTCAATAATTATTCGTATAGAGTCACATTCATAAATTTCACTCATAGTCGGAAATTAAAGGCTTCCGGTAGAAACACCCCGCCATATTCGGGATCTATATGAGTTATCCATCGTTCGTGTCATATTATATTTAATATTTTTTTTGCTGTCAATACTATTTATCCATTTTTGTATCAAGATTTAACGAAAAGGGTTATGTTAATTTTTTAACATAACCCTAAACTTATATTAATTTTATAATTCAGTTTTAACTTCTACTTCATCTGCTTTAATAGCATTTATAACTTCATTAACTTTTGTAATTGTATCTTCACTTAAGTTTGGATTTTCACTTGGAATACCCACTGCATCATTTTTAGCATCAAATCTTAAAACTTGACCACCTGGGAATTCACCATTTATTTCATCTTCTATTATTTGATAAGCAGCTTCATCAATCTTCTTAATAGCTGAAGTTAATACTACTGATTTATTACCTTCATAAATACCATCATCATATTGGTCAGAGTCAACACCTATAACCCATGCTTCTTCACCATTAACAACTCTTGTCTTAGCTTCTGTAATAACTCCTATATTAACACCAGCAGCAGCAGTAAATATTGCCTTAACTCCTCTATCATACATTTTAGCTGCTAATTGTTGTCCTAAAGCTGTATCAGAGAATGAACCTGAGTAAACTATATTTTCAGCCTTTAAAGTAACATTTGTTCCGTAATGTTCATTAGCGTAAGCTACCCCTTGTTGGAATCCATAGTTAAACTTTTTAACTGATGGTATTTCCATTCCACCAATAAATCCAAAGTCACCATTTTGTAATTGAGCTGCTGCTGCAACACCTGCTATAAATCCACTTTGCTCTTCAGCAAAGTATACTGCAACTGTGTTATCTGCTACAACGTAATTATCATTACCATCATTTGGTTCTCCATCAATTAAAACAAATCTTGCATCACTATATTTTTCTTGAGCTTTATATATAGCTGTTTCAAATTTGTAACCTGGTGTTACTATAAACTTATAACCTGAATCATAAAGATTTTGAATTTCTGTTAAGTAGCTTGATTCTGATTCTCCATTAGGTTGCATGAATGTTGTTTCAAGACCAAATTTTTCCTTAGCCTCTTCTATTCCTTCCCATGTTCCTTGGTTAAATGATTTGTCATCAATTGTACCTGTGTCAGTAACCATACCAACCTTTAATGCATTTCCTTCTGATGTTGATGAGTTGTTATCGCTTCCACAACCAACTAATCCTGTTACCATTAATGCTGAAAGTACTAATGCAACGATTTTCTTCTTCATAAGTAGACTCCTCCTAAACACTCTGTTTTTTGGGATACGCTTTATAACATTTACCCTATACTCAAAAAAACATATAAACAACTATAGCGAATTTAATACCCTATAACTCATATATATTTCGTATAGAGTTAATATATATCAAGCTCACTCATAGCTGAAAATTTAAGGTTTTTCGTAGAAACATCTCACCATATTTGAGACTTATATGAGTCCTTTAATTATCCGCGTATCATTATAATTTATCTGTTTTTTTTTGTCAATATATGATTTATCTTGCGTAATATTTTTTATTTTATTTATTTTTCTTGTTAATTTCATGTTTTTTAATTAACTTAAAATAATAAAAAAGAAGATTAAAGCTTATTAATCTCTAATCTCCTTTTATCATATTATAACTTTAAAAGTATAATTTACTTATATTAAATTAATATATTAACATTATACTCTCTTAACCAAGTATCAACTTGAATTAGATATGCAATCATTTGTGGCCCTGTCATAAGTTGTCCAAACCAAGGTGTCTTATATGCTTCTCCCTTTGTGTCCACTATTTCTTGAACCTTATCCTTGTTTATTATTTGAAGTATAGGTGAAGTTTTATCATCTAATATCTTATTCATCATACTGCAAACAATATTTGTATATATAGGATTATGAGTCTTTGGATATGGACTCTTTTTTCTATATATTATCTCATCTGGAAGTATACCTACTAAAGCCTTCCTTAATAATCCTTTTTCTCTCCCATCTAAAAGTTTTACGTCTACAGGTAAATTGAAAGCATAATCCACAATTCTATAATCTGCAAAAGGCACTCTAACCTCTAAACTATTATACATACTTGATCTATCTTTTCTGTTCAACAAATTAACCATAAACCATTTTAAATTTAGATAAAATAATTCTCTCATTCTATAAGTTTTTTTATCCTCATTATCTAAATGTGGTACTTGTTTTAAAGTTTTCAAGTATTCTTCATTAGTAAGCTCTTCAATCTTTATATTTTTCAAATTATCATTTAGAATTGTCTTTCTTTCACCAACAGACCTTGACCATGGAAAAGTATTAGCATTTATCATTTCCTCATGAGTAAACCATGGATAACCAGCAAATAATTCGTCAGCACATTCTCCTGATAATCCAACAACAAAGTCTTTTCTAATTTCCTTGCAGAATAACAATAGTGATGAATCTACATCTGCCATACCAGGTAAATCCCTACTGAATGTAGCTTCCCTCAATGCATGGGCTAGATCTTCTTGCTTTAATAAAACAGTTATATGATCACTATCTATAAATTTAGCCATTCTTTCTGCAAAATATTGGTCTGAAGTAGGTTGAAATAATGATGCTTTAAAATACTTATCATTACCTTCATAATCTATTGAATAAGTTGTTAGCCTTTTGCCTTTTTCTTTAAAATCAGCAGCTGCTATAGCTGATATTGCCGATGAATCTAATCCTCCTGATAAAAATGTACACACTGGTACATCACCTACTAATTGCCTTTTTATAGCATCAATTAATAGTTGTCTAACATGACTTACTGATTCATCAGCTGTTTCATTTAATTCTCTAGCTTCAACTTTCCAATATTCCCATATCTTCATATTATCCTTTGTTACTAACATACAATTTGCTGGTGCTATTTCATTTATTCCCTTATATACTGCACTTCCTGGAGATACTGCTGGTCCTAATGCAAAAAGCTCTGTTAATCCATCTCTATCAATTTCTGCTTTTACTTCAGGATGTGCAAGTATTGTCTTAATTTCTGATCCAAAAATTAGTGTACTACCTTTTTTAGAATAAAATAATGGCTTAACCCCCATAGGATCTCTAGCTAAAAATACTTGTTGCTTATCTTCATCATATATGGCAAATGCAAATATTCCATTTAACTTTTTAATAGCATCTATTCCCCAAGCAATATATGATGTTAATAGTACCTCTGTATCTGAGTAAGAATCAAAAGTAAAATTTTCCTCTAATAACTCTTTTCTTAAGTCTTCTGTATTATAAAGTTCTCCATTATATACTATAACGTATTTTTTTCCACCTACAATTTTAATCATTGGTTGTTTACCCCCCTCAGGATCAACAACTATCAATCTTCTGTGTCCAAATAATACGTTGTTAGAGTCATATAGACCTTCACTATCTGGTCCTCTTCTCTCTAATGTCTTTACCATCTTACAAAGTATATCTCTTTTTCCTTTTAAAATTCTATCAAAGTCTACCATTCCAGCTATTCCACACATAATTTCACCTTCTCATTAAATTCATATTATAGAATATGAGGAACCTTGTCTTTAAGTGAAAATTTAGTTAATACGCAACAAAAGAGAGACGGCGAATGCGTCTCTCTTTTGCTTGCTAAATGTGTTATATCATTAATTTGGGATTTAACTAATTCATTTCTTTTTCTTTTTTTATTGAGATAGCTAATGTAGTTATTAAACCACCCCATAATACTATTGCACCAATTGCAAAATAAGTTAATGCTGTTGCCGTCATATTAAACTACCTCCTCTTCAAATTCTTCAAACTCTTCAAACTCTTCTATTGCTTTATTTTTCCAAGGTCTTTTTGAAACCAATATAGCCCCTATTATACCTAAACCAATAACAGACCATCCATAAGCAAATAGCTCTGGTAAGTTATATCCTGCATAAGGTGTTTTAATTTCTGTTACAAAATTACTAACTAACATTATTGCTAACATTATTGGTGTTATAAACTTAATAGTGAAATTCCACCATTTTCCGATTCTAAAGTATGAAGTCTTATTTGTATGATTTCTAATTGTTTCAGGCTTAATTATCCATCCTATAACAATGGCTTCTAATAATCCTACAACTATAATTCCATAACAGTTAATAAAGTTATCCATTATATCTAATATATATAATCCTGCTCCTGATGCAAATGTTGCACTTACAACAACACCTAATAAAGCTATACCAGAAACAACTTTCTTACGCTCCCAACCTGTTTTATCAATTATAGCCGATGATACAGCTTCAACTAAAGATACACAAGATGTTAATCCTGCGAAAACTAAACAAGCAAAGAATAAACCTCCAAGTATAGTTCCCCATGTTCCCATAACTGAAAATACTTTAGGGAACACTATAAATGCTAACCCAATACCACTTGAAACAACTTCATCAATTCCAACACCTTGGCTTGTTGCCATAAATCCTAAAATTGCAAATACTCCAATTGCACATAAGAATTCAAATCCACAGTTTGCAAATCCAGTCATAAATGCACTATTATTTATATCTGTCTTTTTAGGTAAATAGCTTGAATAAGTCATCATTATTCCCATAGCTAAACTTAAAGAATAGAATACTTGTCCATAAGCAGCTATCCAAACCTTTGGTTCCATTACCTTGCTCCAATCAGGAGTGAATAATTTGTTTAATCCTAAAGTAGCCCCTTCTAGAGTTACACCTCTCACAACAATTATTACCATTATTGCAATTAATGTAGGTAATAAAACTTTATTTAACTTTTCTATACCTCCCTTTACACCTTTATAGCATATAAACCAACTAATTCCCCAAACTAATACTATTCCAATTAATACAGGCCAAATAACTGTTCCAAATTGGAATGGTGATTCTGTAAGCTTTAAGAAATCATTATAGAAAAATGAATTTGGATCATTGCCCCAACCTTTTGAAAAGCTTAGTGTAAAGTACTTCATAGCCCAACTTAAAATCATTGAATAATATCCTAATATAAAGAATGCACTAATACTTGGCCACCATCCAATCCACTCCCATTTTTTACTTGCTCTTGCCATAGCTAATGGCGTAGATCCTCTAAATTTATGTCCCATTCCATATTCTAAAATTAATAGAGGTATACCAGCTGTAAATATAGCAAAGAAGTATGGAACTAAAAAGGCTCCTCCTCCATTTTCATAAACTAGGTATGGAAATCTCCATATGTTACCTAAACCAACTGCTGATCCTACTGCTGCTAATATAAAACCCAGTTTTGTCCCCCATTGGTCTCTTTTATTATCCATTGTTATTCCCCCTTTTTTAATCATCTTTAGATATATTCCAATTAATCCCTGTCCTTATAATATATTGTTTTATTATTTTTTTCAAGTTTTTTATAAAAAACTATTAATTTTAACTAAGATTTTATTATCAATTTGTTAATAATTTTATATTTTAATTTTCATTTTTATTTTTTATACACATAAAACTATTGATATATCTTACTTTAATTCAATTTACAATTTATTAATTTATTAAGTAAATTCTTCACATTTTCCTTTCTGGAACGTTTTCATCTCTTTTATTTAGATGTATCTATAATTTTTTTTATTAATAAAATAATAAAACAGAAAATATTTTATTATTTTATCAACAATATAATACTTTCTGTTTTAATTTATTATTTACTTTTAAATCTATTTGCTAAAAATTCAGCAACTCCATCTTCTTCACAACTACCTATTACATTAGTAGCTATTTTCTTAATCTCTTCTGCTGCATTTGCAGTAGCATATGCTTCATCAGCTAACTCAAACATTGGTATATCATTTAAATTATCTCCAAAACAAATAACTTTACTATAGTCTATATATTTTGATAAATATTTTATACCATTAGCTTTAGATGCTTCACTACTATATGCTTCTAAGAAATAACAATCCTCATATACATCTTTATAATAGTTAACTGTTATTCCTTTAATACATCTAATTTCTTCAGCAATTGCTTTTATTTTTTCATAATTATCAAAAGCCACAAAGTTAATTATGTTGGAATCTATTATTGATTCCTTATAATTTTCAATCTTTACAAAAGTTTTTAACTTTTTATCAGCTCTTTCTTTATAAAAATTATATTCATAAACATTTTCGAATTCCTTATGGTATACCCATAAATGATTATCTTTAACACCATATACTAATGGATTTTTATTATATGATTTAAAAATATCTAATACTTTATTTGCGGATTCTTTCTCTATTCCCTTAATATCTATATACTTTAATTCTTTAGTATCATATATTAATACTCCATTCATTAAAGCAACTGGTAATTTTAAATTTAAATCTTGCAATATTTCAACTGCGGTTGCTGGAGTTCTAGCCGTAGCTACTGTAAAATTAACCCCTTCTTCAATTAATTTATTTAAAATTTCTAAAGATCTTTTAGGAACTTCTCTCTTACTATTAATTAATGTTCCATCTAAATCAGTTACAAATAATTCCATATTTTACTCTCCTCTTTTGTACTTCTTTATGTAGGGTTATTTAGTTTACCACATAAACATAATTTATGCCACATAAAAATTTAAAGAGCTATATTAATCTGATTTTTATGTATATAATTACTATATCCATAAATCAAACTAACATAACTCATTAGTGGATATTAAAATATCAACATTAAACTATGCTATATTGAAATCTACATATTCATTTAATATATAGCCTATTGTATCATTGTATTGTATTTTACTCCACTCACCATTATCTTCTATTACAGAAACTTTTTCTCCCATAGCAATTGTCCCCATAACATTTGCTTCATAGTTCGATTCATCTCTTACTTTTAATGATAATGTAACAGCCGTTCCTTCTCTTGAAATTGTATTTTCTGCAATACTTCTTGTGTTTACTAGAATATAATCTTTTGATACATATCCATAACCACTTCCATATTTAATTTTATACCAACTTCCGCTTGTTTCTACTATTTCTACTTGAGTTCCATTACTTAACGAACCTATTACAGAATAACTTGTACCTGCGCCACTTCTTACATTTAGTGCACCATTTACTTTTACTGTTCCACTTTGTGTTGTTGTAGTGCTAGTATTATTGTTACTACTGCTATTGCTATTGCTAGTTGATGATACTGTTACATAATCCTTACTTACATAACCATATCCACTTCCGTATTTTATCTTGTACCAACTTCCGCTTGTTTCTACTATTTCTACTTTTGCTCCATTATTTA